>CANGKZ010000019.1 GCA_947454705.1 Verrucomicrobiota bacterium
CGCAGCGGATGGTCCTTCGGGACCCGGCTTTCAGGAGAAATCAGGCAGAACATATCGGCCTGAGGATCAACAGCTCCACGCATTCAATTCAGACGAACCACGAAAACCACGATTCATTAGAATCTTCGGGTTTTTCAATGAACTGCTAGGACCTCAAGTTTTATACCGGCAAGGAGTGCGGTAAGGATTGGTCGAACGATTGAAATTCTGGCCAGCACTTCGCTGCCGATTGGATTAGCCTGTGTTTCGATGAGAAGTTTCATTTGAAGATGAGAAGTTTTTGATCGCCTTGCATCTAAGGCTCTGTCAGGTGCTGACAGTGGACTCGGAACTGGCTTTCATGGCAAATCGCTTTAGGTTTCGTTAGATGCCGGAATTCTCGGCATCTTATCAGAATGCGAATGGTAGTTTCTACGGATTCGGGCGTGACCTAGATTCGATCCCAAACTGCTCCGGATGCCTAAATATTGAAAGCCAGCACGGACTCATTAAGCCGAGTTTGCTTAACGTGACGATTGATTTATTTTTCTAAAGTGAGGTCGCTCTTGCCAATGTTGCACCGATCGCAAGTTGCCCTGAGATTTTCGAGGACTGTTTCACCGCCTTTACTCCAAGGGATAGTATGATCTACGTGAAGGACGACCCCTGGCTGCAAAGCTGGAGCTGCACCACAAAGCACGCATCGAAATCTATCCCTGCTTAACACGCGATATCGTAAGCTCCATCCAATAGCGCGCGAGGTTCTTCGGACCGGTATTGGCTTCTGCGCGGCGGGCGACGGATCAACCGGCATCTGTTCCTCAAGTGCCTCATTTTGTGAGGTAGCAGCGGCGACAAATGCTTCGAGTGCGGCTCTCCATGAACCGAAACGTTGCGCATAGGTGCCGGCAGCGTAATCCGAAAGAGGTTTTGCGATCTCCGAGTATTTCGGCTGGCGGCCAAGTGCCTCCCAAACTTGTTGTAAATTTGCGAAAAGAACTTCGTCTGGAACCCGGTACGAACGAGATTCCTGTAGACCTGCTGCGCGCAGAGCTTTGAGCCATGTCCCGTAATGATGCACGAGCGGACTGGTGCTCCATCGTCCGTGTGCACGATACTCGTCTTGGGTTAGGGTCTTTTTTCCAAGTCGCGAAGCAACTTCTTGAAGGTCGATCAGCGCGAGGTCAGGCGAGACTCCGCCATTGAATCGCGCAATTTCTAAACCGGCTAGCTCTAGGGTTTTGCTCCATCCTGAAAACCGATTAATTAGTGTACTTGGATGAAATCTTCCGTGTGCCGTGTACTCCGCGATCGTGATCGAAGACTTTTTCAGAGCAGCCGCAACATCTCGCACATTCTGAAGCAACTCTTCGTCACTACAGTTTCGATTGAATGGGGTCAGCTCGAATCGCATGCGTTGTTGTGCCCAAATACATGGTTAGCAGATCAATGACTTCCGGCTTTCGGGCAGGTTGATCGGTCCAAAATTCAGGCTCCTCTTCTCGATTATAATGGTAAGACCGTTTCTGAGAGTTGGTTAAAAGCTTCCTTTGTCGAGCCGAATTTTGGGGGTAGCTGACGCGGATGGGATCGAGCCTAAGCCATTGCGATTTGGCTGCGGGTTGGGGATTCTCCGATGGGAATTTACCACTCGGGTTCAAGAGCAGAAGTAAACGCGGGAAAGTGAGCGCTTTTGGATGGTTTTCCCCACGGTTCGGAGTCGATTCCGATGTTGAACCCTGAACTTGCTTCCGTTTAGGGGAGTCTGATGCTCAGTTCCGAACGGGGACCCTTTGGCTCTTTTTCGGTTCCCCATTTCGCCTCCTTTGCTCGGTTCACTAAGCGGGTAAAAGCGACCTTCCGGACCCAGAAATCCAGCCGATCGAGGGTTTGTTGTGGCGAGCAAATTGTCGTCGTTATTGTTCCTATTCGGTCCTAAAACATGACTTCTCGGTGCCCGCGTCGGGCGGTTTTGGCCCGACGCGCCATCGCAGCTTTCGGTGCGATCCTTGGGAGGCTCCGTTTTAATCACGGGAGAGACAATTCAAGCACGGGGAAAGGTGGATCTTTGGGGCGTATTGCTCGATCGGCCTAGAAACGAAAAACCTCTCCGGAATCTTGCGATTCCGGAGAGGGAAAGTGGTGGTAGGAACTGGATTCGAACCAGTGAAGGCGTAAGCCAGCAGATTTACAGTCTGCCCCCGTTGGCCACTTGGGTATCCTACCACGGCCTGCAGCGCCGCGGTCCGCGGCGGGCGTGAATGAATGCAAACGCAGGGCCTTGGGCTCAAGCGGTTTTTTCCTGAATCCCACATTCTTTTGCCGCTACTGTCGCTCCGCGTGACCGCTCCAGCCTCTCCCACAGATTCACCGGATCCCGTCGTAGAGGCCTTTTTACAGCATCTTGGGGCCGGTCGGGGCCTCTCGGAATACACGGTTCGAAATTATCGGCAGGCGATCCTCGAATTTGCCGATTGGCGACGCTCGACCAGTCGCCCAGATCGGGATTGGACCGGTTTGGAGCGGGATGAGTTCCGCCAGTACCTCCGCCAGCTGGCCCGTCAGGGGCTCGGGCCATCGTCAATTCGCGTGCGGTTCAGCGCGCTCCGGACGTTGCATCGGTACCTGCTCCGCGAGGGCTTGATCAAACCCTGGCCGGTGCGCGGGCTGGCCTTGCCGCGTCGCCCCAAGATGCTGCCGCGCTTCCTGACCGAGGAGCAGGCGGTCCAGCTCCTGAACGCCCCCATGGCGGAGTGGAAGCGATTGTCGAGCGCTGCAGCCTCTTCCCAAACCCAACCCCAAGCTCAAACCCAATCTCAGGAGCCGCCGGATGCGGTGCCGTTCTTTCGGGATGCGGCGATGCTGGAGATTCTCTACTCGTCGGGATTGCGTATCAGCGAGGCCTGCGGGGTGACGGTGGGGGATTTGGATGCCGCGGGGCGTCGGGTGCGGGTGTTGGGCAAGGGACGCAAGGAGCGCTGGGTGCCGATCGGAGAACCGGCCCTGGCGGCGATCCGGGCGTATGCGGAGCGGATCGGGCGTCCGGAATCGCCGGACGTGCCGCTGATTCCATCGGGCGGGGAGCCGTTCGATCCGTTGTCGCCCCGGGTGTTCCAGCGTCGGCTCAAGTTGTACCTCGCCGCCGCGGGGCTGGATCCGGCGCTGACGCCGCACAAGTTGCGACACAGTTTCGCCACGCATTTGCTGAATCGGGGGGCGGATTTGCGCGGGGTGCAGGAGATGCTGGGGCACGCCCGGCTGGCCAGCACGGAGGTGTACACGCACCTCACGCTCGACCGCCTGAAACGCGTTTACGAGGACGCGCATCCGAGGGCGAAGGAGTCGGGCGAGGGCTGACCGGATTCGGCGGCGCAATGGACAACATCAGAGCAGTTTGTGACAAACAGGGGGCTGGTGTCCGGAGGGGAAATGTGCGAGGCTGTCATCACAAATCGGGCTTGTGCCGATTTTCGATTCCTGGTGCCGGCGGTGGACGATCCTGGCCCGGGGTTGTTGTACCGCAGTTGATTCGTCTGACTGATCGTTTTTGCGTCAATGTCTGCACAAGTGGCACTTCGCCCGTTGTCCGCGCTCCGGACTGCCTTGATCTCGCTCATCCATTGGTTCGATTCGGACTTTGGATCGAAGGAGCTGGAGCAGCTCAAAGAGAAGCCGCATCGCGTGGAATGGGTTCGCACCGTTCCGTTCATCATCCTGCACGCCGGTTGCCTCGGGGTGATCTGGACCGGATGGAGTCCGTTCGCGGTGGGGCTCGCGGTGTTCCTGTATTTCTTCCGCATGTTTGCGGTGACCGGCTTCTTCCACCGGTATTTCTCGCACCGGACCTTTTCCACCTCGCGGGCCTGGCAGTTCGTCATGGCGCTGTGGGGCGGCATTTGCGTCCAGCGCGGGGCCCTGTGGTGGGCGGCGACGCACCGGCATCATCACCAGTACTCCGACGAGGTGGAGGACAAGCACTCGCCGCGTCAGCAGGGGTTCCTCTGGGCGCACATCGGCTGGATCACCAGCACGCGCAATTTCCCGACCGATTACCGCCGGGTGAAGGATCTCGCGAAGTTTCCCGAACTGGTGTTCCTAAATCGGTACGACACGCTGGTGCCCATTTTGTTCGCGGTGCTGCTGTTCTTCTCGGGCAAGCTGATCAACCACTTCTTCCCCGGGCTGCACACCTCGGGCGGGCAGCTGCTGGTGTGGGGCTTTTTCATCAGCACCACCTTTTTGTTCCACGGCACGGCGTGCATCAACTCGCTGTCGCACGTGTTCGGTCGCAAGCGTTACGCAACGGGGGATGACTCACGGAACAGCTTCCTGCTGTCGCTCGTGACCCTCGGCGAGGGCTGGCACAACAACCATCACCAGCACATGGGATGCGTCCGCCAGGGCTTCTACTGGTGGGAGTTGGACATCACCTACTACCTGCTGCGCGTGATGTCGTGGACCGGACTGATCTGGGATCTGCGGCCCGTGCCGGCTGAGGCGTACAATGAGGAGAAGCATGTGGGGAAGCAGGCGGTGAAGGGTTGATGCTGGAAACGGCGGTTGAAGAGTTGAAGGGTTGAAGAGTTGAAGAGTTGAAGAGTTGAAGAGTTGAAGAGTTGAAGAGTTGAAGAGTTGAAGGGTTGAAGGGGAAGCCGACGCGGCGCAACGACGGCGCTGGCGCTGGTTGTTTTGTAGATGGGGCAGAGCGGCAGCTTTGACCCTACCAACGGAAGGTGGGGCGGCGTTGCTGCGCCGCCGTGACTTGATCTCTTCGGCTTCGACGTGGGGGCGCGGGGTTGGCGTTGAGCAAAGCGGCGTGGCGCTGCGCTTCCCGCCGCACTCCAAAAGGGGTTGGGCGTGGGCTTACCTTGGGGTGGCCCAATGCAGGCGCGTGCGACTTCGGACGCGCGGGTGATCCGCCTTCTTCCGGCGGCGGCTACGGGGATGGGGAAGTGCGGAGGAGATGGGAGATGGGAGATGGCAGATGGCAGATAGGGGGGGCGGAATGATGCTGGATGCTGGATGCGGGGTTCCAATTTCGCCTTTTTCCTTTGAACTTTTGCCTTCGTTCCGAGGCCTGCTTTCATGCTTTCCAGATTCAATTCCTTCTCTGCGCCTCTGCGTCTCTGCGGTTTTCATGCCCCGGACTTCGGACGGGCGGAGGGCAACGACGGCGCTGGCGCTGGTCGTTTTGTAGATGGGGCAGAGCGGCAGCTCTGACCCTACCAACGGAACGTAGGGCGGCGTTGCTGCGCCGCCGTGATTCGATTTCGGCTTTGGACTTTGGACTTTGGACTTTGGTCTCAACCCAGCTCTCGCCTAAAACCGGATTGGTGGTATTCTCGCCACGAATGTCGCGTCCCCGGATTGCCATTGTCGGAACAGGAATCGCCGGTCTCGGTTGCGCCTATTTTCTTCAGGATCGGTTCGATCTGACCCTGTTCGAACAGGCGGATTACCCGGGCGGCCATACCAATACGATCGACGTCTCCGCCTCGGGCCCCGCAGGCGCATGCGCGGGCGCGCCGACGGTTTCGTTCGACACCGGGTTCATGGTGTTCAACCGGGTGACGTACCCGCATTTGTGCCGCCTGTTTTCCGAGCTGGATGTCCCGGTGAAACCCACCGACATGAGTTTCAGCGTGCAGCACGTTCCCCAGCGACTGGAATTCTGCGGATCGAGCCTCAACCACCTGTTTGCGCAGCGACGCAATCTGCTGCGTCCCCGGTTTTATCGAATGCTTCTGGCGGTGAACCGGTTCAATTCCGAGGCCGTGCCAGCGCTGGAGGATCCGCAGTGGAAGGGGATGTCGCTCGGCGAATACGTGCGGGTGCGGGGATACGGGGACGATTTCCTTAATTGGTACCTGGTGCCAATGAGCAGCGCGGTGTGGAGCACGCCGCCGGACGGGATGCTGGAGTTCCCGGCGATGACGCTGATCCGGTTCTTCCACAACCACGGCTTTCTCGGGCTCCACACGCAGCATCCGTGGTGGACGGTGGACGGCGGCGCGCGCGAGTACGTGCGACGATTGCGTCGGCTGCCCGGGCTGGAGAATCGGATCCGGCTCAACCGGCCCGTGACCTCGGTGGTCCGTCTCGCGTCAGGCGGCGTGGAGCTGCGGTTCGCAGGCGGCGCGACGGAGCCGGAGCGCTTTGACCGCGTGATCCTCGCCACGCACGGGGATCAGGCCCTGCGGTTGCTGGGGGAGGGGGCGGATCCGGTGGAGCGGCGCTTGTTGTCGGAATTCCGGTACCAGCCGAATCTGGCGACGATCCATTCGGACGATGCGGTGATGCCGAAGACGCGGCTGGCGTGGTCGGCCTGGAATTACCGGATCGAGGGACCCGATGCCGATGGCGTGGTGCGTCCTCAAACCGTGTACTGGATGAACAAACTCCAGGGGCTGCGGGCGGATCGCAATTATTACGTCTCGATCAATGCCGGCAACACGGTGGATCGGGCGAAGATCCACCGGGAGATCGCCTACGAGCATCCGCTCTTCAGCGTGGGCGCGGCGCGGGCGCAGGCGGAATTGCCGGGGTTGAACCGGCGGTCGCCGGGGCAGGCGGTGTCCTTTGCCGGGAGCTATTTCCGGTACGGATTTCACGAAGATGCCTTTGTTTCCGCGTTGGAATGTTGCCGGGCCGTAACGGGCGAGCGGATTTGGCCGGAACTTCCCGGGTGGGGCTGAATTTTGCTGAAACTGAAAGCGTCGGGTGTGGGTCTATCCCTCTGTTCCAAACTCGGGTTTGACCCGTTTGTGCAAAAAGACCACGCTCTACCAATCATGAAGTTGCGTCCGTTGCTGGCGGCTGCCGCAGTGTCGGCAGTCCCTTTCTTTTCCACGGCTGAGATCTCTCAGAAGCCCGTGTCCTTGGAGGACTGCATCCAGCTCGCGCTGAAGCACAACTTCGACATCAAGCTGCAGCGCTTCGGCCCCCGGATCACGGATCTGGACCTGAGCTCGTCGTATGCCCCGTACGACCCGACATTCTTCACCAGCGCGGGTCAGCGGTTCGGTCGCAGCGAGTCCCTTTCGGTGCCGTCGGCCACCTTCAATCCGCCTTCCAACGAGAACTGGAGCGACACCTACACCACCGGTCTCGGCGGCTACCTGCCCACCGGTCTGCGCTACGATTTCTACGGGGATGTCCGCCGGAACCAGACCACGATTCTCCCCGGAGGCCAGGTGGGCTCGTTCGACTATTCGCCCGATGCCGGCATCAACCTGACCCAGCCCCTGCTCAAGAACGGCTGGATCGACGCGACCCGCTGGACCATCGCGTTGAACCGCCTGACGCTGAAGAGCAATTACGAGACGGTCCGCGGTCAGGTGATCGACACCATCCGTGACGTCGAAGTGGCGTACTACAATTTGATCAGCGCCTCGGAAAACGTGCAGGTGCAGCTGAAGGCACTCGAAGTCGCCGAGCGGTTCCTGTTCGAGACCCGCAAGCGCGTGGAAGTGGGAGCGATGGCGCCCCTCGAAGCCAAGTCCGCCGAGGCGGAAGTGGCGCGTCGGCAGTCGGACCTGGTCACCGGCCGGCAGAATCTCGCGGACGACGAACGCGCCTTGAAGCGGTTGCTCGACGAGGATTTTGCGAGCTCGGCGGACACCATGCTCACGCCCTCGGCCAAGCTTGGAATTCCCAAGGTGGTGGTGAACCGCAAGGACAGCTGGGGTCGGGCCTTTGACAAGCGCCCGGACTATCAGCAGCAGAAGATCACTCTCGAGCAGCAGAAGGTGACCCTGCGCTACAACCGCAATCAGCTGTTCCCGCAGCTCGATTTGTCGGGCAGCTACGGCGTGACGGGTCGCAGCACTGAAGTGGGACCTGCGATCAACGAGTTGGCGAATCGCAACAACCCCAACTATTCCTGGGGCATCAAGCTGACCATCCCGCTGGACAACCTTTCCGCCCGGAACAACTACAAGAAGTCGAAGCTCCAGCAGGAGCAGCTGCTCTTGAAGTTCAAGCAGACCGAGCAGTCGATCATGATCCAGATCGACAACGACATTCGCGCGGTGGAAAGCGCGGCCGAGAAGATCAAAGCCACGCGCCAGGCCCGCGAGTACGCCGAGGCGGCGTTGGATGCGGAGCAGAAGAAGCTGGAGAGCGGCAAGAGCACCAACTACCAGGTGCTGCAGTTCCAGCGCGATTTGACCACTGCGCAGACGGCTGAGATCAGCGCCCTGTCGGACTACAACAAGGCCCTGACCCAGCTCGCGCACGACGAGGGCTCCACGCTGGATCGCCACTCGATCAAGGTGGATCTCCGCTGATCACGCTATCGATCCCCGAGCTTTTACTCGGCGAATGCAAACGGGGTGGGACGCGAAGGCGTTCCACCCCGTGCGTGTTTTTGGGGAAGGGCGGAGGAGATGGGAGATGGGAGATGGGAGATGGGAGATGGGAGATGGGAGATGGGAGATGGGAGATGGGGGGCGGAATGATGCTGGATGCTGGATGCTGGGTTCCAATTTTGCCTTTTTCCTTTGAACTTTTGCCTTCGTTCCGACGCCTGCTTTCATGCTTTCCAGATTCAATCCCCTCTCTGTGCCTCTGCGGTTTCTGGGCTTCGGATTGCGGGTGGGCGTTGAGCAAAGCGGCGTGGCGCTGCGCTTCCCGCCGCACTCCAAAAGCGGATAGGCGCGGGCTTCCGTTGGCGTGACCCAATGCACGCGCGTGCGACTTCGGACGGGCGGGTGATCCGCCTTCTTCCGGCGGCGGCTACAACAAAGAGGCGGCGCTGATGGCGCCGCCGTAACTTTGGACTTTGGACCTTAGACTTTGGACTCCGCGCCCTACGATTGTGCTCCCACTTGGCGTTGGATCGCGGCGCAGATTTCGGTGCACCAGCGTTCCATGACTGCGCGGTCGGGGCCTTCGATCAGCAAGCGCGCCTTGGGCTCGGTGCCGGAGTAGCGAAGCAGGACGCGTCCGCCCTGCGGCTTCACTTCGGCTTCGGCCTTCTTCACGAGGTCGTCCACTTCGTCGAGCTCGCTGAACGGGGTCTTCACGCGGACCTTCACGTTGCGAACCAGCTGCGGATAGCGGGTCCAGCAGCGTCCCAACTTGGACAGCGGCTCACCGCGGGTCTTCATCGCGCTGAGGATTTGCAGCGCGGCAACCAAACCGTCGCCGGTGGTGCTGTGGTCGCGGAAAATAAGGTGACCGCTCTGCTCACCGCCGAAATTGAGGTCGTGCTCGAGCATGGCGTCGATCACGTGACGGTCGCCCACCGGGGTGACCAACACCTGTCCGCCCGCGGCTTCCACGGCGGCACGCAGGCCGGCGTTGCTCATGACGGTGGTGACGAGGGTTTTGTTCCTCAGGGTTCCCTCGGCCAGCATTTGGAGCGAGGCGATGGCCATGATGTCGTCGCCATCGATCAGCTGCCCGTTTTCATCGCAGAGCAGCACGCGGTCGGCGTCGCCATCGTGCGCGATGCCGATGTCGGCCCGGTACTCGCGCACCTTGCGGCAGAGGTTCTCCGGGTGCATCGATCCGCACTCGTGATTGATGTTGGTGCCGTTGGGTTGCGCGCCGAAAACGATCAATTCCGCGCCGAGTTCCTGGAGGACGGCGGGGGTGGTCTTGTAGGCGGCGCCGTGGGCGCAATCGACCACGATGCGGAGCCCTTCGAGGGTCATGCCGCGCGGGAAGCTGGCCTTGGCGTGCTCGACGTAGCGGCCGATGGCGTCCTCGATGCGGTACGCCTTGCCGATTTCATTGGCGGTGGGGCGGATGTTTTCAATCTCGCCGCCGAAGACCAGGTCCTCGATCTGCTTCTCCACGATGTCGTCGAGTTTGAAGCCGTCGGGACGGAAGAATTTGATGCCGTTGTCGTCGTACGGATTGTGCGAGGCGGTGATGACGATGCCGGCATCGGCCCGCAGCGAGCGGGTCACATACGCCACGCCGGGCGTGGGGAGGGGTCCGATGAACACGACGTCCACACCCATCGACAGCACGCCGGAGGAGATGGCGTTCTCCAGCATGTAGCCGGAGAGGCGGGTGTCCTTGCCGATGACGATCCGATAGCGCACGCGGTTGCGGGCCTGGCCGTGCAGGTTTTTGAAAACATGCGCGGCGGCGCGACCGAGCCGGAGTGCGGTTTCCGCCGTCACGGGCTCAATGTTGGCGCGTCCACGGACGCCGTCGGTGCCGAAGATTCGTTTTGGCTGAGACATGTGCTGGAAGGAGTCTACTCGAAATGGGTGAGGTGGAAACCTTAGAAGCGATCCAAAGCGCCCCCATTCTTGGCCCGCCCGACGGGGTCAACGGCCGCCCGACGCCCCATTCGGCGGCGAAATGGGATCGACCTGTACCTCCTCGGGCTGCATGAGGACGACTTGCAGGCCCGGCGGAACGTTGACGTGGATGCGTCGCTTCATCCGCAGGGGCGAGTTCTCGGTGAGGTTCACGTACACTTCCAGTTCCGAAGGGTGCAGCTGGTCCAGGATTTCGGGGCTTCCCCGCAGCGTGAGGCTGACCGTGGTGGGACTGACCTGATAGCGGTTGAGATCAGAGGCCGTGGTCAGGACCGTGATCGGAATATTTTGGTACGAACGACGGTTGCCCGAAGCGTCCTCGACTCGGGGATCCTGTCCGATGCCGAAATGCACGGTGGACCAGATCAGCGCCGCCAGAAGCAGCGAGAAGAACTTCTGCCAGGGGTTGTGGGTGAGGAGGTCGCGCAACATGGCTTGGCTCAGGCGTTGTTGCCCGGCGGGCGCGAGGGAAGGCTGCGGTTGACCAGCGGGAGCAGGCGCTGCCATTTCCCGCGGGAATCGGCGCGCCGCACGATCACGGAGGTGAGGAAAGCCCGGAGTTCCTCAATCGAAATGCCCTTCACCAGGGTTCCGCGGTGCGCGTACGAAATGGCACCGGTTTCCTCCGAGACCACGACCACGATGGCATCGGTTTCTTCGCTCAATCCGATGGCGGCACGATGCCGCGTGCCCACGGATTTCGGGAGGTCCTGCCGCTGGGTGAGGGGGAAGATGCACGCGGCCTTGAGGATGCGGCCGTCGTGAACGATGACTCCGCCGTCATGGATCGCGTTGTTCGGGAAGAAGATGGTTTCCATCATCTCCGGCGTGAGCTCGCAGTTCACCCCGATGCCGCCTTCGACCACTTCCGAGAGCTGCTGGTTTTGCTCCAGGGCGATCAACGCACCGATGTGGATGGGCGAAAGTCGATCGACGGTCTCGATGATTTCTTCGACGTATTCGCGTTGTTCGCGGGCGCTGTTGAACAAGGGGAGGTTGCCCAACTCGGCGAGGATGCGTCGGAGTTCCGGCTGAAAGATGACAACCACGGCGATGGCCAGCACGCCGAAGAACTGGTTGAGCAGGACGTTGACGACCTTCAGATCGAGCACGCGGGTGAGGAGCGTGAGCGACAGGAGCAGGGCGAGAAAGCCAGTCACCACGGGGGCACCGCGTGTGCCGCGGACGAACATGAACACCGTGTAGATGCCCACCGCGATCAGGAGGATCTCCAGACCGGGCCGCCAAATCTGCTGAAGGATGGGCAACAGGGAATTCACGAACGGGGCGGGGTGGAAGTCCGGGGCCGGGACATCAGGGCTTCGGTCATGCGGAGCGCCTGAACCGTGGGGGCGACGTCGTGGGTGCGAAAGAGCATCACGCCCTCGCGCCGTGCCCAATCGGTGCAGGCGAGGCCGGCGGCGAGGCGATTCGAGGGCTCGGCGCCCAACAGCGCGCCCAGAAATGATTTTCGCGAAATCCCAAGCAAAACGGGCCGTTCGAGCGTGTTGAATTCGGAGAGCCGGGCGATGAGGTCGAGGTTGTGGGCCAGGGACTTTCCGAAACCGATTCCCGGATCCAAGACGACCTGGGCGGCTTCGACGCCGGCGGCCTTGAGGCGGGTTAGGCGGTCGCGGAAGAAGGAAAGGACGGTGCCCGCCACGTCGTCGTAGGACGGAGCGTGTTGCATCGTTTTCGGTTCTCCCTGCATGTGCATGGCAACGTATCCGGCACCGGCCTCGGCGACAACCTCCCAGAGCTCAGAATCCTCACGGCAGGCTTCTATGTCGTTGACGATCGAGGCCCCGGCGGCGAGTGCGGCGCGGGCGACGGCGGGCTTGCGGGTGTCGATGGAGATCGGAACGGAAATCTTCGGAGCGAGGGCTTCGATCACCGGGATCACCCGTTCGAGTTCCTCGGCTTCACTCACCGGTTGCGCGCCGGGGCGGGTGGATTCCCCGCCGATGTCCACCAGGTCGGCTCCGTCGCCGATCAGTTCCAGGGCATGATCTACGGCGCGATTCCGCTCGCGGTACCGGCCGCCGTCCCAGAAGGAATCCGGGGTGACGTTGACGATGCCCATGACCAGGGCGGGCCGCGGAAAGGAATACGTGAATGTGCGGCAGCGCCAGATCATGCAGGCGGGTCAGTAGGTCTGGTTGCCTGCTGCAGCGGCGGGGCTCTTTTGAATCAATTCGATCTCGTAGCCTTCGGGGGCATCGACGAAGGCGAATCCTCCGGAGCCGTCGGGCTTCATGGTGGGGCCGTCGGAATACTTCAATCCGAGCTTCGCAAGATGCGCGCCGAAGGCTTCCAGCGAATCCACCTGGAAGGCGAGATGGGTGAGATCGGCCTGCACTTCGACCGGGCCGGAATTGGGAAAATGGCAGAGCTCAATGGTCTCCTCGCTCTCGGGAGCCTTGAGGAACACGAGTTCAGATCCGCGCGGGGATTTGTGCCGGCGCACTTCCTCCAGACCGAGCACTTCCTTGTAGAATTTGACCGACCGTTCGAGGTCGTTCAGACGGTAGCGGGTGTGGAGCAGTTTGGTGACGCGCATGACTTTGCCGAGAATAGCGGCTTCGCTGAGTCGCGCAACGTCGGGACCGTGACAACTCCTCGTGGATCACCGGCGTTTGGCCGCGGCGGGGCGCAAGGGCTGGCAGCCGGCACAAAAGAAAGTGCTGCGGGCGGCTTGGACCAGGCGTTCGATGGGTTTTCCGCATCGGGGACACGGCTCCCCGGCGTGGTCGTACACGCGAAACCGCTGGGCCCCGGAATTTGAGCCCGAGGCTCCGTCCTCGCCGTAGTAGAACAGGGGATTCGAGGGATCCGCGGTTTCGTGGGATCCCGAAGCAATGGCCTCGTTGAGGATGGTCTGGATCGCGGCGTGGAGGCGTACCAATTCCGGTTCGCGGAGGCCTCCGGCCGGGCGTTTGGGGTGGATCCCGGCAAGGAACAGGGATTCGCTTGCGTAGATGTTTCCCACGCCGGCGAGACGCGATTGATCGAGCAGGCTGACCTTGATGGCCTGCTTGGATCCTTTCATGGCCTCGGCGAGGACCGGCGGGGTGAAGGCATCGGAGAGCGGCTCGGGGCCGAGGCGGTCGAGCGGGGTGGCATCGAGGCTGAAGCGGCCGAATCCGCGCGGGTCCACGAAATCGAACCGTTCGCGGCCGAGGTCGAGGGACACCACGAGGTGTTTCGGAATTGGGGCATCATTCGGGACCACGTCCATCCGGCCGGTCATGCCGAGATGCGCACAGACGAGCGGGCCTTGACCCTTTTTGGTACCCGGCTGGGTGAAGCGGAAAATCATGAATTTTCCGCGGCGTTCCACGGGTTGGGTCGTGGCACCGGTGAGGGTGGTGCGAAGGAGATCGGGCGCGGTTGGGCGCAGCGGGCGCGGACGGAGGACGGTAACGTCGCGCACTGTTTTTCCGGGCAGAGTCCGGTTCAGGGAGCGGACCACCCATTCGACTTCCGGCAGCTCGGGCATGTGTTCCCCGGAAGTAGCCCCGGAACGCGGCAAGACCAAGCCACAATTTGCGCGGGGAGTTCGGGAGGGCGGATGGCGGAGGAGATGGGAGATGGGAGATGGGAGATGGGAGATGGGAGATGGGAGATGGGAGATAGGGGGCGATGCTGGATGCTGGATGCGGGGTTCCAATTTCGCCTTTTTCCTTTGAACTTTTGCCTTCGTTCCGACGCCTGCTTTCATGCTTTCCAGATTCAATCCCTTCAACTTCCCAAGTTCCCTCCGCGACTTCTTTCAACCTCGGTTTGCTTCCCGGGTGGCGGTCGGTTAACTCTCCGGGACTCAATTACTCGTTCAATCGATCTGGATTATGGCCGCCCCCGCCGCTGATACCCGCATTCCCGTCACCGTGCTCACCGGATTTCTCGGTGCCGGCAAGACGACGCTGCTCAACCACATCCTGACCCGCCAGCACGGCAAACGGATCGCGGTCATCGAAAATGAGTTCGGCGAAATCGGCATCGACAACGCCCTCGTGATCGGCGCGGACGAGGAAATCTTCGAAATGAACAACGGCTGCATCTGCTGCACCGTTCGCGGGGATCTCATCCGGATTCTCGGCCAGTTGCTCAAGCGCCGCGACCGGTTTGACTACATCATGGTCGAGACCACCGGCCTCGCCGACCCGGGCCCCGTGGCGCAGACGTTCTTCAGCGACGAGGAAATCAAGGAGAGCTTCCGCCTGGATGGCATCGTCACCCTCGTGGACGCCAAGCACATCAGCCTCCACCTCGACGACGCCCCGGAGGCCAAGCAGCAGATCGCCTTCGCGGATCGCATCCTCCTCAACAAGGTGGACCTCGTAACTCCGGCCGAGCTGAACCAGCTCGAGGAAAAAATCCGCAGCATCAACGCGGTTGCCCAGGTGTTCCGCACCACGAAGGCGGACCTCGATGCCGACAAGGTGCTGCATCTGCACGCGTTCGACTTGAATCAGAAGATGTCGCTCGAAGGCGACTTCCTCGAGCGCGAGCTTCCGTTCGAATGGAGCGGCACGTTCCATCTCGATGCCGGGGAACACACGCTCCGTTTGGAAGGCGGTCCCGATCCGGCCATGGGCGTGGTGCTGCTGCAGCTCGATACCCACGAAGCCGGCCACGGCGAATGCCACGGGCATGATCACGAACACAAGCACGGCCACGACCATGATCATGATCACAATCATGAGCATGGGCACGAGTGCGACTCCAAGTGCGATCATGAACACGACCATGACCATGAACACGGGCATGACCACGATCACGATCATGATCACGATCATGAGGAGTGCCATGGCGGATTGCATGACGCCCTGCACAAGGCGGAGGACGATGCGATCACGCTGTTCAGCTATCCGGCGTCCACGGTGCGCACGGGCGGTGAGCTCAAGCCGGCGCGCAAGTTCTACAAGCTGATGATCGGCGAGGATGGCGCAACCTTCCGGGTGAACATTCCCGCGCACGGCAATTACGCGTTGTTCACGCAGCACGGCTTGGTTGAATTCTCGGGTCGGCTCGAGAAGGGCGGCAAAACGGTGGAGCCTTCGCACGTGCACGAACACGGCGGCCACGCGCATGCGCATCATCACGACGAATCGGTGAGCAGCGTCGGCATTGAGGAGAAGCGCGATGTGGATCCGAAGAAGCTGAACAACTGGCTCGGCGAGCTCCTGCAGAACAAGGGGGCCGACATCTTCCGCATGAAGGGAATTCTGAACCTGAAGGGGGCCTCCACCCGCTTCGTGTTCCAGGGGGTTCACATGACCTTCGAAGGCAAGGCGGACCGGCCGTGGAAGGATGAGTCGGAGCGCAAGAGCCAGCTGGTGTTCATCGGACGCAACCTCGATCGCGAGGCGCTGAACGCGGGCTTCCGTCGCTGCCTCGCTTGATTCGCCTTCGAACCTGATTGTTTCCGCATCGCGATGAATCTCTCCGTGCCAGTTCGTCCCTGGGAATGGTTCGCCGGTTTGGGCGAATCCGTATCGCAGGTTTCGTGGTCGTCCGACGGCAACGTGTTGGCGGTCGGCCTGCTTGACGGTCGGGTGGTGTTGTTGAACGCCGCGAACGGCGCGGTGTTGCAGACCTTCATGGCGCATGCGGATGGACTGTTCCGCACGGCGTTTTCATCGAGCCTGCCGCTGCTGGCGACATCGGGTCAGGACGGGTTCATCCGGATCTGGAGCCAAACGGGCGAACGGTTCCAGGAGATCGAAGGCGGCAAGGCCTGGGCGGAGCAGTTGCTGTGGTCTCCGGGCGGTGACCGGCTCGCCGCAGCGGTGGGGCGCCGGTTGTTCCTCTGGGATGCCGCGTCGCGCAAGGTGGTCGAGACCGCGGTGCATCGCAGCACGGTGGCCGGGCTTTCGTGGAAAGCCGATGGTTCGGTGTTGGCTGCGGCGTGTTATGCGGGCGTGGAATTGTGGCGGTCGGCCGATGGGCAGCATCATGGGAGTCTGCCGTGGAAGACGTCGCTGATCTCACTGGCGTGGTCGCCCGATGGACGCTGGGTGGTGGCGGGCACGCAGGAGCAGAGCATTCAAATTTGGGAAATTCCGTTCCGCGCGGGCGAGGAGTTGGCGATGTCGGGCTATGCCGCAAAGGTGCGCGAGCTGGCGTGGCATTCCGGCGGACGCTATCTCGCCACCGGAGGCGGAACCGAAGTGATGGTGTGGGACTGCGGCGGGCGCGGCCCGGCGGGGACCACGCCGCGAATTTTACAGGGGCACGAGGCGCGGATCTCCGCGCTGGCGTATCAGCGCGCGGGACACCTGCTCGCGAGCGGCGGTCAGGACGGACAGGTGCTGATGTGGAACGCCGGCAAATCCTCGCAGGCGCTGCGTCGGATGGATCTTCCGGGCGTGGTCACCGATCTGGCGTGGTCACCCTCGGGGAACCGCGTCGCGGCGGGAACGCGCGATGGTGCCGTGGCGGTGGGTGGGATTCCGGCCTGAAGAAGATCGGAGATGGGAGATGGGAGATGGGAGATGGGAGATGGGAGATGGGAGATGGGAGATGGCAGCTGGCAGTTTGGGGACTGAACGATGCAGGGCAGTGGGTGCTGGATTTCGGGTCCTGCTTTCCTGCTTTCCAGATTCAATTCCTTCTCTGCGGCTCCGCGCCTTTGCGGTTTCTAGGCTTCGGATTGCGGGTGGGCGTTGAGCAAAGCGGCGTGGCGCTGCGCTTCCCGCCGCACTCCAAAGTCGGTTTGGCGCGGGCTTCCGTTGGGGTGGCCCAATGTGAGCGCGTGCGACTTCGGACGGGCGGGTGATCCGCCTTCTTCCGGCGGCGGCTCCAGCAAAACGCCGACGCGGCTGCGTCGGCGTGCGCCTTAACCCATTCAACGCTTCAACTTTTTTAACCCTTCAACTGCCGCTCCTGCGGCTCCAGTCCTTCAGCCCTTCGCCTTGCCGGCGGTCTTCACTTCGTTGACCCAGGGCTGATTCGCCAGGTACCAGGCGACGGTTTCCCGGATGCCGGTTTCGAAGGTGTGGGCTGGGACCCATCCGAGTTCGCGCTGAATTTTTCCCGCATCGATGGCGTATCGGCGGTCGTGACCGGGACGGTCCTTCACGAACTTGATCAGGGAGCGCGAGTTGCCGCCGTATTGCGGGGCGAGTTCATCGACGAGGTCGCAGATGTGATGAACAATGTTGATGTTGGCCCACTCGTTGTGGCCGCCCACGTTGTAGGTCTCGCCGAGGCGTCCGCGGTTCAGCACCTGCCAGAGGGCTTCGCAGTGGTCGCCCACGTAGAGCCAGTCGCGCACGTTCAATCCGTCGCCGTACACCGGCACGGGGAGGCGTTGGATGAGGTTCTGAATGACCACCGGGATGAGCTTCTCCGGAAACTGGTAGGGGCCGTAATTGTTGGAGCAGTTGGTCACCACGGTCGGGAGTCCGTAGGTGTGGTGATACGCCCGGACCAGCAGGTCGCTCGACGCTTTGCTGGCGGAGTAGGGGGAGTTCGGGGCGTAGGGCGTGGTCTCGGTGAAGAGGCCTTCGGCACCGAGGGAGCCGTACACTTCGTCGGTGGAAACGTGATGAAACCGGTGTTCACCCGGGGACTGATTCCAAGCGTCGCGGCAGGCTTCCAGGAGGTTGAAGGTGCCGACGATGTTGGTGGAGATGAAATCGCCCGGGCCGCTGATTGAGCGGTCCACATGAGACTCGGCCGCGAGGTGCAGCACGTGGGTGATGGCGTGATCACGCACCACGCGCACGACTTCGGTCTTGTCCCGGAGGTCCACTTTTTCGAAGCGGTAGGCGGGATTCTGGTCGGGGCCGCGCAGGTTGGCGAGATGACCGGCGTAGGTCAGGCAGTCGAGCACGACGAGGCGTTGGATCTCGGGGCGTCCGACGAGGTGACGAACGAGATTGGATCCAATAAATCCGGCGCCGCCGGTGACGAGTAAGTTCATTCGAAAGGCCATGGAATCGGCTAAAACGCGCCCGGAGGCAAGCGTTCGGGACGGGACGTCAGGCCTGCGGAGCCGGCTTCCAATGGAGGAGGGAGTCCTCGATGGCTTCGTCGACGCTCCGAATCTTGACCCCGGTGGCCAGAAGTTTGGAGACGTCGAGGATGCAATTGGACCGCGGGGTCTTGGCGGCCTGGGCGTAGAACTCCGAGTCGTCGCGCCAGAACTCATACTGCCGTCCCGGGGTGAGCACGGCCTGGATCCGGGATACGACCTTGCGCGTGGTCACCCAGCCGGGATTCACCACGTTGTAGGTGCCGAAGGCCGCGCGCTTCTCCCACAGATCCAGACACACCCGGGCAAAATCGCCGAGGTGCGAGATGGAGTTCACGTTGTCGTAAACCTTCGAGTAACGCTGGACCTTGGAGAGGTAGTTGCGCGATTGGTCGACTGAGTTGAAGGGGATCCGCAGGCGCCAGACGAAATGGCCGGAGTGGTTCAACAGCACCTCTTCGCCCAGGGCCTTGCTGCCGCTGTAAAAGCTGCACGGTCCGTTGCGGAAGCTGAAGTTGGGTTCGTCGGCCTCGGTGAATCCGTGAAACCGCTCCGGAAATTGAACCAGCTCTTCCTGAACCCGCGGGGTCATGAGATCCCGCTCCACCCGCACGGTGCCGTCGGGATTCCGAACCTTTGCACCAGAAAAGATACACCCGGACGACACGTGTCCCCAGGGGATTCCGGCCTCGGAGCAGGCGCAGGCGAGGGTGAGGGGCAGGGTGGCGTTCCCGAGGAGGGTGTCGGCGCGCTCGAGTTCGCATCCGTCCACGTTCGGTTTCCCGGAGTAGCCGGCGCAGTTGACGAGGAGGTCGAACCGCTCGGACCGGAGGAATCGGAGGAGGACCGGGAACTGGGAGTAGTCCACCTCGGAGCGACGGAGAATGCGGTAATCCCAGCCGCGGAGTTGCAACTCCTGAACGAAGGCGCTGCCGACGTAGCCGGTGCCGCCGAGAACGAGGATGCGAGGCATCAGAGGATCTCCTCCGAGCGGAGGGTTAGAGACGACCAGGGCGTGGGCAAATTCAGTCCGGCGAATGGGATCCCCGGTTGGCCGGCGACTGCCGGGACTGGAGCTGGAGTGAATGGCTTGCCGGTGCCGGGGCGGGACACGCTGAGTCGTGTCGCGATGCCGCCGGCGAGGTGAGTGACCGTCATGTTCCAGAGATGATTCACCTAGGACCCCGGGGTTGGCAATCCGTAAGGAACCCCCTCGCGGATGGATGGTTTGGAAGGGGGCTTCGGGCGTGACCGATGTCGGGGACGCGGAAGTGCCCGGAGTTTTGGATGGACCGTTACTGCGGATGAGGCAGCCAGTCCGCCACCAGTTCCCGTTCCACGTTTCGCAGTTTTGCCTTCGCGAGTGGGATGGCGAGAGCCCGTGCTCGGACGCGCTGCTGGTTGGAGCCCAGCACGGCGACGTGAATCACCCGGCTGAGTACGGTGTCGTCGGCCGATTCGGGGAGTGTTTCCAACTGATCGAGGGCCGCCTGGGCATTCCCGAGTCGAAGGTAAATCAGGGCCAACGCCTGACGCAGTCCGGGATCCTCCGGGTTCTTTTGAACCAGCGGCCCGAGGGTCTCCAAATTCTCTCGAAGCCGGGTGCCGAGCAGGGCCTGGGTGATGGCCAGGTCGCGGATGAGCGCGATGTTGGTGGGATCGAACGTTAGCAATTTTTTGAAGGCCCGCTCGGTGGATGGGAGGTCATCCAGAGAGGCTAGGATCCGCAACATGGCCTGCCCTGCCTTTACGGCAAAGGTCGGGGAATCCAGCAGTGCGGTCCACGCCTTGACCGCGGCTGCGGCCTGTCCGCTTTTTTCAGCTGCCGTGGCCACAAAGTACAATCGACGCGGGTCCGCCCCGCAGGAGACGACGGCATTGGCAAAATGGGCCAGGGCGTCATTGGTGCGCCCGGTCTGGGATGCGGTCAGCGCTTGGAAGGTGTACCGCAGCATCGGATCGGTGCTCGAGTTGGACGCGCTCGCGGCAAGCTCGGTTTCGATTTCGTCCCACCGCTTCAAATTGGCCAGCGATTGAAGCCGCCGCTCCAGGGCACCCAGATTGGTGCGCGCCAGGGTGGAGGGAAGGAGGGTGACCGCTTCCTGGTCTGCGCCCCGGCTCGAGAGCCATTCTGCAATCCGAATTCGGTCGGCAGAAGATTCGGAATTGCGCCCGAAATTGAACTGGTTCTGGATCAGATCGGGCCGCAGTTCGGGTTGCGTTTCCCATTGGATTTCATCGGCCAGGAGCTGTTCCGACGGGGTGGGGTTGGGCCGCTTCTTGAGCAGCGTTACCAGGACCTTCTTTTCCGATCGGTCGACCCGGCTGCTGGAGGCGAGCAGTTGAATGGCCGCAGCCGACTGGGCGTTGGTGCCAATGGCCAGCGACCAAAGGAGTGAGCGCCCTCGCATCTCCTCCTCCTGGCTTGCCGGCTGTTGAAACAGGAAGGCTCCCGCTGCGAGGGTGATCCGGGGATCGTTGGGGAATCGATTCAGGGCGCCGTGGATGTTGGCCCGTGCGGTGTTGAGATCGTCCCTCTGCGAGTCGTGGCGGAGCAGCAGCAGCCATGACTCCGGACTGTTGATGTTCATCTCCCGCAGTTTGGCCAGGGCGCGCCCTGCGACATCGGTTCGATGCAGATCCAGGGCCACACTGGCGTGTTCCCGGACATCCGCTTCAGTGGCGGTGCCCGTGGCCTCAAGCATTTCCCAATATTGAAGGCTTTGCGGCAGCTGGAATCGAGTGGAGTAGCGGGCGCTCTGGCGGATCACCTCGGGATTGTCGGGCGTCAACGCCATGGCCGCCGCAAGGGGCCCCTGGGCGCGGGTCAATTCCCCTGCGTCGATGAGCGCGGCAGCCTGGGTCGCGAGTTTGGTGGCACGTTGAAGCTTGAAATAGCGGTACGTGGGGCGCGCGGTGAAGACCACCACCAGCACGAGGGCCACCGTGGTGAAGAGCGCGATGGGAATCCACCAGGAGTAATCTCGAAACCCCGCGTGCAGGTCGGGAGTCGGAGGGGTGGAATTATGGCGATTGCCCGAAGTCAATGGCCGGACCCTAACTTGAGGAGTGTCGGCGGGAAATCCCGATTTCGGAGTTCGAATCGGATTCGTGGCACCGTTTCGGCATTCGCTTGGAAAGGTCGAATTGCTGTCTGCGGGGTGGCGAGCGGTTCAGCGGGATGGCGAAATGGGTGGCGGCCTAGGCTGCCGGTCCATGAGCCAAAGTTCCTCGGATCGAGGGTGCGTCGCCGGCAATTGGGCTGGTTCCGAGGGGGGGATGCGGGGAGTGGAGCCCCCCTGCGGTGAACCGAACGCTTGCCAAAGTGTTTCAGCCGCCTAGTCTCGGCGTTCCTTTGCTTCTGCCATGCTGACTGTTATTCCTAGCCTTATCGCGCTCCTCGGTGAAGCCACACCTGAGGATGCGAAGCGCGCCAATCTGTACCAGATGGGCGTCATCGCCTTCATGGTCGTGGTGTTCTACGTCATGATCATCCGTCCGCAGCAGAAGCAGGCCAAGCAGCAGGCGGACCTGGTGAAGGGGTTGAAGAAGGGGGACAAAGTAGTCACCACCTCCGGAATCATCGGCGTCGTGACTGGAATTCAGGACAATGCCGTCACCCTCCGCTCGGCCGATACCAAGCTCGAAGTGCTCAAAAGCTCCATCTCCCAGGTCACCGGATCCGTAGAAGCCTGAGTTCCCCGGTCCTTTCCCAGATTTTAACCCGACCCCGATCTCGATTCCGCGTTCGACCGCGATTTCGTCTCAGCCCATGAACCGCAGCCATTTTTGGAAGTTCCTCCTCGTCCTCTTCGTTGTCCTTTGGTCGTTCAGCGAGATCTGGCCACCCAAGGCGCGCAACCTCATCGATCAGTTTGACTCGATGACGGTGAACACCGCGGGGGACACGAACTACAACGCCATCATCGCCAAGGCGCGCTCCTACGAGGCCACCATGGCGCACCGGGGTTCGTACTCGAACCTACTGGCTGCGATCGACGGCACCGACCTCCGCCGATATTTCCCGACGAACTTCACCAAGATCTCGGGCGACCGCAACGTGACCCGCGCCAATCAGGCCATCCTGAACAAGGTTCAGAAGGAAGCCGCTGGACGCTTCAAGCTCGGTCTCGATCTTCAGGGCGGCACCTCCTTCCTGCTCGAAATGGACACGAGCAAGCTGGGCGCCGACACCATGGCCAACGCGATCAACAAGTCCTACTACATCGACCAGGCGGTCTCTGTGCTCCGTCGCCGCGTCGATGCCTACGGCGTTGCCGAACCCCTTATTCAGCCGGCCGGTGAAAACCGGATTCTCGTCCAGCTCCCCGGTTTGAGCGAAGCTGACAAGGTCGCAGCCCGTGAAGGAATTCAGAAGGCGGCCTTGATGGAGATTCGCCTCGCGGATCCGGAGATGACGCAGAACCTTCAGTCCGGCCTCATTCCCCCCGGCTACGAGCTGGTCTTGGAAAAGCAGGAAACCGAAGATGGCCGCGAGGAGTACCGCAAAGTCATTCTGGAGAAGAAGCCCGCTTCTGTCGCCGGCCAGCCCGGCCGTGGATTGACCGGAAAATACATCAAGGAAGCCTACGTTTCCCGTGATCCGGTCACCGGCAATCCTGAGGTTCACTTCAATCTCGACAGCGAAGGTGCCGAAATCTTTGCCGACGTCACCCGCGCCAATGTCGGACGGTTGATGGGCATCGTGCTCGACGGCGAGGTGGTTTCCCTCGCGACGATCATCGAGCCGATCACCGGCGGCAGCTGCCGCATCAGCAATTCGGCCGGCGGCTACTCTGAAAAGAAGGCCCAGGAAATCGCCACCGCGCTGCAGAATCCGTTGCAGACCCCGTTGAAGATTCAGTCGGAACAGGGTGTGGATCCCTCCCTCGGTGCTGACTCGATCGCCAGCGGTATCAAGGCCTCGCTCTACGGCACCCTCGCCGTTGCCGGCTTCATGTTGGTCTATTATCTCCGCGCCGGTTTGGTCGCCAACGTCGCACTGCTCACGAACATCCTGGTGCTGCTCGGCATCATGTGCTCGCTCAACGTGACCTTCACCCTGCCGGGTATCGCCGGTATCGTGTTGACGGTCGGTATGGCGGTCGATGCCAACGTGCTGATCTACGAGCGCATTCGCGAAGAGTTGGGCAAGGGTAAATCGATGCGCGGGGCACTGGCAGCAGGTTACGACCGTGCGTTCGCCACGATCTTCGACTCCCACATCACCACGTTGATCTCGTCGGTGATTCTCATCGCTCTGGGAACCGGCGCCATCAAGGGCTTCGGTGTTTCGCTCACCATCGGTGTGGCGGTCAGCTTGTTCACCGCGTTGATCGTGACCCGGTTGATTTTCGACTTCCTGCTCTCCCGCGGCATGTTGAATTCGCTCCCGATGCTTCACCTCATCCGTGGATCGAAGCTCGACTTCATGGCCCTGGCCAAGCCCGCCTTCACCCTCTCCTGGCTCATCATTGTTCTGGGTATCGGCTACGGTGTGTTTGGTCGTGGATCGAACCTCCTCGGCGTGGAATTCGCCGGCGGTAATAGCATGCTGCTCTCCTTCTCCCAGAAGGTGAATGTGGATCAACTGCGCGCCGAGATCGTCAAGTTGAACATCGGCGATGCCGGCATTTCCTATCAGCGGGACAGCTCGTCCGGACGTGAAACGCTCCGCGTGGTCACCGCCCGCAAGGACGATAAGAAACCCGGCAAGGAGTACGGCGACCTCGCTGTGGAAACTCTCCAGAAGTCCTTCCCAGCGGCGGGCTTCAAGCAGATCGGCACCGAGCACGTCGGTCCCACGGTTGGACAGGAGATTCAGAAGTCCGCGATTCTCGCGTCGATTCTTTCACTGTTCGGCATCCTGGTTTACGTCGCCTTCCGCTACGAATTCAGCTTCGCCGTCGGCGCGGTGATCGCCGTGCTCCACGACGTGCTGATGACCATCGGATGCTACTGCCTCACCGGGCTTGTCGGCGAGGGACGCCAGTTCAATGCGACGTTCGTGGCCGCCTTGCTGACCATCATCGGCTTCTCGATCAACGACACGATCGTGATCTTTGACCGTATCCGCGAAGACCTGAAGCTCGGGGTTCCGGGATCCTTCAAGGACCTGGTGAACCGCGCGCTCAATGAAACCCTGAGCCGTACGATCATCACCTCCGGCACGGTGTTCCTCGCGACCGCCTCGCTGTACCTGTTCGGCGGCGGCCCGATCAATGACTTCGCGTTCACCTTCCTGGTGGGTATCATTACTGGTACCTACTCCTCGATCTACATCGCCAGCGCGCTGGTGCTGTGGTGGCACAAGGGCCAGCGCCCGGTGCTCGGAGCGCAGGCTCCGGTCCGCGAAGAGGTGCAGGCCGAAGCGGCTGCCCACTAATCGCGGGCAGGCGATCGGGCGGAGTTCCAAAAGTCCGCGATCTTTCAAAACGGGGCAGGCTTCGGCCGGCCCCGTTTTTATGTTTTTTGGGGCTGAAGTTGGAGGGTTGAAAAGTTGAACCCAAAAGCGGCAGTTCGAACCGCAGATGGACGCAGATCAACGCAGATGGAGAGGGTGATAAATCGTTGGATGCGCCTCCAATTCGTTCACCCGCCGGGTGAATCTCCACAGCCTCTGCCCCGCTGGTTGTTTTCTCTCCCAGCGCCGGATTTAGGCGACGGGGTTCCTCACACGTTTGGAGTACCGCGTTTACGCGGCTCTGCTGTTGGACACGGGGCCATCGAACGGTTGGAAATCAACCGCCTGCATTGTTCGAGACGCGCCTCCCCGAACCGTCTGAAGACGGGACTCCGAACCCATGAGAAAAACCTCGCGGCAGCGTCGGATTCCCCTTCAACGCTTCAACTTTTTAACCCTTCAACTTCGGTTTCTAGGTTCAACTGCTGTTTCCAGGTTGAAGGGTTGAAGGGCAAAGCGACGCAAGCTGCGAGGTGCAGAGGCAAGGTAGTCTGAAACGTGTTCTGCCTCCGAATGCGCCAGAGGACTGGCGCACTCCACGACGCTGTCGCGACTTCATTACCCGCGCGGCGAAATCCGCCAGGTCTTGGACTGCGGTAGTCCTCCACCGCTTTTAAGGGAGCAACTGCAGCCGACCTGAAATCCTGCACGGCAATCGTCGACGTACATTGCCCAAAACACCGGACGCCATGACTCCAAACGACTGCGGACTTGCTCTCTCCGCGGGTCCGCGTTGAGATCGCGGGGTTCCCGCACCCTGTTTGATTACGCCATGAAGACTCCTGTTTCCCGTCGTCAGGCGCTGGCCGGTCTCGGCGTTCTCGCCGTGGCTCCGCTGGCGGGCTGCGTCCATTACCAATCCGAATCCGACTCCGTCTCCCACTCCGATGCCGCCAAACCCGGCAACGCCCGTTTTCCAATGAACCTCGAACGCACTCCCTTTGGATCTCTCGCCGACGGCACCCCGGTGTCGCTCTTCACCTTCCGCAACGCCAAGGGCACGACGCTCAAGGTGACCAATTACGGTCTCATCATCACCGAGCTCCACACTGCGGATCGCAACGGCAAGCCGGGCAATGTGGTGCTCGGGTTCGACAATCTTCCCCGCTACCTCGCCGGTCATCCGTTCTTCGGCGCGATCGCCGGCCGCGTGGCCAACCGCATCGCCAAGGGCAAGTTCACCATCGACGGACACGAGTACCAGCTCGCCATCAACAACGGTCCAAACCACCTGCACGGCGGAAAAGTGGGCTTTGACAAGAAGGTTTGGAAGGTCGAGGAGGACGAGACCACGCCGCAGTTCGCGCGGGTGCGCTTCAGCCACGTCAGCCCCGATGGCGACGAAGGCTACCCCGGTACGCTCAAGGTGACCGTGGACTACATCCTCACCGCGGACAACGAGGTGCGGATTCACTATCGCGCCACCACGGACAAGGCCACGCCGATCAACCTCACCAATCACAGCTATTTCAATCTCGCCGGCCAGGGCGTCATCGACGGTCATGAGCTTCAGCTGACCGCTGACCGCTACACTCCCGGTGACGAGGGATTGATCCCGACCGGCGAGCTCGCTCCGGTGAAGGGCACCGCATTTGATTTCACGACGCCGCACACGATCGGCGAGCGCATTGAAAACACGGGCCTAACCCCGACCGGCTATGACCACAACTTTGTGCTGAACAACGGCGGCAAATCGATCGCGCTGGCCGCCCGCGTGGTGGAACCGAAGTCCGGTCGCGTCCTCGAAGTGCTGACTGACCGTCCGGGCATCCAGCTTTACACGGCGAACTTCTTCCCCAAGGAGGGCGTGACCTGCACCGGCGGAGTGACCTTCCCGCCGCACGGCGCGTTTTGCCTCGAGACGCAGAATTTCCCGGATGCCGTGAACAAACCGAGCTTCCCGAAATCCGTCTGGCGTCCCGGCGAAACCTACGACACCACGACGATCTTCCGGTTCAGCGCTCACTGAGGCGTGGAATGCGTAAGATCGGAGGTTGAAGGGTTGAACCTAGAAACGGGAGTTGAAGGGTTAAAAAGTTGAAGCGTTGAAGGGGGACAGCGGTAACAGCGGTACTTCTCACACGTTTGGAGTACCGCGTTTACGCGGCTCTGCTGTTGGGCGGAGGCTTCAAACGCGGGGCGACTGTCGATCTCAGAAATGATCTCACACCCGCCCGTCCGAATCTTCGGCGATCGGTTTTGAGAATAGCCCAGGCCTTGAGGCCTGGGTTCGGATGCGGTGGGTGTCGTCGAGTCCCGCAGGGATGACAGAGGAGTCTTTCTGCCGTCCCTGCGGGACTTTTTCCGTGTTTAGGCCCAATCCCAGGCCTCAAGGCCTGGGCTATTTTCAGATGCGCCTAACAGAACCGTCTTAATAAGGGACTCCGAACGAATGGGGACGCCTCCGCGGCAGGGTGAATCCCACTTTGATTGATGGCGGGTTCTCCAAAGAAATCAGGGCGGTCCGCCGAAGCGGGCCGCCCTGATGCGTCTAAATTGGATCAGCGGGAACGAGGCTCGAGTTCGATCAGAGCTTCTTCACGCGGATGTTCTTGTAGAGCACCACGCTCTTCGGATCGTGCGCCTGGAGGGCGAACGTGCCGGCGTTGAGCTTGCGTTCGAAATCCTTGCCCGGGAGACGGCCGGCTTCCTCGGTGAAGTCGTTCACCAGGGTGCCGTTGAGGTAAACCTTGATGTTGTTGCCGCGAACGATGACGTGGTGGGTGTACCACTCGCCATCCTTCACCACGCCCACGAGCTTGTCTTCCTTCACATCCTGCACGGAGTAAACGCTGCCGGATTTGCGCCAGTCGCCATGGGTCTGGTTGACCTGGGTTTCATAACCACCCCAGGGCCATCCGCTCTCCTGATACTTGGTGTGAATGTAGATGCCACCGTTGGAATTCGGCTGGGTCATCACGTCGATCTTCAGCTCGAAATCTTTGAACGGCTGGAGGGCGCCGACGTAGAAATTGTGGCTGCGGCCGCCGTTGGCGCGAAAGGCACCGTCGGCAATCGACCAGGAATCCTTGGCCTCGTTGACCTTCCAGCCGTTCCAGGTGCCGTCGGAGATGTAGGTGAATCCTTCGGAATCAACGGTTCCCAACGCGTGGGTGGGGCCGCCGGGCTTGGAAGGAGCAGTGGCGCATCCGGCCAGCAGGGAAGCCAGCGCGGCGACAAGAAGAAGTGATTTCATGGTTCACCGCTTTGATACGGGGCCGGCCGTTTTCGGGCAAATCGAAATCTGAATCCCGCGGGGATTGTTCCGATTTTCTGCCCACGGCAGACTCCCGCACGTGCCTTCGGTCGATTCCACCGCCATCGCCACCACTCCCCGCATCCGGCCCGCCCGGATGGAAGATCTGCCGGGATTGTATCAGGTGTGCCTCCAAACCGGCGACGGGGGAGCCGATGCCACCGGCCGTTTTTCGGATCCGGCGTGGCTCGGACATCGGTTCGTCGGCCCTTATGTGGCGTTGGAACCGGGCTTCAGTTGGACGCTCGAGGATGAAGCCGGCCCGTGTGGCTACGTGCTGGGAACGGCTGATTCGCTCCGGTTCTCCCATCGATTCGAGAGCGACTGGTACCCCCGTGTGGCCGGTGAATTGGATTTGATCCGGCGGGCCGTGCCAACCGCTCCCTCGGATCTTGAATTCGAACAGCGGCGTTGGTTCGCGCATCGCCGATGGGAGTTCCCGCAACCGATGGAGGCCTTTCCGGCGCATCTCCACATCGATCTCCTCCCGCGGGCGCAGGGGCGGGGTTACGGCGTTCGCATGGTGGGCATGCTTCTCGATGCGATGCGTGCGGCCCGCGTTTCCGGGGTGCACCTGGTCATGCATCCCGAAAACGACCGCGCGCGGCGGTTTTATCTGAAGCTCGGGTTTCGCACCCACACGCGTTCGCGCGAGGCGGAGGTGCTGGTTCGTGATCTCTGACTTGGTCCTTTTCCCTTCCCACTCCAGACTCCCGAAATCATGTCGTCCGATTCCCTCCGTTCCCAGCGTGCCCAACGATTGATGCAGTGCGGTGTCGTCGCGGTGATCCGCGCTCCGGATCCGGGCTTGGTGCCCGAGCTCGGGGCGGCCCTGCTCGCAGGTGGCGTGACGGCGCTGGAAGTCACCACGTCCACGCCGAACTTCGCCTCGGCCATCCGGTCGACGCGCGCGGCACTCGGGAATCAGGTGCTGATCGGTGCCGGAACGCTGCTGCATCCGGCCCAATGCGATGAAGCGATCGAAGCCGGCGCGGAGTTTGCCGTGAGCCCGGTGTTCCGCCCCTCGCTCATTCCCGGATGCCACGCCGCCGGCGTGCCCATGTTGCTCGGGGCGTTCACGCCGACCGAGGCGCAGGCGGTGCATGATTCCGGAGCGGATTTCGTGAAGCTCTTCCCGGCCGAGGTGCTTGGACTGAAGTTCATCCGCGGCTTGCGGGCGCCGCTGCCGCACTTGCGACTCGTGCCCACCGGCGGGGTGGATGCCACCAACGCCGGTCAGTTTCGCAAGGCCGGGTGCGTGGCCGTTGGGGTGGGCGGCAGCCTCGTGAAACCAGAATTGATGCAGTCGCGCGACTGGCCGGCCCTCACCGCCCTGGCCGCCGCGCTGGTGGCTTCGTGGCGTTCCTGAGTCCAGGGACGATTTGCAACGGCCGCCGCATCGCGGTCAGTAGCGAAGAAGTCGATAAAACCGTGCGGCGTCGGCGGCCGGAATCGTAACGTCTTCAGTACGGTTGGTGGCGGCCGGTTGGAACTCTGCAGCGGTTGACCATGCGCCGGCGTTGATCTGCTCACGCGTCTCGATGCGATGCGCGGTTCCCGCCGGGGCTTCGAAGCGCAGATGGATCTTTGACGCCGCATCCATCCTGGCTTCGAGCACTCCCGGGGTGAACACCGGGGCGGGGTCTGGAAGTCCGGGGGATCCTCCGACCTCGGTGCTGCGTCGCCACGCGGCGGGATCGCCGTAGTTGCCCGGGTTGTTTTCATCGGCCAGCACCAACGAATAGCCCGCTCCATCCGTCTGCGGCTGCCACAGTGGGTCGTATTGAAAATCAAGAATGGGCTCCTCCAACGGGCCAAACAGCGCGAGCCGTTCTCCTGAGTTCGAAAGCTGCTGGGGTCCGTACACGCCGAGGATGGACGAGACGGTGGGGTACTTCGCCGAGAAGCGTTCGAGGTTCCGCACCAGCACGCCGCGCTCGCCTGCGCGAAGAACGGCGTTGTTGGTGGTCGTCCAATCATAGTCGACGCCGCCGCGCAGGCGCATCCCGGCAAAGGACAGGGAGCGTGTACCAAAGTTGAACAACTCGATGAATTCGAGGTTGTCGGCATCCCCGGGGGCGGAGGCGTCGTTCGGGTGGTAGTGGAGTTCGGTGATGGCCACCGGCACGGGATCCACCACGTAGGTCGCGGACACCGGGCTCGACCAGAGGGATTTCAACGGAGGGTTGTTGGCTCCGGTAAGGGCCGAGTGAAAGGGGTTCATCGAGCGGGCCACGAGCTTCGCGTTGCGATTGATGCGAACTGGCGTGCCGGTGTAGGCGACTGCCGAGGGGGAGATGGCACCGCCGGGCAGGCGCGGATCGGTTCCGTCGAGAGTGTAGTACACGGTGATGCCCGCGGGCGGGGTGATCTCGGCGCCGAAGCCGGCGGCGACGCTACCGCCGGGCGACACCAGTTTTGCCGGCGCGACGAACTGGCGGTCCATGAACTCGGTGCGATTCGAGATCCAGTTCCTCATCAGGTTCACCTCGGCCTGATAGCTCCCGCCGCGTGGCGAGACACCCCAGCGGGCGACCTCCCGCGGTTGCGCGGTGCGAACCTGATTGGAGAGATCATCGATCAGCCGCCATAGGTTGGTGGTGCTGAACTCATTTTTTCGAAGGCTCTGATAGCGGTCGATGTAGTCCTGGAAGAAGTCCGGATCACGGAAGACGCGATCCCACCAGGTGTAGTTGAAGAAGTCGGTCCCGCCATCAGAGGTGGTGGAGCGCCACACGCGCGGGTTGGAGTCGCGTCCGTCGGTGGATCCGAGCGCGCGATCGAAATCCCACAGCGGTCCGAAGTGCAGGAGTCCGTTGCGCTCCTTGTAGAAATAGGCGCTGAGCCGGAGGGCATCGACGTTGAACGCGAGGACGTTCAACAGGTGATGGTCGATCCATGACGGCGTGTGAATGTAGGCGCGGAATCCGGTGGTGCGGTTGGTGAATCGGATGTTGTCGTAGAGGGCAGTGCCGAAGCTGTTCATGTACCCGCGGATGTAATTCATCTGGGCCGCACGTGCAGGGAGCCTCAGGTCCGCTTCGGCCGGTTCGACGAAGCCCATGGTTTGGTTCGCTGCTCCGAGGCCGGAGTCGCCCGGATCGAGACGGTCCACCTTCATCATGTATCCCCCGGTGATGCTCGGCGCGGTCAGGTTCTGCGCCTGGAGGGATCCGGCATCGACCCGGTCCTTTCCAATTTCGATCCGCTCCTCGAGCACGTAGATCCCGGCGTAGCTCGTCTGGGCCACCGCACCCGTTCCCGTGCCGACGAAGTACACCTCCACGAACCGCGTGCGCGGCGAGTAGCGACCGATGTCCCGGCTGAGCTGGTGCATGAACGGGTTGTGGATCAGGACCGGTTCAAAGGAGTTCGGGGCGTACATGATCCAGTCGCCATCGGCCGGGAGTCCGAGCGGCGACACCGGCCGGTCGTTGTCGAACTCATCGCGGAACTCCACGCGGTAGCTGGCCTTCTCAATGCCTTCGGTGCTGGAGCCGCGGACCGAGATTCCTGCCCGGGAGGTTAGCGTTGGCGCATCGGCCAGCGAGGTGAGGCCGTTAGTTCCGGGTTCGAAGATTTGAAAATGGGAGAAGAGTCGAACGTTGGCGGGAGGCCGGCCCTTGTTGAAGTCATGGATCAGAAACACCGGCAGGCTCGATCTGAACGAGGCCACCTGGGCGGAGATGGGAATGAACGTCTCGCTTCGCACCGTTCCCGGCAGCAGCCCGGTCGTGAAGGCCCGTGCGCGAACCTGCACGGCCTGATTCACAAACCGCAACGGACTGGCATAGGCCGACGATGCCTCGGTGGGCAGGGTGCCATCGACCGTGTATCGGATGACCGAATTGGGAATATTGGTCGAGAGGCTCAATGTCAGATCGAGCGAACCGCTGGGGTAGGTGCCGCTGGTCTTGGAGAACTCCACATCCGGCGCGAACCCGATTCCGGAAGTGCTGTTGGGTTGTCCGGGAGTCGGAGTGGTGAAATATCCCAATCGCGTCGGCGCCCCCTCCGCATGGCCGTAGGACACATCGGCTCGCTGGGCGGGATACGCTGGCGAGTACTCAAAAGCGATGGCGGCGGTGGGAGTGATCAGCGCGAGACGCTCGCCTTCGCTGCTGAGTTTGAAATTCGTGTGAAGGGCCGCGGTGATGTTCGTGCGGTTCTTTCCCGAGGCGTACACCAGCAGACGCCCTTTGGCGGAGATGGTCACCGCGGGGAAGGTCCATGCTGCGTTGCCGGAGAGGAGCGTCCATCCTCCGAGGGAGACGGTGTCGGTCGAACTGTTGGCCAGTTCGATCCAATCGGAATGGTCTCCGTCATCGTCGCGCAATCCGCGCGAATTCGAAGCGAGGAATTCGCTGATGGTGATGCCCGGCGGTGGCGTTGTGGAATCCACCGTGTAGTTCCAGGTGGCTCCGGCGAAGGGCAGGGCTGCTGCGGAGAGATCGGTAATCGCGGTACCCGCCGGGATCGAGACGGTCACGGAGCCATTGGCCACAGCGGGAAATGAAAACACGTACTGGTCAGGGGCCACCGCCGTGACTCCGGTGGCCGGGGTGCCATTGATGCGAAGGTCCGATGCTTTCACTCCGCGGACGGGTTCGGTGAAGAGCACTTCAATGGAATTAAGTCGGGAAACCGCAGCGCCTTCGCTGGGCTGCACCCGGGAAATACGCGGCGCTTCCGAATCAATCGTGGCGGTCAGGGAGGCGTTGAGGACGATGTCGCTGCTGCTCAGGCTGACGTTGAACACTTGGATCGCGAGGACGTTGACCCCGCTGCGGAGGACCGATTTTGGTGCACCCACCGGGTAGTCCTGCAATTGCACCGGCTCGGTGGCGCTGACGCTCGCGAGGCTGTCGAACTTGGGTTCCCCGTCCGGCGCAGCGAATCGCGCCACCTCGCGCCCGTTGATCCATGCGATGAATCCGTCGTCCACCTGCACCCGTAGCATCAGTTCCGATACATCCGCCGGATCGGCCACGTTGAAGGTCTTGCGGAGGAAGAGCGTGGTGTACTTGCCCCCCATGTCGTTGATCAGCGTTCCGTTGAGGGCTTCCCCATAATAAAGAGGCATGGGACCCGATTCCCAGGTGCTGGCGTTGAAGTCGGGGCTTCGCCAGAGGGTGGTATCGGGGGAGCTCGCTTCGCGGGTCCCGCGGAAGAAACTGACCGTGCTGTCGGTGGGGATCCAGGTCACCACTTCGGCGCGTCCAAGCCAGCTGAAGGCGTGAACGAGCAAAAGCAGGACGGTGAGTCCGTATCGCAAAGGAGACATGGAGCAACCCTTGCAGGAATCGGGCCAGAGAGTCCATTGCGGGGCGGGGGCGGGGAGGAATTTGCCGGATGCCTCAAAAATGGTTCACCCCGGCGGACTTGCCATCGTCCCGTTCCGTTCTAGCCTCGCGGCAACATGGATTCGCCCGAGTCTGATCCCCTTTCCCCGCCGGTGATTCCGCCATCGGCCCCGCCGCCGCAGGCGTCCACTCCGCCCGCAGCGTCGCCGCTGCCCCCTCCACCTCCTACCCCTCCGCCATTCGTCCGGCCTGGGGCGTCCGCCTCGGCAACTCCTCCGGGAGGCCGGGGTGGTGGTGCCTGGAAGTGGATTGCGGTCTGCCTGGCCCTCGTCCTTTTCGCGAGCCTGTTCGTGAATCTCGTGCTGGGAGTGAAGAAACTCGGAGACTTCGCCAGCGTTCACGAAAGCCACGCCTCCCACAGCGCGTCCCAGCTCCAGGAAGTGGTGCTCGAGGATGATGAGTCCAAGGACAAGATTGCCGTCATCGATGTAGACGGGGTCATTTCCGGGGAAACCGGCCGCAGCGGGACGAGCTTGGTTGAATCGATCCGGGATCAACTGGACCGTGCCGCCGAAGATGGGCATGTGAAGGCGGTCATTCTCCGCGTCGATTCGCCGGGGGGCGAAGTTCTGGCGAGCGATGAGATCTATCGGTACGTCCAACGATTCCAGACCAACACCGACATTCCGGTGATCGCCAGCATGGGTTCCATCGCGGCATCGGGCGGGTATTACGTCAGTGCTCCGTGCCGCTGGATCGTGGCCAACGAGCTGACCATCACCGGCAGCATTGGCGTGATCTTCCACACTTACAACTACCGCGCCCTGATGGACAAGGTGGGCGTCCGTCCCGGAGTGGTGAAGAGCGGTAAGCTCAAGGACATGCTCAGCCCCGACAAACGCGCCGAGGATGAACTGCCGGAAGAGCGGGCCATTCTCGCCGGGATGATCGATGAGAGCTACGCCCGGTTTGCGTCGGTGATCGTCTCGGGCCGCACCTGGTCGGCGGAGCAAAATAAAAAGGAAAACGTCACAGATGGGCACCCGCTCGCCTCGAATTGGAAGGAGTTCGCCGATGGTCGAATTCTTTCCGGGAATCAGGCGCTGAAGCTGGGACTCGTGGATGAAATTGGAAACTTCGACACCGCTGTGTCGCGCGCCCTCGCGTTGGCGGATCTTGATTCGGCCAAGATCGTCACCTTTGAACCCGCGCCGAATTTCTCCAACCTCCTGCGCCTGCTTGGCAAGTCCGATGCCAAGTCGATGCAGGTGAATCTCGGTGGCGTGGACCTGGTGCCCAAACTCCCGCAGGGCCGCCTGTATTTCATGTCGTCCCTGCATCTGCATTGATCGGTGCCAAGGCGGGCATGCTGCGGGGGCTCATTGACGGTTCGGTCTCCTCGTTGATCTGCGTTCAAATGCGGTTGGAAGTGGAATTTCGCATCGGCCGCTCCAATTGCCCGGAGGCGGATGCGCAGTAACTTCGGCGCCATCGCGGCCCCTGTTGGGCGGCGATCGAACGATCAACAACTGGAACTCGATTTTAGGATCAAGCGATGACACTGGCACTGATGATGGGACCGTACTGGTGGATGGCGATTCCGCCGATGCTAGTCGCCCTGTGGGCGCAGTACCGCCTGCAGTCCACCTATTCAGAACTCTCCCAGGTGGGAACCGACCGTGGAATGACCGGGGCCGAGGCCGCGCGGGAAATCCTCGATCGCAATGGCCTTGCCGGGGTACCGATTCATGAAGTCCCGGGAGAGTTGACCGATCATTACGACCCGACGAAGCGCGCGGTGTTCCTCTCGGAAGGAACGGCCTACAGCACCAGCGTGGCGGCGGTCGGGGTGGCGGCCCACGAGGTGGGCCACGCTCTCCAGCACAAGGAGGCGTACTCCATGCTGGGCCTGCGCATGGCGTTGGTGCCGGTGACCGGAATCGCCAGCACGGCGTCCACGATCCTGATCTTCATCGGATTCCTGCTCGGCCAGATGCGCGGGTTCTATGGACTCGGAAACACGCTGCTCATCCTGGGCATCGGGTTTTTCTCCCTGGTGGCGTTCTTCCAGATCATCACGCTGCCGGTCGAATACGACGCCAGCTCCCGGGCCAAGGCTCAGCTTCAGCGGCTCGGTCTGGTGACTCCCCGCGAGCATGAAGGAGTGGACCGCGTGCTCTCGGCAGCCGCGCTGACCTATGTTGCTGCGATGTTCGCCGCGGTCAGTCAGCTGCTTCAGTTGATGCTCACCGCGCGCAGTCGAGATGACGAGCGGTGACCCGCGAAAGCGCCGCGGAAACGCGTTTCAAAACCCGGGAGCGTCCCATCGGATGCCCCGGGTTTTTTGCGTCCAGGAAAAGTTCGCCATTGCAACCGCTGGCCGTCCGAATACCACTTCGCGGCGTGCTCTTGATCGTCCCCAGTGAAACCAACTGATCTCCGCGGAATTCTCCGCTACATCCCCCGTTATCGGGAGAAGACCTTCGTGGTGGCCGTGGATGGTGCGGTGGTCACCGATGACAACTTCGCCAACCTGCTTCTGGACCTGGCGGTTCTTCGATCCCTGAACATCCGCATCGTGCTCGTGCACGGAGCAGCGGAGCAGATCCGGGCGCTAGGCGTCGAACGCCACATCACGCCGACGAATCTCGACGGTACGGGCATCACGGATGCCGACACGCTCCAGCTGGCCCTCACCGCTGCGAACCGTCTCACGCACGAAATCCTGGAAGGTCTCGCGGCAAATGATCTTCGCGCAGTTTCCACGAATGCGGTCATCGCGCATCCGCTCGGAATCTTGGGCGGCGTGGATCATCTCTTCACTGGCAAGGTGGAGCGGGTGGATGTGGAATTTCTCCAATCGCTCCTCGCGCAGGGCATCGTTCCCGTGGTTCCGCCGCTGGGATTCGATGGCGATGGGAAGACCTACCGGGTGAATTCGGATTCCATCGCCGCCAACCTGGCCGATCAGCTGCGGGCGATGAAGTTGATTTATGTGACAGGCACCGACGGGTTGACGCGTCAGGGCAATCTTCTCCGTCAGCTTCCAGTGGCGGAGTTGAAGCAGATCATTGCGCACTCGCCTGGTGACCTGCCGGCCGAGGTGCTGTCCAAGGCTCGTTTCGCGGTGACTGCCTGCGAAGCCGGCGTGCCGCGCGTGCATGTCATCAACGGCCGCGTGGATGAAGGGTTGCTGGCCGAGATCTTCTCCAACGAGGGCGTGGGCACGATGATCTACGCCAACGAATACCAGCAGATCCGTCGGGCGCTGAAGAAGGACATCCGGAGCCTGCTGCAGCTGACCAAAAATTCTGTCGCCAGTTCCGAGCTGGTGAAGCGCACGCGCGCGGCGATCGAAAAGCAGATCGGCGATTACTACCTGTTCGAAATCGACAAGAACCCGGTGGCTTGCGTCGCGCTGCATCTGTATCCGGAACAGAACAAGGGCGAACTCGCCTTCCTGTTCGTGAATCCGTCGCACGAAAACCAGGGCATCGGACGCAAGCTTGTGCAGTTCGTCGAAACCAAGGCGCGCGAACTCGGCGTTGCGGAATTGATCACGCTCTCCACCCAGGCGTTCACCTGGTTCCAGGGCAAGGCGGGGTTTGTGGAAGGCAGTCCCGACGACCTCCCGCCTCATCGTCGTGAGCGGTACGATTCCTCAGGACGGCACTCGAAGGTGCTGGTGAAGAAGCTGCGTTGAGGCGGCTGATGCCGCGGTTGAAGGGGTGAAAAGTTGAAGCGTTGAAGCGTTGAAGGGGGAAAACGGCGCGGTGACGCACCAACGGCGCCGTGCTCATCGTCTGTAGGGCAGAGCTGCCGCTCTGCCGATGCTTCAAAACGACCAGCGTCAGCGCCGTCGTTGCCGGATTGGAAGCCTCCCGGTGGAACGATCTCCCCCAACAACGTTGAATCGAGAGTCGTTAATGAAGGGAGTCCGTTCGCTCGATCGAGCGGCGACAAGTCTCGGTATAAAGTCCGGTGCGATTCTTACCCGCTCCCCGCTTCAAACAAAACGGCACCGCGGAGGATTCCACGGTGCCGTTTTTGCTTTGAAATGAAGCGATCGAATCGCCCGGAGAGTCAGATCAGCCGGCGATCTTTTCGAAGCGCTGCTGGATGAACTCCCAGTTGATCAACGGGAAGAAGGCCTTCACGTAGTCGGCGCGGCGGTTCTGGAACTTCAGGTAGTAGGCGTGCTCCCACAGGTCGAGGCCCACCAGCGGCGTGCTGCCCTTGGAGAGCGGCGAATCCTGGTTGGGGAGGGATTCGAGAACGAGCTTCTTTGAAGAATCGATCGACAGCCAAACCCATCCGCTGCCGAACAGGGTGAGGCACTTTTCGAGGAACAGCTTTTGTCCCTCTTCCTTGTCGCCGAACAACGAGCCGAGGGCCTCGGCGAGAGGACCTTCAGGGCCGGAGCCGCCTTCGGGACGGAGGGTCTGCCAGAAGAGCGTATGATTGTAGTGCCCGCCGCCGTGATTGCGCACCGCGGTGCGGATCTTCTCCGGGACCTTGTTGAGGTCCTTGAGCAGCTCCTCGACGCTGAGCTTCTGCAGGTCGGGATAATCGGCCAGCGCCTTGTTCAGATTGGTGACGTACGCGGCGTGATGCTTGTCGTGATGGATTTCCATCGTCCGGGCATCGAAGTGGGGCTCCAGCGCGTTGGCGGCGTAGGGCAGGGGCTCCAGTTTGTGCGGACCGGTGGCAGCGGCGGCCTGGGCGAGGGCGCGGGTCACCGAAGTGCTCAGGAAGAATCCGGCGGAGAGCAGGCCGGTCGATTTCAGGGCCTGGCGGCGTGAGAGAAGCGTCATGGAATCAGGACTGGGGTTTGGTTGATGTACGTCGGACAATTGCGTCATCCCCAAGGGGACGCAAGTGCCGGACGGATGACAACGCTCCGGGATTCATGTTCAACGGAGCTGCAACTTCTCCTGCAAATCGCACTGTCCCACCCCGGGGTGCCGCGCTAGGTTGCCGCCGATCGCCACCTCATGGATTCCGGCAACGATTCGCTCCAACCCCGTCCGCGTCCCTCCTGGGCGCAGATTCTTTTGGTGGGACGCAATCCCAAGGTGACGGCCGTTCGCCTGATCGCCACCGCGTTGCTGGTGCTGGGATACTTTCGGTGGATGGCACTTCCGATCCGGGTGACCGGCGTCAGCATGGAGCCCACCTTTGTCGACGGGCAGAAAACCTCCATCAACCGGATCTCGCTGTGGATGCACCCCCCCGAGCGCGGGGACATCCTGGCGATCCGCACTTCGGGACTGCATAACCTCCTGCTCAAGCGCGTCATCGCCCTCCCCGGGGAACGGGTCCGTATCAGTCGTGGTACGGTTTACATCAATGGCAATCCGCTGGAGGAACTCTACGTGGTGAAACGCGCCCCATGGAACTGGCCGCGGGATCGGGAGGATGAGGTGATCGGACCCGATGAATTTCTCGTCATTGGCGACAACCGCGGCATGCCTCAGGACCGTCATGAATTTGGCGTGGCCCGACGCGAGCGTCTGGTGGGAAGGGCCACGCACAAATGAGCCGCGGGTTTTTCAACGCCCTGCTGGGACTTTTCGCGATCGGAGCCGTTGGTGCATTTCTGTTTTTGCGTCCCACCGAGTCGCGTCGCGTGGTGAAGGCGGTCGAGGCCATGGCCCGTGAGGCGAGTTACAAGCCCTCGGAAGGCTCCGTCCGCCGACTCGCCCGCATGGAGACGCTGGTGAATTCCTTCACCGAGGATGCAGTGTTGCGCTTCGAAAGCCTGGGCATGCCGTCCGGGGTGCTGAGCGGACGCGATGAAATCCGACAGCTGGCCGGGGCGGCGTTTCGACTGCCCGGCGGGCTGGAGGTCCAGTGCTTCGATCCGGTGGTGGATCTGGGGCCCGAACCCGACACGGCCAAGGTGCATCTCACCGCCACCGCCACGAGCGGACGTCAGGAAGCGTTCACGGCGCAGGAGTTCGAGTTCAAACTCGTGAAGAAGGAAGGCCGCTGGCTGGTGCGCGAGGTGAACACGGTCCGCACGCTGCGACGCTGACCGGTGGGTTGGATGGGGGATGTTTCTCGCGCCGGTCGTGACTTGAGACCGGGGAAGAGAGCTCACTCACGGAATTGGAAGCAGGCAGGGAGTACCGCGTTTACGCCGATCGGGTGGGCGCGCAGGAACTCGTCGGGTCAAAGGAATCAAATCGGTGCGGGTGCGAGTTTCGTCCAACAGCAGAGCCGCGTAAACGCGGTACTCCGAACGTGTGAACGGACCGCCTTCGACTCGGCCCGGTCCTCATTGATGGCACCCTGAACGACCACTCGAGCTCAGTGCTTCGCCGCGAATTTCACGAAATTGGCGAGGAGCTGGAGGCCCACCGTCTGGCTTTTCTCCGGGTGGAACTGCGTTGCCCACACGTTGTCCTTGCGAATCGCCGCGGCGAATCGAACGCCGTATTCGGTCTCGCCGGCCACGATGGACGGATCCGCAGGCTTCGGAAAAAAGCTGTGAACGAAATAGAAGTGGCTGCGCTCGGGAATGCCCTGGAACAGCGGGCAATCGGGCTGGGTCACGTTGACCTCGTTCCATCCGATCTGCGGCACCTTGAGATTCGGCTCGGCTGCAGTCGGGTGAAACCGAACGACCGGCCCCTGGAACACGCCCAATCCGAGCGCGCAGGAATTGAACTCCTCGCTGCGTTCGAACAGCGCCTGATATCCGACGCAAATTCCGAGGAACGGTTTTCCGGCACGGATCCATTCCACCGCCGCGGCCCCGAGGGCCTGGCGGTTCATGGCGTTCATACAGTCGTCAAACGCGCCCACGCCGGGGAGCACCATGCCATGCGCTGATGAAAGGTCGGCAGGCGACGACACACGACGCACTTCCGCCCCAGCGGCAGTGAGAGCCTTTTCCACGCTCCGAATATTTCCGGCACCGTAATCAAGTAGCGCTAGCACGACGGGATAGTGATGGAAAATCCGGGAGAAGGCAAAAGGTCGAGCGGAGTGGGAAGACGGCCTATGCCGCCGGGGTCGGAGTCGACGCCGTTTCTTCGGACTTCTTCTCCGTTTTCAACCGGAGCTGGCCGCAGGCGGCGTCGATGTCGTGACCTTTTTCGCGACGCAGGGTGACAACGACTTCCTGCTGGTCGAGCTGGTCGGCAAAGGTCTCGCACACGTCGTCGGTCGGACGTTCCCAAGGAAGCCCGTCCACCTTGTTGTACGGAATCAGATTCACCTTGGCGTGCAACCGGTGCGCGAGATCCGCGAGCGGCATCACCTGGTCCAGGCCGTCGTTCACGCCGGCAATGAGGATGTACTCCAGCGTGATCATCTTGCCCTTGTGTCGCACGTAGTCCTCACAGGCAGCGGTGAGTTCGGCGAGGGGGTATTTCCGGTTCACCGGCATGATCTGTCCGCGCACGGCATCGGTGGCGCCGTGGAGCGAGATGGCGAGTCGGAACTGCAGCGGATCGCGTGCGAGATCGCGGATGCGCGGGGCCAGCCCGCTGGTGGAGATGGTGATCTTGCGTGCACCGATGCCGCATCCCCACGCGGCGTTCAAGGCGCGGAGAGCGGGCATGAGATTATCAAAATTGGCCATCGGCTCGCCCATGCCCATCACCACGATGTTGTTCACGATCCGGCTGGGGGCGGGCGCGGCGGGCTTGGCCGCCGGGGCAGGGGAGCCGCCTTCAACCGCTGCCTCGGCAGATGGGGTTGCTGGAGCGGGTGACTCCGGCGGATTCGCGGCGGCCCAGCGTTCCACCGCCAGGATTTGGCCCACGATTTCGGAAATGGTCAGGTTGCGTTTCCAGCCTTCGAGCCCGCTGGCGCAAAAACGGCATCCGTAGGCGCATCCCACCTGGGTGGAAATGCACAAGGTGTGACGATCGCTGTCCTCACCGTACAGGGCGGGATTGGCGGGAATCAGCACGCTTTCGATCAGGGCCCCATCGGCGAGTCGCCAGAGGAGTTTCTGGGTGGTATCGCGCGAGCCCTGTTTCACCACGAGCTCGGGCAGGTGGAGCGACCAGGTGGCGGCAAGCTGTTCGCGCAGGGCCTTGGGCAGGTTGCTCATGGCATCCCAGCTCGCGGCGCGGCGCGCGTAGAGCCAGCCCAGGAGCTGATCGAGCCGATAGGACGGCTGACCCCAGGCATTGAATTGAGCGGCGAGCGTTTCGCGGGTTTGAGAGCGGATATCCGGCAACACGGCAAAAGCCTAGCACGGAACCGTCGCCGGCGAATCCACGGAAATTTTGAAAAACCGCACCCGACTGCGGGCTAGCTGCGGGCTTCGGCGGCGAGGGCGTTGATCTGGCTGGCGGCGTAGCCGGCACCGAAGCCGTTGTCGATATTGACCACGGTGAGCCCGCTGGCGCAGGAGTTCAGCATGCCGAGGAGTGCAGTGAGTCCGCCAAAATGGGATCCGTAGCCAACGCTGGTGGGCACGCCGATGAGGGGTTTTCCCACCAATCCGCCGACCACGCTGGGCAGCGCGGCTTCCATGCCCGCGACCACGATGAGCACATTCGCCGCCTGCAGGTCATCGACCCGGCGTAGCAGCCGGTGCAGACCCGCCACGCCGACGTCGTAGATGCGTTGGACCGTGTTGCCCATGAACTCGGCGGTGAGCGCAGCTTCCTCGGCCACGGGAAGATCGCTGGTGCCCGCGGCCACCACGGCGACGATGCCGGGGCGCTTGGCGAGCGGACGGGTCTCCACGGTGAGGCAGCGCGCCGCCTCGTGATGGATGCCCTTGCGGAACTTTTTCAGGAATGGCTTCGCGTGCTCGGGCGTCACGCGGGTGACGAGGACGCGTCCGCTCGCCTTCACCAGTTTGTCGGCGATCGCGACGACCTGCTCGGGCGTCTTGCCTGCACCAAAAATGACCTCGGGAAATCCCTTCCGCAGCTCGCGCTGCGTGTCCACGACGGCGAAGCCCAAATCCGATACCGGCTCGGCCTGGAATGCGCGCAGGGTTTCCTCACGGGTTGCCTGGCCCTGTTGGAAACGGTCGAGAAGTGCGGCTGCTTGCTGCGGAGTCACGCGTCGAGCCAACCGGCATGGACCGGGTTGTGGCAAGGGGAATGTCGGGAGCCGGTCGAAGATTGGACGAGGCGGTGGGCGGGGAGTGCTGGATCCAGGATGCTGGATGCTGGATGCAGCCTGTGGTGCGGATGTGGAACGATTTCGGTTCCGGAGCGAAACACCCCGCGCTCCGGGAGGAGGCGCGGGGTGCGGGTGAGGATGCTGCGATTTCTGATTGGCTTGGATCAGGGTTGGGACACGGGCAGCTTGGCTTGGGTGGTGGTCACGACTTTCTTGGTGAATTCATCGAGGCTCAGGCGGCCGGCGGCGAAGGCATCGATGTCGCCCTTGCGCGCGGTGAGCGTGAGTTGCTGGGAGCGCTGACCGTGATTGAAGTCGAACACTTGGAATTCCTTTCCGTTGTTCATGTACCCCACCACTTTTTCGGTCACGCGGGTTCCTCCCGCCACCCGGGTGGCAGTGCTCTTGGCTCCGCGTCCGCTGACCACAAGGGTCACGCGATCCGCCCCTTCGCGCAGGATTTTGAGATTCGTGGCGTGCTTGAAGGATTCCACCAGCCGACGCTTCAGGGCCGCCACACGATCGGCATCGAAGGCCGGGGCGGACTCGGAATCGGCGAGGTCATCGGTCGATTCTTCATCGGCCGGATTTCCGGCGAGTTCGCGTCGGGTCTTTTCCCACGTAGCGTCCTTGTCGGCGGGCGGTGCCACTTTTTTCTCGGCGATCTTCGCGGGCTCGACCAAGGGGTAGTCGGTCGACACGAGGAAGGTGGCGCCATAACCGTCGAGGTAGATGGCATCGAGATCCGTTCCGTTGCCTAGGCCCAATCCGGCGAGGCGGAAGCGGAACCCGCTTCGACCTGAGGCCTCGGGATCCGCGGCCTTGCTCACAATGCGGGACATAATGGCGAGCTGCTCCTGGGCGTCGGCCAGTTGCTCCTCGGTGGTGTCGGGGCGCGGGACAATGAGGGTGCGGAGGTTCGCGCTGCCCTTGAAACTCAGGTGGGCCTGACCCACCTGGCGTCGCACGGATTCGACGGCCTTGGCGACCTCGGTTTCCGCCCGCGCGACCTCGCGTCGGGCCCGGTCGGTACCGGCTTTGATCTTCCGCTCGATTTCGATCTCGGAAGTGACGGTGGCGGTTCCCGCTTCGCCACCGCCGCCTACCACCACCACTCCGCCTCCACCGCCGGCGGATCCAAAGGTTCCGCTTCCTCCGGTGGTGGAGAGCTCCGCCGCGGCGAGCGCCGGCAGGAGGGCGAGTCCGCCCGCGAGCAGCAGCGGCAGCCGATGGAAGCCTCGGGATGGATACGCGGGCTTTGCCTGCGATTCGGGAATGGAGGGGTTCGGGATGGAGTTCATGATGAGAAAATGCGGTGAATCTTTTTTGGAACGCGGACGATCGGACGGACTAACGGACGGGTGCTGGGCTGGCCGACGGCAACGGGCCGGCGGCGGATTCGGCAGGCAGTTGGGAAGCGATGAGGTTGAACTGGGATTCCGCCTGTCGGAATCCATTGCCCGTGGTGCGGGCCAGTTGGCGGACATCGCCGCGCAATTGGGCGAGGTCGCCGGAGTGGCGTTCTTCGAGCGCCTGCAGGGTCTGCAGCAGGTCGCGTCGGTCGCTGGTTCGCGCCGCCTGGATGCGATCGGCGAATTCATTGAGGAACCGCTGGGTTTCCGCCGAGGTGGCCTGGACGGCCGAGGTCGCGACGGCGCGGGTTTGCTCTTGTTGCTGGAGTTGAAGTTCGTTGCGGAGCTCCTCGCGCGTGCGGGCGAGTTCGCGATGCCATTCGGCGCGGCTGGGGCCGGTCCATCTGCCGGCGAGGAACCCGGTGCCGATGGCCACCGCGGCGGCAGCAGCCCAGGCGATGGCGGGCCGACGGAACCACGGGGTGGGACTCGCAACGACCGCGGCGGCATGGGGTGCGAGCGTGGCGCGGTCCTCGTCGAGGAGCGCCTGTGTGGCTTTCCAGGAGTCCACGCGGGCGCGGCACTCGGGGCAGGTTTCGAGATGATTCCTGCATTCGCTCTCGGCGGTGGCGGGCAATTCGCCGTAAAGGAACTCGACCCAGGTTTCGGGGGAGGGATGGTTCATGGGAAGACGGGGTGAAACTTGGAATCAGGCCTGGTCCTGCGGTTTGAGCAGCACGGCAAGACGTGTGAGGGCTTCGGCCATTCGGGACTTTACGGTGCCCTCGGGGATGCCGAGGACTTCGGCAATCTCGGAGCACTTCAATCCTTCGTAATGACGGAAGATCACGACCGACCGGTAATGCTCCGGAAGCCGTTGGAGGGCCCGACGGACCTGCTCCGCGCGTTCCAACGCGGCGAGGGATTCATCCGCGCCGGGTTCCGCACTGGCGATGGATTCTTCTGGGGCGAATTCCGAATTGTCCGCGATCTGGAGCACGCTGCCTTCAGGACGTCGATGGCGCCGTCGCAGTTCGTCGTGACACAGGTTGATCGCAATTCGCCACAGCCATGTTGAAAACTTCCCAGTCGGCTCGTAATCGTGTCGCCGTACAAACACTTTGGAAAAAGCATCCTGCGCCAGGTCCTGGCCCTGGTGGACGTCGCCGATCATCCGGGCACACAGCCGCTGGATGGGCTGCTCCCAGCGGCGAACGAGACAGGCAAACGCATCGGGATCAGCGGCATTCTTCACCCGCCACATGTCCTGCTCGTCCGAGATGGAGCCTGCCGAAGTCATCGATCGAGTGTTCTACGCCCCGGGTTTGAAAAGAGTTCGAACTATTTTTGGTACGCCTGCCCCCGTGTCTTGTCAGTGGAACGTTTCCTTGCAGTCATGAGACTGGCTCCCTTTCTGCTCATGGTTCCTTGGTTGGGCGTTGATCTGAAGGCTAACTCCCTGTCTTGCTTGGGTTTCAACTGGGTGATGTAGGAAAATGCCCTACGGATTTAAGCAACTGCTGCTGATTGCGGAGAACTTATGGAATACGGAATGATGTTCGCAGTGAGAGCGATGCGTTTTCAATCCAGTCTTGGTACGGCCAGCCGTGCGATCCAGGCGGTCGTCCGTGGCGTGGTTCTGCTGTTTGTCCTCGCCTGCTGTGTCCTGCGCGCGGAGGAGGCGGTCCGGACGGCGTCCCCGAGCCCTGAAGTCGCCAAAGTCGCCAATGTGGCCAAGGGGTCCGCGCCGGCATCGTTGAAATGGACTGCTTCGGACTTTGTGGCGCTGGGGTTGATGGTGCTCGGTGCGACGGTGGTGTTCATTCCGGTTCCCAAACTGCGCTCCAAAAAGTTGGAAAAGAAGCCGTCTGAAGCGCCGGTTCGTGAAGCCTGCCGCACGGCTCCGCATGGCAGCCGGCCCGCCCTGGGAACTGATCGTTCGACCGTTCAGCAGGCCTCGACTGTTTGAGCCAGGGTATGCTGGGCCCGCGGCGTTCATCGGGTATCCTGAGTTGCCGGAGTGATCGTGATCTCCGGCATTTTTGTCTTCAGAAGACAGGGGCGGTCATTAAGGGGCCACCTCCAACCGGAGTGCGGTGGCCAAAGGTTGCCAATTCATGCTTAGGAATACGCATTGCCGCACTCCGTTCGTTTGTCGGCTAATAACATGCGTGTGCGCACTTCTACCCGGTGCGATTCATCCCCATCCATGAACACCTCAGTCATTTCAGGATGGCATCGCTTCACTGCGATGCTTTCCCTCGGGCTTTCACTTCTTGGCCCAATCGCCAGTGCCCAGATCCCGGATGGCGACTACGGCGGCCCGGGTGCGGGAGGTGTCTATACCAAGGTGGGGGCAGGCGCTACGACGGGGCCCGAGCTTGTGTCGTTTCGAGTCCTGGGCGGTCGTCCCTACGATATCAATCTCGATGGAACCACCGGGTTTTCGTTGGGAAATGAGTTTGCGTCGATCGGGGTCCAGTTGAACGGGCCGTTCTTTGCGATGGAGGATCAGCAGATTCTCTTTTATGAGGCGGGCCACTACCGCGCCACCAATCGGTTCGGTAACACCACCTACCTGCTGGACGTCAGCGGGGCCTCGACTCTTCCGTTCATTGAGAACCAGCCGGCTGGGGCCACCGTTGAACTCAATGCCACCTTTCGATTGGTGATCAATCCGGGCGGCGGTGCCCCGCTCCGTTATCAGTGGTTTCGAAATGGAATCGAACTCACGGAGTACACTTCCAACGTGATTGAGACGCGTGCGTCCCTGCAGACCCTTGGCACGTATCGGTGTGTGGTTTCGAATCCGCAGGGAAGCGTTCGCAGCGTGGACGCGGCGGTGCGACTGAACGTGCCGGCTCCGACTCTGGTGCTGCCGCCAACCTTTCCGCTGGTGCTCGGGCAGACCACCGGACTTGGCGTCACGGTCAACGGCGGCACGCCGCCGTTCACCTATCAATGGTTCAAGGGCGGCCAACTCCTTCCCGGGCAGACCGCCTTTAACATCTCCTTCAATCCCGCCACGGCGGACAGCGCGGGGACTTACACGGTCGTTGTTTCGGACACCTACGGGAACAGCGTGACCAGCGGTCCCTGCGTGGTGTCGGTTCCTCTGCCGGATCCGCCCATTGTGTTCGGCGACCCGAAGCCGGCCATCCTCGTGGAAGGCGGATCCGTCTCCTTGAGCGCGCGGTTCTACAGCCAGCCGGCGACCGTTCCCCCGCAGGTGCAGTGGCGGAAAAACGGCGTGCCCATTCCCGGTGGCACTCTGTTCCTGACCGATGTCTTCAACGCCAACCTGCAATTGCTCAACGTAACTGCGGCGGACGAAGGCGTGTATGACGCCGTGGCCATCAATGCCGGCGGGACCAGCCCCGCCACGAAGGGAGCCCGGGTGATCGTCAAATCCGCCACCTCGCCCGACGCGGTGGATCTGACCTTCAATGCCGGTACCGCAAATCGCATCGCGTTCAACAATCCCAACGCGGATGGAGCGATTGAAGGCATCGCGGTGCAGCCCGATGACAAGATCGTGGTGGTGGGAACCTTCAAGCAGTGGAACGGCCAGGCGCGGACCAACATTGTCCGACTGAATGTGGACGGTTCGCTGGACACTTCGTTTGCCGCGCATGCCTTCACCACGACGGTCAATGGCGAGATTTCCGTGCCGGGAGTGGCGTTGGATTCCCAGGGGCGGATCTATGTGACGGGCAACTGGGGCACGATGGATGGCGCCAACAGCACGCCTCTGGTGCGGTGGATTGGAGTTTCAATCCTGGTGCAGTGGGACCCGGGTTCCGTCTGCTGGTGCTTCCCGATGGCACGCTGCTCAACAATGGCGGCAGCCTGGTGAACAGTTCGTTCCGATACCTGCTGCGGTACCCGTCGGGCGGGGCGCTTGATTCCGGTTTCGGCGCGGGGTTCTCCGGAGCCCGTTTCTCCGGGAGCGGACCGAGCGACTGGTTCGTCAACCCGAACGGAACACTCGTTCTCGGCGGGTCGTTTGGAGCCAGCGGTGCCAATGGATTCCCGGTGTTCAATCTCATCCAACTGAATGCCGATGGCACGGTGGCCCAGGGATTCCAACCCGAGTTAACTCAGGGCGAAGGGGTGAATGCGCTCGCGCGCCTTGCCGATGGACGATTCATCGCCAGCGGCAATTTCCAGTCCCCGACCCGAAGTCTGCGGCGCTTCAACGCCAATGGAAGCACCGACACCTCCTTCGACAGTCCGGTCACGGGCGCCTCCTTTGCACCGCTGCTGATTGACGCGCAGGGATCGGTCATCGTCCCGATCAACACGGGCAACGATATCGCACGACTGCAGTCGAGCGGAGTGGTGGATGACGCGTTCTTCGTGCATGTCGATGATGACATCAAACTCACCGCACTCGACTCCAAGGGGCGCATCGTGATCGCGGGCTATTTCACGCAGGTGACCGGGGCCTTTGATGATGTGGCCCACAAGGTCGCGCGAAAGAGCATTGCGCGCCTCAACGGGCGCGGGGGTTCGCCCGTCGTCCCGACGCAGGTCGCGTTGGGATCCGTGTCGTTCACTGCAGGCGGCCCCATGAATTTCACCCTGCCCACCGTGGCCGGCGTGACCTACATCCTGGAGACGAAAGCGGCGTTGTCCGACACCACCTGGACCGTGGTGCAAACCATCACCGGCGACGGATCGGAAAAGAAACTCCAGGCCGCCCTGGCCGGTATCACCGGATTTTATCGAGTCAGAACCCTTTGATCCAACCCGGGAAATACCCCATGTCATTGACGAATCTTCGTGCCGGATCCCGAACCTTGGGGTCCCTCCTTGTTGCCCTCGCTGCGTCGGCCGGTCTCCTTTCGAGCGTCCAGGCGCAATCGAATCCCGCTTGGAAAGACCGGACCTTTGTGCGGGTGCTGGCCAAGGGCGATCCCATTCCCGGAGCCGCGGGTACCAAATTTGGGGTCATCGAGCGCTTCACTCTCCGCGACGGCAAGATCCACATCGTGGCCGGCGAGACCTCCCTGAAGAAGGGCGTGTTTCGATGGCAGAATGGGGTGCTGAGCCGACTCGTTTACACGGACACTATCGCCCCGAATGGAGGCACCTTTGTGAACGTGGACATCACCACCGACGAAACGGAAGGAGCCCTGAATTTCTCCGGCGCAACGACCGTGGCGGGTGCGGGCGCGATCTATGGGTTCTTCGAATGGAGAAATGGCGCGATCACGACGATTTTCGACGGCAAGCGCTCGGTAGATGGGAAGGTGCTGAGCGGACTCGGCTACCCGGTTCGTGTCGGACACACAGTGGTGGGAGGCTCTCTATTTGTAGAGAATGGCGTGCTCAAAAATGGAATCTTCCGCTGGGACGGAACCACCCTGAAGACCGTGATTCAAACGGGTGATGATCTCCCGGGTTCCCTCGGTGGCTTCACGGGAACTCCCGGCAGCTATCAGATCGCCTTTGATGGGACGGATGTGGCCTTTGTTGCCGCCGCTGACCTTCAGGGTCGCGGCCCCTTTGGCATGTACCGCACGGTGCAAGGCGGAGCGCTGATCAAGATCGTGGATGGCAACGACAAGCATCCCCTGCAGAACGGCTCGAAGACCTATTTCCAACGCAACGCCAAGTTCGTGAACATCGATATCGACGGACCGAACACGTTCGTCGGGATGAGCGAAATGGTCGCCGCGGTCGGAGGCGGGTTGAACAGTTTCTATGGACTTGGGGTTCGTTTCTCTGACGGGACTCTCGATCCCAGCAAGGCGATCTTTGGCGACGATGGGAATGTTGATATTCTGTTGCCCTACCCGGACGGCATCAATCCACCCAAGATTGACGGACAGACTCTCACGGGAATTACGCTCGTCGATGGTCATGGTGACGACGTGGCGCTGCTGCTGAAGCTGGCCGATGGCACTGAGGCCATCTATGCCGCGGTTGGTGGTGGCACGGTGGTTCCGCCGACGGAAGTGAAACTCGGCGCGGTGACCTCTGTGGGTGGAGGACCGCTGAGTTTCTCTCTGCCCACGCAGACCGGTGTGACCTACATCCTCGAATCCAAGGCCTCGTTGTCCGACACCACCTGGACCGTGGTGCAAACCATCACCGGCGACGGATCGGAAAAGAAACTCCAGGCCGCACTGGCCGGTATTACCGGTTTCTATCGAGTCAGAACCCTTTGATCCAACCCATGAAATACTCCATGCCATCGACGAATCTTCGTGCCGGATCCCGAACCTTGGGGTCCCTCCTCATTGCCCTCGCTGCTTCGGCTGGTCTCGTTTCGAGCGTCCAGGCGCAATCGAATCCCGTTTGGAAAGGCCGGACCTTTGTGAGGGTGCTGGCCAAGGGCGATCCCATTCCCGGAGCCGCGGGTACCAAATTTGGGGTCATCGAGCGCTTCACTCTCCGCGACGGCAAGATCCACATCGTGGCTGGCGAGACCGCTGCGAAGAAGGGCTTGTTCCGTTGGCAGAACGGAACGCTCAGCAAGCTGGTGTACACCGACACGGTCGCCCCGACTGGGAGCACCTTCGACACGGTGTATTTCACCACCGATGAAACCGAAGGGGCGCTCAACTTTGCCGCTGAAGTTTCCTTTGGTCGCCCTGGCGCCATCTATGGATTCTTCGAATGGCGAAACGGCGTGATCACGACGATCTTCGACGGCGTTCGCGCGGTGAATGGCAAGGTGTTGAACGGACTCGGTTACCCGGTTCGTGTCGGACACGAAGTGGTCGGAGGTTCCCAATTCGTTGAGGGTGGAATCCCCAAAAATGGAATTTTCCGCTGGGACGGCTCTACGCTGAAGACCGTGATTCAAACGGGCGACGATCTGCCCGGCTCCCTCGGCGGCTTCACGGGAACGCCCGGCAGCTACCAGATCGCCTTCGACGGACAGGACGTGGCCTTTGTCGCCACCGCGGACATTCAGGGGCGCGGACTCTTCGGCATGTATCGCACCGTGCAGGGTGGCGCGTTGATCAAGATCGTGGACGGCAACGACAAGCATCCCCTCCAGAACGGTTCGAAGACCTATTTCCAGCGCAATGCCAAGTTCGTGAACATCGACATCGACGGCACGAACACCTTTGTGGGCATGAGCGAAATGGCCGCCGCGGTCGGAGGCGGGTTGAACAGTTACTATGGGCTTGGGGTTCGTTTCTCCGACGGAACTCTCGATCCCAGCAAGGCCATCTTTGGCGACAACGGGACTGTTGAACAATTGATCCAGGCCACCGACACCAATCCGGGAAAATTTGACGGCCAGTTTGCGAGCGCACTCATCCAGGTGGACGGCCAGGGCGACGACGTGGCTTTGCTGCTGAAGCTGGCGGACGGCACGGATGCGATCTATGCCGCGGTTGGTGGTGGCACGGTGGTTCCGCCGACGGAAGTGAAACTCGGCGCGGTGACTTCTGTGGGCGGAGGTCCCCTGAGTTTCTCTCTGCCCACGCAGACAGGTGTGACCTACATCCTCGAATCCAAGGCCTCGTTGAACGACGCCACCTGGACCGTGGTGCAAACCATCACCGGCGACGGATCGGAAAAGAAACTCCAGGCCGCCCTGGCCGGGATCACCGGATTCTTCCGCGTGCGCATTCCTTGATGGCAAGGCTCTGGAAAAGACGACGCTTAAACCGCAGCCGGGGGACGCGGGGAACCTCACCCTGAATTTCTAATTTAGAATTCAGCATTTTTAATTCCTCCCCTTCGGAGCCATCGACAACCGGATCGGGAATCGCGAGGGTTGGGCAGACCTCTGCCCGCCCCCGCTGCCGAGTTTCGATGCTGTGTTCGATTCGGGGAGGTGCGGACGGCGGTCGCCCGTCATGCCCGCCTCCGCTGCGACCTTCGCGCGACCCGTGTTCCAAATTCGGGCGCTGATGCTCGTGCTATCCGCCGGCGTTGGCGTGATCGCGGCATTCACCCCGGTAATTGCCCGCACCGATGCGCTCCCGGCCGACCACGCCCAGCGCATGACCGCGGGGCTGGAACTGTTTCAAAAGGAAATCCGTGGAGTCCTGACCGAGCACTGCCTCAAGTGCCACGGCGGGGAAAAGGTTCGCGGCGGATTGAACCTCGCCACACGGGAGGGATTGCTCCAGGGCGGAGAGGAGGGGCCGGTGGTGGTTCCGTTCCAGGCCAAGGCGAGTCGCCTGATGGAATCGATCTCCCACACGCGTGAGCCCTTCATGCCTTCCAAGGCCGATGCGCTTCCCGCCGCCACGGTTGCGCGGATTGCGCAGTGGATTGATCTCGGAGCGCCGTACGACCGGCCCCTGATCGAGGGGAAACCCACGGCATCCACCCCGGCGCGGGATCGCAGTCGAATCACCGATGCGGATCGCGCGGGATGGGCGTATCGGCCGCTGCAATCGGTCACGCCGCCTGCGGTCCGCGATGCCTCGCAGGTGCGAACTCCGTTGGATCGGTTCGTCCTCGCCCGGCTCGAAGCTGCAGGGCTCGGGTTCACGCCGTCGGCGGATCAGAGAACGCTGCTTCGTCGTGCGTCCTTCGACCTGACGGGTCTTCCTCCAACCCCGCAGGATCTGGAGCAGTTTCTCGCGGATTCGGCACCCGATGCCTGGGCTCGCGCCGTGGACCGTTTGCTCGAGAGCCCGCGTCATGGCGAACGCTGGGCGCGGCACTGGCTGGATGTGGCGCGATTCGCCGAAAGCTCCGGATTTGAACACGATTACGACCGCTCCGGGGCGTACCATTTCCGGGACTTCGTCATCCGGGCCCTGAATGCCGACATGCCCTACGACCAGTTCGTTCGTTGGCAGCTGGCGGGAGATGAATACGAACCCGGCAATCCCGAGGCCCTGATGGCCACCGGGTTTTTGGGAGCGGGCGTGTTCCCCACGCAGATTACGGCGAACGAGGTGGAGCGGGTTCGCTACGATGCGCTGGACGACATGCTGGCGACCACGGGCACCGCCATGCTGGGACTTACGGTCGGATGCGCCCGGTGCCACGACCACAAGTTCGATCCGATCCCCAGCCAGGATTACTACCGCATGCTGGCCACCTTCACCACCACGGTTCGCAGCGTGGTGGAGCTGGATCTGAATCCCGAGGAGAACCGCCGATTGCTGGAATCGCATTCCCGCGAATTGCAGTCGCGCACACGCGCACTGAACGTGATCGAGGCCGGCAGCCTCGCCACCGCGTTTGAATCGTGGCTCCAACACGGGGCTCCTCTGACCAACCGTCCGGCGTGGCAACCCCTGCAGGCCTCCAGGGTCACCTCGAAGTCCGGCGCCGTGCTGGAAGCGCAGGCCGACGGTTCGTATTTTGCGATGGGTACCAATCCTGATACCGACACGTTCACCTGGTCCGGTGCCGTGGGATCCCGTCCGGTGACGGCGGTGCGGATCGAAGCCCTGGCCGACCCGCGATTGCCCCATGGCGGACCGGGACGCGCCGACAATGGGAACTTCGGGTTGAGCCGCATCCGGGTGTTTGCATCGAGCCCGGGCGGAGGTGCGTCGCAGGAGTTGCACCTGGTGCGACCGAGGGCGGATTTTGAGCAGAATTCCTCCAGCCTTTCCATTGCTGCATCGCTCGACAACGACCCGCACACTGGCTGGGCGGTGGATCCCAAATTTGGAACGCATCACACCGCGGTGTTCGAGGTGGATCCGCCGTGGGTGCCGTCCACGAATGGCGCATCGCGGCTCGACGTGCGGTTGGAGTTTGAGGTGAACACGCGGCACTCGATCGGGCGTCCTCGTGTGTCGGTGAGCGATGTGCCGTCGCCCCCGCTCCAGGGTGAATCACTCTCACCGACCTTTCTCGCTGCGCATGCGCGGTTCCTCGCGATGGGATCCGATCCCCGCCGGTTGAACGCATCGGATCGCGCCGAACTGTTCGCCACCTGGCGCACGACGCAACCCGAGTGGCAGGCGGCCAATGCCGCCGTGGAGGCGTGGAAGCAGAAGGCTCCCAAGCCCAGGCTCACCCCGGTTCTGGCCTGCGCCGAGGGGTACCCGGCGTTGCGCATGCACACGCAGGGGGCGGACTTCTTCCCCGAGACCTATTTTCTCAAGCGCGGAAATGCGGAGCTGAAAAACGGCGTGGCCACGCCGGGGTTCCTGCAAGTGCTGATGCCGGCGACCGCGGAGGTCTCGAAGTGGTCCTGGCAGCCTCCCGCCGGAGCCAAGTTCTCGGGGCGTCGTCGCACGCTCGCGCAGTGGATGACGGATGCGAACGGCGGCGCGGGACATCTGCTCGCGCGGGTGATCGTGAACCGGCTTTGGCAGCATCATTTCGGCACCGGTTTGGTGGCCACGCCGAACGACTTCGGCGTGCAGGGCGCCCGGCCGAGTCATCCGGAGTTGCTCGATTGGCTTGCCTCGGAATTGATCCGTGGAGGTTGGCGGTTGAAGCCCATTCATCGGTTGATGATGAACAGCGCGACCTATTGCCAGTCGCTGGATGCTGGGCCGGAACGAATTCAAAAAGATCCGGCCAATGCGCTGCTCTCGCGCCGGGTGCGGCAGCGGCTGGAGGCGGAGGCGATCCGCGACTCGCTGCTTTCGGTATCCGGAGTGTTGGATCCCGCGATGTTCGGTCCCGGCACGCTCGATGAATCCTCCCGACGCCGGAGCATTTATTTCACGGTGAAACGCAGTCAGCTGATTCCGGCGATGCAGGCCTTCGATGCCCCGGAGCCGCTGGTCAGCCAGGGCACGCGGCCCACCACCACGGTGGCTCCGCAGGCGTTGATGTTGATGAACAATCCGCAGGTTCGATCCTGGGCCGCCGCCTTTGCCGGCCGGATCGATCCCGGGGCCTCGCCCGCCCTGGAGCCCGCGGTGCGCGCGGCGTATTTGTTGGCGTTGAACCGGGAGCCGTCGGCAGATGAGCTTCGCGATGGAGTCTCTTTTTTGGTCGAAGCCGAGCGGCGGTACCGCGCGGGCAACCGGTCCGATGCGCGCCAGCGGGCCCTGATCGATTACGCGCAGGTGGTGCTCAGCCTCAATGAATTCATTTATGTGGACTGATTCCTCCCCGATTCCGCGTCGCGAGATGTTGCGTCGTGCCGGCTGCGGTGCCGGTCTGCTCGGGCTCGCCGCGCTGATGCAGGAGTCCGGCCTGCTGGTTCCCGCCGCGTCCGCACTCGGCTCGCCGGCGGATCCGCTCACACCGCGGCCGTCGCATTTTCCCGCGCGGGCGAAGTCGGTGATCTGGCTGTTCATGAACGGCGGTCCCAGCCAGGTCGATACCTGGGACTACAAGCCCGAGCTCATCCGGAGCCACGGCAAGGAGCTCGCCGGGTTCGACAAGAAGACGGGTTTCTTCGCCGACTCGGTGGGGCCGCTGATGAAGTCGCCCTTCGATTGGGCGCGACATGGCCAAAGCGGAACCTGGGTGAGCGACCTGTTTCCAAATTTGGCACGTCATGCGGACAAAATGGCGTTCCTGCATTCCTGCCACACGGAATCCAACAACCACAGTCCGGCGTTGTTCATGATCAACACCGGATCCACCCGCATGGGGTCGCCGTGCGTGGGATCGTGGATGACCTACGGGCTCGGGAGCGCGAGCCGGAATCTGCCCGCGTTTGTGGTGATGAGCGATCCGCTCGACCGCGGATTGCCCAAGGGCCAGGCGAGCAACTGGGGCGCGGGGTTTTTGCCGAGCGTTTATCAGGGCACGTGGCTGCGTCCGAAGGGGGAACCGATCGACAACCTGCGTCCGCCCGCCGGCATGGACGATGCCGCGCAGCGGGCGCAGTTGGATTTGCTCGCCCGGTTGAATCGCGGCGCTGGACCAGCCGCGCATGCCCCGTCGGCTCCCGCAACCGATGGCGAGCTCGCCGCACGGATCGAGAGCTTTGAGCTCGCGTATCGAATGCAGGCTGCCGCGCCCGATGCGTTCGCGATTGAACGCGAACCGGAATCGATCCAGGCGCTCTACGGACTCGATCAACCGCATTGCCGCCACTTCGCCGCGCAATGCCTGACGGCGCGTCGCATGGTCGAACGCGGGGTTCGCTTTGTTCAGATCTATTCGGGCGGCATGGAGAATCAGCGCAGCTGGGACGGGCACGAGGACATCGTAGGTAACCATCGCGGTTTTGCGCGCGAGACCGATCAGCCGATTGCGGGATTGCTCGCGGATCTGGAACAGCGCGGATTGCTCGATGAAACACTGGTGGTGTGGGGCGGGGAATTCGGTCGCCTTCCGGTGTCGCAAAAAGGCGGGAAACCCGGCCGCGATCACAATCCACACGCCTTCACTTACTGGCTGGCCGGCGGCGGCGTGAAGGGCGGCACGCATCACGGGGCCACCGATGAACTGGGTCACAAGGCCGCGGTGGATCGGGTGAGCGTGAACGATCTTCACGCCACGCTGCTGCATCTGCTCGGGCTGGACCACGAGCGTCTGACCTTCTTCCACAACGGCCGGAATTATCGTCTCACCGATGTGGCGGGCGATGTGGTCAAGGCGGTGATTGCATGAGCTCCGGTGGGCGGTCCGGGATTCGATTTGCTGCGCGGGCGGACGCGCCTGCGTGCTATTGCGGAGTCGCCGTTAGCTCCTTCGGCGATTGAGAACGAAAATAGCCCTGGCCTTCAGGCCTGGGAGTGAACGATGAGCGCGGCTTCGAGTCCCGGAGGGATGGCAGAGGAGCAGCTTCTGCCGTCCCTCCGGGACTCGCTCCTTTAGTCGGACTTAACCCCGGACTCAAGTCCGGGGCTAGTGTCTAAGCTTTCCCTACGCCTCACTTCGCCGGGGCGAGATCCTTGCGCGGGAACAACGGAGCGGGGGCGCCGATCTGGTGTCCGGGCTTCAATCCACCCCAGGTCGATTGCGACCAATCGCCGGGACTTCCCGCGACCTGGAGCTGGGCGAAGATTTTCTCCGCCGTTCCCGGGATCACCGGCCAGATGAGCACGGCGAGCACGCGACAGGATTCCGCCAGCGTGTACAGGACCTCGTCCAATCGCTCGGCCTGCGCCGGATCCTTGGCCATCTTGAACGGCTGCGTCTGCTCGACGAACAGGTTGGCGCGGTTCACCAGGCTCCAGATGGAAACAAGGGCTTCCTGGAGTTCCGAAGCAAGGTAGTGCGTGCGCGTCGCCTCGACCGCGGCGGCGGCATCGGCGGCGAGGTCCTGCGACACCGCCGGAACCACTCCGCCGCGGTAACGGGTGAGCATGTTGAGCGCGCGGTTGACCAGGTTTCCCAGACCGTTGGCCAGTTCGGCATTGTAGCGGGAGCGGAAGCCGTCGTCGGTCCAGTTGCCATCCGGTCCGACGGCCAGCTCGCGTACGACGTAATATCGAAAGGCATCGAGGCCCCATTCCTGAATCACGGCGATGGGGTCCACCACATTGCCGGTGCTCTTGCTGAGCTTGGCGCCGTCCTTCTGCCACCAGCCGTGGGCCAGCAATTGATGCGGCAGCGCGGCACCCGCGGCCTTGAGCATGATGGGCCAGTACACGGCGTGGAATTTGAGGATGTCCTTGCCGATGACGTGGATGTCGGCCGGCCAGAGTTCGGGGCCTGATCCGGCGGTTCCGTGGGCGTTTCCGGCGGCCGCGGCGGGATCGCCGAGCGATGCGGGAATCGAGTAGTAGTTCACCAGCGCGTCGAACCACACATAGGTCACGAACCCGGGATCGAAGGGCAGGGGAATGCCCCAGTTCAGGCGGGCCACGGGACGCGAGATGCAGAGATCCTCGAGGGTTTGCGACCGGAGGAATCCGAGCACTTCATTGCGTCGGTAGTCGGGTTGGATGAACCCGGGATTGGCCTCGATGTGGTCGATCAACCATTGCTGGTGCACCCCGAGCTTGAAGTACCAGTTCTCCTCCACGAGTTCGACCACCTGGCCCCACTTGGGATCCCAGGTGCCGTCCGGATTGCGGTCCTTCTCAGTGAGGAAGGTTTCCTCCTTCACGGAATAAAACCCGGTGTAGGCGGCCTTGTAGAAGTGCCCGGTGTCGTGAAGGCGCTGAAGCAGGTTCTGCACGACCTCGCGGTGACGCGGCTGGGTGGTGCGGACGAAATCGTCGTTGGTGAGTCCTAGCGCGGTGGTGAGTCCCTGCCACTGGATGGCGAGTTCGTCGCAATAGGCCTGCGGGGTCTTCCCCTGCTCCTGAGCGGCCTGCTGGACCTTTTGCCCATGTTCATCGAGGCCGGTGAGGAAGAACACCGACTGCCCCATGCTCCGCCGGGCGCGGGCGATCACATCGGCCAGCACCTTTTCGTAGGCGTGTCCGAGATGCGGCGCGCCGTTGACGTAGTCGATGGCGGTCGTGAGGTAGAACCGTTTGCTCATGGACCGCCGATCCTGCCCGGAAGTATCGGCAAAGTCCAATCACGGGCGCAGCCGGTGCCTCCCGCCCGCTGCCAGGGGACGGGTGGGGGGAATTCCGGACGGGTTTCGCGGGGTTGACGCAACCCGCCGCCGTGGCGGAGGTTTGGGGCGTCCGTCCGAACCCGGGGCGCTATCCAAACTTGGTGCACCCATCTCTCCGGGAAACTGGCGGTGCCCCATCGACTCCATGAAACGCCTTCTCATCCCGCTTCTGTATTTTGTGCTCGCCCTCTGTGTTCGAGCCGACGGCGGATTCAGTGCCAAAAACAACTTCGGCGTTTCCGACAAGCGGGTGATTTTGGATGTCGACGGAGTGACGCCGCTGAGCAAGGGCTTTGGCCGGATGGAGATTGTCGCCGCAGGCAAGATCATCACTTCGGTGACCGACGGCACGGGATCACAGATGTATGCCGACGGCATGTTCGCCCTGGGCATCGTCAACGTTCCGGGCACCACGGCGGGATCTTCGGCGACCATCGTGGTTCGAGCGTGGGACAATCGATTTGGAGCCACCTATGCGGACGCAGTCGCGAGTGGTGGGCACTTCGGTGAATACCAACTCGTAGTGACCGGACTTGGGGAAGGGATTAGCCCGCCGTCGGCCGACGCCTTTGCCGCATTCCAAAGTTTTGCCCTCAATACGGCCAATGGCAAACCGCTGGGATCAGTGACGCCTTCGGTGACCGGTCAGGGGCAGGTGCAGATCTCGCCGAACAAGGTGCTGTATCACCCGTCGGAAGTGGTTTCGATCACTGCGGCCGCATCGCCTGGATGGGCCTTCGCCGGATGGTCCGGCGGGGTGGTTTCGGGAAACCCGGTGTTGACCCTCTCGGTCCCCGCGCCTCTGAGCCTGACCGCAAATTTCAAACCGTTGCGGCAATTGACCCTTCTGCAGGAAGGCCAGGGAACGGTTTCTCCCACTCCGGCGGGTCCGTACGGCGATGGGGCCACGGTCCAGGTGACTGCCACGCCTGCCGCCGGTTGGAGCTTTGCCGGATGGCAGGGCGATGCCACCGGTGCGGCCAATCCGCTGAGCGTCGTGCTCACCGCGGATGCCACGATCAAGGCGGTGTTCCAGCAGCAGTTCTCGCTGCAGACCGGCATCAGTGGTCAGGGACAGATCCTGCTCAATCCGGCCGGGGCATTGTTCAACTCTGGTACCGTGGTTTCCGCGACTCCGGTGGCCTCGCTGGGCTGGCGGTTTGTGGGCTGGGGCGGGGCCGCTATTGGAACCGGCGTGCCGACGCCGATTACGATGGATGGCAACAAGGTGCTCACGGCGACGTTCAAGCCGGAGTGGCCGGTCACGCTTTCTGTGAACGGAACGGGAACTGCCGGAGCCGTTCCCGCTCCGGGCCCGTACCTCGATGGCACGGCGATCGCGATCACTGCGACGCCTGCGGTGGATGCGGTTTTCACCGGATGGTCCGGTTCCATTACATCGACCGACAATCCGCTGAACGTGGTGGTCACCAGCGCGCTTCAACTCACCGCGAATTTCAGTCCCACGTTCCCGGTGGGTGTGTCCGCCACCGGTTCGGGAACCGTGGCGCTTCAGCCGCAGAAAGCGCGTTATGCGCTGAACGAAAATGTCACTGCGGTGGCCACGCCGGCTGCGGGCTGGGCGTTCACCGGATGGTCGGGGGATCTGACCTCGAGCAGCGCATCGTTCGCCTTTGCGGTCACACGTCCATTGTCGCTGGTCGCCACTTTCAAACCGGCTCGGACTCTCACCTTGCAGCAGGACGGTCAGGGCACGCTCAGCGGCGTCCCCGCGGGGCCGTATGTGGACGGGGCGACTGTGTCGGTGACCGCGACGGCTGCCGAAGGTTGGAGTTTTGTCGGGTGGCAGGGCGGGGCCTCAGGCAGCGCGAATCCGCTCGCGGTCACGCTCACGGCCGACACTACGATTCAGGCGGTCTTCAAACCCGTTTGGCCGCTCACCGCACGTACCTCGGGCAATGGCTCCGTGGGAGTCGCTCCGCAGTCGGCCAAGTACCTCGATGGTTCGCAGGTGACGCTGACCGCCACACCCGGTGTCAACGCGGTGTTTGCTGGCTGGTCAGGTTCGGTGACCTCCACGGCCAATCCGCTCGTCGTGACGCTGAACTCCGCAGTGGATGTCACCGCGCTGTTTCTGCCGACCTACAAGCTGACCTCGACCATCACCGGTCAGGGAACCGTTGCCATCGTTCCGTCCCAGGATCGGTACGTGACGAACGACGTGGTCACCCTCACCGCCACGCCGGCGGAGGGCTGGGACTTCACCGGGTGGTCCGGTGCAGCTGCTGGATCGTCGCCGACGGTCAGCGTCCGGATGACCAATGATCTCACCGTCTCCGCGCTGTTCACGGTGCAGCCGCCGCCGGTGGATCTCAGCGGAACCGCGGTGGACGGATATCTTTCCGGGGCGTCGGTGTTTTTCGATGCCAACCGCAATGGACGTCTCGACCCCGGCGAACCCTCCACCACCACGGATCGCGCTGGGAAATTCACCCTCACGGTCGATGTGAAAAAGTTCGATCTGAACCGCGACGGTAAATTGACGCCTGAGGAGGGGCGGATCGTGGTGGACGGCGGACTCGACCTGTCCACCGGGGTGACCCGGACCGGCCAGCTCACGGCGCCGATCGGGGCTTCGGTGGTGACGCCGCTGACGACGCTTGTGGATGCGGTGTCCGGGGCGAATCCCTCGTTCGGTGTGGACGAATCCGAGCGACGCGTGAAGCAGGCGCTGGGAGTGCCGGCGGATGTGTCGGTAACCAATTTTGATCCAATCCGGGCGGCTGCCGACGGCGACTCCCGCGCGGCCAGTGTTCATGCGGCCAACGCCACGTTGTCCGACACGGTGTCGCAGCTTGGCGCCGTGCTGGATCGCGGCTCGTCGGCCGACTCCCGTCAGGCCACCGATGCGGTCGGTGCCGCGCTGGCGAAGCAGGCGGCGTCGGGCGAGCCGTTGAATCTCGACCAAGGCAAAGGCGTGGCGGGTCTGTTCGATGCCGCGGCCAAGAGCCTTGGTGCGAGCTTTTCCTCCTCCACGGCGAGCGTGGTAAGTGAAGTCATCGCGGCGCAAAACGCGGCGAAATCGGACGCGGCGGAAGGCGCCACCGATCCGGTCGCCGCCATTCAACAGATCGGCAAGGTGCAGGCGGTGTCCCAGGGCGCTGCGACCACCGCGCTTGGCTCCCTCGCAGGCGGTGATGCAGGGGCCGATGAGGTTCGACTCAGCTTTACGGGAGTGGCGTTGACCGCCGCCGTGGAGGCTGCGCCGGTGGGTGACCTGTTCGCCACCAATCGCGTGATCGGCACCTTCAGCCTGCTCGATGTGAATGCCCTGGCCACCGAGGACGGACGCGTGGTTCAACCGCTGACCGTGGTGCGTCGCGACGGTTCTGCCGGTGCGGTGCGCGTGGAGGTCAAGGTGGAAGGAGGTGCGACGGTGCGGACGAACCGTGTGTTCCTCGACTTTGCCGACGGGGAGCTGTTCCGCAGCGTGGATCTTCGGGACCTGATTCTCGACAACGCCACGCCGGATCCCGAACGCAAAATTCCGGTGACGCTTTCCTTGGCCACCGGTGCGCCGAGCTCGGCCAAGGTGGCGCAGCCGCTGACCGGCGTGCTGACCGTGGTGGACAACGACGCTCCGGGAACGGTTGGATTCGCGGCCGGGGAATTCTCCGTAAGCGAAGATGGAACTCCATTGCAGCCGGTGGTTCTGGAGCGCCAGGGCGGCAGCGCGGGAACAATTCTGCTCGAAGTGACGCCCTCGGTTCCGGGCGGCGGCGGTTCTACGGCTGGAGCGGATTTTACGACCGGTCCGATTGCGGTGAGTTTTGGTCCAGGCGAATTGCGTCGCACGATCCGCGTCCCGGTGGTGGATGATTCGATCGTGGAATCGGCCGAGAAACTCCAACTCTCGATTCGCCTCGCGGCTGGGTCTGCCCCGGGTTCGGCGGTGGACAGCGCGAAATCGACGGCCTTGGTTTCGATTATCGACAACGACGGTGCGGCCGTGCTCCAGCTGGTGCGGAGTGAAGCAGGGGCCCTGAAATATTTTGCCCGCGGACCGGTGCGTGGGCGTCATGTGTTGCAGAGCTCCAGCAACCTGAAGGACTGGGTGCCGTTCGGGGCGGAGATCGAGACCCAAGGGGCGGAAACCCCGATTTTGTTTGGGATTCCGGCGGGAGCCTCGGGTCAGTTCATCCGCGCCGTCGCTGCGCCTTGAGGTGCGGGACGGGGCGAAGGTGCGGAATCGGATGCGATTGGGGATGTTTGCAAGTGAACACAGAAACACTTGTGCGATGGCTCCCCGCTGGACACACTGTTCCCCGCGTCGCACGAAACCGGGTTTTGCCTGACTTGTTGGGCGGGACGTTAGACGAGCCGGTCTGGGCAGGGTTCTGAGTGAAATAGAGCAGAATTCTGTGGGTTTCGAAGTGAGCGCCGATGGAGAGGTGGCCGAGTGGCTGAAGGCGCTGGTTTGCTAAACCGGTTTACGGTCAAAAGCCGTAACGGGGGTTCGAATCCCCCCCTCTCCGCCAAATATCCCAACCCGCTGATTACCAGCGGGTTGTTTTGTTTTTGGGGTGTCATGGGGTTCGAAATTCGGAATCATATTCGGAATAGAATCGCCCATGTCGCCGAGTCCCATGGGCCCTCTGTCTGGCGTTCCCTTCCGGATCAACCGATTGCCGCAGTCCTCTCGGAGCCGCCCGGCACCCGGTCTTCGCACTGGGCGCGGGAGAGGATCCTCCCCCCTGTTTTAAGTGGAGGTATTTCACTGCTGCCCGGTCGGCTTCGACTCCGGGGGTGGGTTTCTCTTCTCCGGGCCCAGCTCGACATCGTCCGTCCGTCCACCCGCCCCCTTGGATCTCGTCGCGCCCGGACGCTCCCTCATTGGAAAAGGGGCCGGCACCGAGTCGTCACGAAGCTCGCCCTTGGCGTTCAGCCGGAGACTTACCAAGCCTCGGAAAGATTGGATTCCTTCCAGCAGTGCCAAAGCACGACGGATACTTCACTGGACGACCTCACATCGACTTGTCCGGGAATTGGATCGACCCGATTGCCAGCTTGTCGCAGCCGGGTGCGTCTCCTACCGTTCTGCGCGATTCAAGCATCCTTTGCTGTGGCCTTTCCCATTGCGGATTCAGTGGTTGGGAAACCGACTCGCGGAGGCTTGGTTTCGCCCGGGAATTCGTTTTTCCGTTTTCGAGGATGCCGACCTGATTCAACACCGCCGTCCGCACTGATCTTACTCTTTCCAGCCGAATGCCTCTCAAGAAATCCGAACTCTACTCCTCGCTCTGGGCGGGGTGCGACGAACTGCGCGGCGGCATGGATGCCAGCCAGTACAAGGACTACGTGCTCGTGCTCCTGTTCGTGCGCTACGTCAGCGACAAGTACGCGGGCAAGCCCTACGCCCCCATTGTCATTCCTCCCGGGGCCAGCTTTGCAGACTTGGTTGCACTCAAGGGTACCAAGGAGATCGGCGACAGCATCAACAAGAAGATCCTCGGACCGCTGGCGCAGGCCAACCAGCTGTCCGACATGCCGGATTTCAACGACCCGAACAAGCTGGGCAGCGGCAAGGAAATGGTGGACCGCCTCACCAGCCTGATCGCCATCTTCGAGGATCCCGCCCTCGATTTCTCAAAGAACCGTGCCGAAGACGACGACCTTCTTGGCGACGCCTACGAGTACCTGATGCGGCACTTCGCGACGGAGAGCGGCAAGAGCAAGGGGCAGTTCTACACCCCCGCCGAGGTCAGTCGCATCATCGCCCAGATCCTGGGAATCCGACACGCCCAGACCAGCAACGACACCACGGTGTACGATCCCACCTGCGGCTCCGGCTCGCTGCTGCTGAAGATCGGCGACGAGGCCGGCAAGGGGCAGGACGTGAAGGTCACCCTCTACGGACAAGAAAAAGACAACGCCACCGCCGGTCTGGCCCGGATGAACATGATCCTGCACGACTACGCCACGGCGGAAATCAAGCAGGGTAACACCCTCGCCAATCCCCTCTTCACCGAGGGCGAGGCGCTCAAGACTTTTGACTACGTCGTCGCCAATCCGCCGTTCAGCGACAAGCGGTGGAGCACCGGCCTCACGCCCGATGCCGACCCCTTCGGTCGATTCCAGGGCTACGGCGTCCCACCCGCCAAGCAGGGGGACTACGCCTACCTCCTGCACATCCTTCGCTCCATCAAGAGCACGGGAAAAGGCGCCTGCATTCTGCCGCACGGCGTGTTGTTCCGGGGCAATGCCGAGGCCGTGATCCGCAAGAACCTCGTCCAGCGCGGCGTTCTCAAGGCCATCATCGGGCTCCCCGCCAATCTGTTCTACGGAACCGGCATCCCCGCCTGCATCCTCGTGCTCGACAAGGAGAACGCCGCCGCCCGCAAGGGGATCTTCATGATCGATGCCTCCAAGGGGTTCAAAAAGGACGGCCCGAAGAACCGCCTTCGCGAGCAGGACCTCCACAAGATCGTGGACACGTTCACCCGGCAGGATGAGAGCAATCCGCGCTACGCCCGCATGGTGCCCGTCGCGGAGATCGCCGACCCGAAGAACGACTACAATCTCAACCTCCCGCGCTACATCGACAGCACCGAGCCGGAGGATCTGCAGGACATCGAGGGCCACCTCCGCGGCGGCATTCCCGAACGCGATCTCGATGCCCTCGGCCGCTACTGGCAGATCATGCCCGGGGTGCGTGCCGCCTTGTTTGAATCCCTCCGTCCCGGGTATGCGGCCCTTCGCATTCCGCAGTCTGAAATCAAGACCGCGATCTTTGCCCACCCCGAATTCACCGCCTTCACCAGCGAGGCGCGAAAGCGGTTCAACCTTTGGCAGAAGGCCGTGGATCCCAAGCTCCGCGGAGTCACCCAGGGCAGCCATCCCAAGCACCTGATTGAGACCCTGGCGGACGATCTGCTCGCGACCTTCAAGACTGCGCCGCTGCTGGATGCCTACGATGTCTATCAGCACCTCATGGATTACTGGGCGGAGACGCTGCAGGATGATGGCTACCTGATTGCCGAGGCCGGATGGACTGCGGCCGCGAAGCCTCGCGAGATCCTCCAGGTCAAAAACAAGGACGGCAAATTCGTCTGGACCGAGAAGGAAGATTTCAAGCAGGGCAAGCGCCGGTTCAAGTCCGACCTGGTGCCCGTCGCCCTGCTCATCGCGCGGTACTTCACCGCGGAGCGCGATGCCATTGCCGCCCTCGAAGCCGAACTCGCCGGCATCGAGCAACAACTCGACGAAACCCGGGAAGAGCAAAGCGGAGAGGACGGCCTGCTCACCGAAGTGATCGAAGGGGAGGGCGACAAGCAGAAGATCACCGCCAAGGGCATCAAGGCCCGTCTGAAGGACATCGGACGCGACCCCGACTACGCAGAGGAACGCCAGGCCCTCGAAGCCTACGCCGCGCGTATTGACCAGCAGGCCGAGATCAAGGCCCGGCTCAAGACCGCGCAGGACGAGCTCGAAGCCAAGGTTGGCGCGAAATACCTCACGCTCACCGAGTCGGACATCCAGACCCTCGTGGTGGATGACAAATGGTTGGCCACCCTCGCCACCGCCGTGCAAGGCGAGCTGGACCGCGTCTCCCAAACCCTCACCGGCCGAATCCGCCAGCTCGCCGAACGCTACACCACCCCGCTTCCCAAGCTTACCGACGAACTGGCGACGCTCGCCGCCCGTGTGGAGGAACACCTCAAGAAGATGGGGGCGGTATGGATGTGAAACCTGGGTACAAGCAGACCGAGATTGGTGTAATCCCAGAGGAGTGGGATGTTAGACCTTTGGGCTCACTCCTCAGCAAAGGGCGACTCGGGGGAAATTACGCGAACCAAGACGCAGAAGCCGAACTGCCCTTGATGAAGATGGGAAACATTGCCCGTGGGTACTTCGATATATCAAAGGTCCAGTTTTTCACGCCGGGCGTGCGGCCTGAACCTGTGCACCAGCTTCGCCATGGCGATGTGTTGCTCAACACGCGTAACACACTCGATCTGGTTGGGAAGGTTGCTATATGGCGTGATGAGCTTCCTGTCGCCTACTACAACTCAAACCTTATGAGGCTAGAGTTTATTCCCGAGCGGGTTTGCTCCTCCGCGTACCTAAACTACTCACTGAACACGGAGGGTGCCGTTTCTCGCCTTCGAGCGCTGGCTACAGGAACAACAAGTGTAGCTGCAATCTACACCCGGGACTTGATGAAGTTGCAGGTTCTCGTTCCACCGCTTCCCGAACAACGCGCCATCGCGACGGCGTTGAGCGATGTGGATGGGCTGCTGGGCGGGCTGGACCGGCTCATCGCCAAGAAGCGCGACCTCAAACAGGCCGCCATGCAGCAACTCCTCACTGGCCAAACCCGCCTCCCCGGCTTCCACGGCGATTGGGAGGAAACGACTTTCGGAAGCGTCGTTCGGCATCATGCGGGGAACTCATGTCTGATTAAGGGAAAGCTTCCGTCCTCCGAGGCGACAGGCAGATTCCCGGCTTACAGCGCTTCAGGTCAGGACGTGTGGTGTGACCACTTTGAGTACGAAGGCGACGCGATCATAGTTTCCGCCGTCGGTTCACGTTGTGGAAAAGCATTCAATGCTTCCGGTAAGTGGTGTGCGATTGCCAACACGCACGTTGTTTGGCCGAACTCTAAGAAGATCGACACCCGGTTTCTGGCGTATTTCATCAACGATGAAGATTTTTGGCAGAAGAGCGGAACTGGTCAGCCATTCGTGCTCTTCACTAAGACATTTGCTCGGCCGCTCCGCTTGCCCAAGCCCCCCGAACAAACCGCGATCGCCGAGGTGCTGACGGAGATGGACGCGGAGCTGGCAGCGTTGGAACAGCGTCGGGAGAAAACCCGCGCCCTCAAGCAGGCCATGATGCAGGAACTCCTTACCGGCCGGACGCGACTCGTATGAAGGAAGGCCAGCACACGGAATGGAAGGAGACTTGGCGGGACGAGTTCCTGAGGTGGATCTGCGGCTTTGCCAATGCGGCGGGCGGTTCTTTGCACATCGGTCGAAATGACCGAGGTACCGTCGTCGGCGTGCCGAACGCGGGGCGGCTTCTGGAGGAGATCCCCAACAAAGTCCGGGACCTCCTTGGGATCCTCGTGGCGGTGAATCGACAGGAGGAGGACGGCAGAGAGTGGTTGGAAATCGTTGGGGAGCCTCATCCGTATCCGGTGAGCTACAAGGGCAAGCACCCGTCGCAGCCCTTCAATCCGAATGTGGCGAACGTGTTCTTCCGGGCAGGCATGATCGAGGCATGGGGGCGCGGCATTGAACGCATTCTGGAGGCCTGTCGCGCGGCTCAAGCCCCGGCGCCTCGGATCCGCTATGAGCCCTCGGGGCTCTGGGTAGAGTTTCCGTTCCCGATGGTCGAGATTTCCGGAGTGGGTGAAAAGTTGGGTGAAAAGTTGGGTGGAAACCGGGCAGCCATCCTCCGGGCAATTGCAGCGAATCCCAAGGTGACGGTGGTGCGTCTGGCCGATCAGCTCGGCCTCAGCACCACGGCGGTGGAGAACAACCTGCGGTATCTCAAGGCGCAAAAACTGATCCTTCGAATTGGTCCGGCGAAGGGTGGATTCTGGCAGGTGAACGAGACGAAACCATGAGCGACGAGCCCTTGCCTCAATCGGAGATCCTCCTCTACCAGACGGAGGACGGACGCACGCGGGTGCAGTGCCGGTTTGAGAACGAGACCCTGTGGTTGACGCAGGTCCAGATTGCCGAGCTGTTCCAGACGAGCGTGCCGAACATAAACCTGCACCTGAAAGCAATTTACGCCGAGGGTGAGCTCTCAACGGAGGCAACTATTAAGTCCCACTTAATGGTTCGATTGGAGGGCGCGCGGCAGGTTTCCCGCCCCGTGCTGCACTACAGCCTGCCCGTCATTCTGGCCGTGGGCTTCCGCGTCCGCAGTCATCGGGGGACGCAGTTCCGCCAGTGGGCGACCGCGCGCTTGGGCGAGTATTTGGTGAAGGGCTTCACCCTGGACGACGAGCGGCTCAAAAACCCACCCGGGAAAGGGCAGAAGGATTACTTCGACGAGCTGCTGGAGCGCATCCGCGACATCCGGTCGTCCGAGCGGCGGTTTTACCAGAAGGTGCTCGATATCTACGCAACCAGCGTGGACTACTCGCCGGAAGCAGAGGCATCGCAGCGGTTCTTTGCCGTCGTGCAGAACAAGATGCACTGGGCGACCCACGGTCACACCGCCGCTGAGGTCATCGCGGAGCGGGCGGATGCGACGAAGCCATTCATGGGGCTGCGAACCACGCGATCCGGCGGCATCGTGCGGAAGGACGACGTGTCCGTCGCCAAGAACTACCTCACGGAGGAGGAACTCCAGGTACTGAACCGCATTGTGAACCTCTACATCGAGTACGCGGAACTCCAGGCGCTGGGGCGCAAGCCGATGACGATGCAGGACTGGATTGCGAAGCTGGATGAGTTTCTGAAGATCACCGGACGCGAGAAATTGGACCATCCCGGGAAGATCTCCGCCGAATCCGCCAAGGCGAAAGCCGAGCTGGAGTATGCGCGGTATCGGACGTTGCTGGATGCCCAGCCGCAGCGTGTGGACGTCGAATTCGAGAAGGCGGCAAAGGAGCTAAAAAAGTTGCCGAGGCCACGAAAGCCGAAGCCATCCAACGATTCCCAAGCCTGAACGCCCCAGCCTGGATCCGGAGAGAACAAAATGCCGAGGGATATAGGTTCCATGGATGCTGAGACCCTGAAACACATGGCGTGGAGCCGAATTTTGTCCCCCGGCAGGGATACCATGCTCCAACGAGGGCGTAGGTCAATCACCGCGACGCCATGAGCAAACGCATGCAACCCGAACGCAAAACCCAGGAACGGATCCTCAAACTGTTTCGGGAGGAACTGGGCTACCGGTATCTCGGGGATTGGTCGGACCGGCCCGCCAATAGCAACATTGAGGATGGCCTGCTCACCGCGTTTCTGAAAAACGCGGGATACGGGGCGGAGCAGATCAGCCGCGCGATCTACCTGCTGCGCAAGGAAGCCGATCACCCTGGCCGAAGCCTCTACGAAAACAATCGGGCGGTTTACAGCCTGCTGCGTTACGGAGTGCAGCTCAAGACGGCCGCGGGGCAACTCACCGAGACCATTCATGTCATCGACTGGGCGCATCCGGAGAGCAATGACTTCGCCCTCGCCGAGGAGGTGACCCTGCGCGGCAACCTGGAGCGTCGTCCGGACCTCGTGCTGTACCTCAACGGCATCGCCGTCGGTGTCATCGAGCTGAAGAACAGCCATACCTCCATCGGCGATGGAATCCGACAACTGCTCTCCAACCAGCAGCCGGAGTTCAACGAGGGGTTCTTTTCCACGGTTCAGATTGTCTTTGCCGGCAACGATTCCGAGGGGCTGCGCTACGGGGCAATCAAGACGGAGGAGAAGTACTTCCTGAGTTGGAAGGAGGACGAGGCCGACGACACCCGCTTCAAGCTCGACAAGTACCTGTTGAAGATGTGTCGGAAGGACCGATTCATCGAGCTGATGCACGATTTCGTGGTGTTCGACGGTGGCATCAAGAAGCTGCCGCGGGTGCACCAGTACTTCGGGGTGAAGGCGGCGCAGTCCTGCGTCCAAAAGGGGCAGGGCGGCATCCTGTGGCACACGCAGGGGAGCGGGAAGAGCATCGTGATGGTGCTGCTGGCCAAGTGGATTCTGGAAAACCGTCCCAAGGCGCGCGTGCTCCTGCTCACTGACCGCGATGAGCTGGACAAGCAGATCGAGCGCGTGTTCACGGCCAGCGGTGAAACGATCTACCGCACCAGCAGCGGCCATGACCTGATGGCGCAGCTCGGACAGGCTGCACCGCGGCTTCTCTGCTCGTTGATCCACAAGTTTGGCAAACGGGGCGTGAAGAATTTCGATGCGTTCATCGAGGAACTGCGGAGCCAGCCAAGTCCCGCCGTGGGGGAATTGCTGGTGTTCGTGGACGAGTGCCACCGCACGCAGAACGGCAAGCTGCACAAAACCATGAAGGCGCTGCTCCCGCGCGCGGTGTTCATCGGTTTTACCGGCACCCCGCTGCTCAAGCAGGACAAGGCGACGAGTCTCGAAGTGTTTGGCGGCTACATCCACACCTACAAGTTTGATGAAGGCGTGACCGACGGCGTGGTCCTCGACCTGGTGTACGAGGCGCGCGACATCGAGCAATCGCTCGGATCGCAGGACAAGATCGATGCTTGGTTTGAGGTGAAAACCAAGGGTTTGAACGATTGGCAGAGGGCCGCGCTTCGAGAGCAGTGGGGAACGATGCAAAAGGTGCTCAGTTCCCGATCCCGCATGGACCGGGTGGTGAGCGACATCGTGTTCGACTTCGGAGTCAAGCCGCGCCTCTCCAATCAGCGGGGCAACGCAATGCTGGTGGCCTCCAGTATCTACGAAGCGTGCAAATATTTTGAGCTCTTCCAGAAGACCGGCTTTAAGGGCAAGTGCGCGGTGGTGACCTCGTACAACCCGGAGTCGAACGTGTACGAGCAAACCCTGGAGGAGACCGGAGCCGATACGCCCACGGAGAAGCAGTTTCTCCATGCCACCTATTCCGCGCTGCTCCGAGACGTGGATGCCAAGCCCGGCAAGACGAAGTCCGAGACCTACGAGGACGAAGCGAAACGGCGCTTCATCGCAGAACCGGCAAACATGCGTCTGCTCATCGTGGTGGACAAGCTGCTGACCGGGTTCGATGCCCCGAGTTGCACCTACCTCTACATCGACAAATCCATGCAGGATCACGGCCTGTTTCAGGCGATTTGCCGCACCAATCGACTCGATGGTGAGGACAAGCCGTTTGGCCAAATCGTGGACTACAAGGACCTCTTCAAGAAGGTGCAGGGGGCCATTGCGGTGTACACTTCGGAACTCGACGAAGGGGAGGGTGGTGGGGCCGACATCCTGCTTCAAGACCGGCTCAAGAAGGGACGGGAGCGGTTGGACGATGCCTTGGAGGCAGTGTCCTTGCTTTGTGATCCGGTCCAGCCGCCGAGGGGTGAGCTGGAACACATCCACTATTTTTGCGGAAACACCGAGATCCCGGACGATCTCAAGGCGCATGAAACCCAGCGGGTCGCGCTCTACAAATCGATCGCCGCGCTGACGCGTGCCTACGCGAACATCGCAGACGACCTCACGCGCGCCGGCTACACGGAGGCTCGGATCGTCCAGATCAAGCGGGAGCTAGACCGTTATCTCAAACTGCGGGAAACCATTCGGCACGCCAGCGGCGAAGTCATCGATCTCAAAGCCTACGAGGCGGACATGCGCCACCTCATCGACACCTACATCGAGGCCAGTGAGCCGCGCAGGATATCGGACTTCGGCGAAATCGGCCTGTTGGACCTGATCGTGAAGAGTGGCATCGCGGCGGCGATTAACAGCCTGCCGAGCGGAATCAAGGCAGACCGTGGGGCTGTCGCTGAAACCATCGCCAACAACGTTCGCAGCAAGATCATCAAGGAACACCTCAATGACCCTGCGTTCTATGACAAGATGTCGGCCCTTTTGAATGGGATTCTCGCGGATTTGAAGGCGACCCGGATTGACTACGAAGAGTTCCTCCGCGAGATCGCCCGCCTCGCTAAATCGGTTTACTCGGGCACTTCGGAAGATACCCCGGCCGCCCTGAACACCCCTGGCAAACGCGCGATGTTCAACAATCTGAGGATGGTGTTCAAGCCGGAAACAGCGGGGGACCTTGGGGAGCCTGCGGTGGCGTACCGCACAGCGTTGGACGACCGTCCGCTGGAACTCTCCCTTCGAATTGACGAGACGGTGAAGCGGGTTCGCCCCAACGCCTTCCGGGGCAACCAGGCGAAGGAGAATGTCATCAAAGCGGCGTTGCTGCCGTTGTTGAACAACGACCCGACGGAAGTGGAGCGGGTCTTCAAGATCATCAAGGCGCAGCCTGAATACTGACCCGATGCGGACGCGGATTCAGCTCGGGGAGTTGTCCTTGGATGTGGTCCGCAAGGACATCAAAAACGTCCATCTCAGCGTTCACCCGCCGACCGGTCGGGTGACGATTGCGGCCCCGCTGCACCTGAGTCTCGACACGATCAGGGTGTTCGCGATCGACAAGCTTCGCTGGATTCGAGGCCAGCAGCGAAAGCTGGTGGAGCAGGAGCGGGAGTCGCCGCGTGAATATCTCGACCGCGAGAGTCATTACGTCTGGGGGCGTCGCTACCTGCTCAAAGTGATTGAGGGAGACCAGGCCGCCTCCGTTGAACTCAGCCACAGCCGGCTGATCCTTCGTGTGAGGCCTGGATCAGATTTCGCCATGAAGCGGGAGTTGCTCGAATCATGGTATCGGGAACAAGTCCGGATCGCATTGCCCGCACTGACGGCAAAGTGGGAGCCGTTGATTGCCCTAAAGGCCGAGCGCTACTTTGTACGACGGATGAAAACCAAATGGGGAAGCTGCAATCCCCGGGCCAGGACGATCTGCCTAAACACCGACCTCGCGAAGAAGCCCCGAGAATGCCTCGAATACCTCCTCGTGCATGAGCTGGTCCATCTGCTTGAACCGACTCACAACGCGCGATTCATCGCCCTCATGGATCGCTTCCTTCCCAAGTGGCAAATCTATCGCGCCACTCTCAACCGCCTCCCGGTGCGGCACGAAGAGTGGCTCTATTAACCATCCTGTCCGCTTCGTGCTAAAGCTGCAGAAATGTCCTGAAAAACATGAACTTCCCGTGACGGTTGCCCCAGGAATACAAATCCAGTTGCTCACGCCAATCGGTAGCGGTTGAGGCCGGGGTAAGGCCTGATCCCAACCCGCTGATTTTGTTCAGCGGGTTGTTTTTTTTCAGCCCCACCCTGTTCCTCGCGGGCTGCGTTTCGATCGATTGTGAATCGCTCCCCGTCTTGCAATGGATTCCCCAAAACAAAGACGCCCCCGTGCGAGGGGACGCACGAGGGCGAGGACCGGCGGGGCCGGCTTGAGGGAATGAGGGCTACGCGTTCGCCGGTTCTTCGGGATTCGACTCTGAACCAGGATCGCTCCGCTGAATCGCAATCCGAATCAGAATCGAATCGGGTGCGCGAACCATTCCCCGCGGACACTCAGGCTCGCACCGGGACGACCTTGATGCGGAAGGTGCAGCCAAGGGCGCGTGCGGCTTTGCCGAGAGTGGCCAGGGTCACCGATGTGTTGGTGCCGTCCAGCAGTCGATCCACCGCGGCGCGGCTCGTGTTCATGCGGTCGGCCAGGGTGGATTTGGAAACGTCCCGGCGAAGCAGCGTGCTGTAGAGCTGATCGGCCAGCTCCTGCTTGATTGCGAGCTCTTCAAAGGAGGAAGGCGATTCGCGATTGGTTTTCGACTTGGAATAGCCCGCGCTCTGGTAGGTGGTCTTGCTCATGGTGACTCTCTGTTTTTTTGTTGGGGCCCTCCAAACCGGTCCGGTTAGGAGTACCCGTTTTGGGTTGTTGTATTGCTGGGATCCATCCCCCCGTCCACGAACCCTCAGGGCTCGATCACTGGGGAAATCGATCGTTGACCTCCAATCTTTACACCGCTCCATGAACCAATTTCAGCTGAGCACTACGGGCACATCCTGTTTTTTTTATTGAACCAAAAATGGTAACAACCTGGCTATTTACGCTGAAACCGATTGGGGGTTACCGAATTCGGTGCAAAGGGTGTTTTTTGAGGAAAACCGGGCCGGGAAGTCTGAAAGAGAGGGTCGGCGTATGAAGCCAGTAACAGCAGTTGAAGGGCTAGAAAGTTGAAGCGTTGAATCGGGATCCAGCTTCGGCGGCGCGGCGCTGCGGCGCCGCCGCAACGACAAAACGAACGGTGACCGGGCGTGAAGGTTGACGGTGAGATTGCGGGAATTCGGCGATGTCTTTCGTTGTCACCGGATGCGAAAGCCGCGTTACTCACGAGGCAGAAACAAACAGGAATCCCACCATGGCCAAAGGCACCAATAGTCATCGCAAGGAAGTGAAGAAACCCAAGAAACCCAAGCCCACGCCGGCTCCCCCGGCGTCGCGCCGCGGGACTTGATCGGTGTGCTTCGTTCGGGCCCCGGGGCGATTTCGCTTCGGGGCCCTTTTTTCGGAGATGGATCTGGGAGTTGCGGAGCAGCTGGGAGATGGGAGATGGGAGACAGGATGCTGGATGCTGGATGCTGGATTTCCGGTCCTGCTTTCATCCTATCAACGGCAGCTCGAACCGCAGATGGACGCAGACAGACGCGGATGGGCAGGGAGAAAGAGCACGGGATGTGTTTCCGATTCATTCACCTGCTGGGTGAGTCACGAGCGGTCTTCACCTTCTGACGCCCGGTTTCCAATCTGAAAACGACGGCGCTGTCGCGGGTCGTTTTTGGAGTTTCGGCGGCGTTGCCGCGCCACGGGGGCAATTTTCCCCTTCAACCCTTCAACCTAGAAACGGCAGTTGAAAGGTTAAAAAGTTGAAGCGTTGAAGGGGAATCCGACGCTGCCGCGAGGTTTTTCTCATGGGTTCGGAGTCCCGTCTTCAGAAGGTTTGGATAGGCGTGCCTCGAGGCATGCAGCTGGTGGATTTCCAACCGTTCGATGGCCCCGCGTCCAACAGCAGAGCCGCGTAAACGCGGTACTCCAAACGCGTGAGGAACCCCGTCGCCTAAATCCGGCGCTGCGAGAGAAAGCAACCGAGCGGCAGAGGCTGTGGAGATTCACCCAGCAGGTGAATGAATTGGAGGCGCATCAAGTGACTTATCTCCCTCTCTATCTGCGTTTGTCGGCGTCCATCTGCGGTTCGAACTGCCGTTTCTAGGTTCAACTCTTTTGACCCTTCAACTGCCGCTTTAGGTTCATGCTTTCCAGATTCATCTCCTCCGATGGATTGAGGGAGGGTTTGGGCTTTGCCGGGATCCTCAGAATTGGTTCGATCGGGAATCAACTTGGCTGTCATCGGCGGTGGACCTGCTGGGCTGCGGGCCGCGGAGGTCGCAGTTGCGGCGGGAGTGTCGGTCACGGTGTTCGATGCCAAGGCGTCGGTGGGACGCAAGTTCCTCGTCGCTGGGCGCGGTGGACTCAACATCACCCACGAGGAACCGCATGCCGACTTCGTTTCCAAGTACTCCGGCCCCAGCCCCGCGGCCCCATTTTGGAACGCATTGCTGAGTGAGTTCGATGCCGATGCCCTGCGACGCTGGGCGGCAGAACTTGGGGTGGAAACGTTCGCCGCCTGCACGGGTCGCGTGTATCCGCGCGAATTCAAATCGGCCCAGCTCCTGCGTCGATGGGTGCATCGACTCCGGGAATCCGGGGTGCGCTTTGCCATGAATCATCGGTGGGCGGCTCTGCATCCGCGATCGCCCCAGGGAATGATTCCTCTCGAGTTCGAGGTGCAGGGCGAACCGGTGCGGACCGAATTTGATGCGGTCGTGTTTGCGCTGGGCGGTGGCTCGTGGCCCGAGACGGGATCCGACGGCGGATGGGTCGCTGCCTTTGAGCGGATCTCGGTTTCGGTGGCGCCGCTGTGCGCCTCGAATTGCGGATGGGAGACCGACTGGCCACCCGGCCTGATCGAAGCGGCCGAAGGGCGGCCGTTGAAAAACGTGGTGGGATCGGCCGGGAATGAATCGGTTGCCGGTGAGTTGATGATTACCCGCTACGGGCTTGAAGGCGGAATCATCTACAAACTGGGAGCGGTGCTGCGTTCCATGGCCGAGCCGGAGATTCGGGTGGATTTGAAACCCGCGCATTCACTGGAGGCGCTGATTCGGAAGCTGGGTTTGTGTCGAGCGAACTTCCTGCGCGAGGCGCGCTCGCGCTGGCGCCTGGACGAGGCCTCGTGGGCCCTGTTGCGAACGCAGTGCGGCGATGCGGGCGAGTTCGCGAGCACCGAGGCGATTGCGTCGGCGGCGAAGGCGTGCCGGATCCGGTTGACCCGGCCGCGTCCGATCGCGGAGGCCATTTCATCGGCCGGCGGAGTTCGGTGGAGCGAGCTGGAGGAGTCGCTGATGGTGCGGCGGCTGCCCGGGGTGTTCGTGGCCGGGGAGATGATCGATTGGGATGCGCCGACGGGCGGCTACCTGATGCAGGGTTGCTTCGCCACCGGCACCCGCGCCGGGACGAGCGCGGTGGCCTGGATGCGCGCGCGGACGCAACCGTAGCAGCGTGTACCAATCCTGGTTCAACCCGATCTCGTTTCAATTGGGTGAAAGATCACGGGTTCGAGGTGAGGTTGCTTGAAGAGGCGAGGGGAGTTGGCGTCCCATGGTGCCGTTGAACTCGCTTTTCCGTTCCTCCCCCGTTTTCGGCCGTCGAATCCACTCTGCTTCCGGTAGCCTGCTCGCATCTCTCGCGGTACTTGCAGCGGGCGCGGCACCCGTCGCCCCGCCGCCGCCGTACCTGCATCCGCCGTCGGTCGAGACCTACGCGCGGCATGATCCGAACGGCACCACCATCCTCTCCAACGGGCGCTATCTGACGCCGGCGGGGAAGCATTACCCCGTGTCGCGCTGGCCGTACGGATTGGTTCAGTCGCGCGATGGGAACGCCCTGTTTGTGGCCAGCGACGGCGTGGGGCAGCTGGTTTTGAACTGGCAGACCGGTTCGCCCGAGTTCATTCGCGTGGTGCTGCCCAAGCCGGAAGGGAAAAAGAAGGGACATACCAATTCGGGCGGCGCGGATTTTTCCCCGGACGGTCGCATCCTTTACTGGAGCGGTGGGGAGAATGGGAATGTGCTCATTTTTGATACTTCCACCCGGGCGATTCTGGGAGATGTGTCGCTCAATGGAATGCAGGCCGGACGCAAGTACGAGGACAGCTACGCCTCGGATGTGAAGCTCTCGCCGGACGGACGCTATCTGTACTGCGCCGACACCACGAATTTTCGACTGCTGGTGATCGACACCGCAGAACGCAAGGTGGTGGGTTCGGTGAAGGTGGGGCGGTATCCCTACGCGCTGGTGGTGGCAGGGAATCGAGTGCAGGTGGCCAACATCGGATTGTTCGAGTACAGCCCGGTGGGCGCGTCGAAGGATCCCAAATTTGATTCACGCGGTCTGACCCGTCCGCCGTTCGGATTCCCAAGCCGTGAGGCGGAGGAGGGGGTGGAGTTCGAGGGGCGTTCCATTCGCGGGCTCGGAAAGGCGAATGTGCCGGAGTCGTTTTCCGTGTGGGGTGTGGATGTTTCGAATCCGGTGGCACCGCGGGTGGTGACGCGCGTGAAGACCGGACTGTTGATCGGAGCGCCGAGCGATCGCGACAAGACGGTCGGAGGGAGCGCGCCCAATTTCCTCGCCGAGCAGGCGGGGGCGTTGTTTGTGTCGAATGGCAACAACGACCTGATCGAACGGATTGATCCGCAGCTCGGAACCATTGTGTCGGGGCGCCGCATCGTGCCGTCGCCGCTGGTGGCGGGACTTCGCGGAGTCGGCACCTCGGGGATGGCAGTGTCGCCGGATGGGCGGCGATTGTACGTCGCGGAACTGGGCATCAACGCGATCGGTGTGCTCGATGCGAAGACCCTGGAGGTCCTCGGGCACATCCCGACGGCGTGGTATCCGTACCGGGTGACGGTGTCGCCCGATGGACGCCACCTCGCCTGCATTTGCTTCCGCGGATTCGGAAACGGGCCCAACGCGGGCAAGGAGATCCCGAAGAGCGACTTTCTCGGAATGCAGGGCGTGTTGAGCCTGCTCGACGCTCCGTCGGATGAAGCGCTCCAGGGCATGACGGCGCGGGTGCTGGAGAACAACGGCATCGTGGATCATTCGGCAGACCGGGCGGCGATGTCCTCCCCGGTGATTCCGGCGGTGCCTGGCGTGGTTTCGCCGCAAATCAAGTACGTGGTGTTCATCACCAAGGAAAACCACAGCTACGATGCGATCTTCGACCGGATTCCCGGCGCGAAGCATGATCCCTCCCTGCTGCGTTGGGGCTATCACCAGACGATTAAGGCCGATGGCCAACCGACGTTGGAGGACGCCGCGGTGATGGTGAATCACAACGCCCTGGCCCGGCAGTTCACGATCAGCGACAACTTCTACATGGAGCCCGAGGCCTCGGGCGTGGGGCACCGATGGTTGGTAGGCGTGCAGCCCAACAATCTCATGCAGATGACCTACTCGGTGGGATGGTCGTTCAAGAAGGACAGCTCGGCACCGGGGCGTCGTTACTCGATGGGATCGAATGGATCGTTGATTCCCGAGGATTATCCCGAGGCCGGTTCCATGTGGGATCATTTGGCGCGGAGGAAAATCCGGTTCCGCAATTACGGTGAGGGATTTGAATTCCCCGGCGTGGGAGAGGATGAAGACGAAAGCCCCACGGGCGCGCGCGAAGTGGTGAATATTCCGATGCCCAAGGTGCTTTACGACAACACCTGCTTCGGCTTCCCGATCTTCAACATGAACATCCCGGATCAATACCGGGCGTTCTGGTTCATGAAGGATGTTCGCAGCCGCTTCCTTCGCGGATGGCGTAAGTTTCCTTCGTTCGTGAACATCGCGATTTGCAACGACCACGGCACGAGTCCGAAACCGGAGAAGGGGTATCCGTATGTCGCGTCGTGGATGGCGGACAACGATCTCGCGCTGGGGCGCATCGTGGAGTTCCTGTCGCACACGCCGTATTGGAAGAACATGGCGATCTTCGTCACGCAGGATGATTCCGGCGGCGAGCCGGACCACGTGGACGCGCAGCGCAGTGTCCTGATGGTGATCAGTCCGTGGGCCAAGCGTCAGTACGTGTCGCACCGGCATACCACGATCGTGAGCATGCACCGGACGCTCTATGAAATCTTGGGTCTGCCGCCGTTGAACCTGTTCGATGCGCTGGCGAATGATTTCTCCGATTGCTTCACAACCACGCCGGATTTCACGCCGTACAAGGCGGTGCCGGTGGATGCGCGGATCTTCGACCCCGAGAAGGCCAAGGATCCCAAGGACCCGGACTACGGGCAGGCGCGCCGGATGAAATCCATTCGCATGGATGACGACGACGAAATGGAGGACGTGCTCCAGCGCGCATCCCGCGAAGCCCAGCCGCGCCGGTGACCGGCGGGGAGAGGGAATTTCAACCGCAGATGGACGCAGATGGACGCAGATGGTGAAGAAGAATCGGTGAAACCCGACGAGTTCTTTCGGCAGTCGGGCGTGTTTTAAATCGCTTCATCCGCCGCGTTTTAATCTGCGTTTATCTGCGTCCATCAGCGGTTAAAACTGCTTTTGATCTGCCGCAGGCGAAGTCGGATTCAGGGCCGGGCGAGGTCCACGCAGACGAGTTCCTGGTCGTTGCGGACGAAGACGCGTCGGTGCGCAAATGCGGGGTGGCTCCACACCACCGGTCGGCCGGGGTCGGTGTTGACCGGATCGATCAGGTGGGTGCGGCTGACCTCGTCGTAACCCTTCGGGCTGAGGCGCGCGATGATCAGGTCGCCGACCTCGCTGAAGAGGAAGAAGCGGTCGCCTTGTTTCACAGTGAAGCAATTGCCCCAGCGCTGGGATTTGCCGCTGGTTGGGGCGTAGGTTTCCCAGAGCCGTTCGCCGGTGTCCGCCCGGAGGCACCGGTATTGCCCGTAGCTGCAGGAACCATAAATGAAACCGTTGTCGATGAACGGCGTGCTCATGGTGCAGTTCAGGTGCGCGGTGTCGCGTTCGCTCATCTTGGCGGTGCGCCACACCACGGTGGGCTCGGGTTTGTTCTTCTCGAATTTCAGCAGGAGCGATCCGTTGTAGAAGCAGCTGAAGAACACCTGGTCGCCCATCTGACGCGGAGTGGCGATGGACATGCCGTAGTTCAGCTTCCAGGGAAGGGTCCACAACACCTTGCCGGTGGCGGGATCGAGTCCGTTGACGGCTTCGGCGTGCCAGAGGATGAGCTGCCGTTTTCCGGCGAGCGTGTAGATCGTGGGCGGGCAGTAGCCGGGCTCCTTTGCGGAGAGGGAGCGCCAGAGTTCGCGGCCGGTGTCCTTGTCGAATGCAACCGCCACGGTTCCTTCGCCGCCGACGAGGCAGATGAGTTGTTTGCCGTCGAGCAGCGGATTCGCCGAGACTCCCCAGAGCGGGATTTTGAGTCCGAAGTCGGCCTTGAAATCGCGCGACCAAATCAACCGGCCGGATTTCGCATCGAGGCAGGTGAGGTTGCCCATGGTGCCGACGGAATAAACGCGTCCGCCGAAAACGAGCGGCGTGGTGCGCGGACCCGCGGCGTAGCTGACGGTGTATGGACAATCGTACTCGTGGCTCCACAGCAGGCGTCCATCTGCTTCGTTGAAGCACAGCACGCGTTCATTGCCGGGAATGCGCGAGGCATCGAAGGGGCTCTTGGCCTTGGGCGCGTTGGTGGCGACCTGACGATCCATCACATAGACGCGTCCGCCGACCACCGAGGGACCGGAGTATCCCGCGCCAAGGGGAACGCTCCATTTCCGGGGCATTGGAGTGGCGGGGAATTTTTCGAGAATTCCGGTCTCACGCCACACGCCGTCGCGCTTGGGGCCGAGCCATTGCGGCCAGTCGTCGGCGGAAGCGGAAAGGCTGCTGCCGAGACCAAGGGCGGCGCAGGCGAAGAGCGCGAAGGCGAAACCAAGTCCGGGTCCGAATCCGAATCGAAGGCCGGGCCGGCGGCTGCGGGGCAAGTGTGGGAATCCCATGTCGGCTCGCATCACAGCGGAACCGCGGTGGGTTCGACAAGCGGCAATCCGGCTCAGCGGCCGAGGGTGGCGGTGTACGCGCGCCATCCGCCGTGCCGGGTGATCTCGTGTCGTCCCTCGCACAGGATCGGCTCGCCGAGCACGCCGAGCACCTCGGTGCCTTCGGCCAGCATCACCTTGCCGATGGAGAGCCCGGCGGGTTCACGGAGTAGCACGGTGGCCAATCCGGCGGGAGGAACGGACCAGATTTCCAACGCCACGGAAGCGCCGCCCTCGGGAACGCGCATCATCGCGGGATGACGATCGGCGATGGACCAAATTCGATAACAGGGCGCCGTGGCGTCCTCGCGGACAAAGGTGGCACCGACTTCGATCAGATTGGGATTGAGCTCCAATCCGCGCATGAGCGTGCCGTTGACCGCGAGGAGGACGTCATCCATGGGGTGTATCAGAATTGGGAATTGGCGTGGGATCCGACGGGGCGGGGTTCAGGAAGCGGACGGGCTTTTCGTAGATGGCGAGCACGATGCAGCCGGATTCGCTGAGGATGCTGTGGCTGGTGCCGGGCGGGTTGATGATGAGCATGCCGGTTTCGGAGCGGCTGTTTTCATCCACCTGGGATCCGCTGAGGACGAAGATGTGTTCGAAGCCCTGGTGTTCATGGAGCGGGACGCGGGCACCGGCCTTGAAGCGCAGGAGCGCGGCGGTGGGACCGGTCTTGCCATCGCCGTAGAGACGGAAGATGTCCACGCCGTCCTGAAACGGCTGCCAGGCGAGCTTGTTCTGCCATTCGGTGACGTGGAACAGGTCGGTGAGTTTGAGTACCCGGGTGGGGTCGTTTTCCATGACCGCCCCAGCATAGTCGGGCGGCGGTGCCGTCGGCAACGACGGGACCGGACTCGTGAGCTTAGAAATGGCAGTTGAAACCACAGATGGACACGGATTCACACAGATTTAAAAGAGAGAGACGTGAATCGACGCGGGTGGAAAATCCTCATCTTCTAAGTGTTTCCTGAATCCTTCCGGTCCGTGCAGCTCGATCGGTGTTCATCTGTGTCCATCTGTGGTTACCCGTCTCTAGCTGCCGAAATCAGGAGGTTTGGATGGCCTGGATGAGCGCGGTGGAATCGCCGACCGCGCCGAACACGCCGCCCTGCATGGTGACCATCTTGAGTGCGGCCTGGTGGTTGCCGAGGTCGGTGGCGCCGGTGCAGTCGGAGAGGATCATGCACTCGTATCCACGGTCGTTGGCCTCGCGCATGGTGGTGTGGACGCAGACGTCGGTGGTGATCCCGGCGAGGGCGATGTTCTGAATCCCTTTTTGGCGCAGGATCATGTCGAGATCCGTGGCGTAGAAGGAGCCCTTGCCGGGCTTGTCGATGATTGTTTCACCCGCGATGGGGGCGAGTTCCGGAATGAGTTCCCAGCCGGCTTCTCCGCGAATCAGGATCCGGCCGCAGGGACCGGCGTCGCCGATCCCTGCGCCGATGCGCTGGCTTCTCCAGCGTTTGTTGGCGGGAAGGTCGGCCAGGTCGGGCCGGTGTCCTTCCCGCGTGTGGATGACATGGAACCCCGCGCGTCGCGCCGCCGTGAGCACGTTCTGGATCGGTCCGATCGGCGCCCGGGTGAGCGAGAGATCGTAGCCCATCCGATCCACATACCCGCCGGGTCCGCAGAAGTCGGTCTGCATGTCGATGACGATCACGGCCGTGTTCTCGGGCCGGAGGTCGCCATTGTAGGGCCAGGGGTAGGGGATCGAGGCAACGTGTCGTTTCATGGAGGGGGTGTGAATGAAGCGGAAACGCAGGGCGCGACGCGCGGATTCTTGGGGAGGATTCAGGCGGTGGCCGTGGGGGCGAGGCCTTCGGGGCTGTGTCCGTGTTCCGGGGCTTCGGCGGGCTTCGGGGCAACCACCGCGAACTTGGCGCACGCGGCGAGGATCGCGCTGACGAACAGGTATCCACCGGCCACGGGCAGGGTTTGCGCGATGCCGATTTTCTCGCCGTGCATCAATCCGAAGAAGGTGAGCGCGGCACCGGCGAGGGCGAATCCCGCGGCCTTGAGGAAGAGTCGGTCGATGATCAGGGCCGCGATCGCACCGAGCATGAGTCCGCCCAGAATCGATCCGCCACCGAGGATTTGCAGGCCGTGGTAGAGCACGCCCTGGTTCTTCATGCCGGCCATGAGTTCATCCGACACGCTGAAGATTCCCGCCGCGGCGAGGGCGCCGTTGATGATGGTCATGCCCCAGTTCGCCATGTGGGGGGCGAGCGAGAGGATGATCGCGGGGGCGTGGCTCTTGGGCGTTTCCTGGAAGGCCTGCGATCCGATGAGCATCGCGATGTAGAGCAGGATGGGGAGGATGGCGACGCTCGGGATGAGCGCGAGCATCACTGAGATGGTGCCGAACCAGCAGAGCAGGATCACGAGCAGGCCGGTGCCGGCGGAGTAGCCGATGCGGCCGCCCATGGCCTTCCATCCGGGGTGGCCGATGTACACGGCGTTGATGAAGGGATTGCCCATGAGGCAGCCGATGAGGCTGACCACGCCGTCGGCGGTGAGCACGCGGGTGGTGGGGAAGCTGTCGCCGGCGACCGCGGCGCTCTCGACGTTGTCGATGGCTTCGACGAGGTCGTAGATGCCGAACGGAATGGCGGTGACGAGGATGATGCCGAGGAATTCAAAGCCGGAGAAGACGTGTCCGAACGCGGGCATTGGGACGTGGAATCCGAAGCTGGAAACCGAATCGGTGAGGCCTTTGAGGGTCATGCCGCCGAAGTTCAATCCCACCAGATTGGAGCCCCAGGCAATCAGGGTGCCGACCGCGATGGCGACCAGACCGGCGGGGATTCCGCGGAAGTAGCGAACGCCGCCGAACCAGCTCAGCAGAATGATCGCGAAGCAGGTGAGTCCGATGACCGGAGTCATGAACATCTGCAGCGCCGGGCTCATGGCGATGAAAGTCACGGACACACCGGCAAGGGTGCCGAGCAGCGCGGCGCGCGGGGTGATCTTGCGGACGATCGGTGCGACGAAACCGCCAGCCATCAGCACGAAACTCTGGATGAACACCCAGGTGAGTCCGGCCTCCCAGCCCTTCACCGGATCGCCGGTCTTGAGCTTGATCGGGAGCATGATGACGAACACCACCACGAACATGTGGGGCACGCTGATGCCGGAGGGCAGGGCGCAGATGTCGGTTCGGCCGGTTTTCTTCGCCAGCTGATACGCGAGGTAGGCGTAGTAGGCGGTGGAGAGGAACATCATCAGCCCGGTCGCGGGCAGGATGCGTCCGAACACGAGGTCATCCGGGAGCTTGAGCACGAACCGCAGCAGCGCGGTGAGCGTGAGGAGGTTGACCAGGATGTTGGTGCCGAAGCCGAAGAAGGCGTTCCAGTCTCCGGGCACCCAGAGTTTGGGTTTGATGGGATTCATGCGGTGGAAGGGGTTTAACGGGGGAGCGGATGAGAGGGGATGGGGTGGAGGAAGTGAGCGGGCAGACGGGCGGGCGTTGAACGGACGAGAACGAGTAACAGCAGGGAAACCGGCTAGCGGAGGGCGGCGTGGATGGAATCGGAGTGGGTGACCCAGCCGAAGATTCCACCCTGCGCCTTGATCATTTTCAGACCCATTTCCTGGAATTCCGGGAAGTAGGATCCGACGCAATCCGAGGGGACGAGGCAGTCGTATCCGCGGTCGTTGGCTTCGCGGACCGTGGTGTTCACGCAGACTTCGGTGGTGACTCCGGTGACCACGAGTTGGGTGATGCCGAGGTTCTGCAGGATGGCGTGCAGATCCGTGGCGAAGAAGGCGCCCTTGCCGGGCTTGTCGATCACGGGCTCGGTGGGAAGCGGGTAGAGCTCCGGGATGATGTCGTGTCCGGCCTGGCCGCGGACGAGGATGCGTCCCATCGGACCGGGGTCGCCGATGCAGGTGAGCGAGCGTCCGCGAATGCGCTTGGCCGGCGGCAGGTCGGTGAGGTCGGGGCGATGCCCCTCGCGGGTGTGGATCACGGTCATGCCGGCGGCGCGCCATGCCGCGAGCAGTCGCTGATTCGGCTCGATGGTGCGCCGGAGCTGCGACACGTCGTTGCCGAGCATCTCGCCGAATCCGCCCGGTTCGAGGAAGTCGCGCTGCATGTCGATGATCAACAGCGCGCAGCGGCCGGGCTTGAGCTCGTACGCGTACGGCTCGGCCTGGATTTCGATCGTCTGGGGCAGGTTCACGGGAGGGAGATCGGCAGAGGTTGGGGAGGGAATCAGCGGAACCCCGGGCCATTGGGCCGCGGGGGTGTTTCAAAAAAGATCCTCAGAAGAAGGCCGAAACCCCGAGGTACACCTGCACGGTGTCGCGCGTGGGTTTTCCGGGCGCGTTGAAGAGGTTCAGGTTGTAGAGGTTGTTATCGATGAAGTTCATGTACTTGAACCCAACGTTGCCGCCCCAGTGGCCAAGGCCCGCGGGCATGAAATTGATCGGGAAGCTGAGCTTCAGGCCGGTCTCGAAAATCGCGACGGTCGAGCTCTTGGCGTAGAAGTCGCCGTAGAATCGTTCATCGGGCATGAGGATGCGGGTGGGTGCCTCAATTTTGATGCCGTGGAAGTCCTTGAACGCGTAGCCGGGGGTGATCCCGAGGTCGAAGTAGTGCGAGGAGTTCGGGGCCGGGTGCTTGGCCGAGGCGTTGACCGGGGGGAGCTTGATGACGCCACCGGGGAGTGCGGCATCGGTCGCCTTTCCGTCGAGTTCCTGCCAGAGGCTGATCGAGGGATGAAGGGCGAAGGCGCCGAGGATGCTGGTGTCGTCGTAGCTCAGCTTGGTCTCGAGGTGATGCGAGGTGCCGATATCGAGGATCTGCTCGGCGAAGGCGGTGTAGGTGATGTCGAGTTTGAAGTTCTTGGCGAAGCCGATGGAGAATCCGCCGATCGGATCAATTTCGGTCCAGGGCGTCTTGGGGTAGCTGCCGTAGGGGCCGTGGACCGACACGCCGGAGGTGCCGAGGTCGTTCCACACACCGCCGACGAGGGTGACGTCGCTGATGAAGGAGTCGCCCTTGTAAAGGCTGGTGAAGGTGAGGAACAGGGGCTGCACGGTGAGCCCCTTGTCGCGGACGATCATGCCGCGGGGGGTGACGTACTCATTGGCGAAGTTGAACGCCACGAGCGCGTGGACGCGCGATGGCGCATCCTCGGCGTGCGCCGGTGCGAGCATTGCGGTGGCCGAGGCCGAGGCGCCGAGCAGCGCGGCGGTCAGCACGCGGCGCGCGGAACCGGTTGGGTTGGGAGCGGGTGGACTGGTTTGGCAGGAGTGGGAGGAGTTCATGGAGGCGGGTGTTGTGGACCGGACGGAGTCCGTTGCTCTCCTTGTTCGCAGACCGCGTGCCAGCGGGTCGAACGTGTGAAAACACCCCTGTTTACCAGGGTTTGATGCAGTTGGTCGCAAACCGCCGAAGTGAAATCGCTGTTTCAGTTGTCGCGGGTGAAACACTTGAAACAGGTGGTTCGTGAAACGGCCGCGGGGATCACCCGGCCAGCTTCCGGTAGATTCGGGTTCGGTGGACCCCGAGGAGTCGCGCAGCATCGGCAATGTTGCCGTTTGTTTCGTGCAACGCGCGCTGGATGAGGAGGTCCTCGGCCTCGGCCAGATTGATTGGAAGGTTGGCCGCGAGTTCGGTTCGCTTGGGGGCGGGGACACTCGATGCCGGCGGAGGTTCGGGCGGGGTCAGGCCGAGGTGATCCATTCGAATCGTGCCGCCGCCGCTTTCGATCAGCGCGCGTTCGATGATGTTCTTCAACTCGCGGACGTTGCCCGGGTAGTGGTGCGATTGGAGAACCTCCATGGCTTCGGGCCGGATGGACGGGGCTTTCATGCCCATTTCCGCGGCGAATAGACGCACGAAATGGGTGGCGAGCACGGGGACATCCTCGGGTCGCTCGCGCAGGGGCGGCGTAGACACGACATAACGTGCGAGCCGGAAATAAAGATCCTGACGAAAAGTGCCCGCGGCGATGCGCGCGGCGAGATCGGCGTTGGTGGCGGCGATGATGCGGACATCGACCTGCGTGGAGCGCGTCGCTCCGACCGCGGTCACGCGACCGTCCTCCAGCACGCGCAGGAGTTTGACCTGGAGCGAGGCCGGCATGTCGCCGATTTCGTCGAGGAAGAGCGTCCCGCCGTGGGCCAGTTCGAAGTACCCTTTTCGATCCGAGGTGGCCCCGGTGAAGGCTCCCTTCACGTGGCCGAAGAGCATCGATTCGGCGAGATCGGCCGGAATGGCGACGCAATTGACCGGCACGAACGGGCCCTTGGCGCGGGCGCTGTCGAAGTGAATCGCGCGGGCCACCAGCTCCTTGCCGGTGCCGCTTTCCCCCAGGATGAGCACGCTGGTCTGGGTGAAGTTTTGCAGACGCCGGATGTCGTCGGTGATTTTGCGAATCAGCCGGCTGCTGCCCACGAGTCCGGCGAGATTCCAGCGCTCGGCCTCCAGTCCCGAGAGGACTGCCAGGGTTTCATCGGCCTGTTGCAACGCGGTCTCCGCCTGGTGGCGGCGCGCCATCTCGCGGGTGAGTTCCTCGGTGCGGTGTTCCAGGGCCCGGTTTTTCTCACGCAGTTCGCGGCTGAGCCGGCTGAGGCGCAGATGGGTAGCCACGCGGCTGAGGACGATCTCGGTTTCGAACGGCTTCACCACGTAGTCCACGCCGCCGGCGTTGAAGCCCTCGACGATGGAGCTCATTTCGTTGCGCGCGGTGATGAAGATAACCGGGATATCGCGCGTGGACTCGTCGGCCTTCAATCGGCGGCAGGTCTCCAGTCCGTCGAGGTCCGGCATCAGGATGTCGAGCAGCACGAGATCGGGCTGCGCCTTGCGGGCCACCTTGAGCGCGGCAGCTCCGTTGGGGGCGGCGAGGATTTCGTATCCGGCGGGCTCGAGCGCGGCGGTGAGGACCGCGAGGTTCGACGGTTGATCATCCACGAGCAGGATGCGCTCGCGTCGGGCGGTCGTGGTGGCCGTCAGGGAATCGGGAGGTGTGCTCATGGAGGCGAGGACAATCCCGCGGTGCGCGGGGTGGTGACGCGATGCAGGAGGCGCAGGATGCCATCCATGTCGTAGCTACGCATGAGGTGTCGAATGTGTTCGGCGAGGACGCGGGCGTCGGGACCCATTTGTCGGAGCTCCTGCAGGCAGGCCTTCAGGGCGGTGGTGCTGTGCAATTCCGCTGCGAGCGAAAGCCGGGCGCAAAAGGCATCGGAAAGCGCGACACGCAGGGAATCGGCCGATGGAAGTTCCTCAGCGAATTCCTCGGCGGCATCGAATTCGAATTCCACGCCGAGATGCGTCTTCAGGCACTCGTACAGGCGGTCGCAGCTCACCGGCTTGGCAATGAAATCCACGCAGCCCGCGGCCAGGGCATCCTCGCGGTGACGCGCTAGGGCCGATGCGGTATGCGCGATGATTCTTGGGTGCGTTGCGGCGGGTTGTTCGAGAATGCGTCGGGCGATTTCCTCGCCGCTGGAATCGGGCAAAAGCAAATCGAGGAACACGATGTCCACCGGTTCAGCGGCAGTTTTCTCGACGGCTTCCTCCCCGGTGGAAGCCACGGTGACGGTGCAGCCGATGGACGCGAGAAGTCCGCCGAGCACCTTGCGGTTCTCCGCGTGGTCATCGACGACCAGTGCGCGGACGGTGCAGCCGGGGGAGAGTCGGCGAATCTGCGGGGCGAGGTCGCCGGCGAGTCCAGTGCAGTCGGCGAGCGGAAGCGTGAAATGAAATCGCGAGCCCACCCCGCGGGAGGATTGGACCTCCAGCCGCCCGCCGAGGAGGTCCACCTGGCGTTGGGCGATGGCGAGTCCGAGGCCGGTGCCACCGTGGTTTTGCGAGCCGCTGCCCTGGTGGAAGGGCTTGAAGATCTCGGCCTGTTCGATGTCGGGGATGCCGAGTCCGGTGTCGATGACTTCGAACTGCCATCGATCGGTGGATTCGCGCCGGATCCCAAGAAACACGCTGCCGCGCTGGGTGAATTTCACCGCGTTTCCCAGCAGGTTGATCAGCACCTGGCGGAGCTTGCCTTCGTCGCCCCGGACCGGCGCGCGGGTGTGTCCGCCGAGGTCGATGCGGAATCCGATGCCCTTCTGGTCGCACAGCGGATGAAAGGTGGCGGTGAGGTCGCGGCTCAGCGCGGCGAGATCGAACTCGACCGGGTTCAATTCCATCCGGCCTGCCTCAATTTTGGACAAATCGAGGATTTCATTCAGCAGCCCGAGAAGATGATGGCCGCTGGCGCTGATGCCGCGGATGGCGTCGCGCTGCTCCGGGGTGAGGCGGGTGTCACGGCGGATCAACTGGCAGTAGCCGAGGATGGCGTTGAGCGGAGTGCGGATCTCGTGGCTCATGCTGGCCAGGAAGTCGGACTTGGCGGCATTCGCTGCTGCTGCGGCTCCTTCGGCCTGCTGGCGGACCCGGACCTCTTCCTGGAGGGCCTCGTTGACGGCGGCGATCTGCGACGTGCGACGCCAGTTGCCCAGCAAATAGGCGGTCACCAGCAGGGTTGCCCCGAGTCCCGCGGCGAGTGCCACGCGGGATTGCAGTTGGGTTTGTGTGGTGCGGAAGGCCGCGGTGGGGGCGAACACGACGGCCCATCGACGCCCGGCAAATTCGAGCGAGGTCTCGGAGCGTCCGGCCACGGGGTCGGACCAGAACCCGGCGACCGGGTTACCTTCGAAGATGAGTTCGCCTTCGGGGGATTGATCGTACAGGCGGGCTTCAATCCCGCGGAGGCGCAGCGATTCGAAGGCGCGTCCCACCAGATCGGCCACGCGGAACACCGCCACGGTGTAGCCCTCGAGGCGCTGGCGGCGTTCCAATTCTGATACCGGCGTGGGCAGTCGATACACCGGCAGGATGACCAGTAGACCCGCAGTCTGGCCGGGTTCCTGGGCGAGGTGCAGCGGGGCGGTGGCGACCGGTTGGCCGGAATCGCGGGCGCGTTCGAGGGATTCGCGCCGGTGCGGGTCGGAATCCAGATCAAATCCGAGCGCGAGTGAATTGCGGCTCAGGGGCTCGATGTACAGCACGGGCACGTACTCGGCCCTGGGAGCGGCGGGGGTGAATCGGCCGTCGGCCAGACGCTCGCGGATTTGGAATCCGTGGAGTCCGGAGCGTTCGGCCTCGGATTCCACGGCGGCGCGGTCGGCCGACGCGATGCGCGGGTTCCACGACAGGGCTTGGATTTCGGGCTGACGCGAGAGGGCTTGTCGGACGAATTCGGTAAAGGGGCCGCGCGTGATGCGCCCCTCGGCGGCGTGGAGGGAGGCGATGGAATGCAGCACTTCCAGGGAGCGGAGCATGCTGACCTGCAGTTTCTCCAGTTCCTCGCGGGTGATGTCCTCGGTGCGCTTGGCGAACTCGCGTCGCTCCCAGCCGCGGATCGCCTGAAAGAGCATCGCCGACAGCAAAACGCCCGCCCCGAGCACGCAGACAATCCACGGAAGGGGCGACCGCGTCGGCGATATGGCGGAGTGGCGGACCAACGCTTACGCCTTTCAGCACAAGGCATGCCGCTGCGGTCGAAGATTCGGGAGGTCGAGCAATTGCGGGCTGATTGTCCGTCGGGCGGTGGCGTGGGTTCGGGAAGGGCTGTTGAACTCTGTCCAGCCTGCGCAATCCCGGGCACCGCCGCGTGGGGCGGCGAAGGAGAAAGGAAAACGAAGTTCGAAGATCGGAGATGGTGTCTCGGTGGAAGGCTTGGTTCCACCCAAGCCCCATCTTCGTCTGCGGACCGGGTGGGATGGGGGAGGAGATGGGAGATGGGAGATGGCAGTTAGGGGGCCGCCGAACGATGCTGGATGCGGGGTTCCAATTTCGCCTTTTCCTTTGAACTTTTGCCTTCATTCCCGCTCCTGCTTTCATGCTTTCCAGATTCAATTCCTACTCTGCGTCTCCGCGCCTCTGCGGTTGTGATGCGTCGGATTGCGGGTGGGCGTTGAGCAAAGCGGCGTGGCGCTGCGCTTCCCGCCGCACTCCAAAGTCGGCGGGCGCGGGCTGAGGTTGGGGTGACCCAATGTTGGGGCGGGTGACTTCGGGAATTCGGGTGATCCGCCTTCTTCCGGCGGCGGCTACGAAGAAAG
>CANGKZ010000020.1 GCA_947454705.1 Verrucomicrobiota bacterium
GGGCCGGCCGGCCCGCAACGGCACCTCCCTCTGTCCGGCCCTGCGGTCGGACTCAAGCGGCTTTTCCAAGATACAAGTGCGGCGGGAAGCGCAGCGCCACGCCGCTTTGCTCAATGGTGGTCACACACAAACCCACAGAGGAACCCCACGCGCAGGCGATGGAACCGGTCGGTCTTTTCTTCGCCCCGAATTCGAAAGCGGTGTCGACGCTCCGCTCTGCCACCGCACTCCAAAATTAGGACGGCGACTTTGGAGTGCGGCGGGAAGCGCAGCGCCACGCCGCTTTGCTCAACGTTGGTCACACACAAACCCACAGAGGAACAACACGCGCGGGCGATGGAACCGGTCGGTCTCTTCTTCGCCCCGGGCTCGAAAGCGGTGTCGACGCTCCGCTCTGCCACCGCACTCCAAAAGACGTGCGCGAAGTGCACAGTAGCGGTGAGCTGAAAGATTCATTTCCATGCTGAAATGCCTGTGAAACAAACCGCGTGGCCGCATAGCCCGGTTCACTTTCTTTCGGATGCGGGCACGTTTTTCGTCACCGCCGCGACTCATCGCCACGAATCATTTTTTGCGGGAGCGGACCGGCTGCGAGTGCTGCATCGCGGCCTTTTGTCGCAGGCGAGCGAACACGGTTGGCACCTCGAAGCATGGGCGGTTTTCTCGAACCACTACCATTGGATTGGACACTCACCTCCCGCCGAGGCGACCGCCGATAGCCTTCGTTCCATGCTCCAATCGCTTCACGAGAAAACCGCCAAGTGGGTCAATCGACTCGATCAAACTCCGAACCGAAAGGTCTGGTTCAATTATTGGGAGACTCGTTTAACCTTTGATCGCTCGTACAGGACCCGGCTCAAGTACGTTCATGAGAATGCAGTGAAGCACGGTTTGGTTACCGTCGCACGGGACTACCCCTGGTGCTCCGCAGCCTGGTTCGAACGGACCGCGTCTGCTGCGATGGTGCGGGCGATCTACTCCATGAAAACCGATCGGCTCAACTTACGGGACGAAATGCCTGTTTCGGCAGATTGGTAAGGCGATGGGACCGGTCGGTCTCTTCTTCACCCCGAATTCGAAAGCGGTGTCGACGCTCCGCTCTGCCACCGCACTCCAAAATTAGGACTCGTCAGGCCAGCTCTTTTCCGGCTTTTGCGGCGGACTTGCGGCTGTAGGGGGAGTGCAGGTTGAAGTAGATGCCGCAGAGGGGACGGGGATCGTCGGTCTGGCTCAGGATGATCGTGACGTGACGGTCCAGGGCAATGCCGTGGCGCATGTCCGCCCCGCGGTTCACGTAGGCGTTGACCGCCTTCTGCATCAGGGAACGCAGCGACGCGTCACACTCCTCGGGAAGCTTTTCAAGGCACACGATGTGCCGGTCGTAGCTCTTCAAGGCCGCCGCGATTTCCACGGCAAAGGTGTCCACGGTGAGTTCCACAAGGAGGAAAATACGGCGACTGCCGTCGAAGTAAAGCCGCGGAGCCAGCCCGAAACTGGCCAGCCCCGCAAGGCTTCAGCGCACCCTGCCGCCTGCAGGCCTACCGAACCGGCTGCGGATTGCGCCATTCCCGGCCGTCGGCGGTCAGGAGGTCGTCGGCCGCCGTCGGACCCCAGGTGCCCGCCAGGTAGAACTCCCGGTTGGTCAGGGGTTTGTCCGCCCAGAACGACCGGATGGCATCGACAATGCCCCACGCCGTCTCCACTTCGTCGCGACGGATGAAGAGCGTGGCATCGCCCGCGATGGCTTCGAGCAGCAGACGCTCGTAGGCCTCCGGGGTGTATGCACCAAATTCGGTATCGTAGCTGAAACGCATCCGCACCGGACGCAGCTCCATGGCAGCTCCAGGCACCTTGCCGTTGAAGCGGAGGGTGATTCCTTCGTCGGGCTGGAGACGCAGGGTCAGGGAATTCGGATCCAGCTTGGTCCCGGACTTGGCGGCGAAGAGGATATTCGGCGCGGGCTTGAACTGGATGCGCACTTCGCTGGCGCTGAGGGGCAGGTTCTTGCCGGTGCGCAGGTAGAAGGGCACGCCGCTCCAGCGCCAGTTGTCGATCATGAGCTTCATGGCGACGAAGGTCTCGACGTTCGACTTCGCGTTCACCTTGGGCTCGCTCCGGTAGGCGGGACGCGCCTCGCCTTCCACTTCGCCGGCGAAATACTGGCCGCGCACCACGTTCTTGGCGCCTTCGGCCGCGGTCATGCCGCGGATCGACTTGAGCAGCTTCACCTTTTCGTCGCGGACGTTTTCCGCCTCGAGCGACACGGGGGGTTCCATGGCCACGAGCGAGAGCACCTGAAGGACGTGGTTCTGCACCATGTCGCGCATCGCGCCGGATTCCTCGTAGTAACCGCCGCGGCTGCCGACGCCGATCTTTTCACCGACGGTGATCTGCACGTGGTCAATCGAATCGCGATTCCACAGATGCTCGAAGATGCCGTTGCTGAAGCGGAAGGTAAGGATGTTCTGGACCGTCTCCTTTCCGAGGTAGTGGTCGATGCGGAAGATCTGCCGTTCGTGCGCGAACCGGATGAGCTCGGCGTTGAGGGCCTTGGCGCTGGCGAGGTCGTGGCCGAACGGCTTTTCCACCACCAGGCGTTCGGTGGTGATGCCGCCCTCTTCCTTGTGCAGCAATCCCACGCGGTTGAGGTGCTCGGCAATTTCGCCGAACTGGCTGGGATTGGTGGCGAGGTAGAAGAGCAGGTTCTTCTTCAGCTTCTCGTTGTCGAAGCCGTGGATGATCGACTTGAGCTTCTCGTATCCGGCGTCATCGGAAATGTCGGCCTGGCAGTAGTGGACGTTCGCCGCGAAGGCCTTCCACACCTCTTCGTTGAGGGGCTTGGTGCGGGAGAATTGCTGGAGCGCGGTGTGGAGTTCCTCGCGCCAGGTGTCGTCGGTCTTTTCGCGGCGGGCGAAGCCGATGATGCGATATGGCAGGGGCAGCGCTCCTTCCATCGCCAAGTGGTACAGGGCGGGGATGAGCTTGCGGGCGGTGAGATCACCGGAGGCGCCGAAGATGACCACCGTGCAGGGCTCGATGGTGCGGCGGGTTTCGGCGGCGCGGGAGGCGAGGAGTTCGTCGAGATTCGACAAGTCGTTCATGTCCGCTGCCCAGCGTGGGCAAGGCTCCGACGGGATTCAATCGCGCAGTGACGGATCGATGGGGGATGGGGAGACACGGATTTCACGGGTTTTCACGGATTCAACCGACACCGATGCCGCCCACCTCGCCAGGTCCCGATGAATTTTTTGTAACGCCGGACGAAAAAGGCTTCTGAGGGAGTTCAGGAAAGGACTCAATGCAATGGCAACCACGATGAATCAGGGGCGGACATGTCCGAAGTGCGGCAAACCGACGGCGACCGGGGAACTGGCGGATCTCTGCCCCGCCTGCCTCCTCGCCCAGGGCCTCGAAACCGAACCCGGCACCGGCCCGCGTGTCCGATTTGAGGCCCCCCCGCTGGAACGCATCACGCGGCTTTTTCCCCAGCTCGAGGTGCTCGGGTTGATTGGATCCGGCGGCATGGGGGCGGTGTACAAGGCGCGTCAGCCGCCGCTCGACCGCATCGTCGCGCTGAAAGTGCTGCCGGCATCCAGCCAGCCCGGCAACCGGTTCGAGGAACGGTTCAATCGCGAAGCCCGCGCACTCGCCCGATTGAATCATCCGCACATCGTGACAGTGCACGAGTTCGGTCAGGTGGAGGATTTGCACTTCTTCCTCATGGAGTTCGTGGACGGCACCAACCTGCGCCAGTTGGAGAAAACGAGCCGCCTCTCTCCGCGGGAGGCGCTGCAGATCATTCCCCAGCTCTGCGATGCGCTTCAATACGCGCACGACGAGGGCGTGGTGCATCGCGACATCAAGCCGGAGAACGTGTTGGTCGATCGCAAGGGCCGGGTGAAGATCGCCGACTTCGGACTGGCCAAGATTCTTGATCCCTCGGCCGATGCCGAGGCGGCGCGACTCACCGTCGAAGGCCAGGTGATGGGCACGCCGCACTACATGGCTCCGGAGCAGTTGGAGAAGCCCCTCGCGGTGGATCATCGGGCCGACATCTACTCCCTCGGCGTGGTGTTTTACGAGATGCTCACCGGGGATCTCCCGCTGGGAAACTTCGCTCCGCCTTCGCGCAAGGTGCAGGTGGATGTGCGGCTCGATGAAGTGGTGTTGCGCGCGCTCGAGAACGATCCCACCCGGCGCTATCAGCAGGCGGGTGAGGTGAAGACCCGCCTGCAATCCATCGCCGATACGGCTCCCGAGCCGACCGCATCCGCCGCCGCAAAACCCAGCGTCGTCTTCCTTCGATTCGCGGGGTTCCCAGTGGTCGCGGAAAAAGATGGAATCCGCTCTGTCCATCGTCCCGGAGTCGCCAAGGGCTTTGCGGTCCTGTTCGGCGTGTTGACGGTGATCATGGGATGCTGGGCGCTGGTTCGCGGAGGCTATGAGGCCGGATGGTTTGGCCTGGTGGGATGGCCCAGCGTCGTGATCCGTATTGCGATCTCCGGACTGCTCATGGCTTGGGGCGTCCGTTCGGCGCGGCGCAAAAAACTCGAACCCCGAATTCCGGCGATCGCCCCCGTGGTGGTACTTCCATCGGAGGGCACCTCCAGGAAGGCGGTGCTCGGGGCCGTTTGTCTGGCGCTCGGATTCGTGGCGCTGGCGCTATTCCTCACTCCGATGGCGCATACCACGAACCCACTGCAAAGCGCAGCCGTCATGCGGGTGCAGGGCTTCCTCGTGGGCTTGATTGTCGTCACGATCCTGCTCGCACCTGTTTGCGCCACCTTCTTGGGCTGGATCGCCGTGCGCGACATTCGCCAATCGCGGGGCCGTCTCGGCGGACTCAAGCTCGCCGTGTTCGACGGGCTCGTTGTCCCGTTGGGACTGATCAATTCCATTCTCATCTTTGTTCTCCGAGGCGGCCTTTCCTTCGCGGAAGGAACCGGCTGGCACTCTTCGTCGAATCTCACCGCAAATCTCGCTCTTGGCTGGCTCCTGATTCTCGCGGTGAACTGGATCCTGGTGCGTGCGATTTGGAACCGGGTGCGCCTCGACGAATCGCCCGAACGGGAACGCTGGTGGTGCCAGGCGCCCGCAATCACTGCCCTCGCGATCACCTGCCTCCTGGTGATTCAGGTCACCACCCAGCTTCGTGCGAGCCGTATTCCCTCCTTCGGAATGTTTTCCCGGCCACCGAATCAGATCGCCACCGAAGATGAAAAGGGGGCGCTGATTGCGGTGTTGCCAAACGGATCTCAACTCGAGTTGTTGGCCGTCGAAACGCCGCAGCATCCCGAATCCCCTTGGAGCCTTCCCAATGGGACGCCCCTACCCCAAGGCAGCTATTCCATAACCAATTCAGAACCAATTTTGGACACCAATTCAACGGCCACCCGATTGATCCTGCGCCTGACCGGCAGCTCACTACCGCTTCAGTCGATTGGATTCTTCATCGCGCAGCAGTCCATGGGTGGGTCGATGCAATCCAGCGGCAACGTTTATCCCTACGAAGGGGTGCTCAAGGACGGCAAGCCTCTGCCGGGCGCCTTCTACATCTGGAAATCGCAACTCAATGAGGGCTCAGAAAAAACCTTTCGGTTGGCGGTGGATCTGGATCCCTGGCAGGTCATCGCCACCGCCGATGTCGAGGGGCGCAACCGGAACGACGCCTTTACGTACCCGATTCCAGGAGTCTCGGTACGCTTTCAACCGGCGGGGGAATACAAGGGCCGCACCCGGTTAACGACGATCGCCCAGCTCTTCGATCCCGATTTAGACACCGCCATACGAGCCTTGGGAACGAATGGAACCGTCCTCTCTCAGACCAAAGGGGAAGGCGGGACCTCGTCCTACGGGACGATGACGTTGTTTTCGGAATTCGACGTGCCTCTCAGAGAGATTCGCGGATTCCAAATGTCGGTCCGAAAGCACCACTGGATCGAATTCCAAAAAGTCATCCAGGGAACCAGAGCGATCGCCCCACCGGAACCCGCCGCGATTCCGACTGCAACGACGGCTCCGCCCCTGATCGAAGTCCGATTTCCCGCACTGCTGGATCTCGATACCGGACACTTCGGAGACCTGCCTACCGCGTTCGAAAACCAAACCGGCAACCCCATGGCGGAAATCGGCAGCACCATCGAATTCATGCAGTCCCACGGCTACGACGTGATGCATTCACACGATCATCTCGATGCCATCGGGTTGAAACTCGTCCCGCTCCAACCGGGGGACTGGGAATTGATCACCGCGCGGGAGCTTCAATTGCGGCTGGAAACAGCGGGAACCCTGACGTCGAAGATCAGGCCGGCCTCATTTCCCGCTGACTACGGATTCCAAACCCGCGAGGGCGGGACGGGCCTGATGGAAATCGTGAAGATCAGCGGTGAAATGACGGTCCTGCGAATCAAGCGCATCCCTCGATGACCACCACCGACTCCACCCGCGCCACGCCGCGCAGCGACTACTTCGCCACCACGCGGTGGACCGTCGTCGTGCAGGCAGGACAGCGCTCCTCGCCGCAGTCGGCGCGGGCGCTGACGGAGTTGTATGAGACGTATTGGTATCCGCTCTATTGCTACGTGCGCCGTCGCGTGGTGTCGCGGGAGGACGCGGAAGATCTCGTGCAGGGCTACTTCGAGCGCTTCGTGGAGCAAAACGATCTCGAGCACCTCAGCGCCGATCGCGGGCGATTTCGCGCCTTCCTGCTGGCCTCGATGAAGCACTTCATGGCCAACCAGCGGGACAAGGCGGGGCGGCAGAAGCGCGGCGGGGGCCAGCCGATCCTTTCGCTCGACTGGCAGGATGCCGACACGCGATTCCAGCTGGAACCCGCGGATCCCTCGGCCAATCCCGAACTGGAATTCGACCGCCACTGGGCAATGGCGCTCTTGGAGCGGGTCGTCCACCGCCTGCGCGAGGAGTGCACCGCCGATGGCAAGGCGGAGTTGTTTGAGCAGACCAAGGGGTACCTGACCTTCAACGCCTCCGCGACTCCGCATGCCGAGGCGACGGTGGCGCTGGGATGGAATGAGGGGGCGGTTCGGGTAGCGGTGCATCGATTGCGTCAGCGATACCGCACACTCCTGCGCGAGGAGATCGCGCAGACCCTGGTCGATCCCGCGCAGGTGGCCGATGAGTTGAGGTCGCTTCTCGCGGCGGTGACGGGGTAAGACACGGATTTCACGGAGTTTCACGGATTCAAACAACCCGCGCGGCAAAGGGCCGCCAGGTCTTGGACTGCGCCATTCATCGACCCAGCGGCGATGGATCGTCGGGTCTCGGACTGAGGGACTCGCCACGCAATCCCCACGCTTCCTGCCCCGCTCATTCGTTCGCTCGTTCCCTGTTGGAGCCGCCCCGGGGTTTGTAGTACGGTCGTCGCCTTGTGACTGTTGCCGAAGAAATCAACCGGAGGCGGACCTTTGCGATCATTTCGCACCCCGACGCCGGCAAGACCACGCTGACGGAAAAGCTGCTGTTGTACGGCGGCGCTGTGCAGCTCGCCGGATCCGTGACCGCGCGCAAAAACCAGCGCGCGACCACGTCCGACTGGATGGAGCTCGAAAAGAAGCGCGGCATTTCCATCAGCTCCACCGTCCTCCAGTTCGACTACAACGGCTATCGCATCAACCTGCTCGACACCCCGGGTCACAAGGATTTCTCCGAGGACACCTACCGGGTGCTCACCGCCGTCGATGCCGTGATCATGGTGATCGACGCCGGCAAGGGCGTGGAGGCCCAGACCCGGAAGCTGTTCGAAGTCTGCGCCCGCCGCGGCGTGCCGATCTTCACCTTCATGAACAAGCTCGATCGTCCCGCGCGGGATCCGATCGCGCTGATGGATGAATTGGAGGCGGTGCTCGGCATTCGCTCCGTGGCCATGAACTGGCCGCTCGGCAACGGCGCGGATTTCCGCGGCGTGTACGATCGCGCCGAGAAGCAGGTCCATTTGTTCGAACGCGTGGTGGGCGGAAAATACCGCGCCGCGGTGAACGTCACCGGACTCGAGGATCCGCAGGTGCGCGAAAAACTCGACGACGCCACCTACCACCAGGTCCGCGAACAGATCGAGATGATCGAAATGGCCGGCGCGCCGTTTGATCACGAACAGGTGCTGGCGGGAAAACTTTCCCCCGTGTTCTTCGGCTCGGGCGTGAACAACTTTGGTGTCCAGCTGCTGCTCGACAGCTTCCTCAAGTGGAGCGCCGAGCCGCGCGGACGTTCCGTGATGGGCGCCAATCCGGGCGAATCCATCCCGGTCGACCCCACGCACCCGGTATTCTCCGGCTTCATCTTCAAGATCCAGGCCAACATGGATCCCAAGCACCGCGATCGCATTGCCTTCGTCCGCGTGGTGAGCGGCAAGTTCGAGCGCGACATGGTGGTGACCCACGTCCAGTCCGGGAAAAAGGTCCGCCTCAGCTCGTCGCACAAACTCTTCGGCAACGAACGCGAGACGGTCGATGAGGCCTATCCGGGCGACATCATCGGCCTGGTCGGACACGACGGCTTTGGCATTGGCGACACCTTGTCCACGGGGAACGGGCTTCGATACGACGAGATCCCGCGCTTCCCGCCCGAGGTGTTCGAGTACTTCCACAATCCGAACACGGCGAAGTTCAAACAATTCCGCCAGGGTCTGGATCAGCTGCTCCTCGAAGGCGTGGCCCAGGCGTTTCACTTGAAGGACACTGCCAGCCGCGTCCCGCTGCTGGCCGCGGTCGGTCCGCTGCAGTTCGAAGTCCTCCAGTACCGGCTCGAAACCGAATACAACGCCGAGACGCGTCGGGAATCCGCCCCGTTCCAAGCGGTTCGCTGGCTCCCGCCCGACACCAGTCCGGAGGCGCTCGACAGCCTCTCCCTTCCCACGGGCGGACGCTTCGCCTTCGACATCGACAACCAGCCGGTCGCGCTTTTCCCCACCGAGTGGTCGTTGAACTATTTCGTGCAGAACAATCCGAACGTCCCGCTGGCGGCATTGCCTCCGAAGAAGCAGCCGATTTGAGAAGCGGCTTCCTCCGGGAGGAACATTCCTGCGGGAATGTCGCACTTGCCTTGGCCCATCCTGCGTGGGAGTTTTTCCAAGCGAATCCGATCTGCACCAGCCAAGTGGCGTCAACCCGGTTGCTGGATGGGTTTCATTCGCTGTTCCCGGGCCCAAACCTCGGGAATGCCGTAACACAACACAGTGGCAGACAAAGCGAACTCAGTACTTCAGATGAAGAATGATCTAGTGGTGGTTTGCGGTGGCGGAGGCTTTATCGGCGGACATCTGGTTGCAGATTTGCGCCGCCAGGGGTTCACCCGGATTCGTTCCGTGGACAAGAAGCCCCAGACCGCCTGGTATCAGCGGTTCGAAGACGTTGAGAACCTCGTGCTCGACCTCGACGAAAAAGAGAACTGCCATCGCGCGCTCCAGGGCGCCCACACGGTTTACAATCTCGCGGCCGACATGGGGGGCATGGGGTTCATCGAGAACAACAAGGCGCTTTGCATGTTGTCGGTGCTGATCAACACCCACCTGCTCATCGCGGCGAAGGAAGTGGGAATCCAGCGCTTCTTCTACGCTTCGAGCGCCTGCGTTTACAACGGCGACAAGCAGAAGGATCCGAAGGTCACGGCCCTGAAGGAAGCGGATGCCTACCCGGCCCTACCCGAAGACGGCTACGGTTGGGAGAAGCTGTTCAGCGAACGCATGTGCCGTCATTTCCGCGAGGACTTCGGCATCGCCACCCGCGTGGCCCGCTACCACAACGTGTACGGACCCCACGGCACCTATGATGGTGGACGCGAGAAGGCTCCCGCCGCCACCTGCCGCAAGATCATCCAGGCTGTTTTCGATGGAAAGCAGGCGATCGAAATCTGGGGCGACGGCAACCAGACCCGTTCGTTCATGTACATCGACGACTGCCTCAAGGGCACCCAGATGCTGACCCACAGCGACTACGTGGAGCCGATCAACATCGGCAGCAGCGAACTGGTTTCCATCAACCAGCTCGTGGACATCGTTGAAGAAATCGCCGGCGTGAAGCTGAAGCGGAACTACAACCTGTCGGCACCCAAGGGCGTCAACGGCCGCAACTCGGACAACACGCTGATCCAATCGATCTTCGGCTGGGAACCCTCCACGCGCCTCCGCGATGGCATGGAGAAGACCTATCGCTGGATCTACGACGAGATGGTCGCCCGCAAATCGGGCAAGGCGGTTCGCTCCTACCACTGAGTCCGCTTTCGCTTCCTGCGCCGGCTTTCAACAGCCTTTCTTCCACCCCCGCGATTCCTTGCCCGCAATGGCAGTGTGAGTCCGGGGGTGGTTTGTTTCCCGGGCCCGCTACGTGAACCGAGCCGACGTGTTGCAGGAAAGCAATCTCGTTCAGGAAGGCAGGCTTTTCGGCAGTCTGGGCGCGACCCCTTCGGATTCCACCGGATTCGCCAGGGCTTCAGGCATGGCATGCGCGAGGAATTCCTGTCGAATCGACTCCGCCGTCGCCACCAACTTCTGGATTCTCGGGCTGTCTTTCGCCGCAGCCTTCAGCCCCCTCTGGAGTTCACTCCGAAACATCGATGGGCGAGCAACCTGACATTCATTGAGCGAACCATCGGTCGCCGTGAACATTCCCTCGGTCCTGACTCGAATCTGTTCCAAAACCGCGGGCGTGACCGGATCCGCAGCGAGGGTCAACTGCGTCAGCCGCGCCGCTGCTGCGACCAGCGCTCCAGGATGGGATGTGAACCACTCGAAGGGAGCCACCGGAACTCGTCGCGGATCTACATCCCGAAGCCAGAACCGATGAATGTCGATGTAGTCCTCCAAGGCCTGCAGCAGCGGCCACTGATGGAAGATCGCCACTGAAATCGCCGCGTCGAGCGGCTTTCGAATCACCAGGAATCCAGGTCTGCCGGAATCGACCGCAACCCGGAGGCTGCTGGCGATATGCAGATGGAAATCCACGCGTCCCGGGAAAAGGACTTCGTCCAGGAGCAATCCGGCAAATGTGTTTCCGGATCTTTGAAATCCAACCACCCAAAAAGCCCCGTCCGATCGAAATTGATCGCGACCGCGATGCCTCAGTTCAAACACCCGCCGATAGAGCGCAGGCCACCGCCAGACCCGGTCCCGAATCCAACGTTTCGCCGCCCGGGCAAGAGGGTTGCCATGCTGATCCACCAACAGGCGGCCTGGCTCCATGGCTCCTTGAGACTGGGATTGGGATTGGGATCGCTTCAATTTCAAACTCCGCGCTCCGCCGGAGACCGGCTCGGTTGGGCTTCAGTGTTCATTGCCTCAGCGCTCAAAGGATGTCGCGGGACGACGGCAGTTGGAGGTTCATCCAACTTCGCAGTCGGTCCATGCTAACCTGCACCGACTCGGAGTCCGTGACGAGACGCAGCAAGGCGGGACGATCCACCGGTGGTTCGAACGGAAACTCCAACAACTGCGTCACCCGCCCGGCCTGTGCCTGCTGATAGAGCCGCTTCGGATCCCGTCGAATGCAGGTATCCAGCGACGCATCCACGAATACCCATCGAACCCGCTCCTCCAAAATCTTCTCGGCGAGGGCACGATGCAGCTCCAACGGAGCCATGGACGCCACCACCACCAGGATGCCTTGATCGGAAATCAACTTCGCGACCTCGGCGAGACGCCGATGATTCTCCGTCCGCGCCTCCGCCGAAAATCCGAGGTCCTTCGAAAGCCCGGCACGCCACTGGTCCCCGTCCAGTTGAACCACCCTCCGACCGCAGCTCCGCAATTCAGACACCAGCCGCGAAGCCAGCGTGCTCTTGCCAGCAGCGGAACGCCCCATGAACCAAAACACCCGCGCGGGGGCCGCCTCGGAACCAACGGCCGGAGGCAACTCCGCCACGTTCGCGATTGGGGATTTGCCCCCACTTTGACGCCCGGAGACGGGTTGATATCCCCTGATCCCAGCATCTCCGGTTTCGTCTGTATCCGGCTCGCCATAGCTAAATAGGTTCATCCAATGGCCTTTCTCTCGTCATTTCCGCCCAGTTTTTCGCCGCAGTTTCGTGATCCGCATCGTTCAGCTGCTCTGCGCAGAACTGACTGAACCGCTCGAAATCAGTCCCCGGGGGACGTCAATCAACGACCCCGAAGCACAAGAACTGCCACGCTATCAGGTTTCGGATCGGTCCATCACCTGTGCTCTAAAGACACATCGTTTTAGAGCGAACCGCGGGTACGGAAGGTTTCGCGAGATTTGTAAAGATCCACCCGATCCATTCCCACGAGCCGGTGCCAAAGACATCCCTTTTGCCCATTCTCCCCGTTTGTGTAGCGTTCGCCCGTTCTGAAGCCTGAAACCACAGACCATTTGTTGGTGCGATTGCTCCGCCGTCTTTCCCACGCGGTGCAGGCGCATCCCTCGTGGTTCCTCACCCCGCAGATCCTGCTCTTCGGCGTCGCGGTTTGGTTCACCGTCGCCAAGCTGAAGTTCAACATGGATCGGAACGAGCTGGTCGGGTCGGACCAGCCGTATCACCGCAATTTTCTCCAGCTCAAGAAGGAGTTCCCCGGACAGGACGACATCGTGTGCGTCATCGAATCCGAGGATCTCGAAAAGAACCGGCAGTTCGTCGAACGCCTCGGCGCACGGCTGGATGCCGAATCCACCGCGGCCAACAAGACCAACCTGTTTGTCGATGTCTTCTACCGCGGTGACCTGAAGCTGCTCGGTAAAAAGGCCCTGCTGTTTCTCTCCGAGACAAACCTGGTGGAGTTGAAGTCCGCTCTGTCCGACTACCAGCCCTTCCTGAAGCAGTTCGCCTCTTCCTCAAACCTGGTTTCCCTGTTCAAGCAGGTGAACACGCAGATCCGCACCAGCAGCCGGGAACAAAACGCCAAGACCGATTCCCTGCTCAAGGCGCTCCCGGCGTTGGATCGCATCCTCCGACGCGCCGAGCAAAGCCTCACCCACGACGGCACTCCCCCCTCCCCGGGGATCGACGCCCTGTTCGGAGCCGGGGATGAAGCGGAACGGGAAAAATACATCACTTTTGCGAAGGGACGCATCTACCTGGTCACCGCCAAGGCCCGTACGGAAGATCTCAACGAAGACGCCGTGCTTCGATTCCGGGAACTCGTCCGCGCTACCAGCGCCGAAGTGCCGGGGGTCAATGCCGGCGTGACCGGCGAATCCGTCCTCGACTACGACGAAATGCAGCAGTCGCAGCAGGATTCCACCGTTGCGACGATCATCTCACTCGTCCTCTGCGCGATCATTTTCGTGGTGGGCTATCACGAAACCGGACGGCCGTTGAAGGCCGTGCTGAGCCTGGTGATCGGCCTCGGTTACACCATGGGATTTGCCACGCTGACGGTCGGCCACCTCAACATTCTGACCATCACCTTCGTTCCCATGCTGATCGGCATGGCGATCGATTTCGGCGTTCACCTGATCACCCGCTACGAAGAGGAACTTCGCCACGGACGCTCGGAATCCGCGGCCATGGACCTCGCCATGGTGAACACCGGCCAGGGCATCTTCACCGGATGCTTCACCACCGCCGGCGCGTTCCTCGCCATGGCGCTCACCCATTTCAAGGGCATCCAGGAAATGGGCATCATCACCGGCGGCGGCATGCTCGTGTGCCTCATTCCGATGATGACCTTCCTGCCCGTGTTGCTGCTGCGGAAGAGCCGCCAGAACACACTCGATGAAGCCGAAGGCGAAGCGCTGTTGAAGGAGGAAGCCCTCGAATCATTTGAAGCCGGCGGAGAACCACTCGACACCCGCGCACGGCTGGAGCGCGTCTGGCTGGACCGTCCGTGGACCGTCATCGGGATCACCGTCGTGCTCTGCCTGATCGCCGCCGCAGCGATGCCGCGGGTTCGATTCGACTACAACCTGCTCAACATGCAGAGCGAAGGCCTGAACTCGGTGGTCTTCGAACACAAGCTGATCAATGCCGGGGGAAAATCGGTGATTTTCGGCGTGGTCACTGCGACCAATCTCGACGAAGCGGTCGAGCTCGAACGCCGGCTCCAGAAGCTTCCCTCCGTGGCCACCAACGACTCGATGGCCCACTTCCTTGCCGAGAATCCCGGCGGCAAACTGGACCTGATCCGGGACGTCAAAGTCGCCACCGCCGCCGTTCACTTTGCCGCCCCCGACACCAACCGCGTGGACCTTCACGAACTCAGCCAGACCCTCTGGTCCATGCAGGGTTATCTGCGCCTCGCGGTCGATGAAGTGAAACAGGCCGGGGAATTGCAGATCCTCACCAACCTGACTTCGCTTGTCGACACCATCACCGACCTGCGCGTCGGCATGTTCCGCGGGGACGAAGCCCGGGAGCGTCGGAATTCGATCGTGCTCGCCGGATACCAACAGTCCCTCTTCAACGACATCCGCGACACCTTTGCCGCGCTGCAAACTCAGGACGCCACCGGCAGGCTCCGCCCCGAAGACCTTCCCGAATCCCTCCGCAATCGCTTCCTTGGCATCACCGGACGCCACCTCATTCAGGTGTACCCGCGCGACGATGTGTGGGAACGCAAGGCGCAGGAGACATTCGTTCGCGACCTGCAATCGGTCTCCAATACCGCGACCGGCACTCCCGTTCAGCTCTACTACTACACGGAACTGCTTCGAACCTCGTACATCGAAGCCGCCTGGTGGGCCTTGGGTGCTATCCTGATCCTTGTGTACGCCCACTTCCGAAACCTCGGCAGCGTGCTGCTTGCCATGCTGCCGGTCGGCATTGGCACCCTGTGGGTCGTGGGATTCATGGGTTGGACCAACATTCCCTTCAATCCGGCCAACGTCATGATGCTTCCGCTGGTCATCGGCATCGGTGTGACCAACGGCATTCACATTCTGAACCGGTTCGCCGAGGAACAGAACCCCAGCATTCTCGCCAAGAGCACGGGCAAGGCGGTGCTGGTGTCCGCGCTCACCACCATTGCGGGCTTCGGAAGCCTGGTCATTGCCGATCACCGGGGCATCCAAAGCCTCGGCTGGGTCATGGCCACCGGCACCGCAGCCTGCATGATCGCCGGATTAACCTTCCTGCCGGCCATTTTGGTGCTTCAGGAACGGCGAAAGCAGGCGCAGTCTAAGAAGTAAGACAACCGAAGCCGCCGCTCGGAATCCGGTCATCGAGGATTGGTCACACTCCCCCCTCGACAGTCGGCCTTCCTCGCGGCTTACTTCGCGGGATTTTTTGATGAACGCGGAACTCCTCAACAAGGCCAAGTCGCTCGGATTTTCCGACCGGCAAATCGCCCACCTGACCGGCACCACCGAAGACTCGGTGCGCGCCACTCGCAAGCAGCTCGGCATCGTGCCCAGCTACCGTCTGGTGGACACCTGCGCCGCCGAGTTTGCGGCCTACACCCCGTACTACTATTCGTCCTACGATCGCGGCGACGACGAAGTCAAAGGCAACACCGCCCGCAAGGTCATGATCCTCGGCGGCGGCCCCAACCGCATCGGCCAGGGTATCGAATTTGATTACTGCTGCGTCCACGCCGCCTTCGCGCTGAAGGAGGACGGATTCGAGACCCTGATGGTGAACTCGAACCCCGAGACCGTCTCCACCGACTACGACACCTCGGACAAGCTGTTCTTCGAACCTCTCACCCTCGAGGACGTTCTGCACATCTACGAACGCGAGAAGTGCTGGGGCGCCATCGCCCAGTTCGGCGGACAAACCCCGCTCAACCTCGCCCTCGGCCTGCAGAAGAACGGCGTCAACATCATCGGCACCTCCCCGCAAAGCATCGAGGTGGCCGAAGATCGCAAACTTTTCGCGGCCATGCTCAATCGCCTGGGGATTCCCCAGCCGCCCAACGGCCTCGCCGTAAACGCCGAGGAAGCCCTCGAGGCCAGCCGCCGTCTCGGTTACCCAGTTTTGGTACGCCCTTCGTTCGTCCTTGGCGGACGCGCGATGCAGATCGTCTACTCCGACGCCGAACTGTCCCACTACATGAAGTTCGCTGTGGAAGCTTCCCCCGAGCGCCCGGTGCTCGTGGACAAGTTTCTGGAAGATGCCACCGAAGTGGACGTGGACTGCATTTCCGACGTCGGCCATTTCGATGATCCGTCCAAGGGCACGATCGTGATTGGCGGCATGCTCGAGCACATCGAGTTCGCCGGCGTTCACTCTGGCGATGCCGCGATGGTCATGCCGCCGCACACGCTCTCGAAGGAAACCATTGCGGTCATCCGCGAGTACACGCACGCGATGGCGCGCGAACTCCGCGTGGTCGGCCTCATGAACGTGCAGTACGCCGTCAAGGGCGACACCGTGTACGTGCTCGAAGTCAACCCACGCGCCTCCCGCACGGTTCCCTTTGTCTCCAAGGCCATCGGACGCCCCTTGGCCAAGCTCGCCGCCAAGGTCATGGCCGGAAAGACGCTCAAGGAACTGGGCTTCACCGAAGAACTCTGGACCAAATACTGGGCCGTGAAGGAATCGGTCTTCCCGTTCAACCGCTTCCCTGGACAGGACATCGTTCTTTCCCCGGAAATGCGATCCACAGGCGAAGTCATGGGCCTCGATGCCGATCTCGGCATTGCCTACGCCAAGGCGCAGATGGCCGCTGGCTCCCCGCTGCCGTTGTCCGGAACGGTCTTCCTCTCCGTGGCTGATTCTCACAAGAAGGACGCTGCCGCGGTAGCCAAGCAGTTCGCGGATCTCGGATTTGAATTGGTGGCCACCAACGGCACCGCCGCGATTCTGGAGAAGGCCGGCATCAAGGTGCGTCGTACCCTTAAGGTGCTCGAAGGGCGCCCGAACGTGGTGGATCTCCTCAAGAACCACGAAATCCAACTCGTGGTCAACACCCCGAGCGGTGCTGCGCCGCGCGAGGATGAAATCCGCATTCGTTCCACGGCCGTGATGACCGGAACTCCGATCATGACCACGTTGAGCGGTGCCCGCGCTGCCGCCTTCGGCATCGCCGCGTTGAAGCGATCGGGCTACACGGTCACGACCGTTCAGGAATACCACTGATTCACAAACGTTGGGCCGTCTCGCCGGGCTGATTTTTTGAAGAGGGCACGCAGCAATGCGTGCCCTTTTTTGTTGGTTGGAACTTGTCTCGCGACTCGCGGAAGCGACAGACACCGGCGGTTGAACTGTTGAGGGGGAATGCGCCGCACCCAACTTTTTCCGATTTGGAATGAGAATAGCCCAGGTCTTCAGGCCTGGGTTCTAAAGAGGTGGGTGTCGTCGAGTCCCAGCGGGACGACAGAGTTGCCTTTCTGCCATCCCTCCGGAATTTGATCCGTGTCTAGGCATGATCCCTGAAGGCCGCGGCTATTCTCACCCACCTCCAAAAAAACAAAAAACCCTCCGGTTGCCCGGAGGGTTTTGAAGGAGTCAGTTCGCTTAGAACTTGTAGATGACGTTCAGAGCGACGCTGTAGTCGTTGCGCTTGGCACCGGTGCCGAAGATCGCGGAAGCGCCGTTGGCGGCGTGATCCCAGCGGAATTCAGCGCGGGTGACAACGTTAGCCCAGAGGGAGTAGTCCAGGGTAACGGTGCTGCCGAAGAACTTCTCGTCGTTGCCGCCGCCGAAGTAACCGCCGCTCGAGGTGGCGTATTCTTCGCGGACGTTGGCCTTCAGCTTCTCAGTGAGGGTGTAGGTGGCGTAACCGGAGATGGCGTTGCCGTAGGAGCCGACACCATTGCCGTTGGCGAGGTAGTCATAGCCGACACCGACGCTCAGAGCCTTGACCGGGGTCGCAACAGACGCGCCGACGTACAGGTTCAGCGAGTCCTTCTTGGAGGCGAGAGCGCCAGAACCGTTGAATCCGCCGCCGCCGTCCACGACACCAGCGTAGAGGGAGGAACCAGCGAGCCAGCCGAGGCTCTCAGGAGCCTTGACGGTGATGCCAGCCATGTAGGACTTGATCGTCTCGCCAGCAGCCTTGGCGTTGATCTTGCCGAACGCGGTGTTGGCGACGCCAGCAGTGGCTCCGATCACTTCGGAGAACTGATAGGCGGCGAGAACGCCAGTGTGGCTCAAGGGCTCGAGAGCGAAGCCGAAGGAGCGGCTGAAGTTCGGGTTGCCGACAGCGTCAGCAACTTCGTAACCGATGATCGGGTCAAACTGGCCGAGCTTGAAGTCGAGGCCGTTGCCAACCGGAGCGCGGAGGGCGACGTAGGCCTGCTTCACAGCGAGGTCGCTGCCGCTCAGGCTGCCGGGCATGATGCCAGCATCCGGGCCGAACCAGAGTTCGGTCTTGTAACCGGCCGACCAGGTGCCTTCGTCGAGGGGCTTCTCGAGAGCGAGCTTCACCACGTCAACGTTGAATCCGTCCTGGCGGTCATTGCCAGTATTGACGAAACGAGCGGCCTGGTTATGTCCAGAACCGAAGTTCCAAATGGCCGAAGTGTCAACGTATCCACTGAGCGTGGTCGCCGGCAACAGGGTGTTAACCGGGTGAGACTCTTCTGCGAGCACCGCCGAGGCGAGGCCCACCACACCGGTGGCCGCCAACGCAACTGTCCACTTGTTCATCATGTCAGTTCCTCCTGAACTACTTCCAATTATGTGTTGTTAGTCGTGTGCATTCTTACGCGGGTAAAAAACAGTTCACCCACGGCGCCCAAAATGGCGCGTCTGGAGGGGACAGTAGAAACCCCTCGCTTCGATTGACAACTCCTTTTTTCGGAGTGGAGTGGTCCGCTTTAGGCAGAGCGGGCTGCAGAACACTCAACTGTCTCCCCGCGTACGGGTTGCAAAATGCGGACCTTGGGCAGTCGGGCAGAGATTTCCGCCGCCATCCATTGACGGGCTTCAGGCTCACCATGACCCAAAACCACGGTTTTCGGGCCCATCTGCTCCACCCAGTCCACCAGGTCCTCACGCAACGCGTGGGCGGTGAGATCGAAGGTTTCCACCCGACACCGACGCCGGATATGCCCCGCCCCGGCGCTGAACAGAAATTCCTGACCCGGCGCCGCCGCACGGAGGCGCCCGGCCGGAGATTCCGGATCGGTGTACCCCACAAAGCAGATTCCCGCCCTCGGGTTCTCCAGCATCCGCATCGCCAGGGTGTGGGATCCGGTATTCTCGGTCATCATCCCCGCCGTCATTACAAAAATCTTGGGTCCGTTCAGGCCGATCGACTCCACCTCCCGACCCGACAGCACGGTCAACTGCAGCGCTTCGGTCAGGCGAAGCTTCGGATGCGACCGGTGGGTTCCCTTCGCCTGAAGGTCGTAAATTTCGGTAAACACCCGTCCCAACCCGCCAATGTACACCGGTTGACGCCGGATCTTGCCCTTCTGCATGAGCAACGCCAGGAAGGCCAGGATCTCCTGGGTCCGCCCCAGTCCGAACGCCGGAATCAACACCGGACCATTGCGGGAGAGCACCGATTGAAGGGTCTCCTCCAGCCGGTCCAACTCATCCTGACGCGTGAATCCCGGGGCCACCGCGTGGTTACCACGGGTGGACTCCAAAATCAGCGTGTCTGCCTTCACCTCATCGAACCGGGCCCCGCGCAGCAGGGTCTGGTCGTGAAAACACACGTCGCCCGAATAGAACAGACTCGATTTGCCGCTCTTCACCAGCACGCCGGCCGACCCCAGCGTGTGCCCGGCATCGAAGAACTCCAACGTCGGCCCGGCCGTCTTGGATGCCATCCGTCCCCAGGAAATCTCCTTCCGATACGGGATCCCCTGGAACACCGCGGCGTACTCATCCACCTCCTCGTGCGAGAACAGCGGATACCCCTTGATGCCGTTTTCATCGCGCTGCCGCACCATCACGTTCACCGAATTGTGGAGCACCCGTTCCACCAGGAAATAGCTGGGAACGGTCATGAATACCGGCGCCTGGGGAAAATAACGCAGAGCCACCGGCAGCGCCCCCACGTGGTCCAAATGACAATGCGAAAGGGCGATGGCATCCACCTCCACGTCCTTCACCGAATCCAGCAACGGCAGGATCTCCAAGCCCACCCGGCCCGGATGAGTTCCGGCATCGAGCAGAAGATTATGCCCGTTCAGCGAGGCCAGCCAGCAGCTGGCTCCAATGCCTTCGTCGGGATTCAGATGAGTGATACGCACCCGCAGAGGATTCCAGAAAACAAGGTCGCACGCGACTGCGGAGATGGACATCCCCCAAGTTTTTGAGGCATCGCCACCCTTTGCCGGGACTTGTCGGAAACTCCAAACCCGTCAACGTCACGCCATGAATCCCCGGCAAACCGCCCGCCCCCGGAACCCAATCTGGATCGGACTTTTCCTCGGAATTCTCACCCTCGTCCCCGCATCGCCGCGCGCCGCTGAGGCGAAGACCGAAGGCATTCCCTCGCGCGACACCATTCTCCGCCGCATGGAGACCATTTTTGGTCCGCTTCCCGGACCCGAACGCCGCGTGACGCTCGATCCCGAGGTGCTTTCGGAGACCGACTGCGGGTCGTTCGTTCGACGCGACATCACCTACCGCAGCGAGCCCGGATCACGCGTCCCCGCGTTTCTGCTCATTCCGAAAACGGCGCTCCGATCCGGCACTCCCCTTCGTCACCCCGCCGCGCTCGCGCTCCACCAGACCCACGCCGCGGGACGACGCGTGGTGGTGGGATTGGGCAATTCTCCGGACGACGAATACGGCGTGGAACTCGCCCACCGCGGATGGGTGGTGCTGGCGCCGGCGTATCCGCAACTCGCCGATTACGCGCCTGACATCCTTGGACTCGGCCACGCCAGCGGATCCATGAAGGCCGTCTGGGACAACGTCCGAGGACTCGACCTGCTCGCCTCCCTCCCCTTCGTCCGCACCAATGGATTCGCCTCCATCGGTCACTCGCTCGGCGGGCACAACGGCCTCTTCACCGCCGCCTTTGACTCCCGCATCCGCGTGGTGGTCACCAGCTGTGGATTCGATTCCTTCCGCGACTACCGCGGCGCCAACCCCGATCTCTGGCGCGCCGGCCAGGGCTGGTGCCAGGTGCGCTACATGCCCCGGCTTGCTGCGTACCAAAATCGGTTGGATCAAATTCCCTTCGATTTTTCGGATGTTCTCGCCGCGATCGCCCCGCGACGCGTGTTCGTCAACGCCCCCACCGGCGACACCAATTTCAAATGGGACAGCGTGGACCACGTGGTTCGGACCGCCACGGGGATTGCGCAGGTTTCCGGCGAATGGGTGACCGTTCGACACCCCGAGGCCCCGCATCAATTCCCATCCGCGCTGCGCCAGGATGCCTATCGGATCCTGGAGGAAACCCTCGGAAAAGCCCCGTAAAGCGGGCCCATCCGCGCCTTTTCGGCCCCCCGGAGGGCGGAAGTGCTGCATCTGCTGGCGGAATTCATCCCGCCAAACCCCGGGTTCATACCATCGAACCCTGGGTTGATCCCATCCCGCGTGGAGTGCGCGGCAACCCGGCCTAGCGTGTCCCCACAACGAACGACCGCCGGACACCGGATGGTCGGAGCAGAAAAAACAAAACGCAGCGAACGCAGCAACAACACAACACTCCTATGAAAACCACCAAGTCCCTCTCCCTACTCCTCGCCACGGCCGCGCTGGCCCTGACCGGATCCATCGCCGCCTTCGGCCAAGCCGACACCGCCGCCCCCTCTGACGCCCCGGCCAAGCCCGCCCACCGCGGCGGCGGACGTCCCCCGCTTCCTCCTGAAATCCGCGACAAGTACGACGTGAACAAGGATGGCAAGCTCGACGAAACCGAACGCGCCGCCCTCAAGGCCGACATCGATTCCGGCAAAGTCACCCTTCCCAAGCGCGGACCCGGCGGCCCTGGCGGTCCTGGTGGCCCCGAGGGCAAGGGCGGCAAAGGGGGCAAGGGCCGCCCGGTCTCCAAGGAAGCGCTCGAGAAGTACGACGCGAACAAGGACGGCAAGCTCGACGCCACGGAGCGCGCGACGATGAAGGCCGACATCGACAGCGGTGCCTTCGTCCCGCCCCAGCGCCCCCACGGTCGTCCCGAAGGCCGGCCGGAAGGTCACCCCGAAGACGCCCCGGCCTCGAAGCAGTAAGCCACCCGGGTGCGGATTGGATTGAGTGAACCCCGCACACAGGCGCCCGTCGGAACTCCGGCGGGCGCCTTCTGTTTTCGCTTCCGCCTTTCACCTCACGGACTCCAGTCTTCCCTTCACCATGTCGCCGAGCCGCACCGTCGCACCGCGTTCCCTCTTCGCGGTCGCCGCCCTGAGCGGACTCGCCTGGGTTGTCCTCGGCGCAGCATTCGCCGCCCAGCTCGTCTTCTCCGGATCCTTCACCTGGGAATCCGCGATCCGCATCTCCATCCGCGACTGGCTCCCCTGGGCGCTGCTTTCTCCGGGAGTGTTTGCCCTCGCCATCGTTTTCCCGCTCGAACGAGGCCACTGGATCGGACACCTGCCGGTGCACCTCGGAGCCTGCCTGCTCTCAGTGATCGCCTGCGAATGGCTCGGCCACGCGCTTCGCCCTGCGAACGAACTGAACCCACCGCCGGGAACCTCCTTCGGATCCAGTTCCGGCGGCCGACGCGGCCCCTCGGGTCGCCCGCCGCCCCAGGGACTCGATCCCCTCGACGACCCACGCCCTGGTCCTGGATCCGGTCCCGGCCCGGTCCCTGGCAAAGGAGCGGGGCGCGTCCCGGGGTTCGGCCCCGGAATGGGTCCCGATTTTGGTCCAGGTCCTTCTTCCAAGGGTTCGAGGTCCAAGCAGGAGCCGCCTCCCGGAGGCCTGCCCGGTCTCCCCGGGGGTGCCCTCTCCGCACGCGCACGGCTCAATGTGCCGGTGTACTGGGTGGTGGTCTGCGGGGCGCATGCGTTGATGTTCTATCGACGCTCCCAGGATCGCGAACGCCGCTCGCTCGAACTCGCCGCGAGTCTCGCGCAGGCCAAGCTGCAGGCCCTGCGCATGCAGCTTCAGCCCCACTTCCTCTTCAACACCCTCAATGCGATTTCCACGCTGGTGCATCGCGATGCGAATGCGGCCGATGAAATGATCGGGAACCTCAGCGACTTCCTGCGGCTCACCCTGGAACACGCCGATCGGCAGGAAATCCCGCTCAGCGAGGAATTGGAATTCGTCCGACGCTACCTCGCCATCGAACAAGTCCGATTCGGAGAGCGCCTGAAAGTGGAGATCGAGGTTCCGGCTGAGCTTCTCTCGTTTCCCGTGCCCGCCCTCATTCTCCAGCCGTTGGTCGAGAATGCGCTGCGACACGGACTTGAGCCCAAGACCGGCGGCGGCCTGTTGCGAATCAGCGCGCAACGCAGCAACGAGTGGCTCGAGCTCTCGGTGATCGACAACGGTCGCGGCCTCCCCGCCACGCCTCCGCAGCGCACCGGAATCGGAGTCGCCAACACGCGGGAGCGGCTCCGCGAACGCTACGGCGCAACGCCCGGTGCGGGACTCGACCTCTCGCCGGCCCCCGGCGGCGGAACGGCCGCCGTGATCCGCATCCCCACTTCCAGCGCTTTCCCGGATTCAACCGGAACCGCATCGGCCTCACGCCCATGACCCCACGGCCTCTTACCGTTTTGATCGTTGATGACGAAGCCCTCGCCCGCGAGCGGCTCCGAATGCTTCTGGGAAAAGAGGCCAACCTCGAGATCGCGGGCGAATCCTCCGACGGGCCATCCGCCGTCGCGGCCATCCGGAGTCAGCGACCCGACGTGGTGCTGCTCGACATTCAAATGCCCGGGCTCGATGGATTCGGCGTACTGCGCGAGCTCGATCCCGCCGAGTTGCCGCTGGTGATCTTTGTCACCGCCTTCGATCAGCACGCGGTGAAGGCCTTCGAAGCGCACGCCCTCGATTACCTGCTGAAACCGTGCAAGCCCGCGCGGTTGCACGACGCCATCGAGCGCGCCCGCACGCACCTCACATCGCGCGCGCCTGCGGGAGGAAACGAAGCGACCTCCGACGCGTTGCAGGACCGCCTTCTCGCCCTGCTGGAATCCCGCGCGCCCGAACGCACGAAACAACACCTCACCCGCATTGCGGTCCGACAGGGCGAACGCGTGACCTTCGTTCGCACCAGCGCGATCGACTGGTGCGAAGCCTCCGGAAACTACGTTGTGCTCCACACCGGCAAGGAGAGTCACATCGTGCGCGAAACTCTGGGAACCCTGGAGGAACAACTCTCGCCCGACAGCTTCCTGCGGATCAGCCGGTCGGTGATCGTCCAATTCGATCGCATCCGAGAACTTCAAACCCTCGCCCCGGGCGAACACGTGGTGATCCTCACCGATGGACGCAAACTCCCCATGACCCGCGGGCTCCGCGAAGTGGAGGAGAAACTGAAATTCGGATGAGGCGCGACGGGCGCCGAAGCGTTCGGTGCTATTCGTCGAACCGTTTCCCCAACATCCGCCGGATCGTTGTCACCGCCGGTGGGCAATCCGACCGGTCGAACGTTCTCGTGATCCAGCGCGAACCGTCCCAGTAGTTCAGAATCAACAGCTGGGCCATCGGCGGCGTCTGGTTCTTTTCCGGCAATTCCGTCAACGCGCGCCGGATTACCTTCATCGCCGATTCGCTCATTTCCTTGCCCGTACTGCCGCCGCGTCCGAGCGGAAGATTGTTGTACTGGTCATACTCCTGCCCGGACTCGTTGAGGTAGTACTGCAGGAAAAATCCATCCGGCTCCCGAAACACCATCATCGATAGCAGCAGCTTCCGCTCCCGGCTTTCCACCGAGTTGGTGGAAGCCTCCCAGGCAAACTGGAACCGGAATTCTTTGGCCCATTTTGAGACATCCGGCAGCTGAACTGGTTCAGCCGCATCTCCACGAAACGGCATCGCTGACAGCAGCATCAGCCCGATCCACAACGCCAGCCAACCGACACGCTTTGGCTCAACCGACGAGAGAAGGCGATGTTTTGGGGTCATGGAATCCGTCCTTTCAAGGCAAATGACCAATGGGTTCGAACGCGGGGTTTACAGGTGAGAACGAATACATAACGCCCCTCCGGTTCGTCAATCCGAACCCCGGCAACCCGCCCCAGGCAACGGCGGTCGTATTCGATCGCATTCGGTCGTGACGAACTCGCCGAACGGTGGCAGGGCTTTCCAGGTCCGATCCACTCCACTGCCATGGCCACCTCCACTCGCGCTTCCTCGAAGGCCGCAGCCGCCCCGGGTGCCGCTGCACAAACAGATCCCCTTGCCGACTACGTGGCGCGGGCCCCGGAGCCGCAGGCCGCGATCTGCCGGCAGCTCCACGGCATCATCCACGACACCCTGTCCGGCGCCGCCTGCAAGGTGTGGCACGGATCGCCGGTGTGGTTCATCGGCGACAATCCAGTCGTCGGCTACAACTACACGGCAAAGTGCGTGAAGCTGTTGTTCTGGAACGGACAGGAATTCGGCGAACCCGGCCTCGTTGCCCTGGGCAAATTCAAGGCCGCGCAAATCCAGTACACCGATCCGGCCCAGATCGACCCCGCATCGGTCCGAAGGTGGTTGAAGAAATCATCCACCCAGATCTGGGACTACCAGCAACACTTCTGCTCCCACGTCCAAGCCCGCTCGGCCAAGTCAAAAGCCACCCGTGCCGCGAAACCGAAAACCCGCGACGGAGCCGCCACGCCAAAACGGAAGCCGAGCCGCTAACTTGCGGGATCAAACAGGAAGTCAATGTCCTGCGGCGTCAGCTCCAACTTGCCGCTTCCGCGTTCGTTCAGCAGACCTTCCACCAACTCGCGCTTTCGGACCTGAAGCGCGGCGATTTTTTCCTCCACCGTTCCGACCGCAATCAGCCGGTACACGAACACCTTCTTCGTCTGGCCGATCCTGTGTGCCCGGTCCGTGGCCTGATTCTCCACCGCAGGATTCCACCAGGGATCAAAGTGAATCACCGTGTCCGCCGCGGTCAGGTTCAATCCGGTGCCGCCCGCTTTCAGGCTGATGAGAAACAGCGGCACCTCCCCGTTTTGAAACCGATTCACCGGAGTGGCGCGGTCGGTGGTGTCCCCGGTGAGCAACACGTAGGGAATCGCCTGCTTTTTCAGCTCCGCCTCGATCAGCGCGAGCATCGAGGTGAACTGCGAGAATAGAAGCACACGACGCCCCTCGGAAATCAACGTGCCGAGCAACTCCATCAGCAGGTCGAGCTTGGCGGACTCGCGGACTTTGGCCGCCGAGGGGACTCGCACAAGCTGGGGATGACAGCAGATCTGCCTCAACTTGAGCAGGGCATCGAGAACCACGATGTGGGATCGCGCGAGCCCCTTGCTGGCCACGGCCTCACGGACCCGGGCATGCATCGTCAGTCGAACACTTTCGTAAAGATCCCGCTGGGTTCCGGAGAGTTCCACGGACTGCGTGATCTCGGTCTTTTCCGGCAGCTCCGATGCCACCTGCTCCTTGCGTCGGCGGATCATAAACGGCGCCACCCGCCGGGCGAGAACCGCCCGCCGGTTCTGGTCGCCGTGCTTTTCAATCGGACGCCGGAAACTTCCGTTGAAGTCCACCTCATCTCCAAGAAACCCGGGCAGCAGGAATCGAAACAACGACCACAACTCGCCGAGATGATTCTCCATCGGCGTTCCGGTAAGGCACAACCGATGACGCGCCTGAAGCTGACACGCCGCCTGCGCATAGGTCGTCTTGGAATTCTTGATGAACTGAGCCTCATCCAGAATCACCAGATGAAACGGCTGCTGGAGCAACTGCGGCAGATCCCGCGGAAGCAGCGGATAGGTGGTGAGCACCAGATCGCTCTCCGCGATTCGATGAAACTCGTCCCGCCGATCCAGCCCGTGCAACACCAGCACCTTCAAGTCCGGCGCAAAGCGCTCCGCCTCCTGACGCCAGTTGGTCATCAGGCTGGTGGGAGCCACCACCAGGCTCGGAAGCTTCGCGCGGCCCGACTCTTTCTCGATCAACAGGTGGGCCAGCGTTTGAATCGTTTTTCCCAACCCCATGTCATCGGCCAGCAATCCTGCGAGGTCATACTCGCGAATGAACTGCAACCAGTTCAGCCCCTCCTGCTGATAGGGCCGAAGCGATGCGCGCAATCCCTTCGGAGGTGGAACCGAATCGATCCCGCGAAACTCCTTCAATCGCTGGGCCATCTCCTGGAGCTCTCTCGGGCCCAACCACCGCCACCCCTCCGCCTGGAGCAACTCCAGCGCGCGGAAACGGCTCAAGGAGAGTTTTCCGCCGGAGTTGAGAGTGCGTCCGTCGAACAAGTCCAACAGCACGCCCAGCATCGGACGCGCGCGGGACATGGGAAATTGGAGGAACCGCCCATCCGGCAGTCGAAGCATCAGCGATGCGTCCGGCGAGGAATCCTCCAGCCGTTCCTGCGAGAGCGCGGCCGGATCCCGCTCGAACAGGTCGAGAAGCATGGGCAACAGGTTGTGCTGCTCCCCGTCCACGATCACTCCAAGCTCGGCCTCAAACCACTCATTCGTGTGCTCCGACCCGGCCCGCTTGCCGGAGGGGCTGGCGGTCGACACCCAATCCTCCGCCGTCGCCGGTTTCCAATCGAAGCGTTCATCTTCTTCGATTCTCCACCCCTTTGCTTTGAGGCGCGAAACCTCCTTCGCCATAAACTGCGCCCAGTCACTCGGCGTCGAAAAGGTCAACTCATCCCCGAACTCCTGGAGATTTAGAATGGGAAACACCTCCCCAGCCGCGACCGCTCCGAGCCGCACCAGTTCCGCTGCCGCTCCCTTTTCCGTCGAAAACTGTCGGTACACCCGAACGAACCCAGTCTCTCCTGCCTTCTCGAGCGGATTGTCGTCATCGAACCAATGCGTTCGGCGATCGCCGTAATCAAATTCAAGCACCGCCAAACTGACATTGACGCTTGGGCTCGGCTTCTTCGAAGAACGGTAGGTAAACTCCAGCGATTTGAACTCCCGTGTCAGTAGCTTCAGGCACGGAATTGGCGCCCGGTCGCGAACTTCGGTCACGCTGACCGTGATCGGCGTCGGAACGGGAATCGGGACATGCCGCGACAGTCGCATCGACAGTTCCTCGGCAAATTCCGCTGGCACCGGAGGCGCGGTCAACCAGGCCACAGCCACTGCGCCGGGGACCGGAAGGGTCACCCGACCACATTCCTTGCGGCCCACATCGACGTACCACGGAGGATCCAGCGGCAACACCGCCGTGGCCGCGGGCTCGACCTTCAGATCCGTCCGTTGAGCCCTGTTTCCAACCAGTCCCCATGCCAGCTCCCCAGGTCGCTCGGTCCCCAGGGTGAGCGGCCCCGCCCCTCTCTTCGACGCCTGCCAGTAGCATCTCCCGGTGGCGATGATTTTCTCCAGAAACGGTCCGCCGTTCGACGGGTTCAGAAGGGAAGACCCCGTGGAAGGAGGCGGGCTCAGGATCAGGGCTTCCACCGCCAGGAGGCGATCCAACTCAAAGGCGCCGATCGCCTCCGAATACATCCGCAAATAATCCCACCCCAGAATCTGTGCCGTCCCCAGGTCACCGCTCTTCAACACTCGGATCATCGCCGGCTGCACCTGCACCGCCCCCTTGTTCACACTCAGCAGGTAAACGACGTTCGACACGGAGCGTTCCGGCTTCACCTTCACCGGCTGATCCGCCACGGCCAACCGCTCAACCCAGCTCAGCAACGCATTCGGAAAGTTCCGACTCGAAGCGCCTCTCCCCCGCGGCTCCTTCCAGGAATGCACCAGACTCGGTCGAGAACCCTCCAGCCACTCAGCCCCTCGCAGGTCGGCCGTTGATGGGGAGGAATGCCCAAGCTCAGGCTTTTCCGCGGTGGGTTTTGGGAACGCCGAAACCACCTTGATCCACGCGGGATCGTCGATCATTCGCAGAATCACCGCCGCACCGTGCTTGCAGCCGATCTCCACAGGACAGCTGCAATCGGAATCACATTCCCAACCCTGACGCGCCATGAGCGTCAGCATCACTTTCGTGCGATAGGGCTCCGCGGCCGAACCCATCACCGACGTTTCAATGGTGACTTGGGTGGAGCAGACAAAGACAACTGCTTCCCCCATACAACCGGCATTCGCATAGGACGCCGCCCGCCTGACGGTCACGTCATCGAATTCGTGCCGAAGGACCGCGTGAAGTTCAGCCGGGGAGACAGGGATTAACGATGCCATGATTCGGTCGACCCAATGACACCGACGAAAGGCGCAAACTCCGGCAGCGGCATCGACGTGTACAAAAGCTTCCGTCACCACCCCAACGAAACGCAATCAGAAGCATCGCAGAACGACCCCTCCCGAGGCTTTCGCAGCCCTACGCTTCCACAAAATCGGATGCGTTCATTCCATGACGTGACGTGAGGCGAGGTGACGTGATGTAGCGAAAGAACTACAGCCCAGTCCTCGGTTTCTCTCTCAAGAATTGCCCCTGTTGCAGGGATCCGAAACGGACGAACTTTATCATCCTGTCACCTGCGGGACGCGCGGTGGAGTCGGTCGGCGATTCCGGCCCATTCGGGGGTGTCGGGAAGGGCTTCTACCAGAATCCACTCGGCCCCCGCTTCGTCCGCCCGATGCAGTTCGGAATAAAGCCCGCGCGCGTAGGCCTCGGAATCCTCCGGGATCACACTCACCCAGGCCCATCGACCACTCATCGGAATCGTCGCGTGCGCCACCACCCAGGTCTTCGACGGGTTCACCGACATCGCGGCCGCCTGCTGCGCGAGATCCTCTTCGCTCTTCCACGCGAGACATCGCAATCGAGCGCGCGGCGCGTAATGAAGCGGCAGCATCCCGGGACTTCGGAGCGGACCCGCACCGGAGTTGGAGTTGGAATTGGGATTGAATTTAGAATTGGACGCCGTCGCCACGCAGCCCGCCGCCACGGCGCGGATGGCATCGGCATGGATCATTCCCGGACGCAGGATCACCGGTTCGTCCCCCGAGACATCCACCACCGTGCTCTCAATCCCCACATTGCAATCGCCGCCGTCCACAATAAGTGGAATGCGGTCACCGAGCTGGCGGTACACATGATCCGCCGAAGTGGGGGAAAGCCGATTGGACAGGTTCGCACTCGGAGCGGCCAGCGGGAGTCCGCACGCGCGCACCACCGCGGGAATGAAGGGATGCGACGGCCAGCGGAGTCCCACGGTGGATCCGCCCGCCGTGACCACGTCCGGAATTCCAGGGCCGCGCGGAACGACGAGCGTCAGCGGACCGGGCCAGAACTCCGCGGCAAGACGGGAGGCGAGCTCGGGCCATCGACCCGCACAACGGATGGCGAGGTCAAGCGATCCGACATGCACGATCACCGGGTTGGAGGCCGGGCGTCCCTTGGCGGCGTAGATCTTCTCCACCGCGGCGGGATCGAGCGCATTGGCAGCGAGTCCGTACACGGTCTCCGTGGGCAGCGCCGCGATTTCGCCGCGCGAGACCAATTCAGCCGCGCGCGTCACCGCCGACGCAAACAGCGCCGGGGTGTGGGTCGGAAGAATTTCAGCCTTCATCCAAAAACTACCGGTTCAAACAAACGTCGATCGAGCCCGAGCCCGGATCCTCAAATTCAGTTCAGAATCCATTCCCTCTTCGCATCGGGATCTGTGTCCATCCGTGTCCATCTGTGTCCATCTTTGGTTTCTCTCTTCCGGTTCGGCGGAGCGTCATACCAAGTTCACGAACCGGGGACCATGCCGGAATGGATCGCACGGGAAGTTCATTCCATATTTCCCCGGAGACCAAGGTCGGTCACACTCCCACGGTGATGCTCGCACTGACTCAACGGATCCGGGAGGGACATTCCCTGTCCGGACCGGAAATCGCCACCGCGGTGGCCCAGCTCGTGGACGAGGCGGTTTCGGTGGAAACCAAGGCCGACTTCCTCACCGCGCTCGCGTTGAAGGGCGAGAGTCCATCGGAACTCGCAGGATTCGCCCGCGAACTTCGCGATCGCTCCATTCCCGTTCCCATTGATCCGGAAACACGGTCGCGCGGTTTGCTCGACGTCTGCGGCACCGGCGGGGACCGGCTGAACACCTTCAACATCTCCACCACGGTCGGACTCGTCTGCGCCGCCGCCGGAGCCACGGTGGCCAAGCACGGCAATCGCGCCATCACCTCCCGATCGGGCAGTGCCGACGTCCTGGCCGCGCTCGGCATTCCCGTGGAGCAGTCCCCCGAAGCCGCAGCAGCCGCGCTGCGCACGCACCGCTTCGCGTTCCTGTTCGCCACACGCTATCACCCGGCCTTCAAGGCGATCGGACCCGCACGACGCCTCTGCGCCGATCGAAACCAGCGTACCATTTTCAATCACCTCGGCCCGCTGCTGAACCCGGCACGACCGGAGTTCCAACTCGTCGGCGCCTCGCGTCCCGAGCTGGTGGAGCCGATGGCGGAAACCCTGCGCGCGCTCGGAACCGAGCGTGCCATGGTGGTGAACGGCTCGGTGCCGGGCCACGGAACCCTCGATGAATTCTCCACGCTCGGACCCACCGTGGTCGCCGAGTTTCATCACGGTGGCGCCCTCACCCGGGCGGAATGCACGCTCGACGGATATCCGCTCCAACCGGCAACGCTTGCAGATCTCGAAGGTGGCGACGCCACGGAGAATGCGAAGATCATCGAACGCATTCTCGATGGAATCGACCGCGGCCCGCGCCGCGATGCGGTGTTGCTCAATGCCGGCGCCGCGCTGTTCTGCGCGGGGATTGCAAAGTCGATCACCGACGGATGGGACCGGGCCGCGACGGCCATTGATCGCGGACACGCCCGCGCGACCTTGAACGCGTTGCGGACATGAGCCCCGGCGCCCTCCGCGCATTGCTGCTGTCCGCCTCGCTTCTTTCCGGAGCCGGGGCGCTCGGTCTGCAGCTCTCGTGGACCCGACAGCTCTCCCTCGTGCTCGGACACGAACTGCCCGCGCTGCTCGCGGTGCTCACCGCCTTCTTCGGTGGACTCGCCGTGGGAGGCTTGGCGTGGGAACGCGCGGTGGCCCGGTGGGGATTCCGAACCTCGTGGCCCGCATCGATCGAGTTCCTCCTCGCCGCCTGGGCCCTGACCAGCGCCGCCGCGCTCGTGCCCGCTGCTCGGGCGTTCCAAATTTGGATCCCACTGCAGGACGCCGGCCCGGCGCAGGCGACGCTCGCCCTGTTGATTCCCTTTGGACTCCTCCTCCCCGCGACCGCCGCCATGGGAGCCACGCTTCCTGCGTTGATGCGCCTGTTCTCGCTGACCAATCCCGCCGGGTCTCCGGGGCTCGGCCGCCTCTACGCGGCGAACACCGCCGGAGCCATGATCGGCACCTGGGGCACCGTAGCGTGGATCCAACCTCGACTCGGATTGCGGGCGAGCATCGCCGTTTGCGCCGCATTTCACGGAATTGCCGCGGTCGCTCTCGTCGTGGCGGCTCGGTCGGCCTCGGGCGGTTCGAAGGCTGCATCAAAATCGGAACCCATCACCCCCGCCATTCGCTCGCCGTTCCAAAGCGGTTCGGGCGTCACCCTGACCGCACTGGTCGTCACCGGATTCCTCGGGCTGTCGCTCGAACTGCTGGCCAATCGCGCCCTGGCGCCGGTGCTCGAGGGCACGGTGTACACACATGCGGCCATTCTCGGGGTGTTCCTGTTCGCCACCGCGATCGGATCCGCCTTCGAACGCTCGCACGTCATCCCACTGCGTCCTCCCCTGGGCGGCCTCGCGGTGGCCACCCTTGTCTCGGGACACGCGTTGATCCACGCGCACGACTGGCACGCCTACCTGATTGCCCGCTGGGGCGGGAGTTTGCCGGGAATATTCCTGGCTGAATCCGCCATTGCGCTCTCCGTGCTCCTCGCGCCGTGCCTGCTCATGGGATCAACTTTGGTACGGCTCGTAGCCCAGGCGCGTCAGTCCGGAGTGCAGCCCGGCAGTGCGCTCGCCCTGAACACCGCCGGGGCCGCGCTTGCGGGTCCCATTTTTGGTGCGGTGTTGCTGCCCTGGATCGGGCTTCGCACCGCGGTGATCGGACTCGCCCTGGCGTATGCGGTCCTGGCCACGGCGACGTCGGCGAGCCGCGGCTGGAAATCCACCGCGTGGGTGTGGGGCGCCCTGCTCGTCCTGGGGCTCGGCATTCCCTCCGACCTTGGCCTTCCGGCGGCGCCGTTCGGAAGCCGTTGGGTCGCGCTCACGATGGGTCGTTCCGAAACCGTGGGAGTGGCGGAATCCCAGGATGGCAATCGGACGCTGTCGGTGCAGGGCCGCTTCACCATGGGAGGCACCGCATCCACCAATGCGGCGTTCCGACAAGTGCTGCTGCCGCTGGCCTGGCACGAGAATCCGAAGCGCATTCTGCTGCTGGGAGTCGGCACCGGCATTTCACTGGGTGCCGCCGCCAGTGATCCGTCGGTCGAGGCCACCGGCGTTGAACTGCTGCCCGAAGTGCTCACTGCGCAGCGTTGGTTCCAACCGCACAACGCCCTCGGTCCCGCATCGCGCGTGGTGGCGGCCGATGCGCGGCGGTTCCTCGCAGGTTCGAAGGACACCTACGACCTCATCCTCGGCGATCTGTTCCATCCCGCGCGCGACGGCGCGGGCACGCTCTACACGCGGGAACACTTCGCAGCCATGCGCGAGCATCTCGCGACCAATGGCATCGCGGTTCAATGGCTCCCGCTCTACCAGCTCGATGCCGACACGCTGCGCAGCATCGTCGGCGCCTTCCTCGCCGAATTCCCCAATGCCCACGGATGGTTGCTGCGTCCCAATTTAGATACGCCCGTTCTCGGTCTCGCGGGACGGCGCGGCGCGTGGTCGTTTGCCCCGGGCCGGATCGAGGCGCGAATCCGAAAGCCGGACTCGTTCCAATCGCGTCTGCACGCCGCCGGACTGGGCGGTGAGGAGGCGGTCCTGGGCACCTGGCTCGCGGGGCCGAAATCGCTGGAGGGTTTTGCGGCGGGAGCGATGCCATCGACCGATGATCGCCCGTCGGTCGTCTTCACCGCACCCCGGTTGGGTTCGGTCCGGGACCCGGTTCCGGGCGGACTGCTGCTGGATTTGCTGGAGCGATTCGCCGGCGAAGGAAGCGAATTCCCGCTGGCGGAACCCGGCGGCGACTGGGGACGCCGGCTCGCCGCCTACCGGTCTGCGCGCGATGAATATTTGCGAGGTCTCCATGCCGACGATCTCGGGCGCAAAGACGAAGCCGAGTCGGCCTTCCTGCGCAGCGCGCAACTCAGTCGAGAGTTCACCCTCGGCTATTCGCAGCTGCTGACCCGCGCAATGCTCCGGAGCCGCACCGATGCGCCGGAGGCCCGGAGAATTCTTCAGAAGCTGAGGGAGGCGCGTCCGGATCAGCCGGTGGCGCAGCAGCTCCTCGATCGATTGAGCCGCGGCCAGCCGTGATTTTTCGCGGTCCGCGGAGCATGACCAATCTTGGGTAATCCCGAATCCTACCGGGAAAAGGCGTGCAGTTTGGCGGATCGATCCCTAGGGTAGGGACTGTGCTTCTCACGGTGAACACACAGGATGCGCGCACGGTGGAACGCCGTGTGATTGCGGATCATCAGCACCTGTTTCCCTCGCGCGATGCGCGCCGTTTCACCGAACATTTCGAATGGGTGGAGGCCTGCTTCCTCGGACGGAATCCGGAGTTTCTCCCCATCGATGCCGCCTACCACGATCTGGAGCACACGCTTCAGGGAACGCTGGTGCTGTCGGAGCTGCTGCGCCGCCGGGCCGATGCAGGAGCGCCCCCCACGATTGAGGCCGAGCAATACGAGCTGTCGATCATCGCCATCCTGATTCACGACTCCGGCTACCTCAAACACCGCGGGGACACTTCCGGAACCGGAGCCAAATACACCTTCACGCACGTCCAGCGGTCCTGCGATTTCGCCGCGAGCCAGCTCCCGGCCAAGGGCTACACCGAGCGCCAGATCCGGGGCATCCAGAACATGATCCGGTGTACCGGTCTTGGTACATCCCCCGCGGGCATTCCCTTTCAAAGTGAGGCGGAGCGCGTGTGTGGATTCGCGCTGGGGACGTCGGACCTGGTGGGGCAGATGGCCGCGACGGATTATCCGGACAAGCTCCCCATTCTCTTCGCCGAATTTCAGGAGGCGGCGGAGTTTTCCGGGGGCAGCCGCCCCTCGATGCCCTTCAAGACCCCGCGCGAACTCATGGCCAACACGCACGGGTTCTGGCGGAACTACGTGATTCCGAAACTCGAGACCGAGTTTTGCGGCCTGCACCGGTTTCTTGGCGAACCGGGCGGAAGTTCTGCGGCGAATCCGTATTTTCAGGCCATCGAGGCAAACCTCGAACGGCTGACCTTCCTGCTCAAGAGCGGCGCCTGATTCGCCGGCGGCCTCTCCGATGCCGCTGTTTTTTGTTCGGAATTCCCCGCCAGCCCGCTTTCCTTGGGGAACGTGTCGCGCGACTATCATCTTCACTCAGCCCCGGTCGCTGCCACGCTGCGGATCTCCTACGAACGGGAGCTCAATCCCCAGCAGCTGGCGGCGGTGACCGCAGGCCCCGGGCCGTGCCTCGTGCTCGCGGGTGCCGGAGCGGGAAAGACGCGCACGCTGACGTATCGGGTGGCCTGGCTGCTGGAACACGGCGTCCCGCCCGACCGCATCCTGCTCCTCACCTTCACCAACCGGTCGGCCCGCGAAATGATGCAGCGCGTGGGCGAACTCCTCGGCGGCGATCCTCCGGGGCTCTGGGGCGGCACCTTTCACAGCATCGGCAACCGCATCCTGCGCCGGCATGCCGACCGGCTCGGGCACCGGCCGGATTTCACCATCGCCGACCGCGAGGACGCCCGCGACCTGCTCGGACACTGCATCACGGAGGCCGGGGTCGATGTGAAGGCCACCCGTTTTCCCAAGCCGGAGGTGCTGGGCGACCTGTTCTCCATGGCGGTCAACACGCGCCGGGATCTGACCTCGCTCCTGGCCTCGACGCATTCGAGTTTCGTGCCCCTGACCGAGGCAATTCTGGATGTCCAAAAACGGTACATCGAACGCAAGCAGGCCAACGGGGTGATGGATTTCGACGATCTGCTCGTGCTCTGGCTGCGGCTGATGACCGAGCACGCGGATCTGCGCGAGATGTATCAGCGCCGGTTTCAGCATCTGCTGGTGGACGAGTACCAGGACACCAACGCGCTCCAGGGCGAGCTGCTCGATTCGCTCACCGCGCCGCCGCACAACCTCATGGCGGTGGGCGACGATGCGCAGAGCATCTACTCGTGGCGCGGCGCGCACTTTGCCAACATCCTGGATTTCCCCAAGCGCCACGGCGGCGCACGGGTGCACAAGATCGAGATCAACTACCGCAGCACGCCGGAGATTCTGGCGCTCGCCAACGCGGCGATCCGGCCCAACACGCGTCAGTATCCGAAGGAACTCCAGGCCGCGCGCCCCTCGGGACCGCGACCGGTGAAGATCCTTTGCGGCGACGCCTCGGAGCAGGCCGCCTTCGTCGCGCAGCGCGCCCTCGAACTGCGCGAGGAGGGCCGGCGGCTCGACGACATCTGCGTGCTGTACCGCTCGCATTTCCACGCGTTGGAACTCCAGCTCGAACTGACCCGGCGGAACATTCCGTTCTCCATCACCAGCGGGCTCCGCTTCTTCGAGCAGGCGCACATCAAGGACGTGGCCGCATACCTCAAGCTGGTGAGCAACGGGTCGGATGAACTCGCGTTCCGGCGTCTGGTGCGAATGCTGCCGGGCATTGGAGCCAAGGGGGCTGACAAACTCTGGTCCGTGTACGCGGAGCAACGCGCCACCCGGGCGCCCGACCTCCTCTCCGCCCCGGCCGCCGCACCGGTTTCCGATCTCGATGGAGCCCTGGAGCCGGCCCCCGCCGTAGCGGTGGACGTTCCGCAGGAGGTCGCGCGCTCGCTTGCCGCCATCACGCCCAAGGTTCCGAAAAAAGCCGCAGCCGCGTGGGCGCAGTTCACCGCCACCGTTGCACAATGCGAGGAACCGGGCGTGCGGAAATCCCCGGGACGAATGATCCGTCTGGTGGTGGAGGCGGACTACGAGGATTACGTAAACGCCACCTTCGACAATCCGAGCAATCGTCTCGACGACCTCGAACAACTCGCGGCCTACGCGAATCAATTCCAGGGCACTGCCGATTTCCTCGCGCAGCTCGCGCTGCAATCCGAGCTGGAAGCGGCGAGCGAACAAACCCGGAACGACGAGGAGGAAGATCGACTCCGCCTCTCCACCGTGCACCAGGCCAAGGGACTCGAGTTCGGCGTCGTGTTCGTGATCATGCTTTGCGACGGGCTTTTTCCGAGTCAGCGCTCGGTGGACACCACGGAGGGCGAGGAGGAGGAACGCCGGTTGTTCTATGTCGCCCTCACCCGCGCGAAAGACGAGTTGTACCTGAGCCACCCCCTGCTGCGGTTCGCGCAGGGTTCGGGCAATGCGCTGCAACGGCCCTCCCGGTTCCTCTCCGATTTCCCGGCGGAATTGGTGGAGGAATGGAACCTCCGTCCAGCAGGCCCGGTGAGCCAGTACGCGGCGTATCCGCCGCCCTCCCGCAACACAGAGCCGGCGGATCCGGATCCCAGCATCGATCCCGATGCGGATCCGGACGACATGCCGTTCTGACCGGTTGATGCGCATGGACACTCCCAGTGATCCCGGAAGCACCGTCGGCAGCGGTCCCCTGGCCGGTCTGCTCGACCGCAGCGAACCGTTGCTTGCCCTGGCCCCCATGCAGGACGTCACCGACCTGCCCTTCTGGCGCCTGCTTTCCCAGTACGGAGGTCCCGACGTGTACTGGACCGAGTACTTCCGGGTGCATTCCACGAGCACGCTGGAGCGGCCGATCCTGGAATGCCTCCACAAGAATCCGACCGGACGCCCCGCGATCGCGCAGCTCATCGGCAACGACATTCCATCGCTGGTCCGCGCCGCGCGCGAACTGCAGCATCATCCCGTGGCGGCGATCGACCTGAACCTCGGCTGCCCTGCTCCGGTGGTGTATCGCAAGTGCGCCGGGGGCGGATTGCTGCGGGAACCGAAACGCATCGACACCATCCTCGCCGCCCTCCGCGACGCCATCCAGAAGCCCGGCATCGCGTTCACGGTGAAGACACGTATCGGATTTGATACACCCGCCGTGTTCGAGGAGTTGCTGGAGATCTTTGCGCGGAATCGTCCGGACCTGGTGACGGTGCATGGGCGCACGGTGTCCGAAATGTACCGGACGGAGGTTCACTACGATTTCATCGGCAAGGCGGCGCGGAGCCTGCGAATGCCGGTGCTGGCGAACGGGAACGTGCATTCCGCCGAGCGGGCGGCGGACGTGCTGGAGTGGACCGGCGCGCGCGGGCTGATGATCGGTCGCGGCTGCGTTCGCAATCCGTGGATCTTCGATCAGATCCGCGACCACCTGTCCGGCCGGCCGATCCGCTATCCGCGCGGACGCGAGGTGCTGCAGTACGTCGAGGCCCTCTACGAAGCCACCACGCCCGCCGAATCCCGCGAGCGGCTGCAGGTGGAGAAGATGAAGAAGTACATGAACTTCGTCGGCGCGGGGATTCCCCCCTTTGGCGCGGCGTCCACCGGGCCGGGCGGATTCCTGTACCAAATTCGACGCGCCGAGACGCGCGAGGAATTCTTCCGCGTGTGTGCCGACTTCCTGGCGCACGACGAGCCGATGACGCTCATTCCACCCCCGGATGCGCCGAGGGTGGTTCACGCCGCAGCCTAGAGCCCAAAGATTCCCCCCTCAGAATTCCCTTCCGCCGCGGCTCCGCCCGGCCTTCAATTCGCCCACATGGATCCGCTGCTGAAACTTCTTTCGTCCAACGCGTCCCTTTCTCCCTCGGAGATGGCGGCGATGCTCGGCATCACCGAGTCCGAAGTGCGCACCCGTCTGCAGGCGCTGGAATCGTCCCGCCAGATCATGGGGTACCGGGCGATCCTCAACGAGGAAGCCATCAAGCGCGACGTGGTCCGGGCGGTCATTGAAGTCCGCATCACTCCGGAACGCGGCGGCGGGTTCGACAAACTGGCCGAGCGCATTGCGAAGTATTCCGAAGTGCGGTCGTGCCACTTGATGTCGGGCGGGTTCGATTTGCTGGTCGAAGTGGAAGGCGCGAACCTCCGCGAAGTCGCCACGTTCGTTTCTGAAAAGCTGGCCACGCTCCAGGGCGTTCTCTCCACCGCCACGCACTTCGTGCTCCGGGCGTACAAGGAGCAGGGCGTTCTGATGCAACGTCAGGCCGAGGACGAGCGTCTCGCCGTGGCCCCCTGAGCGCATCCCGACTTCGTCCGTTGACCAGTCTTCCTAGGGGTAAGCCGGAAGCAGAGGTGGCCGAGTGGCCAGTTGACGCCCCAGCCGTTCAGACCGAATCTTTCAATCGCAATGCCAATACCGGGATGCCAGTTGAGCGTTTGGGTGGATGCCCCGTCGGGGATCATCCGCGTTGCCGGACGGGCCGCTGCGGAGGGCGCGCAGGACTTCAAACTGCTGGTCCAAAAGCTCCTTGAGCAGGGGGTCTCCAAGATCTGCCTCGATCTCAGCTCCTGCCTGTTGATGGACAGCACGTTTTCCGGGGTGCTGGCCAGCCTTGCAGGAAGCCCGGATTCTCCCGCTTCCCCGCGTCGTCATTTCGTCCTCGTCGGGGCCAACGCGCGGGTGCTCGACCTTCTGGACAACCTCGGGGTGCTTCCCCTGGTCACCGTGCTCACGGCGACCGACGCAGCGACGGATGTAGACCCTGGTGCGGTCACTCCGGTGCCGGTGGGTGGGCATTCCAAGGACACGATGGCCAAGTGCTGCCTGGATGCGCATCGGCTGCTGATGTGCCTGAAGCCGGAAAACGCTGCGAAGTTCAAAACGGTCACCGAAGTGCTCGAGCAGCAGCTTCAGGCGGCGCATTGAGTTGAAATCGAATTTGAATCGGGGCGAAGCCCCGCGGGTGGCGATCCCCACCTCACCGGTGGACTGAACCCTCCGAGTTCATCCCAGTACCTTCCATCCGGAAGGCTTGCACAACTCCAAGGCACGCTCGGGATTCTTCGTGGCCAGCCAGTTCGGGGGGAGCCAAGGCGGCATTTCCCGAGCTTCTTCCGGCCTGGCAAGCACCGGCCCCCAAAAGGTTCGGGTCATGAAAAAGAGGGTATAGCCGGCGGACTGAAGCATCGAGGCCGGCTCCGACGGGAAAGGGTGGTGATCCTCGAACAGGATGTCGCGAATGCAGCCGGACTTCAAAAGCGACTCGGCACCGGCAAAGACCTTCGCCTCGTGCCCTTCGACATCCACCTTCAGCAAATGCACCGGCCCGGGAATCTCCGCATCCATCCGCGCCGTGCGCACCATGAATCGGCCCTCCGCCCCTGCTCCCTGTGCCTCTCCATTGGGCTCCAAACTGGCAAGACCGTAGTTGCCTGAAAACGCAGGAGGCTCCGACATTTCCGCATCGCCCGAAGTCCGACTAAGAGCAAGCTGACGGATCTGAACCGAGCCGATCGGCACACCGGACTTCTGCCAGGAATTCAGGTTCCGTTGGAGGAAACCAAAAACCTTTGGATGGGGCTCGAAGGACGTCACACTGCCCCGGGGGCCTACGCGCCGTGCCATCAGTCCGGACATGACCCCCACGTTGGCCCCGACGTCGACCGCCGTCTCGCCCGGCTGAAGCAGCCGCCAGGCAATTTCGCTGGCGATCAAATCATAGACCCCGAGATGCCAGAGGGCATGTCCGACCGTCTCCGCCGGATTGACGGTCATCGACAATCCCCAAGGGACAACGACGGACACCTCGGGCGGAACGACACCGCGTCGTGCGAGCCGACGGAAAATCTGCCCCGGCTGAAAGAAGTACTCCGGTTTGAGAAAGCGCTGGAGCGAATGAATCATGAATGGAACCGTTCAGGCTACAAAGCCTGCGATTTCACTCTTGGAAACCGACTGTTACCTGTCAATCCCGAACCCAAATTTGAAACCTCATTCGCGGAACGTACGCCTTGGAGAGCGGACTGACCGAAGCTAGCCTCCTGTGCGACGCGTTTCTGTGAGCCCCAACCCACCACCAGCATCACCGGTTCCGATCGCATGGATCTCGTGCGTCGGGGAGCGTGGCGGAGCGGAATCGTTGATGATCGAGTGCCTTCGTGAACTCGACCGCAGCGAGTTCACTCCTCATGTCATCCAGCTCCGCCCCGGCCCGCTGGAGAACAGCCTCAAGGCGATCGACGTTCGTGTTCACGTCCTTGAAACCCACCGGATGCGGCAGGTGCATCGCATCGCCGGCGCCATCCTTGAGATCCGGCGCATTGTCCGTCAGGAGGGCATCGCACTGCTTCACAGCAACGGATTCCGGGCACATGTATACGGGGGGCTTGCGGGGATCGTTTCCGGTACACCCGAAGTTTGGACCACCCACACAGTGGAGGTTCCGTCGTGGTCCACGACCCTGATTTCAAAAATCCCCACTCGGAGGGTGCTTTCGAACTGCCCCCGGACGGATGAGGCGTTCCAGCGCCTCGGATTCCGCACCACGATGATCTGGCCAGGCGTGAATGCGGCGCATCTCGAAATGCTGGCGCGGAGCCATTCTCGGCCGGAGCTGGAGCAGCGGTATGGAATTCCGGCCGGCCGGACCTGGTTGACGGTTGGGGCACGACTGCAGCGCTACAAGGGGCATCCGGAATTTCTGGAGGCGCTGGCGGCACTTCCCGCGGAGGCAAACGTACACGGCGTCATCCTCGGCGGAACCCTCTTCAACCAGGAGTCGGGACTTCGAACCGAACTTGAGGCCCAGGCGGCGCGGCTGGGAATCCGAAACCGGGTGACCTTCACCGGTTACGTCCCCGACGCGGAGTTTGCCGCGTTTCTCGCCCTCAGCACGCTGGTGGTTCATCCGGCGCACGACGAGGATTTCGGGCTGACAGTGGCGGAAGCGCAGGCTCTCGGCATTCCGGTGGTGGCGTTTGCCGCCGTTGGGCCTTCTGCAATCGTGGATCCGGGAATAACCGGCTGGCTCGTGCCGATTGGTGACGTGCACGGATTGACTGCGGCACTTAACGGGGCGTTGATCCACCGCGACCGGCTGGCCGGGATCGGCGCAGCGTCGCGAATCCGATCCAGGTCCCTGTTCGGATCCTCGACCCACGCAGAAAAGACCGCCTCGGTTTACCGGGAGGTCCTCGCGGGGGCTTCGAGTTGAATCGATGGAACTGGAACTGAAATAAACCGCGCATGGCAGCCGTACCGAAACCAGCACCTGGTGGAAAGTCCGTGGGACGCTTCCGCGCGTTTCTTGAGCTGTTCAGCAACAATCCGCTCGGCCATTTGCTGTTCGGGGTCGCAATCATCATTGGATTTTTCCACGGATGGCTGAAGAACGAGATTCGACACTGGTTCATCACCTTCGCTTTTGATGTTCCGCTGACGCTCGCCCTGATCGTCACCCTCGCCAAACTACCCCGCATGCAGCCATGGTTTCCCGATTGTCGGATCGGAAAATCGTTAAGCGCATTTGTAGGGATCAGCATTCTCTACCTCATTCTTCCGTTCGGAGTTCCGTTTTTGATCGGTCTGTCCGCACTTCGTGCCTGGATCTTTGCACCCATCATCTTTTTGCTGGGTTTCCATCTGACTCGCAGCATTCGTCAGATTGAGGCCTATTTCTGGCTTTTGATTCTCCTCGGGGCGATCACGGCGATCTACGGATTGTTTCAGACCCCGGAGGAAATCAAGCGACGCATGGAAACGGACCCGGAGTTCGCCCAGCGCTTTTTCAACACGTTCTACGGAAACGCCAAGGGTGAGGCAAAACTCCGCGTCTTCTCTACTTTCGTGAGCGCAGCCGCATTCGGCGGGGTCATGGCGTACACCATCATGTTCGCCGTCGCGCGTTTCTCCGTGGAGGGAAACACCTGGATCGAACGGACCATCCTGATCGCCCTCGCGGTGCCCATGGCCTACGGAATCATTTTGAGCGGATCCCGGACGTCCCTGATGATGATGGCATCCGGGCTGATTTATACCTCCTGGTACCGGCGCAATCTCCTGACCTATCTGGTGGCACCGGCAATGATCATTGCGGGATACGCCTTCGGTCAGGAGAAAACCGGGGGTGACTCCTTGGATCGATTCTTGACCATTCTCGATCCCTCCGTGATTTGGGGGCGTCTCTACATCGTCCTTTCCCCGAGCATCAACTCGCTCGTCAATTACCCGCTCGGAGGCGGGCTGGGGCGTTCCGGAAACGGAATTCCATTCGTGCTCGTGGGCATGTTCTCCAATTTTGATTTCCGGGCAATCGACGGCGAGGCGGGACGATTGGTCGTCGACATGGGCATCATCGGAATGATCGTCTACTGCTACCTCATTTTCTCCGGTTCTGCCGATGCAATCCGTAACATGTCAAAGCTGCGGGATACGCCGCTTTCCGTCATCGGTGTCCCTGCTGGCGCGATGTTTCTAATCGCAGTTTCGACCATCTTTACAGGATCCCCTTTCCTCGCGATCCCCTCCGGACCGCTGTTCTGGTTCTTCCTGGGAGCGCTTGAACGACTAACCCAGGAGTACGGTAAACTGGAGGCCGCGGCACCCGGTCAGGCGAAGTTTAGCGACATGTTCGTGTCGTTCATCCAACCGCCGCGACAAAGACTCCTTTTCACCCCGTCCTCTAATTCCGGCGCTCAGCCCGAGCGAATCGAAATCCCGTCGTTCGATAAAGACGCGTCTTCACGGTTTCCCCAGAGGAACACCAAGGCCAACGCGAAGAGGTTTCTTTACAGACGATAGGCGGGTTCCGCCTTGGAGAGAGGCGGACCACGCAGAGGATGTTATTTCAATCGCGCAGAACGGAAATGAGCGGAATCGTTGGAACTCCGCAGCAGGCAGGGATTCCGAAGTCCTCCGAAACCGCCAACTTCTCCCTCATCGGCACTGACCGGCGTTCAGCCCAAGCTCAAACCGCCGGTTCCCGGTTCAACGGCTCCGCGCCCGCCGCGACTCCGCCGCCACCTCGGCAAACAAATCCCGCCAGTGATTGAAGGCAATCTCGCGGCTGTAGGTGGATTCCACCCATTGGCGCTGTCTGCCGGCTTTTTCGGCCGCCTCCTGGGGAGACTGGACGATGGAATAAAACGCACGCGACATCGCCTCAGGGTCCCGGCGTGGAACCATCCAGGCTCTTTCACGGAGATGCGACGCCATACCTCCGACATCGCTGGCAACCACCGGAACACCGCAGGCCATACCCTCCAGGGTCGCCAGTGAAAGCCCCTCTTCAAGCGAGGACTGGCAGATCACATCCGCGGCACGGAAATAGTCCGCCAATTCCTTCATGGGATGCATGGCCGGACGACCCAGCACCCATTCCTTCCCGAGAGGGAGCCCCATCTCGGCAGCCATCCTGAGAAAACTCTCATAACCGCCGCCCAGATTGAGGATCACTGCATCCACTCCCAAGCGACGCAACAGCGCAACCGACTTGAGGGCCGTTTCCGGATCCTTCTCGTGGCTGATCCGGCTTGGAAACAGGACAAGAAACCGGTCCAACGGAAGATTGTGACGGCGGCGAAGTTCAGCCCTTTCCTCTTTCGATGCCGGACGAAACGCTCGAACATCGATTCCGTAGTAGTGACCGGCCACCACCCGGCTGCAGTAGGCCCTCGCAATCGACTGCAGGTAGGGCCCCCAGGCAGCACATCGGGCCACCACTTTTCCGTTCACCGTAAGCAGCATTCGGATCACCGCTTCACCGCAAATGGCCGTCAACCAGCCCACCTGCCGACGCTCCCGGCGGCAGCGGAAGTACTCGGTGGCTGGAACAAGAATATTCGCCACCACAGGGACTCCGCGGATCAGCGAGGCAAGGTTCGCATTCAACGTTCCGCGCAGGAGTTCCTGGGTCAGAATCACGTCAAACCGCCGGGCATTGGAGATCAACCAGCCCAGCGAACGCGCTTGAAACATGACCCGTCCTCCCGGGATTTCATGAATGGTGATGGAGAGACCCGCTTCACGAATCCGGTTGTCGAGTCCACTCGAACGAAACGGAATCGACGGCACCACCAAGGTCAGGTCGCACACCGACGCCAGCCCGGTGACGAAGCGAATGTCCGTATGCCCTTCCACCAGGAAAAGCACCCGGGTCCTCTTTACCGTCTGGGTAGCCGTCATTTCATCCACCATACTGCAAGCTTCGTGTGCCGCTGCGTTTCCATCATCATCGGTTCCCGCTTCAGTTCAACTTAACTCAACTCAACTCTTCTCAATCCAATCCGGAACCCAAGGGATGTTACCGGCCGTGGTGAAGAAACGCTTCACAACAGCCCGCTGACACCGGTGGATCCAGTTGAACTCGCGGCTTGATATACCTGCCAGGTCGCCTCGGCGCAGGCATTCCAATCATGGTGCGCAATTGTATTCCGGGCTGCAATCCCAACACGTCGAAGCGTCCCGGAATCACCCGACAAGGTTTCCAGGTATCGATGCAGCGAGGCGGAATCCGTCGGATCAAACAGGTAACCATCGACACCGTGGGTCATAAGCTCCGCCGCCCCGACTTCGGACCCCACAATGCAGGCAAGTCCGCTCGACATGGCTTCGGTGACAACCATACCAAACGGCTCATAGGGGCTCGGATACACAAAGATATCGGCGGCACGATAGGCGACCTCCGGCTCCGGAGTGAACCCGGCAAAAACAACACGATGGGCCACCCCAAGCACCTCGGCCTGCATCCGATAAGGTTCCGGATCCGATCGCGAAACCACCAACAGCCGGGCCTGCGGGAAACGCGGAAGCTCCGCAATGGTCTCCTTCAATCCCTTTACCGCCTCCCCGACAAACAACCACACGAGGCCAGGTCCCGGAATTCCGAGACGTCCTCGAAGTTCCAACTTCTCCGCTTCATCACGGGCCGGCCGGAACACCCCGGTATCCGTTCCGTGGGGAATCACCGACAACGGCCTGTTCCATCCGTATTCCGCCGCCAGTTCGGTGCCCAGCCGGCGTGACATCACGATGGCGTGTCGGGCCCGCGACTGCCGATAAAACGAGTGCTCGATCGGCGTGACAATTGCGGAAAAAACCCTCGCCCTTTGTTGCCGCGAAGCCAGCTTACGCGCACGGACGGCGTTGATCATGTGAACCGTTACGACATCGGCGGACCAGCACGAGAGACCCTGAGCATGGATCAATCCCGGGCGGGCGCGTCGGACCGCGAGCTGGGAGAGAGCGAGAAATGAGAACACTGCTCCGATGTACCGCCTGCGCCAGGCCGGAACGTGAACCCATTGAACTGCCGAAAGATCCCTGAGGACTGCCGGATCGGCGGTGTTGCTGAAGACGGAAAAACGGGCGCGAGACTGAAGACGTCGGAGAATCTCGACCACATAACGCCCCTGTCCGTTGGTCAGGTTCAGGTCATGGATCACCAGCGCTATGTCGGGGGCCGCCACGTGTTCAAACCCTCGTTATCCGCAGCCGATCCAGTCAAGACTGCGCAACGAAAAGCGTTTTGCTCCCGGAGCCTGCCAGCTTGCACCCGGAGGAATACCCGCCGAGAGTGCCCCTGCCCCGCAGCTGCCGCCCTGATGAAACTCGCGCTGGTTGTTCACGACTTCGATCCCGGCTACGGCCAGGGTCGCTACTGCGTGGAGATCGCACGCCGCCTCGCGGGACGCATCGAAATCGAGGTTCACTCCAACACCTGGAACACCGACCCGATCCCGGGAACCGTGTGGAGGAAGGTTCCCGCGTGGCGAAAGAATGTGGTCACCACCGTCGCCTCGTTTCTCCCGTCGGCAGCGCGATCACTTCGACGCTATCCAGCAACCCTGGTCCACGCCCAGGGACTCTCCTGCTGGTCGGCAAACGTGATTACCGCCCACATTTGCAACGCGGCCCGACGCGCCCACCTTGCCGGCTCGCCCCTCACGGCCCGCGCCTTTGCCGCAGGCATCAGCCCGGTCGAACGCTCCTTCTACCGGCGGCAGAAAAACGCCCACCTGATTGCTGTTTCAGAAGTGGTACGCCGGGAAGTTCGCGATAACTACGGATGGAGCGGCGCATCATCGGTCATTTACCACGGCACCGACATCACCCGTTTTCGACCGCCTGAATCCACCGCAGAGCGTGCTGAAGCGCGCCAGCGGTACGGCTTGCCGGCGGAGGCGTGGGTCTGGCTGTTTGTTGGCGAGGCGGTGAAAGGCCTCCGCGAAATCATCCGCATTCTTCCCCAGTTCCCGACGGTGCATCTCCTCGCCATCACCCGTTCGGTGCGGGACGAGTACCAGGCACTTGCTGAATCGCTCGGCGTCGCCGGACGCACCCACCTCCGGGGTCCGGAATCAAAACTGGAACTCGCCTACCGGTCGGCCGATGTGTTTGTTTATCCCGCACATTACGACTCGTTCGCCCTGGTGGCCACGGAGGCGATGGCCAGCGGGCTGCCCGTGCTGCTGGGCAACCAGATCGGAGCCGCGGAACTGATTACTGCCGGGGAAAACGGCCTGCTGTGCGACCCGCGCAATCCCGATTCCATCCAACAACAATTGCACTGGATCCAAAACCATCCCGATCGCGCTGCCGTCCTGGGACGAGCCGCACGAAAAACACTCGAACGCCACACCTGGGATGACTGCGTCGCGTCGACCTGGTCCGTGTACCAACAGATGGACAGCTTCCTCGCATCGAAGAAAGTCGAATGAAACCAATCGCAGTTACCTTTCTGGTCAACGGACGATTCGACGGGATCGAAGCAGTCCGCGCCAACGGATTGGCGAAGCACCTGGATCCTTCCACCACACGGTTTCTCTATCGTGGTCATAGCCGCTGGGTGTCCGCCTGGAAATGGATCGGCGCACTCTGGGGAAACCACGCCCAAGTCCACTACGTGCTCAACACGGCAATGCCCGGAGCGTTGCTGGCGGTCTTCTGGCGCTTCGCGTTCGGGGTTCCCTACGTTCTCGACACAGGAGACGCCATTTATGCCATGGCAAGGCGCTCCGGGACCAAGGCAGGTTGGCGCCTTCCTCTGCTCTGGATGCTTGAGCGCGTCGCCGAGCGCTTTGCAGCAACCATTGTAGTTCGTGGAACAAACCACCGGGACCATCTGGTGCTGCAGGGGCGCAAACGCGTCGTGGTCATCCGCGACGGATGCGCCGAGCAGAGTTCGGCCACCGAGGACGCCGTCGATACGCTCCGAAAATCGCTCGGACTCGGAGACCGTTTTGTGGTGGGTCTGATGGGATCCCTGGTCTACAGCCCCCGACTTCAAATCTGCTACGGATGGGACCTCGTTGAGGCACTGGTTGATCTCAAGGATCTCCCGGTCACCGGATTGGTGATCGGAGACGGCCCCGGAATGAAGTGGCTGGTTCAGCATGCCACCAAGCTCGGAGTCATCGACAGACTGGTTTTCACGGGGCGAATTCCCTACTCAGCAGTTCCCACGTACCTCCGGCTCATGGACGTCGCCATATCCACGCAGACCAACAATCTGCCTGGGCAAGTTCGCACCACCGGAAAGGTCCCGGAATACATGGCTGCGGAACGGTTCATTCTGGCAAGCAAGGTCGGGGAAGCAGCGCTCCTGTTGCCGGACATCATGCTGATTGATTTCAACGGGGAGGTGGACCGCTCGTATCCCAAGCGACTCGCCGAGCGCATTCGGTTACTCCAGTCGAAACCCGCCTTACTCGAGGCACGATACGGAACGACTGCCCTTGCAGCACAAGAGTGCAACTACTCCTATCTGAGCTCCCGACTTGTCTGGGTCATCGAGGAAATCCTCAAGGCCAAGACGCCGAAATAAGAAGCCAAAGCAGTTCCGCCACACCGATCAGAAGGATCAGCGAAGCCGCTCCGATCTCAAGCCAGTCGAGATTGCGTGGTCGCGCAGGGCAAAGCCGGAACTGGAGGCCCACCCCTCCAAGTTCAAACACATCGCCATTCTTGATGCGAAGGGATCGGTGGGATTTGCCGCCGCTGTAAATCGTGGCCTCGCCCACTGCTTCGATGTGAAACCCTTCTGGGCCCCGATCCGCGAGCACGGCGTGCTTTAAAGCGACGCCAGTCGATTCCAAATCGATGTCGGACCCGGAGCGTCCAATCGAGCACGGCAAAGCCGGCAGCGGAATTACCGTCTGCGCCCGCCGTCCGGTAAGGATGGCAAGCTCAAGCATCGCAACACTCAGAGCAGCGTGCGATGAACATGAACCGTGTCACCGGGATAAAGGGGGATGTCGAACTTGGGATCATCCACCGCTTTGCGAAGGTTCACCTTCAAGGTCTCGCCATTGGCCCGCTTGATGAGCACTTGACGGCGGTTGGCGAATTCCGTGCAGCCCCCAGCCGCGTTGATCGCAGTGGTCAGGGTCATGCCCGCAGTGAAGGGAACGGTACCGCTCGGGGTGCGGACCTCGCCACCGACCGAGATGAACAATCCCAGGCGTTCGATGGTGACCTTGATGCGGTTGTACAGCTTCCGCTGCTTGACGTAGATATCTTCGATTTCCTTTTCCAGATCCGTCCGCTTTTTGCCGAGCAGGTAGATCTCCACATTCTTGTGAAGCGTGAGCTTTCCGTCCTCGGGAATCTGATCATCTGTCGCAGCCGGTGCATCGGGAATGTCGGCAAAGACGATGCGAATCCGGTCTCCAGCACGGAGGTAATCCATTCCGAGCGAGGAGGCGGCTTTGGCGGCTGCCGCTTCATTGGAAGCCGTCTTCACAGCACCGGGCGCGGCCACGGGATCCGCGTCAGGCGACGTGGTCTGACATCCCGACACCAGGACTGCACACACGAAGGCGGCAAGGATGGACCACACCGTACGGATTCGAAATCGATCGAGATTCATGTCACTTATGCTTCTTTAGCCACTGTGGCGGTCGTGCCGAGAGACGACGGGATCAGTATTTAGGCCGCACGTCGATGCCGGACTTGGAAGCCTTGGCCGCCTTACCGTCTGCCTTCTTCTCCCCCTCAGGGCGGCTGTCGTCGCTCTTGGAGTAGTAGTCGTAGTAGTAGCCGCTGTAGTAGTAGTAGTAGCTGTCCTGCGAAATGTTGATGTTGTTCAACACCACGCCGAGAAGCTTGCCGCCCACCTTCTCGACCATCTGCTTCGCGCGAAGCGTCATCTGCTGGGGATACTTGCGGTACTGAACCACCAGGATCGCCATGTCCACTTCACTCGCGAGAATCGAGGCGTCGCTGACGCCCATGATCGGCGGAGAATCGAAGAACACGAAATCGTATCGGCTCTTGGCCTCCTCGATGAACGCCCGCATTGCAGCGGAATTCAAGATGCCCATCGAGCTGCTGGGGAGCTTACCCGAGGGAAGGAAGTCCATCGAAGGCAGGCTCGTGGTCTGAATCACTTCCTCCAGCTTGTTCTGCTTGAGGAGGTAGTTGGTCAGACCGACGGTGTTCGCGACGTTCATCAGCTTGTGCAAGCTGGGACGACGCAAATCGGAGTCCACGATCAGCACGCGGCTGCCCTGCTGGGCAAAGATGGTCGCGAGATTGAAGATCGTGGTCGATTTACCTTCGCCTGCGCCGCCGGACACGACGGTCATGGTGCGCAGACCCGGATCCTTGCGTGAGAACAAAACGTTGGTGCGCAGGACGCGATAGGCTTCCGCGTGCGGACTCTCCGGTCCTTCGTTGATGAGCGTTCCGACGTTCTGCGGGATGACACCGAGCACAGGGGCTTGGAGGGCCTGTTCCACGTCGTCGATGGTCTTAACGCTGGTGTCGAGGTATTCGATGAAGAATGCGAGACCGACGCCGAGCAGCAAACCGGCGATTGCGCCGAGGGCGATGTTCAACATCTTCGCCGGCTTGACCGGGCGGAGTCCGGGAATGGCGTAGTCGACGATTTCGACCGAGCTTTCCTTGGAAATCGCACCCGTCACATTTTCCTGCATGATCGCGGCAAGCATGGCCTGACGGACACGATCCAGAGTTTCCAACTGACGCTTCTTGTCGCGGTACGGCTGGTAGGTCGCCATTTTCTCAGCGTCCACCTTCTGAGCGTTGGACAGGGTTTCTTCGATCTTGTTCTTCGTGTCCCGGTCGGATTCCACCTGGGTGCTCATCGAGGCCATGATTCCCGCGACCTGCTTGTCGATCTGGGAATTCAGGGTCTTGATCACCTCATCGATACGCTTCACTTCGGGATGCTCCGGACCGTAGTCGGGATTCAACGAAACCTTCCGAACCTGGGCGGTGCTCAAGTCCTGCAACAGACTCTGCAAAAGCGCGGTCGGCTTGGTGGCGTTGAGCGCATCGCGCAGCTCGGATCCCTGCTTCTGCTTCAAATTGCGCAGAATGATTTCTTCCTGATTCAACCGACTCTCGATCTCGGTCTTCATCATGCTCAGACGACGAATCTCGTCGGTCGAGAGCGATTGGAACTGCCCGCCATCGACCACGATGTCGGGAATCTTGAGCCGTTGCTTCAGCTCATCCACCTCGGCCTGCTTCACCTTGAGGTCGGCCTCGAGATTCGACAGCTGATTGGTCAGAGTCTCCAGACCACGATCCTTTTTGCCAGACCGAAGGGAATTGCGGTACTGCTCGTAGGATTGGGCGACCGCATTCGCGACATCAGCCGCCGACTGAGCCGTCGGGCTAAGGGCGGTGATTTCGATGATCGAGGTGTTGCGGAACTGCTTTACCTCCACCTGACCGGATAGGATGTCATAGGACTCCTGAGTGGTGTACTCCCGGGCCGATTTGTTCCGCTTCGAGAATTCGACGTTTAGGCCGAGTTTCTCGATGACCGGATTTAGGATTTTCCGCGACTTGAGAACCTCGAACTCCGTGGTGAGGAAGTACGGGTCATACATCTGCGACCCGCCGCCGATTCCGAAAGGCGTGATGTCGGGAGTATCCTTTTCGATCTTGAGCCGGGCAGTACTGGAATAGGAAACCGGAAGAACGAAGGTCACCGCGGTCGTGGTGATGACCACGAGGAGGAACACCGCGAGGATGATGACCTTGCGGATCCGGATGATCCGCCAATAGTCCAGGAAGTGAAGCTTTGCGTCCGACGACGGCGCCGGCGGTGTCTTGGCGGGTTCCATGAAAAAAAAGGAGGCTGAAATGGGTTTCCAGCCTCCTGCAATCGAATTTTAACCGCTTAGTAGCTGGCGCGAATTCCGAGGAACACGCGGTTCCGGGAATAGCCACGAGCGAGAAGGTTGGAGCTCAGGTCATCGTAGGAGTACGAGGCCTCAGCGGAGAGGTTGGCGGTGATCTGGTAATCCAATCCACCGGAGACGGTGAAGAAGGTTTCAGACTTGCCGTCGATGGTGGCGCCGCCGCCGTGGAACTGGGAGTCCTGATACTGGGCGCTGGCGTGAGCACCGAGCTTGCCGGTGATCTGGTGGCGAATCACGCCATAGACACCCGTGCTCTCCTGATCCTGAACGATGTTGCCGGCGAAGTTGAGGTCGACATCAGTCGCATTGCGCTGATGACGGACACCCACCTGAACACTGCTGCCAGGGGCGTAGCCGTACTTCAAGTTCGCATCAACGTACGGAGAAGTCTGGTTGTAGCCGAAGGCGTTGTAATCGTACTTGGTGATCTGAGCACCGCCGCGAACCGCACCAGTCAACTCAGGGCTGAAAGTGTGATCCAAACCACCGAAGAAATAGTGGGAGGTGTTGTCACGAGCCGAGGCGCGAAGGCCGCTGGCGAGGAACAAGCCGCCGTCATGCACCACGGAACCATACTGATACCCGAGGACACCCACGGTGGTCGGAGCGAGCTGGTAGCGGAGGTTGAGGGAGGGAAGGTGCTCGACACGATTCAAAGCCGCCTTGAACGCAGCGTTTTCGTAGTCGTAGTAGCCGTTGTGGTAACCGACAACGACGCTCCACTTTGGGTCAATCGTGTAGCTCAGGCTGATATTTCCCTGATTGTTCAGGTTGTTGCCTTCGGTACGGAAGAAGAGGCCGGAGAAGATTTCCTGAGGCTCCCGGGTCACCGAGAAGGAGTCGCTGGCGGCCAGAGACAGCTTTTCGTTGAACTTGTGATCCAAAGCCGCGCTGACGGCGTGCCCCTGATCCCAGTTGTTCTGCGCCTTCGAGGTACCATAGTACTTCGCGCTGTAGGCGTAGGAGAGGCTGACCGTGGTCGCCTCGAAGTGGGTGGCGTAGGAGAGGCTGGGGCTGACTTCGAAGCCGAAACTATCCACCTTCGCCGGACCAGCAGGCCGGGTGTAGATGTTGTCGTCGTAGAAACCGCGAAGCGAGGCACCGATGGTCCAGGGCTTGGAGCCTCCTTCCGAGGCAGTTGCAACACCTTGCAGAGAAAGGCTTGCAGCGCCGACGGACAACATTCCTGCGGTGCGGATGAACTTATTCATACAGAGAAAATCTTTGAGCACTCTTTGGAGGCAGTCGTTAACGAGCTAATTGGCATGTAGGTTGTAGAAACCGAAGTCCCAAGTGTCAACACACAAATCCCTAGCGGAGGGACTCTTCCGAGCTCTGGAATTGGGGTAGATTCCCCCCCGACTCGTCTTTCCCCTCGAGTTCCCGAACGGCGGCCTGGGCCCGTACCATGCGAAAATAGAGACCGCCAAGCCCCACCAATTCGTCATGGGTGCCGCGCTCAACGATGCGGCCGTGGTTCAGGACAAGAATTTGCGTTGCGTGGCGGATGGTGCTTAGCCGATGGGCCACCACGAAGCTGGTCCGCCCCTGCATGAGGCGCTCCAGTGCCTCCTGAATTCGACGTTCGGTGGCCGTGTCCACGCTGGCCGTCGCCTCATCAAGAATCAGGATCGGGGCATCCTTCAGCAGGGCGCGCGCGATGGTGATCCGTTGTTTTTCGCCCACGCTGAGGCGAACGCCGCGCTCCCCGACCCGGGTGTCGTAGCCTTCCGGCAGGCGGTGAATGAAGTCGTGGCAATTGGCGGCCCGGGCCGCGGCTTCGAGATCCGCCTCCCCGGCGTCGAGGCGGCCGTACAGGATGTTCTCCCGGATCGTCCCATTGAACAAAAAGGGCTCCTGGCCCACGACAGCGATCTGGGATCGAAGCTGGGCGAGCGAGAATTCCCTGAGCTCACGTCCATCCACACGAATGCTTCCACCGGTGGCCTCGTAGAAACGCGGTAGAAGTTGCACCAAGGTTGATTTTCCAGCCCCGGTGGGACCAACGAGGGCAATCATTTCGCCCGGCGACGCCTTGAGGCTGACGTCCTCGAGGGCGACTCGATCCTTTCCATAGCGCGCGGTAACACCGAGGTATTCGACAGCCCCCGACAGCCGAAGCGGGGATGCGGAGGCCGGAGAGTTGGCACCGGAATCACCCGGTCCGGTTTCGATCGAGGTGTCCAGGATGTCGAACACCCGCTCACCGGCGGAACGCGCGCTCTGCAGCATTTGATTCAGCGAATGCAGCCGTCCCACGGGTTCGTAGAAGAGCCCGAGATAAAGAACGAACTCCACCAGCGCACCGACCTGCATCTGCCCCTGAATCACGAGTTTCCCGCCCACCCACAGCACGAGCACCAGACCCAGCGCGGAAGCACAGGACATGGCGGGATTGTACCACGCCCAGACTTTCATGACGGTCAGTGTTCCCTGCCTCAACTCGTCGGCGCGCTGCGCGAACCGGGCGTCCTCGTGCACTTCGCGACCGAACGACTTGATCTGCCGGACCCCCTGAAGGTTGTCCATCAGCAGCGCATTCATCGCCGAGCTGGCCTCCCGCTGCGCCCGATACCGTTTGTGGGCGGTCAACGTGTACCAGAGCGCTCCCGCCAGCAGGATGGGAATGGGAACCAGGGCCACCAGCGCTAGGGTGGAATTGTTCAGGAAAAGCAGCGTGGCGACGCCGACGATTGCGACGATGGCCACGACGCCCTGCTCGGTTCCATCGATGAGCAGGCGCTCCATGGCCCCAACATCCTCCAGCACCCGGGTCATGAGATCTCCGGTGGCGCGATGATCGAACCAGGATTGAGGCAGCCGCTGGAGATGCCCGTAGAGCTGGCGTCGGATGTCGAGAATCACCCGCTGTTCGAACACGTTGTTCAACCGGATGCGAAGCGAGTTGAACGAATCACGCAGGATGAACGCCCCGAGGAGGGAGAGGATCACCGGGGTGAGCAAGTCCGCCCGGTGTTCTCCGATCACCCGGTCGATTACCATCCGCGTCAGCTTGGGATAGCTCATCGCCGCCGCCTGGGAGAGCAGCGCGCAGGCAATCACCCCGAGGGCCATGAAGGGATAGGGCTTCAGGTAGGTCCCCACGCGACTCACGATTTCCCACGTGGTGCGGGACTTCACCTTCATGGAAGGGTCCGTGGGAAGGGCCTGAATGTGTCGCGACATGTCCGCGAGTGGTTAACCCAGGAACGCCTGCGGCACAAATCCGAACCCGGATTGATGTTCCCTGGACTTCCCGCGTCCGGCCCCGCCGTTTACGGTCCAGCCCTGTGAACCGCATCCGACTCCTCCCGGAGCAAGTCGCCAATCAAATCGCTGCCGGCGAAGTCGTGGAACGTCCCGCCAGCGTGGTGAAGGAGTTGGTGGAGAATTCGCTCGATGCCGAGTCCACGCGTATCCAGGTCGAGATCGGAGCCGGCGGACGCAGTCTGATCCGCGTCACCGACGACGGACTCGGGATGAGCCGCGACGACGCGTTGATGTGCCTCGAGCGCCACGCCACCTCCAAGTTGCGGCGCGCCGAGGACCTGGCCGCGATTGCGACCATGGGCTTTCGCGGCGAAGCCATTCCGAGCATCGCCAGCGTGAGCCGGTTCACGCTGACCACGCGGGAACGCCAGTCCGAGGCCCTCGAGGCGACGCAGGTGATCATCCACGGCGGGAAAATTCTCGAAGTGAAGGCCGCGGCGTTTCCCAGCGGAACCTCGGTCGAGGTGCGGCAGCTGTTTTTCAATCTTCCCGCGCGCCGGAAATTCCTGCGCAGCGAGGAAACCGAACGATCCCACATCCAGCAGTACCTCACCCTCGCCGCACTCGCCTGGCCGTCGGTCGCCTTCACGTTGACCATCGACGGACGGGTCACCTGGCAATGCTCCTCGGTGCAATCTGCGTCGGGTCCGGAGGCATTGCGCGAGCGACTGAGGCAGGTGCTGGGGACCGATGTTCCGTTGCTTCCAGTAGATTTCACCGCGCAGGTGGAAGAGGCGCGGGACCTGGACGCCCTCGCCTCCGGCCACGACGGGCCCGGCGGTGCGCGGCCCACCACGCCCTTCCGGGTGTGGGGCTTCATTGGAGCCCCCGGGGTTTCCCGCAGCACCCGCGAGCAGCAGTTCCTGTTCGTCAACCGACGGCCGGTGGAGAATCGCGGCCTCAACTTCGCCCTGCTCGAAGGGTACCACACGGCGTTGATGAAGGGGCGCTACCCGGTTTGTTGCCTGTTCGTGGAACTCGATCCGGCGGCGGTGGACGTGAACGTGCATCCGCAAAAACGCGAGGTGCGCTTCCGCGAAGAGGCGGCCGTGCGGCGCCTTGTGGGACGCGCGGTGCGCGAGGTCTTGCTCCAGTTTCATTCCCAATCCGCAGACCCGGCAGCGGGAGCAGCAGCGGCGGCGGTGAACGTTTCCCCGGAGTCCCCTGCCCTCGCCTTCACACTGAACGAAACCCCGGCGGTCAAGGCGACGCCCCCTGCCGCTCAGCAGACCACCCTCGGGTTTGCGGCAGCGGATTCGGCCCCTGCACCACGATTGGTGCCACCACCTCCCGTCACCACGGTCGGGACAGCGGGAGCCCGGTTTCCGGCGCATCCGCAGGTGGCCGCATTTTCTCCGGCACCCACAGGCTCGGTACCGAAATTGGTACAGCCTTCCGTTCCATCGGCGCCGCCGTCCCTGATTCGACCCGCAGTGCCCGCACCGGGCTCGGGGCCAGTTCCGTTGCTTCAGGTTCCCATGCGCCTGGTGGGTGTGGTGGGGAGACTTTACGTGGTGCTCGAGTCGGATCGCGGGATGGTCCTGCTCGACCAGCACGCCGCGCACGAGCGGATCCTGTTCGAACAGATGATCGCCCGGCTGGAGGCCAACGGGGATGCGGCATCGCAGCGGCTTCTGCTGCCGGAAACGGTGGAGCTGCCCCCGCGCGACGCCGTGTTCCTGCGCGAGCATCTGGACACGCTGTCACGGCTCGGGGTCGGACTTCGGGAGTTCGGGGATCGGACGTTTCTGCTCGATGCCCTGCCGCCGTTTGTGAAGGCGGGGCAGCCGCGTCAGTTCGTGCTAGAGCTCGTGGATGCGCTCAAGGCCGCGGGCACCGGGGTGAATTCGGTGCGGCTCGGGGAAGATGTGATCGCCAAGACCGTGTGTCGCCACGCGGTGAAGGCGAACGACCCGCTGGCCGGACGCGAACTGGAGCGGCTGATCGACGATCTGCGCCGCTGCACCATGCCCTACACCTGTCCGCACGGGCGTCCCACATTGATCGAGATGGGATGGCGCGAGCTGGAAAAGAAATTCGGCCGCACCGGCTGACCCGCCGCGCCGGGGATCCTCCGTCAAAACCGACGCGCGCTTGGCATTCGGCCCCGGGCTGTGTCATATCCCGTGTCCGACATGGATTACGAAGCGGTCATTGGCCTGGAAACCCACGTTCAGTTGAAGACGCACTCCAAAATGTGGTGCGCCTGCCCCAACGCCTTTGGCTCGGATCCGAACACCAATGTCTGCCCCATTTGCCTGGGCCTTCCCGGCGTGCTGCCGGTGGCCAATGAAGAGGCGATGCGGCTCACCGTGTTGACGGGATTGTTGCTGAACTGCGAGATCCCGCGCTTCGCCAAATTTGATCGGAAAAACTACTTCTATCCCGATTCGCCGAAAAACTACCAGGTCACCCAGTACGATCGTCCGAGCACCCAAACCGGCTGGCTCGACTTCGAGTTCAAGGGCGCTCCCACGGGCTTGGCGCGCGTGCGGATCACCCGGGCGCATCTCGAGGAGGACGTGGGGAAGAACAACCATTTTGACCGCCACAGCGGCGTGGATTTCAACCGCGCGGGCGTGCCGCTGCTGGAGATTGTGTCGGAGCCCGACCTGACCAGCGCGGACATGGCGTACGAGTATTTGAACGCGTTGAAGGACGTGCTCATGCGCGCCGGCGTGTCGGACTGCGACATGGAAAAGGGCATGGTCCGGTGCGATGTGAACGTGTCGGTCCGCCCGGTGGGGGCCACCAAGCTCGGCGCCAAGATCGAGATCAAGAACATGAACTCGTTCTCAGGCGTCCGTCGCGCGCTGGAGTATGAGATCCCGCGTCAGATGGAAGCGGTTCGACGCGGCGAAGTGCTGCGTCAGGAGACGCGTCGATGGGACGACGAGGGCGGCATCACCGAGCTGATGCGGACCAAGGAAGATGCGCACGATTACCGCTATTTTCCGGAGCCGGATCTCATGCCGTTTGCTCCGACGGATGCGTGGCTGGAGGAAGTGCGGGCCCGCGTGCCGGAGCTTCCGTTGCAGCGCAAGCAGCGGTTGATCCGTGATTTCGGTCTTCCCGCGGGCGATGCGCAGGTGTTGACCGACAATCTCGCGCTCGGCCGTTTCTTCGAGGCTGCGGCCACCGGATTCAAGAACCCCAAGGCGGTTGCGAACTGGGTCATCAACACCCTCGCCGCGCGTCTCGCCGAAACCGGCGAGGAAATCAGCGCGCTGAAGCTCACCCCGGCTACGGTGCGCGAGCTGGTTGAGCTGGTCGATTCGGGCAAGATCAGCGGCAAGATCGCCCAGGAAGTCTTTGCGGAATGCTACGCGTCGGGAGCCACGCCGTCCTCGGTGGTGGAATCCAAGGGGCTGTCGCAGGTGAGCGACAGCGGAGCCATCGAGGCGCTGGCGGACCAGGTCATTGCGGCCAATCCGGGACCGGCTGCCGATTTCAAAGCCGGCAAGGTGGCGGCGTTGAACTTCCTGAAGGGCCAGTTGATGAAGCTCTCCAAGGGCAAGGCGAATCCCGGGATGGCCGGTGAAGTTCTCGAGCGCAAATTGCGCGCCTGATCCGCTCCCGATCCCCTCCCTTTCCGTTCAAAGCCCCCATCCGCAGAATCGCCAACCCCAGACCACCGTCGTGAAAACTCCGTTGCAACAACTGCTTTGGCTGTCCCACGAGCTCGGACGGGAATCGCGGGATCTCGTTCAGCTGGCCGAGGGCAATGTGTCCGCGCGGATCGATTCCGACCGCTTTCTGGTCAAGGCCGCCGGCACCTCGCTGGGTACGCTCAAACCCTCGGAGGTGGTGGAGTGCCACACCAAGCGAATCCTCGCGCTGCTGGAGGCGCCGTTGATGGATCTGTCCGATCTGGACAAGGTACTGGTGGAAGCACGGGTGGATCAGAACGCCCGGGTTCCTTCGCCCGATGCTGCGTTCCACTCGCTGTTGCTGCAGTTGGAGGGCGTGAATTTCGTGGCGCACTGCTCTCCGACGTCGTGCCTGCAGATTGTCTGCTCCCGCATGGCCGAGGCGTTCGCCGAACAGCGTCTGTATCCCGAGCAGGTGCTCGATTGCGGGACGGCCTCGGTGTTCGTTCCTTACTCGGATCCCGGCAGCCCCTTGGCGCGCGAAATCCAGGGACGAATCAGCGTGTTCATGCGCCGCGGGCACGGGCCAACGCCCCGCCTGATCATCCTTCAAAACCGCGGAATCGTCGCCCTCGGAGCCACCCCGCAGTCCGTCCTCAGCACCATCCTCGCCGCGGAAAAGGCCGCCCGGGTGTTTGTGGGGACCGCAGCGCTCGGCGGACCGGCAATGCTCAAGCCGGGGCAGATTCAGAAGATCGATCAACCCGCAGCAGGGACTCCCCGGGTTCGTTTTCTCAAGCAATAGGCCGGGGCCGCCGATGCATTCCTGCAGCGGCCTGGAGCGCGGACGGGCTGCATTCATCTGCGGTTGGATGCGCCGCGCCGTCCCAGTCTTTCGTTGCAAATTCCTCAAGAACTCCTTACCAACAACCATGCCGGTGCTGGATTCCAAGGTTGTCGAGATTCGAACCCACCGCCGGTTGGCCGGATGACCGCCCCCCCCTCCACATTGGTCTCGTCGCGGCGTTCACGCACGAGCGCAGGGCTCCTGATGTACCGACACCAGAAGAGCCAGCTGGAGGTTTTCATCGCCCGTCCGGGCGGCCCGTGGTTCCCCCATCGGGATGTGGATTTCTGGACCATTCCCAAGGGCGAGGTGGAAGCGGGCGAGTCCCTGCTCTCCGCCGCGATCCGTGAATTCAAGGAAGAGGTCGGCATCACCCCGGCTGGTCCGTATCTCACCCTCGGGTCCATTCGCCAAAAAGGCGGCAAGACGGTTCATGCTTGGGCGTTTGCAGGGGATTGGGACGGATTGCCGATTCAGAGCAACGTCATCCGCGTCGAGTGGCCTCCGGGCTCGGGAACCTTTTCGCCCTGGCCGGAAATTGATACGGCTGCGTTCTTTCCGCTCGATCAGGCGCGGGCGCGCATGAAGATCGCCCAGCATCCCCTTCTCGATCGCCTAGCCGAGGCCCTGAAATCGCCTTCCACCGCGGTTTACGTGGATTCGGTGCCGCAGCCGTCCTGATCGCCGCCACGAGGCCGGCCGGCCGTTTCAACGAAAACCGGGTGCTGCAGGAATTCCCCACAGACACCCGGTTTCGAACTTCGTTTGAGTCTGAGTCCAAGCTTCAGTCGCCCGTCGACGCAGGCCCAACCTCAACTCAGTCCTTGGCCCAGAAGTCTGCCACGAACACGTCGGCCAACAGCGGCTTCACGAGCTTGCCGAATTCCTGATGGTCGGGATGGGTGAGATACACGTTGCGGTCATCCTCGGAATTGAAGCTCAGGATCCACACGTGGGTGCAGCCCTTGTTCAGGCCCTCGGGGCTGTTGTTCATGCCCCAGACGAGCTTCTGAACCTGCGGGATCTTGGTCTTCAGCGCGCGGAAGGCTTCCTCCACCTTGCGGATGTCTTCCTTGCGGGCGTCTTCCTTGAACTTGAACGCCACCACGTGATTCAGCTTGGCGGCCTTGGACTTCTTGGCAGCAGCGCCCTTGTCCTTCTCTTTGTCCTTGGCCTTGGACTTGTCTTCTTTCTTGGATTTATCGGCCTTTTTCTCGGCCTTGGCGGGCTTGACCGCGGCAGGAGCCGGATCGGCGGGAGTGGTTTGGGCAGTCACAAGTTGGAGGGTGAGTGCGGCAGCGAGGCTGCCAAGAATCAGCTGGAGAGATTTCATTTCGATCAAATTCGGTGCGCGAAACCCTAGACCCCGCCCCACCCGGGACGCAAGACGCCGCCGCAAATGGACATGACCCGGCGCGGGATCCATGACAGATTTCCCAACCGAAACCATGAGCGCCGGCGCCCCGCATCGAATCGTCTCCCTGCTCCCGGCCGCCACCGAAATGGTCGTCGCCCTTGGAGCCGTCGATCAACTCGTCGGCCGCAGCCACGCCTGCGACCACCCGTGGGCCGTCCGCCCGCTCCCCGCCGTCACCCGGCCCAAAGTCCCGGTCGATGCCCCCTCCCTCGATCTCCACGAGTCCGTGGTGAAGCTCAGTCGTGAGAGCCAATCGCTGTTCGAACTCGACGTCCCGCGTCTGCGCGAACTCGCGCCCACGGTGATTCTCGCCCAGGACCAGTGCGCCGTCTGCGCGGTCACACCGAAAGATCTGGAAGCCGCGCTGGCCGATTGGCCCGGACGCAAACCCGAGATCGTCCGCCTCAGCCCCACCCGCCTGGTGGATCTTTGGGCCGACCTGCAACGCATCGCGGGCGTGCTGGGACTGGCCGATGCCGGTCGCGCCGCCATCGCTCCGCTCAAGGCCCGCGTGGTGGCCGTCATCGAACGCACCGCACTGCTCCAGAAACGCCCGTCGGTGGCCTGCCTCGAATGGCTCGATCCCCTGATGGGCGCGGGAAACTGGATTCCAGAATTGGTCCACATCGCCGGGGGCCATCCGTTGTTCGGCGAGCCCGGGGTGCATTCCGACTGGATCACCTGGGAGAATCTTCTGCTGCAGGATCCGCAGGTGCTGGTGTCGATTCCGTGCGGATTCGACCTCGACCGGGTTCGACAGGAGACCCGACGTCTGGCATCGCGGCCCGACTGGACCAAACTCCGCGCTGCACGCACCGGAAAAGTCTTCCTCGCCGACGCCAGCGCCTACTTCAACCGGCCCGGTCCGCGGCTGGTGGACTCCCTCGAACTGCTCGCCGAGATGCTGCATCCGGACCTCTTCGCCCCCGCCCGCTACAAGGGCGAGGCTTGGGAACCCTTCGTCGCCAGCTGACCCCGCATCGCTATTTGGCCGCAGGCGCCGGAGCCAGTGCGCCGGGGACGTGATCGAAATCGAAATCCGCAATCGCCTGGGCGGCCAGCGTTCCCACCTGACGACGCAGCGGGATCACGTTGCCGTCCTCCGTGGGATGATTCCGGTTCGACAGCAGGATCACGAACGACTGCGAGAAGGGATCGATCCACACCGACGTGCCCGTCCAGCCGCTGTGCCCGTAGCTTCCAAGGGGAAACCGCGACCCGCGCGGACCGGCATACGGCGAATCGATGTCCCAGCCCCATCCGCGATGCGGAAGTCCCTCGGGGGAATGGACCGAGGTCATGGCCTTGACCGTTTCGGGGCGGAACACGCGCCGTCCCTCCAGTTCGCCGCCGTTGAGCATCATCCGGCAAAACCGGGCCAGATCCGAGGCCGTGATGAACAACCCCGCATGACCGGACACACCTCCCATTCGACGTGAAGTGGGATCATGCACCACGCCCCGGAGCACTCCGGTTTTCAGGCGTTCGGTCGGGGCCACGCGGGCCAGATCCCGATCCGTCCCCGGCAGCACCGAGCCCGGCGCCATGGGACGGAACCCGGTGTCCTTCATTCCCAGCGGCCCGTAGAATTCCTCGGCGCAGAAGCGGTCGAGCGTTCGATGACTGACCCGGTGCACCAGTTCCCCGAGCAGGATGAAATTGATGTCGCTGTACCGGAATCGGCTTCCGATCGGATCCATCAACGGCTCGCGACATGCCCGGGCAATGGCTTCGTCCGGTCCTTTCCACGCATCCGACCGCGTCAGCCCGGGCGGAAGTCCGGAAGTGTGGGTAAGCAGATGCCCGACGGTGATGCTTTCGCGTCCGCCCCCGGTGAATTCGGGAATGTAGATGCCCACCGGTTTCGACAGGTCCACCTGCCCCCGTTCCACCAGCTTCATCACCGCAGGCGCCGTGGCCAGCACCTTGGTCAGGGAGGCTGCATCAAAAATGGTATCCATGGTCATGGTCTCGAGGGCTGGCTCGACCGAGCGGTTGCCGACCGATGCCATGTGGACCGATCCGCGGTGTTCGAGCCAGAGGACCAATCCCGGGGCCTGGTTGCTGGAGACGGCGGTGCTCAGGGCGGCGTCGAGTTCGCGGAGGCGGTCCTGGTGCCAGACCGTTTTGGCGGCCGGCGGCGGCTCCGGGGTTCGGCACGACGACGAGAGGAGGATGCCGATCAGGGGGAGGAGCTTGAGGAAGCCAAAGCGGAAGCGGGAGACACTCCGGGGTGAAGCCATGGGGCGGATGTTGCGTCGAACCGCACTCATTCGGCAATCCGGCGATGTTCAAGGGCGTGAAGATTCGTTCATTTCTGTGCGCGAAAACGCAGAACGAAGGCGTTCAAACTCATGGACGTTCCCGGGTTCCGGATTAGACTGCCCAGCACCTGCATTCTCCTATGAGCCATTGCCTGCGTCGCCTCTTCGTCGCGTGCCTGACCACGCTATTTCTCGCCCTGCCCTCCACTGGATGGGCCGCCCCGCTCCGGGTGTTCATCCGGGCCGGCGTCAAAACCCACGGTCCGAACCAGCACGATCATCCGCGCTTCCTCGGCGAATACACCAAGCTCCTCGGCGAGCGCGGCATGCAGGTGGACGGCGCGATGCAGTTCCCCACCGCGGCCCAGTTGGAGAGGACCGACGTGGTGGTGGTGTTTGCCGCCGACGGCATGAAGATCACCGGCGACGACCGCACCCATTTTGAAACCTTCCTCCGCCGCGGCGGCGGATTGGTGGTGATCCACGACGGCGTCGTGGCGGGCGACGAACACGCCTGGGCCAAGAAGGTCCAGGGCGGTTCGTGGCGCTGGGACGGCAAGGAGAAGACCACCTGGCACGAGGGCGAAGTCGGCATGTACTTCGTCGACACCGAACACCCGATCACCAAGGGCATTTCCAACTTCGACTGGAAGGACGAGGTGTACAACCACATGGACATGTCCACCAACGTGCACGTGCTCGCGACGAGCTTTGTGGACGTGTTCAACATCTGGCCGCAGCTCTGGACCTACGAGCAGACCTGGGAGGGCGGCACCGCCCCGTATCGCGCCTTCGTGAGCCTCCCCGGCCACGAGTATGCCTCGTTCCAAACCCCGCACTACCGCGCGATCCTGCTTCGCGGCATCGCCTGGGCCGGCAAGCGCGAGAACGCCGATGAATTCTGCAACGCGCAGGAACTCGCCTCGTTGAAGTATCCGGAAGGCGGACCGATCCCCGCGGAAAAAGCGGCCAAGCAATTCAACCTGCATCCCGAGTTCAACGTCACCCTCGCGGCGGATGAAAAGGTGGCGGAGAAGATCATGTCGCTCGACTGGGACACCAAGGGCCGCCTCTGGGTGGTCGAGACGCCGGAGTACCCGGGCGGTCGCGACGTGAACAAGAACGACTTCAAGGCCTACTGGAACCGCACCCAGAATCCCGCGCAGTTCCCGGTCGGCGGCAAGGAAGCACGCAAGCCGAAGGATCGCATTTCGATCCTCACCGACACCGACGGCGACGGCGTGATGGACCACAAGGAAGTATTCGCCGACGGACTCGAACTGCCCACGTCGCTCGTGTTCTACAAGGACGGCGTGATCGTTTCCCAGGCTCCCGACATTCTCTGGATCCGCGACACCAACGGCGACGGCAAGGCCGACAAGATCGAGACCCTCTACACTGGATGGGGAACCTTCGACACGCACGCCGTGGTCAACAACCTGCGCTGGGGCCCGGATGGCTACGTGTACGGCACCGTGGGCTACACCCGCGGCAAGATGAAATCGGGCGACGGATCCCGCGACTTCGGTGACATCGCCGCGGGCGTGTTCCGGTTCCGTCCGGATGGATCCTTTTTGGAACAGGTCGCCGCCGGCGGCTGCAACACCTGGGGATGCGAAGTCGCACCGGACGGTGAAATCGTCTTCACCACCGCCACCTGCGGCGAGCCGATCTGCCACGTGGTGCTTCCCGAAAAATTCCTCGCCCGCGGCAGCGTGGGTGGACATCGCGCCTACCTGAACGTCATCGAGGAAAACAAGATCTACCCGCCGTTCAAGGAGACCCGTCAGCCCTACGTGCAGATCGACTGGGTCGGAGCCTGGACCGCTGCGGCCGGTGCGACGATCTACGACGGCGGCGCCTGGCCCGCGAAGTGGGCTCCGGAGGATCGCTACTCGTTCTTCATGAGCGAGGCCACCATGCACTTGTTCCACCATGAGTTCCTCGACCCGAAAGGCGTGACCCTGCAGGGACGCAAGGAAGAGGGACGCAAGGAGACCGAGTTCTTCAGCAGCACCGATTACTGGTTCCGCCCGATCCACAGCCGCGTCGGCCCTGATGGCGCGCTTTACGTCGTGGACTTCTACAACCAGATCGCCGTCCACAACGACACCCGCGGTCCCGCCCACGGCGCACGCAACGCGGCGACCCGTCCGGACCGTGATCATCACTTCACCCGCCTCTGGCGCATCCAGCACAAGGAAGCCAAGCCGCTGCCCGCGTGGAAACTCGACGCCTCGGATTCCGCCTCCCTGCTCAAGGGATTGGAACATCCCAACGGCTGGGTGCGCGGCACCGCGAACCGCCTGCTAAATGAGACCCGTCCCGAGGGAATCGTTCCGGCCCTGACCACGATGCTCAAGTCGAGCCCCAGCCGGTACGGCCGCATCCAGGCGCTCTACACCCTCGACAACCTGCGCCAGATCAATCCGGAGATCATCCTCACCGCGATGGCCGACGCCGACCCCGCCGTCCGCAAGAACGGCGCGCGCCTCGTTGCCGAGCGTCGCGTTCTGGTGAACCGCCAGGTCGAGGAACGCGTTCGCCAGCTCGCCACCGACACCAATGAGCGCGTGCAGATCCAGGCGCTCATGGCCATGGGCAGCGAAGCCTCCACGGCAAACAATGCCGAGATCCTCACCGATCTCTGGCCTTCGCTGAAGAACCAGTGGAAGGAATCCGCCGCCGTCGGTGCCGCCTCGCCGAATCCGGTGGCCGTGCTCTCCCAGGCGCTCCGTGCCAAGGATCCCGCCTTCCTCGCCGGATACGTCCCGCACCTCGCCCGCCTGGTGGCTGCGAATCCCTCGCGCGCCATCCACCGGGAGTTGATGCAGGCCCTCGCCGACGGCCCGGCCGCTGCGGACGGACTCAAGCAGGTCGCCCTCGACGCCTACACCGCCGCCTACAAAAACGAGCGCAATCCGACCTGGAATGACCAGCTCGCCAAGCCCATTGCCACGCTGCTCGGCAATCCGCGGACTGCAGCCTCGGTGCTTCCGCTGGTTGCGCGTTGGGACACCAACAACACGCTGGCCGGCGCAGTGAAGCCCGCCGTCGAACGCGCCGAAGCCAAACTTCAGGACGCCTCCGAGAGCGACGCCGTGCGCGGACAAATCGCAGCCAACCTCATCGGCGTTCGCAAGCTCGACCCGAGCATCGTCCCCGCCGTCGCCTCGCTGCTCAAACCCGGTTCCAGCCCCGCGCTGCAGCTGCGCGTCATCGAAGCCCTCGGCTCCGCGCCCGACGCCGCCGTCGCCATCGTCGCCGCGTTCCCCGGCCTTCCTTCCGATCTCGTGGAACCCGCCTTCGGCCAGATCATCAAGCGCACCGACGCCTCCGCCGCATTCCTCGATTCCATCGCAGCGAAGAAGATCGACATCCTCCAACTCGGACCCGCACGCCAGCACCGCCTGCGCACGCATCCCGATTCCGCAGTGGCCAAGCGCGCCAACGCAGTCATCGATGAACTCAAGGGCCCCGAAGCCAAGGAAAAGGATGCCCTCATCGCCAAGCTCAGCGTGGAAGTGGTGAAGCCCGGCAACGTGGAAAACGGCCACAAGCTCTTCACCGCGAACTGCGCCGGCTGCCATCAGTTCAAGGCCGAGGGACGCAACCTCGCCCCGAACCTCACCGGCATGGGCGCCCACGGCCCGGCCGACCTGCTGGTCCACATCGTGGATCCCAACCGCCTCGTGGAACCGAACTTCGTTTCCACCACCATTGAAACGAAGGACGACCAATCCTACGACGGCGTGATTGACCGCGAAAACGCCAAGGAAGTCGTCCTGCGCAACGCCACCGGCGACTTCACCATCCCGACCTCGAACATCAAGTCGCGCACCAGCTCGGGCCGGTCGCTGATGCCCGAAGGCTTTGATCAACTCGGTGCCGAAGGGCTGCGCGATTTGCTCGCGTACATTTGCGCCGATGAAAACCGCTTCCGCATGCTCGACCTGACCGGTGCCTTCACCGCCAACAGCAGCCGCGGACTCTACATCACTCCGGAGAACCCGGACGACAGCATCATCTTCCGCAGCTACGGGCTGAAGAAGGTCGAAGACATTCCCTTCGATGTGGTGAGCCCGTTGAAGGCGGTCGCCAACGTGGTCGTGCTCCGCGGCGGCGCGCCCAATTCCTGGTCCCGCAAGAGCCTTCCGCAAAAGGTCGAGGCCAAGGTCGGCGTCGCGGCCAGCCGCTTCCACATCCTCGGCGGCGTTGCCGGCTGGGGATTCCCCGCGGTGGGTGACGAGAAGCTCCCGGTGCTGAAGCTCACGGCGCATTTCGCCGGTGGCGCCACCCAGGAAATCGTGTTCCGCAACGGACAGGAGATCGCCGATTACCGCGGCAATCCTGACGTCCCCGGATCCAAGGCCCTTCCCCAGTTCACGCGCGGCCCCGGCCAGATCCGCTGGCACACCGCGGAACTCAAGCCCGGCGGCGTGGTGGAATCCATCACCCTCGAGAGCTATGACAACGACGTGGCTCCGACGCTCTTCGCGATCACCGCGGAGATCGGCGGCGCTCCCCGTCCCAACACCTCCGCCGCCCCGGCCCCGGCCGTGAAACCCGAGCTGAAGTGGAACGCCGGCCTCCGCGTGCTCCTCATCGGCGGCGGCGCGTCGCACGATTACAACCGCTGGTTCAACCTCGCCGACGTCGCGATGCTCAACGCCTCCGGCAAGATCTCGGCGAACTACCTCGAACCCCAGGACGTCTCGGTGGCCTCGGTGAAGGCGGCCGACGTGCTGGTCATCAGCGCCAACAAGGCATTCCCCGATGCGGACGTTCGCGAGCAGATCTTTGCCCACGTCTCCGCCGGCAAGGGACTCGTCCTCCTCCACCCCGGCCTGTGGTACAACTGGCCCAACTGGGCAGCGTTCAACAAGGAACTAGCCGGCGGCGGTTCCCGCGGTCATGACCGTTACGGTGCCTTCGACGTGACCGTGACCGCCCCTGAACACCCCATCCTCAAGGGAGTGGATGCCAAGTTCTCGCTCAGCGATGAACTCTACTACTTCGAGCCCGATGCCTCGGGCACTGCAATCGACGTCCTCGCGACCGCGCATTCGGAGTCGAAGAACAAAACGTTCCCGCAGGTCTTCGTGGTGAAGCACCCGAAGACGCGCATCGCGGGCATCACCCTCGGCCACGACGGTGTGGCCCACAGCCTCGACGCGTACCAGAAGATCCTGCGCAACTCGATCTACTGGAGCTCGAAGAACGAGTCGTGGATCAAGGCCAACGCGAAGTAATCGACTGAACTGAACCGCATTGCACCGAACGGAGCGGGACGCAGCGTATCAATCTTGATTCGATACCGCTGCGTCCCGCCGGTCGACGGGCCCGAGAACGCCGTCCCTCACTTTCTCCTTCTCCTGTGAGCTCCGAGATTTCCCCCGTCCTCCCGGCCACCCGCTCCTGCTACGTCTGTGGCACAGCCAATCCGCTGGGGCTGCACATCGGATTCCACATCGCAGGCACCGCGGCGGAGACGCGGTTCAGCTTCCGACCCGAATTCTCCGGCTTCCGCGACACCGTTCACGGCGGCGTGATTTCCACGGTGCTGGATGAGGTGATGGTCTGGGCCATCGGCATCGCCTCGGGGAAGTTTGTGTACTGCGGTGAATTGACCGTTCGGTTCCTCCGGCCAACCGCCACCCGGACCGAAGTGGTGGCGCGGGGCGAGGTCACCGAGAACAAGCGGGGACGTCTGTTCTTCGCCCGCGGTGAACTTCGCAACGCCGCCGGCGAACTGCTCGCCGAGGCAACCGGCAAATACCTGCCGGTTCCTGAATCGGTCACCGACGCCGTGCTCGAGGATTTCCAGGACGGCATTCCTCCGTTCTTCCAAAAGTTGTCGCAGCAGCCCTCAGCATGAGTTGCCAAGCGGGCCTTCTTCTCCGCGCCTCTGCGCCTCTGCGGTGAATCGAGTGCGATACCGGAAAACAAAAACGCCGCCCGCGCATTGCGGACGGCGTTTCGTTTGAGTTAAGGGGTCGTTTTCCGACCGGATCAGAACTTGTACGTGACGCCTGCGGTGAGGGTCAGGTCGTTCTTCTTGCGGAAGGCCACCGGCAGCACGTCGTACGGAGCGGGCTTGCTGCGGTAGGTGTCACGCAGGGTGATGTTCAGAGCGAGCGACTTGGTGATGTCGGCCTCAACCTTCACCGAGGCGTTCGCGACATAGTTGCCGAAGCGATCCACCTGCGGGAGGTATTCCAGATCCTGGAAGAGACGGGCGCGGTCGCTGATGTTCCACTTCAGGCTCTCGGCGAGACGCAGCGTGATGTAGTTCTTCTCGGGCAGGTTCTTGAGTTTTTCGAACACGATGCCAGGACCCGCTTCAGCCTTCAGTTCCAGATCCTTTTCGCGGATGAGGTAATAGCCGAGACCGGGCGCGACGGTGAAGCGGTGGTCGACACCGGCAACCTTGTCCTGACGGGCGTCGGCCTTGGTGAGGAAGTAGCCGCGGTCCGTCCAAACCAGGCGGTTGTACTGGAGACCGGCGCCGTAGCTCTGGGCGGTGGTGGTCTTCGATTCCACCAGGGCAGTGTGGGTGGCGTTCGGGGAGATCGTGGTGGTCTGCCCGTAGTTCACGTCGGCGTTGGCCGAGAGTTCGTTCTTATCCCACTTCTTCACCGACAGGATGCCGCTGTTGACGATGAAGTTTTTGGAATTGCCGGAGCTGAGTCCGAGGTTGGCGTTGGCCGAGGTTTCCCACGAGCTCTTCGGGGCGTCCTCCGCGACAACGATGGCGGTGGCAGCCGACGCGAGGACGGCCAGTGACAGGAATTTGTTGTGTGTGTGCATACTGAGAGGGGGCGTTAATGCTCAAACCCTCTTAGGAAGGCAATTCCGATTTTGGTACGAACGTCCACCTCCCACCGGGCCAAGCCGACAGGCGGGAATGGAATTCCTCAACGACGCATGCGCAGGTTCCACCATTCCTGTTCGGCGCAGAACAGGTGCCCCTCCTCCGCGAAGCCGGGGCCGTACACGAACTTCATCGGCACGGCGAACACCTTGCCGCGAAGTGCGACGTTCAGATAGAAGTCGAACCAGGGATCCCCGGCCTGCTTGTCATCAAACTGGCCCAGCAATCCCTTCTGGAAATAGCTCTTCTGCATCGGTGAATTGCAGAGAAGCGGCGACAAATACAGAGCCGCCACGGGACGCTCCTGGTCGTTGATGGCGAAGAAATCTTCCTTGTACGCATTTTTAACGCGCAGCGGGAGGCCGACGCACTCGCGGTTCCCATACCAGGCCACGGCCCAGGGAATGTCGCTCATCATCAATGATCCCATGGGTGAAGTACCAATGAGGTCCCGGATCACATCGGGACGATACGGGGGGTCCACCATCGGAAGATGCCGGCGCGGGATCAATCCGCCGATGGCCAGTCCCGACGAGGCGAGCGCGAAAATCAGCGGCAGGCACAGCACCACCACCGCCGCGCCCTGGGCGAGGGACTTCATCAGCGGGAATGGGAATTCCAGGGAATCGAAGAGCGTGTGGAGCAATCCGGCCCCGTACAAAAACACCAGCGGGGCGAGAAGCACGAGGAGGTTCTCCGATGTCACCTCGGGGCTGAGTGTCGAGAGATGCGTGCGTCCGAAGGCCTGGGCGAGGAAGAGCACCACCAGACAACCGACTATGAGACCGCGCAATCGGCTCAGCGTGGGGTTGCGGAACGGAAGCAGGAGACTGACGAGGAAGAAGCCGGTGAGCCAGCTGCCCCCCAGCCGGGGAAGTTCCTCTTCGAACTGTTGGATCGATCCGTTGATTCCCTTGCTGACGATCTCCCCCCAGGCGACACCCTGCACATTGGGAATCAGCGAGCGGGTCAGGCGGTCGTCCGGATAGGAATCAGTGCCCGCGAAAATCGCGCACGTGGCCGTGCCGAACGGCAGACCGGAAAGCTTCATGTTTCGTGCCACCCAGGGCGACAACACCAGCAGGAACACGGCGACCAGGGCTCCCACCGAGAACCATCGACGCGCCCCGGCCACCACGCCAACAAAGACGGCCGTCGGAAGAATCAGCCAGCCGACGGAATATCGCGTCAGACAAAGCACGCCAAGAAGCAGGCCTGCCAGCACCGAAAGGGATACAGGCCCCAGCCGGGCCGGAAGCGCGTCCGGACGCGAACGGGCCTCCAGCGATACCAGCACGCGGGCCAGTGCCAGCAGCATCACCATGATCAGGAGCGTGGACAGACCGGAGTACGCGAAGCGCCACATCAGGTCCGTGCCGCACGTGATTGCTGCAGCGATCGCCCCCACCACCGGGTCAAAGATCCGGCAGCCCAACCGGTACACCTGGTACACCAGCACCATGAACAGACCGATGTTCATCCAGCTCACTGCCATTTCCGCCGGGATCCGATGAATGGCCGCCGGCGGAGTGGCGGGTGCGTATCGAATCCCAACCGGGAGGGCCTTGAACAACGCCGCCTCCAGCATCGGAAACACCGGGGCGTTCTCCAGATCCGGATGCCCCCCGAGCGGGATCGCAGTGCCGGCCCGTTGCTGGGCCTTCAGGGTTTGCTGACGGTAATGAACGCTGAGCGGACGGATGTTCCAGGTGGTAAAGCCGCGGCCCTCGGCCAGATTGCGGGCCACCTGCGCCTGATCCATCGCTTCGGGAGCCGCGAAATTCCGGGCCTCCATGAAGTGAAACACCACCACCACCACACCGAGAATCACCGCGAGAAGGAATCGCTCCAGCCACAGCTGTCCCGCTCCCTCTTCCAGGAAATGAATCCAAGTCTGAATGCCCTTCGGTGTTTCGCTGGTCATGATTGCGTCGTTCGAAATTGCCTGATGCCCGGTCCGAGGGGAAGCAGCGGTTTGTGTCGCTTTGCCCCGTTGCCATGGATGAGACGTCGGAGTGTGTCGCTTGAAAAACGTTCAAGGACCGCTCCCTTCTCCGCCGCCCCTGGGATCAGAACCCGTCGAGGTGGAACTCGTGCAAACGCCGATGCAGCGTTCGCCGGCTCATTCCGAGCTTTTTGGCCGCCTCCGTGCGGTTGCCCTTGCACTCCTGCAGTGCGTGGATGAGCAGCTGACGTTCCGCCTCCTTCACCGACACCGCGCCGGTGGCGATTTTCTGTCGCGTCTCCTCGCCCGTGGTCACGGCCTCGGGGGTGCGGACCGTCACCGGCAGGTCCCGAGGCAACACCTGCTCCCCGCGACACAACACCACCGCATGCTCCACCGCCGCGCGCAGCTCGCGCACGTTTCCGGGCCAGCGGTAGGCCAGCATCAATTCCAGCGCCTCGGTGCTGAAACTCTTCACCGCCTTGCCGTTTTCGGTGGCGAACTCGACGAGAAACGCATGCGACAACGCCGGAATATCGACGACGCGATCGCGCAGGGGCGGCAGGTGAATCGGCACCACGGCGAGACGGTAATAAAGATCCTCACGGAACCGACCCGCCTTCACCAGCGCCTGCAAATCCTTGTTCGTCGCGGTGATCAACCGGACATCCGCGGTCATCGTCTTGCTGGAACCCAGACGCTCAAAGGTGCGTTCGCCCAGGAAGCGCAGCAGCTTGACCTGCGTGGTGGCGTCGATTTCCCCGATTTCGTCGAGGAACAGACTTCCGCCCTGGGCTTGTTCGATGCGTCCCAGCCGACGTTCGTGCGCGCCGGTGAACGCGCCCTTTTCGTGCCCGAACAATTCCCCTTCGAGCAAGGTGGCTGGCAGCGCGGCGCAATTCACCGTGATCATCGGCCCGCGGGAACGCGTGCTGTTTTGGTGAATCGCCTTGGCCACGAGTTCCTTTCCCGTGCCGCTCTCGCCCGTCACCAGGACCGTTGCCTTGGTCGGAGCCACCGCCTGGATGGTCTCAAAGACCTCCTTCATCGACGGCGCCTCACCCAGCAGGCTGCGCACGCCGAACTTTTGATCGAGCCGCTGATGCAGCTGCGTGTTCTCCACTTCGAGCGACTGACGCTTCAGCGCGCGCTGGATGCGAAGTTCCAGCTCGTCGATCTGAAGCTTGCCCTTGGCGATGTAATCATCCGCCCCCTGCTTCATGGCATCCACCGCCAGCTCCTCGGAGCCGTAGGCGGTCATCAGGATGCAAACCGGCGGTTTGTTCAGGGATTTCGCGCGATGGATCAGCTTGAGGCCGTCCTCGCCGGCCATGCGCAGATCGGTCAGAAGCACGTCGAACGACTCCTTCTCCAACAACTGCCACGCCGCCGCGGCATCCTCGGCCACGTACACGTCGAACTTGTCCTCAAGCGCCGCGCGCAACCCATCGCGCGTCGGCTTCTCATCATCGACAATCAACAGCGTCGGTGTGGAGGTGGGAGTCATGATCCAATAAACCGCAGTTCAACTCACGGAAGGCACTACGAAAGCATAAATCGCGGCCCGGCGCAGCAATGGTTCTCGGTGCGGCATGCGGCCAGCCGTTCAGCTCGCAGGCCCGCTGGAAGGCACGTCCAACAATCGCGGCCCCTTTTCCCGCAGCGGAAGCCAGAGGCGGAACGTGGTGCCGACATCCACCCGGCTCTCCAATTCCACCCGGCCGCCGTGGTCGCGCAGGATGCGTTGAACAATCATCAGGCCCAGCCCGGTTCCCTTTTGTTTCGTGGTGTAGAAGGGTTCGAAGATCCGGTTCAACTGCTCGCTCGGGATGCCGCATCCGGTGTCGGTCACGCTCAACCACGCCTCGTCCGGCGAGGCCCCGGTGGCCAGGGTGAGCGTGCCGCCCTTGGTCATCGACTGCATCGCGTTCTTCAACAGGTTCACGAGCACCTGCTTCATCTGCGCGGGATCCAGCCGCACCTGCGGCAGACTCCGCGCGAGCTTCTGGCGCACCACCAGCTTGCGGTTGTCCAACTCCGGTTGAAGCAACGACAGCGTGTCGGCCACCACGTCGTTCAACGATCCCGCACGGAACCGCGGCGGCGTGGGCCGCATCGCCGACAGGAACTCGGTGATGATGTAATCCAGCCGCGTGATCTCCCCGCGGGCCACCGCGAGGTATTCGCTCAACTTGTCGGCCCGCACCGGGATCGCCGCCGGATCGTCCACCGCCGACTGACGCAGCCGCTTCACCTCGCGCTCCATCAACTGAAGATGAATGTGCAGCGCGTTCAGCGGATTCCCCAACTCATGCGCCACGCTCGCGGCCAGCAGGGTGAGGGCGTGAACGCGTTCCGTCTCCACCGCCTCGGTGGTCTTCTGCCGCGCCTCGGTGGCATCGTGAAGGATCAGCGCCACGCCGCTGCTGCCCACGCCCTCGCCATCCAGCGGCGCGGCGTACAAACGGAGCAGACGCGACCTTGGGTACGTGACCTCGAATTCGTGGCGTACCACTCCTGGTCCACCCTTGCGGTCCAGTGCGGAGATCTGGGCCCAGTCGAGCTGGGGCAGGATGCGCGTGACCGCCTGCCCCTCCGCGTCCTCCAGTCGGACGCCCAGCAGGCGGCTGACCGATTGGTTGAGGTACAGGATGTTTCCTGCTTCATCCACCACCAGCACGCCGTCCTCGATGGTGTTGAAGAGCATTTCGAGGAACGACCGCTCGCGGGCCAGGCGTTCGACGACTGTCTGCAACCCCTGCGCGTCCAGGCGGCCGATGCGGCCGAGGACCTTGTCGAGAAAACTGCTTTTCGACCCGGGCTTGGGTTTCATGGTTGGTACTGTGCCCGCGAGCCTAGGCGGCTGGCGCGCGGGGACAAGGGGAAGGTCGAATCCATTCGCTCAACCGGGCATGTGAACCGCGCCGTCGGGACAGGCAAATCGTTCAATGTCGGCCGCACGATCGGGATGCGTGGCCAGCAACTGCGAACGAGTACCCCCTTCGAAACACACGCCGTTCCAGCCCGGCGACATCGTGCATCCGTACAGCGCATACAGGCCGCCGGAAACCAAATGCCCCGCCTGCCACACGCCCGCAGGAACCACAAATTGCACCCGATGCCCGGCCGCCGCATCCGCCCCCAGGATCACGTCCTCGCTCGTCCCGTCGGGCCGCAGCAGAATCAATCGCAACGGATCCCCGCCGTAGAAATGCCACACCTCATCGAAGGTGAGCCGATGAAACAACGACTGGCTCTTCGGTTCCTCGCAATACAGCCCCACCATTGCGGTCCCTGCCGGAGTCCCCGGGCTGAGCTCCTCGTTCGACCGGTAGGTTTGCGCGAACAACGTCCCTTCAATCGGCAGCGGTTGAAGCCGGTGACGTTCAATCAATGCGGCAATGACGGGAGACATGGCGGGAAGGTTTGAAAACGGCAGTTGTAACCACAGATGGACACGGATTCACACAGATTTAGAGCAAGTTGAGCGGCTCAACCGGGCCGAACAACTCCACCGTCCGGGTGATTCTTGAATCAGTTCGTTTGGCGAATCTTCATCTGTGTTCATCCGTGTCCATCTGTGGTTGAACTCAGCTTTCCCTGCCCTTTTGGGGTTCAGAGCTCCAGATTCGCAAGCAGCGTGTCCACCAGGCCCTGCGTGCGTTCGCTGATTCGAACGCTTTCCTGCGCGGCAACGCCGTTCGGTTCGCGAGTGAGGTCGGCGAAGTTTTCCAGCATCTGCACCGCCTGCCGTTTCGCGCCGGGAGTCTCCACACGGATGAATCCCGAGGGCGTCGCCAGACCCGACCGCTGCGTGAAGCCGACCGGACGCGTGACGTCGGGAATCGGGAATCCGCCCGACCAATCGAGGACGAAATCATCCATGGAAATCATTCCCTTTTCCCCGAGCAGTTCGAGGTCCATGAGGCACGCGCCCACGGTGTACCCGGCGTCCCAGGTGCTGGTCATGCCATCGGCGAACTCCACCACGCCTGCACCGCGGACGAATCCGCCGGTGACCGCATCCTTTTTCGCGAATCCGCGTGCACGAACCACCGCCGGATGCGACGGGGCGTATTCCGCCACCGCGCGCATCGAATACCACGCCATGTCGCCGATCGCGCCTGCCGGCTCCTTGTCGGGTTGCAGGCGGATGTTGGCCCGGTCGGCCGAGGGAAAGAAAAACGAGGATCGAATCGCCTCCAGACGTCCCACGCGCTCCGCCATTTCACGACGCAGCTGATGCGTCCGCGGATGATGCGTGAAGTGGGTGGCGTCCATGAAAGCCACGCCGCTTTGACGGCAGGCGGACGTGATGGCGCGGAGGGAATCGAGCGAGCGAAACGGCTTGTCCCCCAGCACGTGCCGACCCGCCTGGGCCGCGCCCACGCAGATCGCCTCGCGCGCCACGGTGGGCGTGGCGACATACACCGCCTGCACCGTCGGATCGGCAATCAACTCTTCCCAGCTCGCATGCACGCGCACCCCGCCGTGTCGTGCCGCAAAGTCCCGGGCGCCTTCCACCCGACGACTCGCCACGGCGGCCAGGCGGACGCGATCGGTTTCGCGCAGGGCGGTGGCGATGACATCGGCGATGTAGCCGGTTCCGACGATTCCGAGATTCAGGATGGAGCTCATGGGGGCAACGGTGACAAAAGGCCGCTCTCCCATATCCCGCGGCACGCCGCAGTGCAATGCGGTTGGCAGAAGGGTCGCTTGGATTCAACTCCCCCGCCCCGGGATTGACGCCGCAGAACCGTCGGAGCTCACTCCTTCACTCCCAGCATGAAACCCCGCTCCGCAAGCCCGGTCGGATCGAAGTCGCCACCGACCGTCTCGGCCCAGATCACGGCTTACCTCGCCGCGCAGCCGCCAAAGGTGCGAGCCGGGCTCAAAACCTTGAGCAAGCTCATCCGGTCGGCCGCCCCGGAAGCCGAACCCGCATTCAGCTACGGTATGCCCGCGTTCCGCTTCGAGGGACGCATGCTCACCTATTTCGCCGCCTTCAAGGATCACTCCAGCCTGTTCCCCGGCGCGAGCGCGCTCCGGGTTCTGGCCCCGGAGTTGAAGGACTACAAAATTTCCAAGGGAACGCTGCAATTCCCGCATGGCGCGCCCCCTCCGGCAGACCTCGTGGCCCGATTGCTCCAGGTGCGCATCGAGGAAATCCGCGCCGCGGCAAGCAAGACAAAGCGCACCCCTCGACCCGGTAAGAAATCCTAGGGCTCCCGGTTCCCGCCGCAGCAAGGCTTGCCCTGTGCCTGATTTTGGAATGAACTGCCCGCCCATGTCTCCAAAGTCCGCCCATTGAACCGGCCCGCCGTGATTCCGAATTTGACCAATTGACCGACGAGACTTTCACCGTATGATTTCACCCACACAGTCAATCTGATATCGAATGAGGCAATTTCTTGCCATCGCATCGAACGCGTTCATGGAACTGGTTCGGCAGCCCATCTATTTGCTGCTGATGACCAGTTCCGCGTGCTTTTCCGTGTTCCTCGCGGTGGTGCCCTATTTCGGATTCGGAGATGACCCAAAGTTGGTTAAGGACAGCACGCTGGCCGTGACGCTGCTGTCAGGCTTGCTGACCTCGGTGTTGTGCGCCGCCGCCTCGGTGGGGCAGGAAATCCGGTCGGGCACCGCCCTGACCGTGCTGGCCAAACCGGTCAGTCGGACAACCTTCATTCTGGCCAAGTACGTGGGACTCGCCGCCACGCTGCTGCTGATCACCTACACCAACATGGTGGCCACCCTGCTGGCGAGCCGCATGGCCTTCGATGCCTACGGCAATGCCGACACCGTGGGTTTCAGCATCTACATGGCCTCGGTCGCCCTGGCGTTCGCCGTGGGTGGATTCTCCAACTTTTTCCTGCGCCGGACCTTCGTTTCCGATGCCGCCTTCGCTTTTGTGGTGCTCACCACCGCGGCCCTGTGGGTGGTAGCGCAGTTCACCGTGGTGGATCGGGCATTTGACGGCGCAGCCCACATCGATTGGCGCGTGGTGCCGGCGGGGGTGCTGATCCTGTTCGCGCTCTGGATTTTGGCCGGTCTCGCGCTGGCCTGCTCGACGCGGCTGGAAGTCATTCCGTCGCTCGCCGTCTGCACTGCGGTGTTTTTGCTGGGTCTGATGACCGATTACCTCTTCAAGGGCGCCGCCGATGCTGGCGTCTGGTGGGCCAAAATCGGCTACGCCGTCATGCCCAACTGGCAGCAGTTCTGGCTGGCCGATGCCCTGGAGGATAAAAAATCGATTCCCTGGGCCTACGTCATCAAAGCCGCAGGATATTTGGTCACCTACGTCTGCGCCGCATTGGCGCTGGCTCTCGCCCTGTTTGAGGATCGGGAACTCTCCTGACATCCGCCCCATGATTTCCGATCCCTCCACCCGCCCTTCGCGCCGTTTTTCGGCGGTTTCCGGCTCTTTTCCCTTCTGAACGATGGAACGCAACCTGTCGAAGAACGCCTTCCTCAACCTCCTCGCCCTGTTCGCGGGCTCGGGGACGTTGATCGCCCTGGCCCGGTACCAAAACTCCGCCACCGCCGAGGTCGCCGCCCTGCTCGTGGGCGTCGGGTTCCTGGTCGCGCTGGTGAGCTGGTTCCAGATGCGTCTGGAAGCCCGCGAGGAGGCCGAACGGCTGGAGGTGGAAGCCCTGTCCCGCTCCCGCAACGATTCCGCGCTCTTCTCGGAATCCGCCGCCGAAACCTTCCCGGCCCGACGCGCCCGCGAACAGTTTGAGCGCTGGCTGGTGCCGGCCTTCACCGCCGTCCTGTTCCTGATCGAAGCGACCGGCGTGTGGTGGTTCCGCGATTCGCTGATCAAGAATCCGGATTCCATGTCTTCGCCGGATCCGACCCTCGCCCTGGCTGCCTTTTCCGCGATTGGCTTGGTCCTCTTCCTCCTCGGCAAGTATTCCGCCCGTCTCGCCCAGCTTGAAGATTCCCGCCTGCTCCGCCCGGGGGCTTCCTCGCTGCTGCTGGCCGCCGGATTGTCCGCGGTTTCGGCCGGCATCGCCGCTTCCGACTGGTTTGGCTATGCGAAATACGACCGCTACGCCGCCTGGATCCTGATCGGCGTGCTGGCGCTGATCGCGGCCGAAACGCTGGTCACCCTGGTCTTCGAACGCTACCGCCCCCGCATCCGCGGCAAGGCTCCGCGCATCGTGTACGAGAGCCGCATCGTGGGCCTCCTCGGCCAGAGCGGCGGCTTGTTCAGCACCGCCGCCCACGCCCTCGACTACCAGTTCGGATTCAAGGTCAGCGAAACCTGGTTCTACAAATTCCTCGAAGGCGCCCTGGCCAAGCTGGTGCTCCTTTGGGTCGGAATTCTCGTTCTTTGCTCCTGCTTCGTGGTGATCGAACCCGGCGAACAGGGGCTGCTGGAACGCTTCGGAACCCCGGTGGGTGATGGCGTTCGCGAACCCGGCCTTCACATCAAGCTGCCCTGGCCCGTTGATTCCCTCGTTCGCTACCCGACCCGCGAGCTCCGCTCCTTCAACGTCGGCTACGTGTCCGATCCCGCCGCGGAAAAGGAACGCACCCTTCTCTGGACCCGTCCGCACTACAAAGAAGAGTTCAACCTCCTGGTCGCCAGCCGCGAACAGCAGGCCAATCAGGTCGCCGGCGACACCACCGTTCCGGTCAACCTCCTCAGCGTCAGCATCCCGGTCCAGTACACCATCTCCGACCTCCGCGCCTGGGCCTACAACCACGCCAACGCCGGCGAGTTGCTCGAGCGCATCGCCAATCGCGAAGTGGTTCGCTACATGGCCAGCGTGGACATCGACAAGGTCATGAGCTTCGGCCGCCTCGAAGCCTCCCGCGACCTGCAGTCCGCCATCCAGAAAAAGGCCAACGAGGCCAAGCTCGGGGCGGACATCGTGTTCGTCGGACTCCAGGACATCCACCCGCCGGTCGGCACCAAGCAGCTGCAGGTCGCCGCCGCGTACCAGGAAGTCATCGGCGCCATCGCCCAGAAGGAAGCCAAGATCCTGACCGCCGAAGGCTACAGCACTGAAACGCTTCCCATGGCCGGCGCCAACGCCGCCCGCAAGATCAACGAGGCGCACGCCGCGGCAGCCCGCAAGACCGCCATCGCCAGCGGACAATCCGCGCAGTTTGCGAAGCAGATCGCCGCCTACGACGCTGCCCCGCAGGTCTTCCGCCAGCGGAACTACCTCGACACCTTTACCAAGGCCGTCGCCCCCGCCCGCAAGCTCGTGATCGGACCCACCAACACCTCCGACGTCATCATCCTCAACCTCGAAGACAAGATCTCGAAGGACCTCCTCGATGTCGGCATCGAGAACCCCGGACAGAAGAAATAAGCCCCACCGATTCTGCCCGACCCGATGCCCCACCTGAACCGCTGATCCGCAATCCCCTTTCCCCAGAACGTCCCATGAAGAAAAAGAACCCGCTCACGCTGCTCGTAGGCGCGCTGCTGTTGTTGATGTTCCTCGCCCTGTTGTTCTGCTTCCAGGTGCGCACCACGGAAGTCGCCGTGGTGACCCGCTTCGGCAAGTACTCCAGGTCCTACGTCAACGACCCCGGCCTCAAGTTCCGCCTGCCCCTGCCCATCGAGCAGGTGTACCGGATCGACAGCCGCCTCTCCAACTTCGAGCGCAAGTTTGAGGAGACCACCACGCGCGACGCCAAGAACCTCATCATCACCGTGTTTGTGGGATGGAAGGTCAGCGTGCCCAAGACCTTCCTGGAACGCTTCAACGGCGACCCGCTCAAGGCCGAGCACGACCTCGAAAACCTCGTCCGCAACGCCAAGAACGCCGTCATCGGCAGCTACAATTTCAGCGACCTCGTCTCGCCCGATCCCAAGCAGGTGAAGTTCGACGCCGTCGAGGCCGACATCCTCAAGGCCCTGCAGGGCCCCGCGCTGGAGACCTACGGCATCAGCGTGGAACTCGTCGGCATCAAGCAGCTCGGTCTGCCCGAATCCATCACCGGCAAGGTCTTCGAACGCATGAAGGCCGAGCGCGATCGTCTGGTGAAGCAGTACAACGGCGAAGGCGATGCCAAGGCCCTGGAGATCCGCAGCGAAGCCAATCGCAAGCGCGACGAACTCCTCTCCCGCGCCGATGCCGACGCCCTCCGCATCCTCGGAGAAGCCGAAGCCGTCGCCAGCAAGGACTACGCGGTGTTCGAGCAACGCCCCGAGCTCGCGGTGTTCCTGCTCCAGCTCAAGGCGCTGCGTGAATCCCTCAAGGATCGCACCACTCTGATTCTCGACGAAAAGATCCCGCCCCTGAACCTGCTCAACACGGAGAAGGCCCCGGCAGCCCGCTGAGTCACCGGCGATTCCACCCCAGCCTCCTCCTCCCATGGCCGATCCGAATTCCCGCCCCGGCACCGTCCGGTTGGCCCCCACCCCCGGGGTCAACTCCGACGACTCCGCCAGCCAGGCGCTCACCGAAGCGCTGGGCAGCAGTTTCCTGCTGGTCCGGTTCTGCATGCTGCTGCTGCTCGCCGCGTTCGTCTTCTCGTGCGTGTTCACGGTGAACCCGAACGAAGTCGCCGTCGTGCTCCGCTTCGGCAAGCCCCGCGGCACCGGCTCCGAAGTCCTCCTCAAGCAGGGACTCCACTGGGCCCTGCCGTATCCCATCGACGAAATCGTCCGCATCCGCACCGGCGAATCGAAGTCCATCCGCTCCTCCGTCGCCTGGTACGCCATCAGCCCCGAAGAGGAAGCCGCCGGATCCCTCCCCGCCGCCACCGCCACCCTCCGGCCCGGCGTCGATGGCCACACGCTCACCAGCGACGGCAACATCCTTCACGTCCGCGCGACGATGAAATACCGCATTGCCGATCCCGTCGCCTACTCGTTCGCCTTCCGCGACGCCACCAACATCCTCGGCAACTTCCTCAACAACGCCGTGTACCACGCCAGCGCGCGGTTCACCGCCGATGCCGCGTTGTACAAGGACCGCACCGCGTTCACCGACGCCATCCGCGGCCGCCTCTCCCAGTTGATCGAACGCGCCAACCTCGGCGTCACCCTCGAGCCCCTCGACGTCGAAGTCTCCGCCCCGCTCTACGTGAAGGACGCCTTCAACGACGTCATCAAGGCCGAGCAGGCCCGGTCCCAGAAGATCCTCGAATCCCAGGGCTACTCCGACGAAACCGTCCGCAAGGCCATCGGTGAAGCCAAGAGCCTCGTCGACACCGGACTCGTCTCCAGCAACTCGCTGGTGCAGACCATCGCCGCCGAGACCAAGTTCTTCCGCGACCAGCTCGCCTCCTACGACCGCAACCCGGCCCTGTTCCGCGAGCGTTATCGCATCACCACGCTCGGAGAAGTGCTCACCAACGCCTCCGACAAGTTCTTCCTCCCCGAGCGCGCCGACGGACAACGCCGCGAGCTCCGCATCAATCTCAACCGCGAACCGGCCTCCACCGCCCGCAAGGACAACAATCCTCCCGGCCGCTGATCGAAGCCCCTTCCCCCGCACGCCATGCAAGTCACCTCCCTGCTTTCCAATCAGCACGACGCGGACTGCGATTGTGGCCACGACCACGGAGGTCTGGACCACAGCCACACCAACGTGAAGCTGTGGCAGACCCTCATCGGTCTCATCCTCGTCCTGAACGCCTTCGTCGTGGAATGGCTCGCGCCGGGCATGACCACCGTCGGCGACCTCAGCGCGCTCGTCGGCACCGTCATCCTCGCGTACCCGATCCTCGTCGTCGCGTTCAAGGACCTGCGCCTCGGCCGCCTGAGCATCAATGAGCTCGTGGCGCTCGGCGTTCTCGCCTGCGCTGCCAAGGGCGATTTCCGCACCGCCGGCATCGTCGCCTTCTTCATGCTGCTCGGCGAAATCATCGAGACCCGCACCGCCGCCGGCGCCCGCGCTTCGATCGAATCGCTCATCAAAATCACCCCCACCCGCGCCCGCCGCCTCGTCAACGGACGCGAGGAGGAAGTGCCCGCCAGCGAACTGGCCATCGGTGACACCATCCGCATCCGCCCCGGCGACAACATCGCGGCCGACGGCGTCATCCTCAGCGGTCAGGGCTCGATCAACCAGGCCACCATCACCGGTGAATCCCTCCCCGTGGACAAGGGCCCGGGCGAGCAGGTCTTCGCCGGCACCGTGAACCTCAACGGCGCGCTCGAAGTGAAGGTCTCCCGCGCCGGCACCGACACCACGCTCGGACGCGTCCGCGAACTCATCCTGGCCGCGGAAAAGACCAAGCTGCCGTTCATGCGGATCGTCGATCAGTACATCGGCTACTACACCCCGCTCGTGCTGGTCATCGCCGCGCTCGTCTGGGCCTTCACCAAGGATCTCGACCGCGTCATCAGCGTGCTCATCGGCGCCTGCCCCTGCGCGTTCATTCTCGCGACGCCCACCGCGATGGTCGCCGCCCTCAGCGCCGCCGCCCGCCTCGGCATCCTGGTCAAAAACATCTCCGACCTCGAAGCCGCCGCCCGCATCACCGCCTTCGTCTTCGACAAAACCGGCACCCTCACCACCGGCAAGCTGGTGGTCAGCCGCCTGAACCCGCTCGGCGAAACCACCCCGGCCGACCTCCTTCGCCTCGCCGCCAGCGCAGAACAATTCTCCAACCATCCCACCGCCCGCGCCCTCGTGCAGCTCGCCGGGGAAGCCGGCGTGCCGCTGGCCTCGGTTACCGACTTCCGCGAAACCGCAGGCCGCGGCGTCAGCGCCAACCTCGACGGAGCCCGCATCCTCATCGGCCGCGCCGCCTGGCTCCGCGACAACGGCGTCACCGGGGATTTCGTGAAGTCCGTCGATCTCGACGAAACCGCCGGCTTCAGCCTCCTCTTCATCGCCCGCAACACGGACTGCATCGGCTGGGTCGGCCTCCAGGACCAGACCCGCGCCGAGGCCTCCGAGGCCATCACCGGCCTGCAGGAAGCCGGCATCCGGCGCATCACCATGGTCAGCGGTGACCGCAAACCGGTGGCCGATCGCGTGGCCAAGGAAATCGGAATCCCTGAAGTCGTCGCCGAGTGCCTCCCGCAGGACAAGGTCGAGTTCGTCCGCGCCTGCAAGGCCAAGGGCTACCGCGTTGCCGTCGTGGGCGACGGTGTGAACGACGCCCCGGCCCTCGCCGCCGGTGACATCAGCATCGCCATGGGCGCCGCCGGCAGCGAAGTGGCCATCCACTCCGCCACCATCGCGCTGATGAACAGCGACCTCCGCCGCCTGCCCTTCCTCATCCGCATCTCCCGCATGGCGCGCGATGTCATCAACCAGAACTTCCTCTTCGGCGTCCTGTTCGTCGTCGTCGTCCTGACCGCCGGCGCCCTCGGCTACGTCCATCCGATCGTCGCCGCGCTGCTCCACAACGCCGGCGCCCTCATCGTCGTCTTCAACAGCGCCCGCCTCGTCCGCCAGGGCGAGGAACTCGAACCCATGGTCCAGGCCGCCACCGAGGCGCCTTCCAACCCCGACGGCGGCAGTACCAACTCTGGTACTGGTTCAAGCTCTGGTTCCCGCACGTTAATTCCGCAGGCCGCCTGATCCCCTCCGCGTCGAGACCCCACCCCGGTACCGCATCACCATGGCCACCTCCGCTGTTCCGCTTCCGTCCCAGGCCGCCCGCCCCGCCAGTGCGGAGGTGGTGATCCAGGCCGCCGGGCTCACCAAGATCTTCAAGGATTTCTGGGGACGCCCGAAGGCCCGCGCCGTGGACAATGTGGATTTCGAGGTTCGACGCGGCGAGGTGTTCGGCCTGCTCGGACCGAACGGCTCCGGGAAATCGACCACCATCAAGATGCTGCTCGGTCTGCTCTATCCCACGAAGGGGCAGATCTCCGTCTTCGGTGCCTCGCCCCGGGACGTCAAGACCAAGGCCCGCATCGGCTACCTCCCCGAGGAGAGCTACCTCTACAAGTATTTGAATCCGGGCGAGACCCTGGATTTCTTCGGCAACCTCTTCGCGTTGGAATCCGGCGATCGCAAGCAGCGCATCGAGCAGCTCATCGAAATGGTCGGCCTCAACCAGGCCCGCACCCGCACCGTCGGGGAATTCTCCAAGGGCATGCAGCGCCGCATCGGCCTGGCCCAGGCGCTGATCAATGATCCGGATCTGGTCATTCTCGACGAACCGACCGCCGGTCTTGATCCCATCGGCTGCCGCGAAATCAAGGACCTCATCCGCGCCCTCGCCCGACGCGGCAAGACGGTGATCCTCAGCTCCCACCTTCTCGCCGATGTCGAGGACGTCTGCGACCGCGTGGTGATCTACTACGGCGGACGCATCCAGGCGCAGGGCACGTTGAAGCAGCTGCTCGCCACGCCCGACGAAGTCCGCATCACCTCGCCCGTGCTCAGCCGCGAAACCACCGAAAAGGTGCTCGCCATCCTGCGCAACGAAGTGGGCGACACCGTCCGCCTCGAGAACCCGACGCAGAACCTCGAGAACTACTTCCTCGGCGTGGTCGAACGCGCCCGGGCCCAGGCCCAGACCAGCGGCGCCACCAGCGGCAACCAGGTCGCGGCCTTCATCCGCGGCACTGCAGAAACCGAGAGCCGTCGCGATGCCGACCTGCTCGACCGCCTCAGCCGTCCCACCGCCCCCGCAGCCCCGGCCGTTTCCAGCACCCCGGTGCCTGCCGCGCCCGCAGTGAATCTTTCCAAGCTGGAATCGCTTACCAAACACGAAGCCCCGGCTGAATCGCCGACCGCGACCCCGGCTCAGTCAACGCCATCCGCACCCGTTGGAGCCGCACCGGTCGAAGCGCCCAAGCCGGTGGACCTGAGCAAGGCGAACGAGAAACTCTCCGGCCTCCTCGGCGGAAAGAAGTGATGCCGTCCTGACGGAACCCCTTCCGGCCATGCAACCCCTCTTCGCCGTTTCCAAACTCACGCTCAAGGCGGCCGTGCGCTACCGCCTCGTGCTCGTGCTGCTCGGATTGCTCATCGGCGCCGTGGTGCTCCTGCCGTCGGTCATCAAGCACGACGGATCGGCCCAGGGCTTCACCCAGATTCTCATCACCTACACGCTCGGCTCGATTACCACCCTGCTGGGGATCACCACGCTGTGGCTGGCCTGCGGTTCGCTCGCCCGCGAGGTCGAGGATTTCTCCATGCAGCTCGTCTGCACCAAGCCGGTTCCCCGGTGGCAGATCTGGATGGGGAAATGGCTCGGCATCATGATCCTCAACGCCGGCCTTCTCGCCGTCTCCGGAGCCACGGTGTATTTCCTCCTCATGGCCAAGTCCCGGAGCCTCAGCCCGGGCCAGCAAAAGGTCCTCGAGGAAGAAGTGCTGGTCGCCCGCAAATCCGCCCGCGAACCCATTCCCGATCTCGAACGCTTCGTCGAAAAGGCCTTCCAGGAACGCATCAAGAAGCAGGCCGTCGCATCGATGGACCGCACCTTTGTCCGCAAACAGATCCGGGAGCAGATGTACGCGCAGCTGCAGTACCTCCGACCCGGACAAGCTCGCCGCTGGACCGTGAAGCTCGAACCCGGCGCGGCGGAACGGTTGAAGGATCGCCCCATGTTCCTTCGCGTGAAGTTCTTCACTCCCGACTACGCCGGATCGAACGCCACCTTCGATCTCGGCTGGGAAGTCGGCCCGCCCGAAGGCCACCGTCGTCAGCGCTTCGCCAACAACCTCGCGCCGGAGTCGTTCATCAGTTTTGAAATCGAGGGCAATCACATTGGGCCCGACGACACCCTGATCGTCGATGCCGTGAACCTGAACGAGAAGCCGCTGCTCTTCCCGCTCGAGGACGGATTCGAAGTCCTCTACCACGAGGGCGGCTTCGGACTGAACTTCGTCCGCGGCCTCGGCATCATCTTCTGCTGGCTCGGGCTGCTCGCCGCGGTCGGGCTTTTCGCCGCATCCAAACTTCAGTTCAACGTCGCCACCTTCGTGTCGTTCGGAATCCTCCTCGTGGGTCTCTCCAGCGGCACGCTCAAGCAGGTGGTGGAACAGGGCGGCATCGTCGGCGTCAGCAGCGAGGAAGGCATCGTGGTGCAGAAGACGCTGCTCAACAACGCCTCGGTGTACGTGTACGGGGGCCTCAAGTGGGTGATCGATCAAGTGGCGGGATTCTCGCCGGTCGATGCCCTCAGCACCGGCCGCAGCATCACCTGGCTGCAGCTCGCGCAGGCCTTTGGCGTGGTGCTCGGCATCGCCGCCGGGCTGTTCGCCGCCGCCGGCATCTGGATCTTCAACAAGCGAGAACTCGCCGCGCCGCAATGACCTCACGCAAAGCCATACTCGCGTTGGTGCTGGTCGTCTCGCTGGTGGCCGGCTCCTGGATGCAATCACGCCTCAACCGCGATCGCGAATCCCTCGGCCTCACCCGCACCACGATCATCAGCAACGCCCCTCCCGTGCTGGCGTTCACCACGGTGGCCCTGGGCGGATTCCGCGGCATCATCGCCAACATGCTCTGGATCCGGACCACCGAGCTCCAGGAGGACGGCAAATACTTCGAGGCGGTGCAGCTCGCCGATTGGATCAGCAAGCTCCAGCCGCACTTCACCCAGGTCTGGATCAACCAGGCCTGGAACATGGCCTACAACATCTCGGTCAAGTTCCCCAACCCCGAGGACCGCTGGCTCTGGGTGCAGCGCGGCATCGAACTTCTGCGCGACCAGGGCCTTCAGTACAATCCCAACCAGGCGCTCATGTACCGGGAGCTCGCGTGGTTCTTCCAACACAAGATGGGCGCGAACCTCGACGACGCCCACTGGCTCTACAAAACCGAATGGGCCAAGACCATGGAGTCGCTCATCCCGGGCGGGCGTCCGAACTACGACGACCTGCTGCATCCCAAGACGCTGGAAGCCTCCAACCGTGTGGCCGTGCTGACCGAACGGTACAAGATGCTTCCCTCGATGATGAAGCGGGTGGACGAGACCTACGGCCCGCTCGAATGGCGCCTGCCGGAAACCCACGCGATCTACTGGGCCATGGTCGGCATCGATAATTCGCCCGACCAGGACAAGCTCCCGCTCCGCCGCACCATCTACCAGCCGATGCTCACCTCGCTGCAACGCGGGCGCATCGTCACCAATCGCTTCGCCAAGCGCATCGAAGTCGTCGCCAACCTCGACATGGTGCCCAATGCCTCGCGCTCCTATGAAGACGCGATGAAGGCCGATCCGGCCAACGCCGACCACATCGCCACCGGCCACCGCAACTTCCTCAAGGACGCCATCTATTTCCTCTGGGCCAACAACCGCCCCGCCGAAGCGCGAAAATGGTTCGAGAAGTTCAAACAACTCTACGGCCTCGGCCCGCAATCCGGCATCGCAGAGGGCACCACGATGGAGGACTTCGCCATCAGCAAGGTGACCGAGGACATCAACGAGACCTCGCGCGACCGCGTCACGGCGATGCTCTACGGCTTCATCGGACAGTCCTACCTCAACCTCGCCATGGACGAAGAGGATCAGGCCATCGGACTCGAACGCATGGCGGCGCGGATCCACCAGAACTACCGCACGCGCACCACGCATCCCGCGTCGGTGGTTCGTGTGGAAATTCCGGACCTCGACGTGATCAAGCAGAACGTCCTGCGTGACATGCTGATGCCCTCGACCAACGCGAACCCCGAGTTCCAAGCGGTCCTTCGCACCAAGCTCAAGCTTCCGCCCGGCTTCGCCCTCCCACCGGCCACCAACGCCCCGGCTTCCGATCCCAAGCCCTGATTTTCGGGCGGATTTCCTCGGTTTTTCGGCCTTTTTTGAGGATTGAACCGCCCGCTCCGGGCCTGGTTCACGGATGAGCTCTCCGTGAAAATCCGTGCAATCCGTGTCTCCCCCCGCGCCCGAACGTTGACGGTTGGGTCGCTTTCCATAGCCTGACGGAATGCTGTCACGGTTTCGCAACTCGCTCCGCATTGGCGGATGCTGCCTCGCCCTGGTCCTGGGGTCGGGGTGCGACCTGTTGCGGCGCGGCGAAACCGACGAACGCCGCGAGGCCAACTTCCAGGCCGGATACAACCAGGCGCTCCAGGGACTGAACGACGACGCCATCCGGAGCTATCAACGCGCGCTCGATTCCAATCCCCGCAGCGCCCTGGCGCACCGGGAACTCGGCTTCCTGCTCCGCGACAAGAAGCACGACTACGTCACCGCCGTTTATCATCTCCGTCGCTGTCAGGAGATTCTCGCGAGCCGCAACGATCGCGACGCCAAGGACCCCACGATCGACGACGCCATCCGCCAGGCGCAGCTCCAGCTCGCCATCGAGTTCTCCAGTCAGATCGGCCAGCAGCAGACCCAATCCCGCACCGACGAACTCAAGCGCCGCAACGCCGAGCTCGAAGCCACGGTGCAGCGCCTGACCCAGCAGCTCGCCGCCAACGCGTCCGCGCAGGCCGCCTTTGCCAATTCCCCGGGCATCCTGAAGCCCCTGCCCACCAATACGGCGGTGCAGCCCTCCGCTCCCATTCAAAACCTGGCTTCCAATCCCGGCGCGAATTCGAATTCGAATCCAGGTTCAAACCCGGGCGAATCGGCCAAGCAACCAATCCGTTCCGCTCCGCTGCAACTCGGAGGCAGCTCCACGAGTGCCAAGGGCCAGACCGGTGCAAGCTCCGGCAAACACGGAACCACGGCCGCGCCGTCGGGCGGGTCCACCGGCACTTCTTCCACCGCGTCCAAGGGCCCCAAGACTCACACCATTCGTTCCGGTGAGACTCCCGCGTCGATTGCCCGCGCTCACGGCATCACGCCGCAACAGCTCATGTCCGCCAACCGCGGCCTCGACGCCAAACGCCTCCGCGTGGGGCAAACGCTGAACCTCCCGGACAACGCGAAGTGAGGGGCGCGAGCGCGCTGGTTGAAGGGTTGAAAACATTGGTGTCCGAAGCCGGTGACTAAAGGGAAGCGAGTAAAAGGCTGAGACGGGGCACGGCGGCGGTTTCCGTGAGGTGTTCGCGGACTGCGTGCCTCAACCACCGAACGAACTTCACGGAGCGCTGGGTAGCCTTCCTGGTGTCGAGA
>CANGKZ010000021.1 GCA_947454705.1 Verrucomicrobiota bacterium
CCATACTTCTCCCGCATCGCCCCAAAACTCTCTCCTCCCTGCTCCAACTCAGCCACCACCTTAAGCTTGAAACTCCTACTGTACCTTACCTCTTCTCGCACCTCTCGTTTTCCATTCATAGGCCGTCAACCTATTTCAGGACGGGACCCGTTTATCCAGCATCCAGCATCCAGCATCCAGCATCCAGCATCCAGCATCCAGCATCGGTCTTCCGCCCCCGCTCCGGGCTTTTCCGCGCGGATTAGTCCTGAATGAAGTAGCTGAGGTTCTCGAGCTCGATGGCCAGGTTCACGTTGTTGACCATGACCGTTTCCGGCACCGACAGCATGGCCGGGGAGAAATTGAGGATTCCAGTGATGCCGTGGGTGACGAGTTGGTTCGCGACCTCCTGGGCCGACGCCGCTGGCACCGCAAGAATGGCCATTCGAACGCCGCGCTCCTGAATGATCTCTCCCAACTTTTCCATGTTGTAGAGCGGCGTGCTCAGGGGTTTGTCGCGGTTGCGGCGGACGTCCTGATCGAAGGCTCCCACGATTTCGAAACCCTCCTGTTCGAATCCGCGATAGCTCAACAGCGCAGTCCCGAGATTGCCGACGCCGATCAGCACTACGGGCTGGAGCCGGTTGGTGCCGAGCAGATCGGTGATCATCGTGGCCAGCTGGTCCACGTCGTAGCCAAGCCCGCGGGTTCCAAACTGACCGAAGTAGGTGAGATCCTTGCGGAGCTGGGTGGGCTTCACCCCGGCGGCGCGGGCGAGGGCCTCGCTGCTGACGGTCTGGAGCTGATTCTGACGCAGGCGTTGAAGACAGCGCAGGTACACCGAGAGGCGATAGATCGTCTTTCGGGGAATTTCAGGCCGGCCCAGTTTCTTCACGTTCCGCATACGTTAGGGAAGGCACTGGCCGTGGAGCAAGAGATGGTGTGGAGAATTGCCGGTAGGAACCGGGCCCGGGCTCAATCGACGAACACGAACTCGTTCGCCGATAGCAGCACCTGCGCGTACTGCTCGAGCGGCGTGAGCGAATTTGCCTCGCTGCCGGAGCGCTTGAGGAATTCGCGTCCGAGCGCGCGCTCGGTGTCCGCCGGGCGGCGTTGGAAGGCGACCTGGTACATCCGCTCCAGTTTTTCCTCGGGCGTGGCGGCGGAGGCGACGGCGGGTTGCGACACAAACTCGCGGGCCCGCGCGGCCATGAACGGGCTGTTCAACAGGAACAACGCCTGCTGCGGCACCGTGGTTTGAAAGCGCATCGGCGCGGTGCTGTCGGGACTCGCGAAATCAAACGCCCGCAGCAGCCCTGGGAGGTTCTGTCGGTCGATGAATCCATAGAGTGTCCGGCGCGGCACGCCTGCACCTTCGAACACCGTGACCGGTTGTCCGCCGACGGTTCCATCGAGGGAGCCCGACGCGGCCAGGAGGCTGTCGCGCAGCGCCTCGAAGTCGGCGCGCTTTCGGTTCATCCGCCACAGATCCTGGTTGCTGGAATCGATCGTTTCATTCTTCGCAAACGCGGCGCGCACAGCGGGGTCGGATCCTGGATCGCTCGCCTGCTGGTAGGTTGCCGACAGCAGCAAATACCGGTGCAGCGCCTTGAGGGACCAGCCGTGATCCATGAACCAAACGGCCAGATGATCCAGCAGTTCCGGATGCGTGGGCGGATCGCTGCGGACTCCGAAATCGCCCGGCGTGCGAACCAACGGAGCGCCGAAATGGAGCGCCCATACGCGGTTCACCAGCACTCGTGCGGTGAGCGGATTGTCCCGGCTTGCGATGGCCTCGGCGAGTTCGAGTCGTCCGCTGCCTTTGGTGAACGGCTTGCGCTTGGATCCGGAGACCACTTCGAGGAACTGCCTCGGTACCCGCGGACCGTGGTTCCCTGGATTGCCACGTTTGAAGACCACCGGTTCGACGGGATTGGGTTTGTCCAAAAGCGCCATGGCTCGCAGGGGGGCGCCAGGATCCGTGGCTTCCAACTCCTCGATCTTCCGTCTCAGCGCGCGCGTCTTCTGCGCGACCGGCGTGGCAAAGAAGCGGTCGATCCCGCCCACCGATTCCTGAATCGGAGAATTCGCCGCATAGAGAACTTGTCGGAGTTCCTCGGCGTCGGGATTGGCGAGGGCCTTCGGGAGGGGTTGTGATTGAGCCTTGGCGGTCTGGACCTGATTGGTCCAGTCGGCATCCACCCGCTGAAAGACCGATTGGTATTGCTTGGACAGATCTTCGAGCGATTGCGGCGGATGCGCCCGCAGGGCCTCGGCCACCAGCGGATTCACCGTGGGTTGTGCGCCCGGCGCGAGATGGGAGTCGATCCACGACCGCGCCTGGTTGGTGAAGCCCGCGGCAGGTAGCGCAGCGAGGGCAGTCCAGGGACCAAAGACGCGATGGGGCGCCGCCTTCCACGATTCGATGCGCGACTTCCACGCGTTGGCGAGTCCGGGATCGAGGCTGCGGGTTCGGGCCAGTTCCTCGGCTTTTCCGCCGTCGAGGGCCATGGATTCCTGCGCGGTGCGGAGATACTCGCCGATCTGGCTGCGGAGTTTCGCGAGGATTTCCTCCGTGCGATCGGCCCGGTATTTCGCCAGCTCGTTTTCGCGACGCTGGTGTTCTTCCGCGTACTTTGCGGCGAGGAAGGGATTGGGATTCGGCCCGAGCAGCGGTTTTTCCGACGGCTCCTGGCTGCTGTCGAGAATGCCGTAAAGCGAGTAGTAATCCTCGGTGGGAATGGGATCGAACTTGTGATCGTGACAGCGCGCGCAGGCGACGGTGAGTCCCATGGTGCCACGGCAGATGACGTCGATCCGGTCGTCGATGATGTCCGTGTTGTTGTTGAGGAATCGCCGCCCGAGGGTGAGGAATCCCTGGGCCGCCATGGGCCAGGGGTTTTCCTTGGTGGCGATCTGATCGCCTGCGATCTGCGCCACCAGGAACCGGTCGTACGGCAAATCCTCATTGATCGCCCGAACCACCCAGTCGCGATAGGTGTAGGCGTAGGCGTATCGGCGCTCCTCTTCGAAGACGTATCCCTTGGAATCGGCATACCGAGCCACGTCGAGCCAGTGGCGTCCCCAGCGTTCGCCGTATCGGGGGGATGCCAGCAGTCGGTCGATGGCGTTGGCATACGCGGCGGGGGAAGGGTCCGACACAAATGCCTCCATCTCGGCGGGAGTCGCCGGCAAGCCTGTGAGGTCGTAGGTGATCCGACGCAGCAAGGTGCGCCGATCGGCCTTGGGCATCGATTGAAGACCCGCCTTCTCCAATTTGGCCCGGACCAATCGATCCAACGGGCTCAGCGATTCCTGGGCCTTCGCCTGCAGCTCGGGAATTGGAGGAGCCACGGGGCGCTGAAACGCCCAATGGGAATCCTGCGGACGCACCACGGTGGAGTCGTCCCGCGGATCCGCAGCTCCGGAACGAACCCAATGCGTGAGGTCCGCGATTTCGGCGGGCGTGAGTCCGTCGCCCTTTGGCGGCATCCGATCCAGGTCCTTGGCTGCGCCCTTGATCGATTGAATCAGCAGGCTGTCCTCCGGTTTTCCGGGAACCAAGACCGGGCCGGATGCGCCACCCTTTTGGATTCCGGAACGCAGATCCAGTCGCAGGTTACCCTTAACGGACTTTGCTTTGGCACTGTGGCAGGAATAGCATTTTTCAGCCAAAAGGGGGCGGATCTTGTTCTCGAAGAACTCGACCTGCTCGGCGGGAAGCGCTGCGGCCGAAGCGGTTTCCAACGACAACACCGCGAGGAGGGAAACTCCGAGTCGGAGGAAGAGTGTTCGAGTAGATGACATCATGAACGCGGCCGGGGCAGGGGAGCCATTCTCCTGAACGGGTGCCGGAAGTCAAAACGCCGACGCAAGGAACGGTATTCAATCCCATCCCGGGATTCTCCTTCCGGTCCGGGAAATCGTTCGCTGTTGATGGGGGGATTCTGCCCGGGAATTGACCTTATGCGCACGAAAGGCACACTCAGGCGATGGCTGAATCGATCGTCGCAGGTGGCTCGAATTCGTCCGGGGGTGGAATTGCCTCCTCGGTGAATCGTTCGTTTTTGCTGCTGCTCGGCGGTTTGTGGGCTTGGGCGGTTTCAATCAATCTGCCGTTCTGGGATACGGATCCCAACTACTCCTACGGATTTGTGGTCCCGCCGTTGGTGGTGTTTTTCCTGTGGAAACGGCTCGGTAATGAACCGCCGGAGTTTTGGAATTTTTCGTCTGCGGGTACTCCCGGACGAACCTTTCCCGCGTGGCTTCTGGCGTTGCCGGGGTTGGCTCTGTTTCCGGTGGAGGTCTATCGAATCGAATACCACCAGTCCGGAATCGTGCTCTGGGCGATCAACCTCTCCACGGTTCTTTTCACCCTTGCCGGGGCCTACTGGCTGGGAGGACGGGTCTTGTTGGGGCGCGTGCTATTTCCAGTCCTGTTCTTTCTGACTGCGGTGCCGTGGCCCGCCAAGATTGCCGTTCCGTTTCAGCAGATGCTGATGACGGGAGTCGCCCAGGTGGTGGCTGAACTTCTGTTGTGGTGTGGGATTCCTGTGAGCCTCGACGGAGCGGTTCTTCATCTGTCGAAGGGCACGGTGGGCATCGTGGAGGCCTGCAGCGGGATTCGTTCGATTCAGTCCGGACTCATGGTGAGTCTTGCCGTGGGCGAGCTTTTGGGGATTGTCCGATCCCGGCGCTATGCGTTGGTGACGTTCGCGCTCTCACTGGCGCTGCTCAGCAACCTGGCCCGAACCTTCACCCTGTGCTGGATCATGGAGCATCAGGGGGACGAGGCGATGCACCATCGTCACGATATGGTGGGCAACATCGCCATGTATTCGCTTTATGCGCTGATCTACCTGATCGGAAAACTACAGGAGCCGAAGGGAGGCGCGCCCTGGCCGGATGGCTCCGGCAGCTGGAAGGAGCGGATGATTCGGCTTCGTTGGAGTCAGGTTCCGGATGTCCGTCCGCTGCTGGGTATCACGGTTGCAATGTTCGCGGTCGTTCATGGCTGGTATTACGTGCTGAAGGTTCGCGCGAATCCGCAGACCACCCCGTACTTCACGCTTCGCCCCGGGTTTGAAACCAACGGCGTCGTGAAGACGGAATTCGACTCGGATGTCTGGCGCCGGCTTGGGGCGAACGATGGCGAACAGGTTCGTAAGAAGACGGCGCTCGCGCCCATGGGAATTGCCGATGCATATCACCTGTTCTGGCGCCCTTCCCCCATGAGCAAGATCGCGCTCCACCATCGGCCGGACATTTGCATGCCCGGTTCCGGTTGGGTTCAGAAAGGGGAGGTGGAATCCATGGAGGTCATGCTCGATGGTCGATCCCTTCGGTTCCTGGTGTTCCGCTTCGAACGTGGAGATCTTCGCGCCGTGCAGGTCTGGGGCGTTTGGAGAAATGGAAAGCCGGTGGAGATGGATTACTCGAATCGGTTGACCGCATTGCCGGAAAAGTACCGGCCCGTTCCCAGCGAACGTCATTTGATGGGCGTGGAGCTGGTTTCGCTGTTCATTCCGTATCAAGGCGAAACCCGGCCTCCGGCTTCATTGATTCAAACGCTGCTGCCTCAGCTCTTTTCGTATCACGCCCCGGAGTGATCGCTCCCTGCAATCGGATCTCAGACCATGGAACCCAATCCTTCTTCTTCGCGCCGTCCCTCGAGCCGGGTGCGGGTGGTAAAAGCCAGCGGCATGCTCGAGGATGCCACCGTATGGATTCGCCGCATCGGAATCGCTTTTGCGGTGATTGCAGCGCTCGCCCTGGTGGCAAAGTTGGTCTATGGACCGGCCAAGGTGGTGTGGGGGCGTCGCTACGCTGCGGCCTCGGAAGAGCTGTGGAAGGCTGGGAAGTACGAAGATTCAGGGCAGAAACTGCGCGCCGCTCTCCAGTTCGCGCCGCGTGACACCTCGGTGCTTCGATGGGCGGCAAAGTATTGCGCCCAGGCGGGGCTCGCCCAGGGGCTTAACTACTACGAAATGCTGATCGGGAGCCGGCAGGCATCCCGGGAGGATCGGGTCGCCTACGTCGAACTTGCGCTCCGGCTCAATCGGGTCGATCTGGGCGGACGGGAATTGACCCAACTGTTGGGCGTTGAACCGGAATCCATCGATCTCCTCGTTCTCCTTGCCAGTCAGCAACGGATGGCCCGCGACATGGATGCGGCAGTCCGTACTGCCCGTCGGGCCCTCCAGCTGAGCCCTTCGTCCCTCCGGCTTCAGCTGCTCCTCGGATCCCTCCTGCTGGAGCATCGGAGCCACCCCGAACTCGCTCCTGAGGCTCGTCGCCTCTTGATGGGGGTGGTGGTGTCGCATGGTCCGGAGTCCGCCGATGCCGCGATTCGCCTGGCCTCCACCCGTGGCTTGGCCCGGGGGGATATCGAGGTGCTCATCAAGTATTTCAACGAGTTCCCCCCTCGCTCGATGTCTGAGCGTCTCCTGGCGATGGATCTCAAGCTGATGTCCAATCCCTCAGCCAGCAATCGGATGGTTTCCGACACTGTGATCTCGCTGCTGCCGGAGCTGAAAACGACCAACGTGGCTGCGGTGATCAATTGGTCCATTCTCCGGGGCGGCGCCGCTCAACTTCTTCAAGGACTCCCCGGAGGCCCATCCCAGACCAACGTCACCGTTCTCGCGCTTCGTGGCGTGGCGCTCGCCGAGATGGAGAATTGGAACGAGCTGGACGCCCTTCTTGAAAGTCACGCGAGCAAGTTCGAACCCTTCATCGTGGAAAAGCTCCGCGGGCAGTCGGCCATGGGACGCGGCAAAACCGCCGAGGCTCAAACCCACTTCCAGGCGGCGATTGCGGCCAACGGAGTCCAGGGCTCGCAACTCCGGGCCTTTGCCAGGGAACTGGAGGCCATGCGGCTTCCCGTGGTGGCGGCGCAGGCCGATCTCCGGGCGATGAGCCTCGGCACCCGGTCGGGCGATGCCTCGGTGGTCTTGAACGCCGGATTGGAAGTGCTCCGCCTTCTCGCGCCGACCGACGAGGCGCAAACGATCCGCGACACCCTACTTCAATTGAGCAAGGCGCTCCCCGGGGACGACGCCCTCGCCGGGGAACGAGCCTGGTATGACCTGATGTTCCGGGATCAAATTGACTACTCCACCGGCGTTGCCCGCCGTCTTCACAAGAACAATCCCAACGAGGTCCAGTGGCGCGTGCTTCTCGCGCTCGCCGAACTTCAATCCAACCGGCCCAACGAGGCCTTGCAACTGTTGGAGGAGCCGCCGATCGATTGGTCCAGGGCGCGGCCGCGTTGGAAGGCGGTTTATGTCGGAGCCCTTGGAGCGGCTCAGCGACGCGAGGCGGCCCGCCGTTTTGCTTCGCAGATTCCCGAGGGAAGTCTCAAGTCAGTGGAGCTGCAGCTCGTGACTCCCTGGCGCTGACCCGCGCTCCGGTCCTTCTCTGGTCGGGCGGCGTTTCCGGGCATTGAAAAGTGCCGGAAACCCCGCCACGTTGACTCCGTGTTCGCCCTATTCGACGAATTCCGAAATCCTTCCCTGCTTCTCGGCAACCCGGTTGCCTGGATTCTCATTGGATTTCAGTTGTGGATGATCATCGATGCCGTGCGTCGAGAGGAGTGGATCTGGGCCGTCTGCATCTTCTTCTTCTCGGTCATCAGCGCGTTGCTCTACTTCTTCCTCGTGTATCGAGCCCAGGGACCTGCGGCGGGCGCGGGACTCACCCGGGGATTCGAGCTCCCCGGGGCGCAGGAACGACGACGTATCCGGGAGCTTCAGGGACGGATCCACCATCTTGACAAGGCCCGCGATCACCTCGACCTCGCCGACATCTTTTTCAGCCAGGGCAAACTCAAGCAGGCCGAGGCCAGTTACCGAGCCTCGCTCGAACGGGATGGCGAGGACATCGATGCCATCGCCCATCTCGGCCAATGCCTCCAACGTCAGGGCCGGTCCGCCGAAGCCCTGCCGCTGCTCGAGCGGGCCATTGCCTCGGATTCCCGTCACGACTATGGGCACACCCTGATGGCCCTCGCGGAAACCCAGACCGCCCTCGGAAATCCCGGGGCCGCCTTCACCACCTGGCAGCGCGTGCTGGAGAATCATGGATACGCCCGCGCCCGGGTTCAATTTGCCGAACTCCTCATCGCCCGCGACGATCGCGACCGGGCCCGCGCCGAGTTGAATGAAGTCGTGTCCGATGACGAACACGCCCCGCGGTTCCAACGGGGACGCGACAAACCCTGGATTCGCAAGGCCCGCGCCTTGCTGGCCCGATTGTGACCGGCACCGCTCCGAACCACGACCGATGGCTGCCCGACGGGCGTACCTATTTTGATTCGCTCGAAGCGGGCCTGCGTGCCGCGGTTCGTTCCATCCGGCTAGAAACCTATATCGTTGCGAACGATTCGACCGGATGCCGCATTCGCGACGCACTGGTTGCCGCCGCCCGGCGCGGGGTGTCGGTGTCGGTGCTGGTCGATGGACTCGGGGCGGGTGAGCTTCCCTCCGATTGGTGGAACCCCCTGGCCGATGCGGGCGGAAAGGTGCAGGTGTTCAATCCCACCACCTCGCGGCGCATCGGCATCCGGGACCACCGGAAGCTCGTGGTGACCGATGACCAGCACGCTTGGATTGGAGGAATCAATCTCGCGGACGAATACGCGGGAGACGGTCTGCACCAAGGCTGGGCGGATCTCGGCTACAAACTTCACGGGGCCCCCGCGGCGCAGCTTGCCGCGGAGTTCGATGCCATGTCGGCCGAATGTTCCGAGACCCAACCCAAGGTGGTCATCGGACGTATCCGACGCGGCCCGCGTCCTCCCGCCCGCGACCTTGCCCCGGGAATGCAGTTGATGCTCAGCGGCCCCGGCCGCATGGCCAACGCGTTCCAGAAAGCCCTGCGTGCGGATGTTTCCTCCGCCCAGCGCGTCCAGTTTGCCGTTGCCTATTTTCTTCCGGGCTACCGCATGCGCCGGTTGCTGCGCGGCATTTCCGTTCGTGGGGTGCCCGTGCAGATCCTGGTGCCGGGGCGCAGCGATGTGGCCATCGCTCGGCGTGCTGCGCGTCATCTCTATGCCAGCCTGCTTCGATCGGGCATCGAACTGTGGGAGTACCAACCGCAGGTGCTGCACGCCAAACTCTTCCTGACCGAGCGTGCTGCGTATGTGGGTTCGTCAAACCTCGACACCCGGAGCCTCCACATCAATTACGAGCTGATGCTTCGTCTGACTGATCCCGTCCGAGTGGCCGAGGGACGTCAGATTTTCGAGACCCTTCGTTCCCGCGCGAAACGCGTGGATCCGGTCGCCTGGTTTCATTCCCGTTCCTGGCTCGAACGTTGGCGGGATGGGCTGGCCTATTGGATTCTCTCCCGCGCCGATCCTTACGTCACGCGCTGGCTGGCGATGGATCCGCGCTGAGTTCGCGCCGACGCCAACGCCGGGTCGATCCTCCGTGGATCAAGCCTGGAACAGCGAGGTTGACCGTCGACCGAGCAGCCGTCCCGCAGCGAAGAGACTCACCGCCAGCAGGGCCATTCCCAACACGCCGAGCGCGCAGGCGACCGCAGGTGCGCCGGGATCGATGCGCCCGGTCAGCTGCCAAATCTGTTTCGTGATGGGGTAGAAACGGTCCCGCTGCGCGAGGATCAGGCTGTCGCTCACCTCCAGCATGGCGAAGGAGAAGGTCAGAATCATTCCCGCAATCAAGTGGGGTCCCAGGAGGGGCAGGGTGATTCGCAGAAAGGTTCGGGAAGGCCCGGCCCCCAATCCTGTGCTCGCTTCTTCGAGGGCTGGATTCACCTGCTGAAATCCCGCGAATGCGGCGCGAACCATGTACGGCAGGCGGCGAATGGCGTAGCTGATGATCAGAAGAAAGGTGGGATTGGTGCGCGGATCCACCCAGGAATCGAGCCACGGATGCCGCCGGTCGTTCACCTCGAAGCCGGCAAAAAATCCGAACGCGAGTACCAATCCTGGAATGGCCAGGGGCAGCATGGCCATGGCGTCCATCCAACCGGCGAAGCGGAAATCGCGTCGGCACAACAACCAGGCAATTCCCAGTCCGAGTGCAAAATCCACCACGCTGCTCACGCTGGCGTAGCGGAGGCTGTTGACCACCGACGATGCGGTGAGGCCGTGCTGGGTCACTTCCCTGAAATTGGCCAGCGTCCAGGCATCCGGAAGCACGCTGAAAAACCAATGCTGCGACAGCGACACCACGAGCACCGCGAGGTGCGGCGCGAGCGCAGCGGCCAGGAGTACCCCGAAGCCAGCCCAGATCCACCCGGTTCGAATCGGACCCGAGACCCTGCGAATGGCGCGTATTCCTCGGGCGGGAGTGGAGTTCACCGTCGTGCCGGCAAACCGACGCGTGGCGACAAACAGCAGGGCAATGACCAGCAGCGTGGTGGCCACCAGCGCGTAGCCCTGGGAGCTCGTGTTGAGATCATTGAGCGAGTCAAAAATCTGTACCGGCAGCACCCGGCTGTATCCGGTGATCAACGGCGTCCCCAAATCGGTGAACGCCCCAATCCAAACAATGATCGCGCCATTCATCCAACCCGGGCGGATGAGGGGGAGCGTGATGGTCCTAAACTCCCGCCATCGGGAGGCCCCCAGGCTCGATGCGCATTCGTACAGCGACGGATCCAACTGATTCAGTGCCGCGGTCAGCGTGAGGAAAAGCACCGGATAGAAATGCAGCACCTGCAGCACCACGATGCCGGGCACGCCGCCAGCGCCCAGCCAATCGATCGGGTTTGCGGAATCCATCCATCCCCGGTGAATGAGAAACAGGTTCAGCGCCCCGTAGCGCGCCAAGACCTGCTGCAACCCGATCGCGCCGACGAACGGAGGCAAGAGGATGGGAGCCAGCAGCGCGGCGGAGAAGAACCCGCGTCCGACGAACTCCAGTCGTGTGGTGATCAGTGCCAGCGCCAGTGCAATCGCCGACGCCAGCAACACGGTTACCGTGGCAATTCCCAACGAGTTCCAAAGCGATTGACGCAGCAGGGGATTGGTGAGGACCAAGGTGAGTGGATTGCTCAGCGGTTCGCCCGGAAGCCCGAAGGCGTTGCGCAGGGTGAAGATGAGCGGGTAGGCGAGAAACGCCGCGAAAAACAGGAGCACCCCTCCGAGGAGGAGGCGGTCGGGAGATCCCAGCGGACGGCGGCGCATCGCGGCCGAAGGGTGAGCGAATTTCCCGGTGGGCGGCGAGCCGGAAGATCCTGTCGGGAACGTGTCAAAATCGATTGCGATTCCAACTCAGGTGTTTCTTGACGGTAAACCGCCCGCCAAGCACGCTTCGCCCGTCGGTTCGCAGAGCGGGTGTAGCTCAATGGTAGAGTTCTAGTCTTCCAAACTAGCCATACGGGTTCGATTCCCGTCACCCGCTCCAATTTTTCAATCCGATGGCACTCACCGCGGGCCATTGCTGTTTCATCCGCTTGTCGATTGCCACCTCCTCAGGGTCGTTTTGGTTTGGAGGGCAGGAGGGCAGTTAATCGACGTACGTTTTTACGATCTCATCTCGGATCCGCAGGATTCATCAGCCATGGAAAAACCGACCCCTAAGACTCCGGAAGAGCCTCGTCCCAGAGTGGTGCAAACGTGGCGCCCGGAGGAGGATCGTCCGAGTAAGACCTTCCAATGGCTGGTCGGCCTTCCCGACAAGTTCGCCTCCCGGAAATTCAACGGCTACCAGGCTGCCCTGGTGGTGCTGATCGGAGTGCTTTTCTACGTGCTCGTTCTCGATCGGCTCGGGGGCTAGTGGATTGCGCCGCATCGAGTCGATCCGATGTCTTGCGCGCTTTTGGTCTTTCGTTGAACGCGGATTTGGCGCACGATGCGACTTGTGGATTCCGCCGCTGCCGCATCGGGCGCATTCAGGATTCGTTCCAATCATTCCGGCCCGTTGTCTCCGCATTCTTCTTCGGGAGAATCGACCTTGTTCGATCTCTACCGTGCCATGTATTCCGCCCGGGTCGTCGACCAGGTGGAAATGGAGTTGGTGAACCGCGGAGAGGCCTTCTTCCATGTCGGAGGTGCCGGTCACGAATCCAGCGCCGTTCTGGCACTCCATCTGGGACCCCAGGATTGGCTGCATCTTCACTATCGGGACAAGGCCCTGATGCTCGCCCGCGGCGTTTCCGCGGAGATGTTTTTTCACAGTTCCATCTGCACCGCCGCTTCCCATTCGGCCGGTCGGCAGATGAGCGCCCACTTGAGCGCGCCGGAGTTGAACCTTCTGAGTCTGGTGGGGCCGGTTGGAAACAATGCCCTGCAGGCCGTCGGAGTGGCGCTCGAGGTCAAACAACGGGAAGGGAATCCCTGTGTTGTTTGCGCCGTTGGCGATGGCACCAGTCAGCAGGGGGAATTTCTTGAAGCGGTATCCGAGGCGGTTCGATCCGAGGCGCCGGTCCTCTTTTGGATTGAGGACAACGGGCTCGCGATCTCCACCCACACGCGTGGAAAAACGCTCTATGACCTGCCGTCCGGGCCGGCGGAACAATTTCTCGGCCTCCCCATCCACCGACTCGACGGGCGTGATCCACTGAGCTGCCTCGAAGCTTCGGGCAAGATTCTCGCTTCAATGCGGGTGAATCGGGGCCCGGCCTTGGTGGTGTTTCAGGTCGATCGTCTCACGCACCACACGAACGCGGACGACGAGCGGGTGTACCGTTCCGAGGTCGAGCGTCAGAAGGTGCGTGCGGAAGCCGATCCGCTGGTGGTATTGCGCCGCTTGATCCTCGAGCAGGGGTTGAAGGAATCCTCGCTTGTGACCTCCGAAGCCGGTTGGGCTGCGGAAATCCGTGAGGCGGCGGATCGTGCCCTTCAGGCTCCGAATCCCCGGGCGAATCTGGATGCCCGGCAGCCGCTCCCCAGCCATTGCACGGGGCGGAGCGAGTATACCGGAACGGCTGGAGGCACCCGCGTGTCCATGCTGGAAGCACTCAGGGCGGTGCTGCGGAACCGTTTGGAGGGAGATTCCCGGGTCACCGTTTCCGGACAGGATCTTGAGGATCCCAAGGGGGACGTCTTCGGTCTAACCCGGGGATTGTCCACCGCCTTCCCCGGGCGCGTTCGCAACTCACCGCTCGCGGAAAGTACGATCGCGGGCGTGGGCGTGGGACGCGCGCTTGCGGGAGGACGGCCGGTGGCCTGCATCCAGTTCGCGGATTTCATTCCGATTGCCTTCAATCAGATCGCCAGCGAAATGGGATCGATGCACTGGCGCACGGACGGCGGATGGCGCGTTCCCCTGGTGCTGATGGCCCCCTGCGGTGGCTACCGTCCGGGACTCGGACCGTTCCACGCGCAGACCTTCGAATCCATCCTGGCGCATGTTCCCGGAATTGATGTCGCGATTCCCAGTTCCGCCCGAGATGCAGCAGGGCTGCTCAACGCGGCCCTGGAGTCGGGCCGGCCCACGGTTTTTCTCTATCCAAAAGTTTGCCTCAACGATCCCGCCCTCGCCACGAGCTCGGACATCGCCGCGCACTGGGTCGCCCCGGGCGTTGCCCGTCGGATCCGATCCGGGGACGCCCTCACATTGGTCACTTGGGGCGGAACCGTTCCCTTGGTTGCGCGGGTCGCGGACCTTCTTCAGATCGCAGGAGTCCCATGCGATCTCCTCGACCTCCGAACGGTCAGTCCTTGGGACGCGGAGGCGGTGTTGGCCAGCGCGGAGCGGACCGGAAGATTGCTCGTGGTTCACGAGGACAACCTCACCTGCGGTTTTGGTGCTGAGATCCTGGCAACGATTGCGGAGCGGGCCAGCCGACCGGTCCGGATGCGAAGAGTCACCCGGCCCGACACCTACGTTCCGTGCAACTACGTCAACCAGCTCGAAGTGCTGCCGAGCCTTCGACGAATTCTCGAGGTGGCGGGAGAGCTGTGCGGATTGGACGTCGGCTGGGAATCCGACGTGGTGCCGGAAGCCGGCGTTTTCAATCTGGAAGCGGTGGGATCCAGTCCGGCCGATCAAACCGTGGCGGTCGTCGAATGGAAGGTCCGCAGCGGCCAGACGATCTCCGCCGGTGATCTTCTTGCCGATTGCGAAGCGGACAAGGCCACCTTCGAGCTTCGAGCTCCCGTGGGCGGCGTCATCCAGGATCTCCTGCCTGCCGATGAAAAGGTTCCGGTCGGATCGATTCTTGCCCGAATCATCACCTCCAGCACGCGAGCTCCTCTGCCGCGCCGGGTGCCCTTGGACCCAGTCCCCCGTTTGACTCGGAGCTTGGTGGCACCGTCGCCCGGGTCGGTTCGGGTTGTCGAAGGCGGGGCCGAAGCAGATCGGCGATTCGTGGTGGGGATTCGCTCCGTGGTGGGAGTTCCCGCCGGGCGCGTGGTGGACAATGCCGAAATCATCCGCCGGTTTCCGGGGCGGACTGCCGCCGACATCCTGCAACGCACCGGAATTGAGTCGCGTCGGTTGCTGGCCCCGGGCGAAAGCGTGGTGACCCTTGCCGCCGCTGCTGCGGTTCGCGCCTTGGGGCAGTCGGGCATGACTGCTTCCGACTTGGACGCCATTTTCGTCAGCACGAGCTCGCCAGTCTCGTTGAGCCCGAGCCTTGCTTGCCTGCTGCATCACCAGCTTTCTGCGGGTGGGCCGGCCAAGGACATGCCGGCCGTAGATCTGCTCGCCGCGTGCACCGGGTACCTTTATGCCCTCCAGGCCGCGCACGATTTCTGCCGCGCACGGCCGGAGTCGCGGGTTCTCGTGGTCACCGCCGAGGCCATGAGCACGTTCACCGATCCCTCGGACTTTGATACGGCGATCGTGTTTGCCGACGCCGCCACGGCCACCGTTGTCTGCGGGCCTCTTGCCCCAGGTTTCTCGAACGTTCGCGCGCGGCTGCATCGTCCCGTGCTCAGCGCCCGGGGCGAAGATGGCACCATTCTCAACCACGGGCGCCGGGACCATCCGAACGTCAACATGGACGGTCTGAAGGTGTTCCCCATGGCGGTTCGCCAGCTGATTGCGCTCATGAAACGTGCGTGCGACGAATGTCAGGTTCCCATGGAATCGTTGGAGTACATCATTCCGCATCAGGCGAACGGTCGGATTCTGGACGCCGTGGACCAGCGGCTGCGGCTCCCGGCGGGACGACTGATCAACCGGGTTCGCCATTCAGGCAACACCAGCAGCAGCTCGATTCCCCTGGTCCTTGCCGAAGTGCTTCAAGAATCGCCGAAAGGCCGCGCAGGAATGTGCGCATTCGGCGGTGGTTTTACTTTCGGGGCAGCCGTTCTTGAATTCACCTGACCGGCTTCGCGGGGCGCGCTTAGGTCAAATGGAGGGATAATCCTTGGTCACTTGCGCCAAGGCAGGCGGATCGCCTACGGTCGTTGTTCAATTTATGGCGCTTCTCAACGAGAACTATCTCAAACTCAAAGCAGGGTATCTGTTTCCGGAAATCGGCCGGCGGGTCAAAGCCTTTACCGAGGCCAATCCCACGGCTGCGGCTCGATTGATCCGTTGCGGCATTGGCGATGTGACCGAACCACTGCCCCCCGCGGTGATTGCGGCCTTGCATCGCGCGGTCGATGAAATGGGGCAGCGCTCCACGTTCCGCGGATACGGTCCGGAGCAGGGGTACGATTTCCTCCGTTCCGCGATCGCCCAAAACGACTACCGCGCCCACGGAATGGACATCGCAGATGACGAAATCTTCGTCAGCGACGGTTCCAAATGCGATTGCGGTGCCATTCTGGATATTCTCGGCGACCGTAATCGGATCGCCATTTCCGATCCGGTGTACCCGGTTTACGTCGATACCAACGTCATGGTGGGACACACCGGGGCGTGCGACCCCTCCGGCGCCTATGCCGGTCTGGTCTATCTTCCCTGCACCCCGTCGAATGGCTTCATCCCGGAGCCGCCGTCGGAGGCGGTGGATGTGGTGTACCTCTGCTCTCCCAACAATCCGACCGGAGCCGCCGCCACGCGGCCCCAGCTGGAAGCCTGGGTCGACTATGCCCTGCGTCACAAGGCCATCCTGCTCTTCGATGCCGCCTATGAAGCCTACATCACCGAGCCGGGTGTTCCCCACTCGATCTATGAGATTCCCGGGGCCAGGGAATGTGCGATTGAGTTCCGCAGCTTCTCCAAGAATGGCGGTTTCACCGGGACTCGTTGCGCCTTCACTGTGGTTCCGAAGTCGCTTAAGGCATTTTCCAGCACTGGTGAAGCGCTTCCGCTTCACCCGCTTTGGTCGCGTCGCATGACCACCAAGTTCAACGGCGTTCCGTACCTCGTTCAACGCGCGGCCGAGGCGCTCTATTCTCCGGAAGGCAAGGCGCAGGTTCGTGGACTGATTGAGCACTACCTCGGCAATGCAGCCGTGTTGGTGGCCGGGGCCCGCGCCGCAGGACTTACGGTGTACGGCGGCGTCAACGCGCCCTACATCTGGGTGGCAACGCCCTCCGGCGTGACCAGCTGGCAGGCCTTTGACCGCATTCTCAATGACGCCAATGTCGTCATCACCCCCGGAAGCGGGTTCGGTTCCAAGGGCGAAGGCTACTTCCGGGTGAGTGCCTTCAACTCCAGAGCCAACGCCGAGGAAGTCTCGCGCCGCCTCCAATTGTTGAAGTGGTAGGCCCGCGAACCGCGGAAGTGCCAAAAGCAAAAAGCGTATCGGAGCGATCCGATACGCTTTTTCGTTGGAGGTACGTGGGTTCTGCGAACCTCGTTCAAGTGGTGAGTTGACTGAGACGTCCCGTGCTGTCGCCGAATCGCTCGCCCGGAACACCCATGCGGTCGAGCATGGAGAGAAACAGGTTCGCCATTGGGGTTTCCTTGGGCAGGCGGATGTGGCGGCCCGGTTGAATCGATCCGCCGCCCCGACCTGCCAGCAGGATTGGGAGATTGTCGTGGGCGTGGGCGTTGCCGTCCGCAAGACCGCTGCCGTACATGATCATCGATTGGTCGAGCAGGTTACCGGAGCCCTCTTGGATTGATTTCAGTTTTCCGAGGAAATAGGCCAATTGTTCAAGGTGGAACCGATTGATCTTGGCGATCTTCTTCTTTTTCTCCTCGTCGTTCTGGTGGTGGGAGAGGGTGTGGTGGCCGTCTGGAACTCCGATTTGAGGGTAGGACTCGTCACTCCCGTCGTGCTTCATCACGAAGGTGGCGACCCGGGTCGAGTCGGTCTGAAACGCGAGCGCCAGGATATCCAGCATCAGGCGAGAATGGGGCTGGAAATCGGGACGCCCTCGATCATTTCGAGGGATTCCCGTGGGTTTCTGGAATCCAGGCATGTCTTTGCCTACGCGCTTCGCCATTTCGATGCGGCGTTCCAAATCACGCACGGAGGTCAGGTATTCGTCCAATTTGCGCTGATCGGTCCTTCCGAGCCGGGCGTTCAGCGTGCGCGCATCTTCCAAGACGAAATCGAGGATGCTTCGTTCCGAGCGTTCCCGGCGAATCCGGCGTTCGTCGGTCTCCTCCCGGTTCGAAGACGCGAACAGGCGTTCGAACGCCAGCGCAGGATCCACTTCCGGCGGAAGCGGGGAAGAAGGGGTGCGCCAGGCAATGTTGAAGGAGTAGGCACAACTGTAGCCTGAGTCGCAGTTGCCGGAGGTCTGTCCCCGGTCGCATCCCAATTCGAGCGAGGCGAACCGGGTTTCCCGCCCGAGGCGCTGCGCCGCGACCTGATCCACCGAAACGCCGGCATGGATATCCACACCGTTGGTTTTTCGGATCCGGGTGGAAGTCAGCCAAGTTGCGGACGCCCGGGCGTGATCGCCCGCTCCGTCCAATTTGGCTCGCCCCGCGTCCTGAGTCAGCCCGGAGAGAATGCTGAACTCGGAGCGCAGTTCTCGCAGGGGTTCAAGAATCGGAGGGAGTTCGAAATGGCTTCCTACGTCCTTTGGTGTCCAGTCGGCCATGTTGATTCCGTTCGGGACATAGATGAAGGCCATGCGTTTTGGAGCCGCGCCACCTGCAGCGGCTTGAAGCGCGCCGGACGCCTCAGCAAGAACTCTTGCGCTTCCGAGCGATTCAAGAGCGGGCAGGGCAACCAGAGTGCCCAGTCCGCGAAGAAATTGACGTCGGGCGATGGGAAGGGCCGTTTTCATGGGGTGGTCGGAAATGGGAGTAGCGTTGGACGTTACGGCGCGAAGTTCGGATTACAAGTCGGGACCACCGGAACCGACGCGGAAACGCGCCAGTTCTTCAACGGCAACAACAAGCAGATTTTTTCCACATTTTCTATTGACCCTAAGACCCCTTTCCGGTGAAATGCCCCCAGAAGTTGGTGCGAGTGGGCCAACCTGAACTCTAAGATAAACCGTAAAACATGAAAAAAGTACTCATCCTTGGAGCCGCTGCCGCTAGCGCTGTTGCTGCGAACGCTGCTCTCCTCACTGTTGACTTCGTGGGCGGGGCCGGTGGCCCAGGCCTCGAGGTTCCTGCCGTCACCGCTCCGGGCGCCACCCTCACCGTGGGTTCCGGTCTGGTGTACTTCAATGAGTCTTCTTTGGCTCTCTCCGTGAACAACGTGTTGTTCAACAACCTCACTGGTTCTGCGACCGGTGCTGGTCTGTACAACGCTCCTGCTGGCGCCAACGGCCCGAAATTCGCTGATCTCTCGATCAGCACCCTCGTTCCGGGATCCACCTCGGGCACCCTCAACGGTGTTGTGTCCCTGGGCTCGATCGGCTATCAGCAGCTGCTCCTCGGTAACCTCTACATCAACGTCTTGACTGCCAAGAACCCCACTGGTGAGGTTCGTGGTCAGCTGACCTTGACCGGTGGTTCCGTTCCGGAACCCGCTGAGACTGCCGCCGTCGTCGGCCTCGGTCTCGCTGGCTTCGCCCTCTGGCGCCGCCGTCAGGCCAAGTAAGGTCTGTACGACCTGAGTTTCAGGTCCCTCCACTTAGAAAAGCGCAGGCGAAAGCCTGCGCTTTTTGTTTTTGGTGGATGCTGCTTTTTCAAGGGCTTCTGAGGTGGTTCCAAACTGGTTGTAATCGGTGCACGGGAGAACTGGCCCCAGTGGCCTCAATTGGAGGTCGAATCCGCGCTCTTGTGCGGACTTACTTGGATCGGGAAAAAGAATAAGGCGTTGTGCGGCGAGTCATGGATCGAGCGTGGATTCAGTCCTTCTCAGAACACGTTTTCGCCGCTGAATCGAATCTTCAGCATCGGTGTTTGTATGTCGTAGATGCACTCCTAAAGTGCATTGAGTTCTGCATGAGCACCGCCATCCCAAATCGTTTCGGTTCGATCCGGCGATGGGGCTTCTTTTTTGCATTCGGACTGGCTGCATCCGTGAGTGTGTTTTCCGGTGACCTGCGGGGATCCGGATCGATGCAGATCCGATGGAATTCGGAGGCCTCGCAGCTCTCCGCGAGCATTGAGCGGGTGCCGCTGAGTCGGGTGCTGGGACGTGTGGCCCGCCTGACTGGTTGGAAGGTGTTGATAGAACCTGGATCAGACCGTCTCGTCAGCGTTGTCCTCACGAATCAACCGACCGGAGTGTGGCTGCCCCGGGTTCTTGGGGACTTCAGTTTCGCTTTCGTTCCCGGATCGACTGCCGGGGGGCGCACCCTTCGGATCTATCGAACCCAAGCCGAAGCGGCTACGGATACGATCGCCCCTCTGGAGGAAGAGGAATATCAGATCCGTCCCGGGCCGATTCCAAATGAGCTGATTGTACGCTTCAAACCTGGGGCCAAACTGACTCCTGAGGAACTGGCAAAACGTCTCGGCGCCAAGCTGGTGGGGCGCTTGGACGATCTCAACACCTATCGCCTGCGCTTCGAGACGGCCGCGGACGCCACCGCTGCGCGTGAGCAGTTGAGGGGAATCTCAGAGATTGCAGGCGTTGAATCCAATGTGCGATTGCCGATTCCAGAGGCTGGCGCAGCAGGGGCTGGAAATGGCGCATCGATCTCGCTCCGCGCTCGGGGCGGAAGCGAAAAAGACCAGGTTGTCGTGGCATTGATCGACACGGCGGTTCAACCGCTCGGCAATTCACTTGAGTCGTTTCTGCTGAGTCGCGTGAGCGTCGCGGATGGAACCCCGGTCAACGATGGTTCGCCCACCCATGGGACGGTGATGTCGCAAAATATCCTCCAAGGGGTCAGCCAGATCGAGGCGTCTGGTGATGGGACCAAGGTGCGGATTTTGCCTGTGGATGTTTACGGTTCCGAACCCGCCACCACGACTTGGAATGTCATCCGAGGGTTGGAGGCCGCTGCGGCGAAGGGAGCGACCGTTTTCAACCTAAGCTTGGGCGGTACCGAGGATAGCCCGCTTCTGGATTCGGTGATCGCATCGATCCGGGCTCAGGGCGGGTTGGTGTTGGCGGCTACGGGGAATTCTCCGGGAACCTTTCTGACGTATCCGGCAGCCAGTCCGGGCGCGCTGGGAGTCACGGCTGTGGATGCTTCGGGGATTCCGGCTGATTACGCCAACACAGGGCCGCAGGCGCGTCTGGCGGGGCCTGGGAGCACGCTGATCCAGTACGGTGGGCAGACTTGGCTTACCAAGGGGACTTCCGGGGCGACCGCGTGGGTTTCGGGACTCGCTGCTGGATGGATGTCCAAGACTGGATCCGGCTCGATCCAAGCCGGGCAGTGGCTTCAGGTTGCCGTTCCGTTTAAGCCGCCCGGATCCCCTTGATCCGCCAGCGGATCCAAAGGTGCGATTCCTGACGTGCAGGCGGATCGCACTTCTCTTAGCTTCGCTCTCGAACTCTCAATTGATCTAAACATGAGCGAACGCATTGCAGTGGTTGGGGTGGGGCGAATGGGGGCCAACATGGCGCGCCGGCTTCAGGAAGCTGGCTACTCGGTGACCGCCGTCTATGACGCACGGCCCGAATCCGCCGAAGCCCTGGCCAAGGAGCTGAATTGTGCGAATCCCCTCAAGCTGGAGGACGTAACCGCCCTGGCCGATGTGGTGATCACCGTGGTCACCGACGACAAGGCGATGCATCAGATTTTTGCTCCTCGCGGCGACAGCCTTCTCAACAACGCCAAGGGGCGCATCTTCATCAACTGCGCGACCGTCTCTCCGGCCGTGCATGTGGACATCGAGAAGCGCGCTCGGCGCGTGAAGGCGTCCTCGCTGGAGGCCTGCATGGCTTCCAGCATCAATCAGGCGCGGGCCGGAACCCTGTACCTGATGGTGGGCGGGGACTCGAAGGTGTTTGAACGGGCAAAGCCGATTCTCGATGCGCTCTCGGACCAAGGAAAACTACTTCGTTACATCGGTCGCGCAGGGCAGGCGGCCCAGGTGAAGGCGCTGGTCAACATGGTCATGAACATCAACACCGCTGGCCTCGCTGAAGGTCTGGGGTTGGGATCCGCGTTGGGGTTAGATCTCAAGGTGCTGATGGAAGTGTTTTCCCAAACCGGGGCCAACAGCCGCGTGCTGGTGACCGACGGCGAGGACATGTTGAACCGGGATCACTCCTGCTTCTTCAGCGCGGCCCACGCCGCCAAGGACAGCGGGATTGCGTATGCGCTCGGCCAGCAGGCCAAGCTCGAACTGCCGCTCGCCAAAGCGGCGCTCGGACAGTTCCGCAAGATGGTGAAAGTCGGGTTGGGCGAACTGGACAAGTCGGGCGTAGCCGAATTGACCTTCAAGGGGCGCGGCCCACGGAAAAAACGCTCCGCCTCCAAAAAGGCGAAGCGATAAGTGGCCTCACTCAGGGCGCCGTGATGAATTCCGCAGCGGCCTTCCCATCGTTGGCGGCGGCAATCTGTTTTAGGGCTCCAGATCCCAGTTCGAGCAACGCAGTGACGTCGCCGTATTTGGCCGCTCCTGGAACGAGGTTCGGGGAACGCCAGTCGAGGATCTTGCCAAAGCGGAACTCTCCGATGTGGATGGCGGCGCGCTCGATCGTCTTACCCGATTGAGCGCGGGCGGCGGCGGCGATGGGGCCGGTGCCGTCGAGCGCAACGATGCTTACGCGCTTGGACTGGTGTTCGTGCGTCTGGATGAGGCGCAGGGCGGTGAGGACATCCTGCATGCGTTGCACGAACACCGGCGGATTGTAGCCCAGGGTGAACGCGGTGGCTTCGCGGGGATTCTTGACCTTTGGCGCGACGGTCAGCGGAGTTCCGTTCGCGAGGAATTCACCCTGATAGAGAAGGTCTAGTCCGAGAACCGTTGCGCCGGAGTCCACCACCTTCTGCACCGCGGAGTTCAGAGATCCGTCGGCGTTGTAGATGCCGGATTTTCCCTGCTCGTTGAGCCAGATCACGGTGTGTCCGTTCCACTGCTTGGGATAGGCGAACACCGCGGGAATTTCCTCGTGGTAGCTGGTGTTGTGGATCAGGCCGGCCATTTCGATCCAGGCGCCCTTGTCCGCCTTCGCCTTGAGCTCCCAGGAGGCGTTGCCGGCGGTTTCCAAAGTTCCATCGAGCACCACATCCCATCCGCCTCGGAGAGTCTTCAGATATTCCTCCGGGGAATTCGATTTCATGCGGGACAGCTGCGATTCCGAATCCTTGTGCCAGGATTGGAGCAGGCTGCGCTCAAATTCGGGATCGCCTGATTTGGGGGCCGGATGGGCCGCGTCCCAGACCGTCAACTGCTCGCGGGTGAGGAAGGTGTAATCCTTTTCAATCACGGGCTCGGTTTGACCCAGTTTGAAGTGTCGATTGAGCCAGGTGTAAAACGCCGAACGCGAAACCGCGTTGTAGTTGTGTGGAAAGTGTTCCCCGCGCTTGAGCATCACATTCTCCGGGGATCCGAGCAGGGCGTAGAGTTGTTTGAGTTCCGGGAATCCCTTGGTGGAAACCTCCTTGGTCCAGTCATTCGCGCAGGTGATGCCAAGCGGTTTCGGTGCGAACAGGGCTGCGAATTCCACGTTGCCCGTTCCCACGCGCAGCAGGCTCGCGTTTTCACAGGTGCAGCCGCCTTGCATGGCGGTGCTCACCATCACTGCCGGGAATGACAGCGCGATTCGGGAGTCCACGGCCGAAAGAAGCATGGTTTGCGTTCCACCGCCGCTCGCGCCGGTCATGGCGATTCGTGTGGGATCGACTTCCGGGAGACTCAGGACGAAGTCGAGCGAGCGTTCGGCATTCCACGTCTGGAGTCCCATCGCGCTCTGCAGATGCGCCTCGGCCTGCGGGCTAAATAATCCCCAGTTTTCCTCGGTGTTCATCTCCGGGCGCTGCTTGGAAAAGCCGTGAATGAAGTCGCGGGTGAACTGCTGAGAATCGGAATCCCCAAGCATGTCCCACTGCCACACCACGCAGCCCATGCGCGCGAGCTGGACGCACATGGATTGGAATCGGCTGCGGCCGCCGTTTTCGAAACGTTCCGCGCCGTCGGCGATTTCCTCACGAAGTTCCTTGGGCGAGGTTTCGGAGAGTCGCGCGTCCTTCCAATGCCCGTGGGCGAACAGAACGGCAGGTGCTTTCCCCGAGAGTTTCGCCGGACGATAGAGGTTGCCGGTGACGAAGAACCCGGGCGCGCTTTCGAAGTAAACTTTTTCGACGGAATAATCCCCTTGGTCGATGCGGCCGTGGATTACCGGGTTGAGCGGCGTCTTGGTGGGAAGGGGCCAGAGGCCTTGGGAGACCAAGATTTGCCGCCGAACCTGTGCCGCGCGCTTAGTCCAGGCCTCGGCCGACGTGGGGGGCGTGAACGGGAAGTAGCCGTCGAGATCCTTGACTGGTTCGAGCCGGTGATCCTTGGGCAGCGTTCCTTCAGGGAGGACTCGTGGAGCTCCGGCAGCGATCAGGACCGAGGCAGAAGCAGCGGCCGTGGCGAGGGTGGTCAGGGCGCGGTGGAACATGTCGCGACGCTACCGGATCGAAGCGCGGACACAATCCCCGGAACTGCGGAACCGAAAGGAAGATCGGGAGGTCCGCGAAAACCGGTCGCCAAACGTCTGCCCGAATGGTAACTCTCCGCCCGCACGCGGAGGGTTTGGGCGAGTGGCGCAGTGGTTAGCGCAGCTGCTTTACACGCAGTTGGTCGGGGGTTCGAATCCCTCCTCGCCCACCATCCCGTCGGTTGGAAATCGACGTTCGTTCCTTTCCAACCATCGCCGGCGATTCACGGCTTCGACAGGGCTTCCGCGCGAAGCTTGGTTTCCGACAGGACCCGCAGTTGCAAATTGCGAACCACCGGAGTGCACCACCATCCCCAATATTCCGCGGGCCAGAGACCGTGCTGAAATCGCGTGGTGCCACGGAGAAGGGTTCCGCTGGGAACCGGCGTGAGTTCGAACGACGCGTGGTTGACCTGATAATAGCCGTCAAGATGCCGGGGATGCAGATGGCGATAAGGCGTCCACTCCTCCATCGGAACCGGGGTGGAATCCACCCGGAGTTCGAGTCGTCGCGGGGGATCCCAGACCTCCACCGTCTCCTGCGCGACGCCAGTATGGAATTCGCACACGCGGGTCGCTCCCTTTCCGACGCCGGAGGTCCAGGCTCGATGGAAGGTGGCGATGTTCACCTTGGCCCACAGGCTTTGCGCGCGCGGGAGTTCGTCCACGTCCACAATCAGGGGCCAGATGCGCTCTGCGGGCGCAGCGATCAACACGCTGCTGCTTACGGTGAATTCAGGGGCGGATTCGGAACGGTTTTGCTCGGTCACCCAGAGCAGGGGAATCGAGAACAAGGCTACGCACATGACTTTCGGGTCCCGGGTACGTCCCGTTGCGACGAGCAACGCCTGGCCGGTCAGTCCGCCGAGGATTGCCAACGCGCTTGCAATCGGGGCTGCCATCACCAGACAAATGATTCCCTCGACCGCCAAACCGAACAGAAGGATCCCGGACAGGATGACCGTCATCATGCTCAACCGGACGGCATCCCATCGACGCAGACCGTGCTGCCATCCGTAGAGCGTGGTGGAGAACAGTCCGAGCAGAAACGGAGTCGCTGCAAACAAGGCCCAGCCGTAGTCCCCAAACACCTCGGTGCTGATGGCGGTGAATGACACGCCGATGCAGGCGGAGATCAACACCACCGTGAGCGCGCAGCCCCAGGGCGACTTCGGAAGCAGCCCCAAAGGTTGCCTGGAGAGGGATCCGAACTCAGAGAGCGATTTCTTGGCGTGAATCGAAGTGGGAACGATCCCCAGCAACAGGAGGACGATCAGGCGAACTCCGGGGATGAGGAGCAGCAGTCCCCAGGGTAAAGCGATGCCGATGTCGCGGAGGCGTCCCACGGTGGCAAGAATTCCGACTGCGAACACCGGAAGGGTGTAAAAGTGAATCCGTGACCCGAGGATTCCCGATGTATCCCCGGAGGCTCCGGGTACCCAGTGGAACAGGGAATCGTAAAGCGTCGTCGCCACTGTCGAAGGGACCAAGCTGATTTCCGCCGGCGTGCGGAAACGATGCAAGTTGTAGTGCGTGAGTGCTGCGAGCAGACACACGAACAGATATCCACTGCGGCCAAAGCGGAATCCCTCGGTTGCGAAGCGAGGGTGGTCGGGTTTACGCACGTCGCTCGACTCCGGATTGGAGGGCGGGATGGGAGATGGCTCGCTCACGTGGTTGTCCGGTCTGGATCAGGGCAGGGCATGACGCGGTCCGATGGCTTCCTTTACGACGGGGTGGTGGGCAGGGAATACGTGGGAGCTGGGCAGGTGTCAAAACGGTTTATTTTTGACGGGAAATGATTCTAGCGCGCCCGCGGGGAGGAGATTCGCTTTGAGGCACGGCAAGAACCGCAATTGTGGAAAGCCGGGGCTTCGATTCCACGACGGTGGAAACCGGGTTCAGAAAAACCAACCTGAGGTGCGGGAAATAGATGTGGAATTGATCGTGTAAGTGGTTTGTTTGAAGTGTGATAGGACGAATGATAGTTTCGGCTATCCTCGCGGATCTCCGGCATTTTGCTGCCCCGGCTTCCGGATGTTGGCACTGAATGAAACCCAGTAACCCCGCGTCCACTCGGCACTTGACCGGGGGCCTCGAGTGACGAGGTTGGTCCCGCGGTTCGGTTGAAACAGTTTGTTTATGAACGCGAATTCTTCTGTGTCGGCGTTTCGTTGGATTTCTGTCGGTCTTGCCGGTTGTGTGGCTCTGGCGGTTTGCGAGGCGGCTGAAAATGCCACCGCAAGTTCCTCGGCGACGACCGCGCCCGCAGTCACCAAGCCTGCGCGGCTCAGCTACGCAGCGGGTGAAGTCCTGAAATTGGCCCGGGCCAAGGTGGGCGACGAAACCATCGTCGCCTTCGTCAAGCAGTCCTCCTCTTCCTACGACCTCACCGCTGAGGACATCGTCTATCTCCGAAGCGAAGGGGTCACCGATCGCGTGGTGAGCGCGATGCTCACCGCACGCCCTGTGGGAGGTTCGACCGCCGAGTATGCGTCCGCCCCTGCGCCGGCTCCCGCTCAGCAGGTGGCTGCAGCTGCGCCCGCACCCGCACCCGCACCCGCTCCTTCCGTTGCACCGGGTCAGACGGTTTATCCCGGCGGCGCCGTTCAGCAACCCACGACCACCACGGTGGTTCAACCCGCAGTGACTTACGTGCAGTCGCCTCCCACCGTGGTGTATGCGCCTCCGGTGGTGACTGAATATTACTACGGCGGCCCCTACTACTATGGCTGGGGATATCCCCGTCCCGGGATCTCGGTGAGTCTCGGATTTGGTGGACGGTTCCACGGCGGCGGATGGCACGTCGGGGTGCCGGTTTATCGCGGTGGATTCCATCATCGATAAGAATCGTTCACTTAAGTAAACGATCTTCATAAACCCCTCGTTTTCCTAGGAAACGAGGGGTTTTGCGTGCCTGGACCCATCGGTTCGGAAAAACGCCGCAGCGGCTGGTTCTTTCTGTTCACCCTGCATCCATGGTCGGGGCGTTCTCCCCGAAAAACCCCAGTTTCCGACCGGATGAGTCGTTCCAGCGCCAGGGCAATGCGTCGGCAGGACTTCTGCTTCGTGACAGCGGTTCGTCCCTACCCGACGAATGCCTGCGCGGTACAGTTGTAAACTATGAAGACCGGATACCTCATCGACATGGACGGTGTGATCTACCGTGAGAACCAATTGATCCCGGGGGCGGTGGAATTTGTTCAAGCGTTGAACAGCACCGGAACGCCCTTTCTTTTCCTGACCAACAATTCGGCCCCGACTCCGGAGGATCTTTCCGTGAGATTGAAGCACCTCGGAATTCACGGGCTTTCGGCGAGGCATTTTTACACGTCGGCCCTCAACACGGCGGATTTCCTCAGCGAGACCGATCCGGACTGCACCGTCTTCGTCATCGGTGAAGGCGGATTGCTCACCGCGTTGCACGAACGGAAGATCGCGAATGATGGCATTCGTCCACGCTACGTGGTGGTGGGGGAGGGAATGACCACGATGGAAAAGCTGGTGAAGGCGCACGAGTGCATCGAACGCGGTGCACGCCTGCTCGCGACCAATCCTGACAATTGGTGTCCGGTGTCGAGTGAGAAGACGCGTCCGGGTGCAGGTTCAACCGCGGCATTTCTCGAGGCGAGCACCGGGCGTCACGCCTACTATTTGGGCAAGCCCAACGGCTACATGTTCCACCGCGCACGCCGCAAGCTGGCGGAGCTGTCGCTGTGCGAACCCGAGCAGACGGTGATGATCGGCGACACGATGGAGACCGACATTCGCGGAGCCATGGAGGCCGGGATGCAGTCGTTCCTGGTGTTGAGCGGATCGACGCAGTTGGAGGTGCTCGGCGACTACGTGTACCAACCCACGCGCGTGCTGCAGTCGGTCGCGGATTTGACCGAGGAAATCAAAACCGGCCGCGCCTCGGACCGGCTCAACAGTCCGGTCTACGGAACCGGAAACGGGGCGGGCCCCAAGGCGGGGCACCGCCACCAGACGGACATCTTCGCACTGCACAAGCCGCGTCCGCGTCCTGCGATGACGAAGTAGTCCGGTGTTCCTCAGAACCCGACGGTGTCGAGCTGTTCGTAGGCGTGGCGCAGCCACACCTTGACGCGTTGACGCTCGAGCAGGCCGAGTCCATTGACGTTGGATTCGGTCCGGTTCTTGGCCGCCCAGAAGCTCGTGCTGCCGGCATCAATTTTGGTGATCACGGTGTCGTGCAGACGGCGCAGCGTGATGACCTTCGCATTCAACTCGGCGGCACGCTCGCGTTCGCCGGAGGCTTCGAAAATCGGGAACTGCTCGCCGCGAAGCTGGTTGAGAACCAGTACGTAGTTGAGGCGGGAACCGAAACGGTCGAAGAGTTTCTTCAGCAGGTCCACGGAGTCCTTGCCCGAGTCCATGACGTGCCAGTAGTGCAGGGTGATTCCGAGTTCGGACGCCATTTCTAGAACTCCGGATTCGTCCATCCACTTGGCCAGCGGGTCGTGGGTTTGGGCGGCGAGATCCACGAGGACGCGCTTTTCCGGGTTCTCGCTCGCGGCCTCCACAATGGCGTCGAGGCTTTCATAGCGGTCCACCACGACGGGGGAGGCGAAGTCCGTGTAGAAGCGCAGGAGCGAGCCGTGGGACCGGTCGGTATCAAAACCGATAAAGGGAAGTTCGTGGTCGATCAGGTACTGGGCAACCACGCGGGCTACGACGGATTTGCCGACGCCGCCTTTTTCGCCGCCGATGAGATGGATTTGAGACATGTGTTTGTTGGAAAAGAATGGAATCGAGTGGAACTGGAGCCGGTCAGCGAAGCCCTTGATGGGGCGATTCAAGTACGACGAAAAGACCGAGTTGCGTCGCATCACGGCAGATCCGTGCGCGGCCACCAGGAGTTGGGTTAGTAATCCGCAGCGGTGGTCGCTACGAACTGGGAAGGAGCCTACGGGGCCGCGGTCGCAGGTCCAATGGAATCGTGGGCCCGCTGCAGGACCCCGGCGCTGCCGAACGGACTGAGCTTAGCGTCCGAGCATTGTATCAATCTTGGCACGTACCGCCGGGTCCATGCGGATCAAGGGCGGCCAGGTGCGCTTGAATCCTTCGCCCGGCAGCTTTCGGGTGGCATCGAACCCCAGCTTTCCACCGATCGCGATGTCGCTCGTCGCGTGATCCAGGACGTCTGCCGGCCCGCGCGTGAGCAGGGTGTCCCGGCCGGGGTCGGTGTTGGCGCAGAGGCGAAACATCACATCGCTGGTGTTGTGCACATCGACATCGTCATCCACCACCACGATGTATTTCGTGAACATCATCTGCCCCATGCCCCAGAGCCCGTGCATGATTTTGTAGGCCTGCATCGGGTAGGTTTTTCGGATGCTGACGAACACCAGGTTGTGAAACACGCCTTCAGCCGGCAGCGCGATGTCCACGATCTCAGGAAAGTTCATCTTGAACATCGGGAGGAACAACCGCACCGACGCGGCTCCAATGTAGAAATCCTCCATCGGCGGAATTCCGACGACGGTGCTCGGATAGATCGCGTCGTTGCGGTGGGTGATCGCCGTGACGTGAAACACCGGATACGGCTCGGGCAGGGTGTAGAATCCCGTGTGGTCGCCGAACGGTCCTTCATCCCGGAGGGGTTCAGTCGGGTCGATGTAGCCCTCGATGATGATGTCCGCATTGGCCGGAACCTCCAGATCGTTGGTCTCGCATTTGACGAGGTCGATCGATTTCCGACGGAGGTAACCGGCGAGCAGAAATTCGTCGATCCCGTCCGGAAGCGGTGCCGTCGCGGCAAAGGGAAACAGCGGGTCGCCCCCCAGAACGATGGCCACCGGCATGCGGCTCTTGGTTTCGTAGTAACGACGTCCGTGCCGGGCAGCGACCTTCTGAAGCTGCCAGTGCATTCCGGTGGTTTGATTGTCGTACACTTGAACGCGGTACATGCCGACATTGCGCTCGCCGGTGTCCGGATCCTGGGTGACCACGCAGGGCAGGGTGATGAACCGTCCGCCATCGAGCGGCCAGCATTTCAAGATGGGGAGATTGAGCAGCGTTGCGGGATTCGCGGGGAGCGTCTCCGGACGTTTCCAATCGGGCGCGGCGGGCCAGGGCGCGGTGTGGGACGCGCGTTCCTCGAAGCGATGGATCTTCTCCTTGCATGGACCGTCTTTGACCCGGCGCGGGCGGGCGTGACGCAGCTCTGCGGCTCGGGCGAGCAGTTGAAACGCGTCTCGGAAGGTCGTCGGCGGCTTTGCCTTCATCAGGGCACCGAGCTCGGCGGCGACCTCGTCCACGCTGGCCGCGCCCATGCTCATGGCCATGCGGCGGTTCGATCCCAGCGTGTTGATCGCTACCGGAAACGGAGAAACAACCCCGTTGATCGTGGGTTTCTCGATCAGCAGGGCCTTGCCGCCGCCGGGCGACTTCATCTCGCGGTCCGCCAGCTCGGTGATTTCCAGTTCGGTCGCAACGGGAGTGGAGATGCGGGTCAGCTCTCCCGCGCGATCCAACGCGGTGATCCAGTCCCGAAACGAGTCGTACGCCATGGGCGGACGCTACCACGCGATGGCGTCGCGGCAAACGGCGGCGAAATTCGATTACCCGTCGATGCCGTTCCGAAGAATTCCCCTTCGGGCCTGACGACGCACAAGGGTCACGAGGGATTTCAGGCTGCGGGCAAGGAATCGGGGCTCGGAGAGGGCTTCCACGGCGTACTTCCGCGTCGCCCTGGAGAGATCCAGATCGGCGATCAACAAGGCCTCAGAGGTGTTGCCGGCAAGTTGGAGAACGGTGCCGTCGGAATCCACAATCTTCGAATCTCCGGCCGACCAAAGACCGCCGCCCTGGGGGCCGACGGAGTTGGCGAACACGTAGGGAACCGCGTTTTCAAAGGCCCGTGCGGCAATGCCGTCGCGCCCTCCCCGCTTTTTCCGCGACACGGCCAGGGAATCGAGTCCGGCGTTGGGATGAAAAATGATTCGCGCCCCGGCCATGACCGGAAGGCGTACCAATTCTGGATACCTGCGTTCGTGGCAAATCAGGGCCGTTGCTGGAATGCCGTCGAGCTCGAAGAGGGCGAGGGCGTTGCCGGGGGTGAAAGTCTCCCGGTCCCGCGGCGTGAGGTGGCACTTCGAATACTGGTAAACCGCGCGACCCGATCGGTTGAAGACCACTAGGGAGTTGTGAAGACGACGCCCGTTGAACCAAGGAGTACCCGCCAGTAAGTGAATGCCGTATTTGCCGGCGAGCGATCCGAGTTGGAGCAGGGCATCGTGGAGTTCCGATCGGTCGAGCCGCCGAAAATCGATGGCGTACCCGGTGGTGGCGCACTCGGGAAGGAGTACCACATCCGCCCCGCGGTCGGCGGCACGACCAATCACCGATTCGATCCGCTCGATGTTTTCGCGAAGCGTGGGTCGAAACTTGAGTTGGGCAGCAGCCACGCGAAGGGTTGAGCGTCCTGGAGAGGCGGGTGCGGGCTTGGCCATGACGTGAAGAATACGTCATCGACCCCGGCGATTCCAAGCCGGTCAGCTGCCCGCAAGTCGATGGCGCACCATCACTTTTTTTTATTCCTTTTGATTTCCTGCCGATGGGTCGCGACAAGATCGCGTGTGCCGTCGAACTGGACAGACACATCCTGTGCCGTATGTGGCAAATTGGATGGAGCCATGATTCTTGAAATGCCGCATCGCGACTCCGTGTTTGGGGTGGCGTCGGTCTGGCGGTGTGGCCAGTGCGGATTGCGGCGGTTGCGTCCGCGTCCGGTCGGGGAGCAATTGGGTCGCTACTACGACGAAGCCGCGGGCTACAACGCCTTTGTCGGCCGCAAACGCAGTGCGAAGGCGCAACGCTGGTGGGACTTTCTCCGGGATTGCCGGTCGCAACCCGCCGGCGTGCACGGTTGGGCACGGCATTTTCGTTTTCTCGGCGGGCTCATTGCCGATTGGGCCTTCGACATCAATGTTCCACTCAACGGAAAGCGCGGGCTTCGGGTGCTGGAGGTGGGATCGGGCTATGGCGACATCCTGATTTATCTGAAGTCGCGCGGATGCGAGGTGTTGGGAATCGACTTGAGCGAAGCCGCCGCCAAGAAGGGCGCGGAAGCCGGGGTGGAAATCCGGGTGGGCAATCTTGCGGACATGAACCTTCCCGCGGCTTCCTTTGACGTCGCGATCCTCTGTCACAGTCTGGAGCACGTGCCCGATCCCAATGTGGAACTGGCCGAGCTTGCCCGCGTGTTGAAGCCCGGCGGACGCATCCACATCGCCGTTCCGAACGGCAACGCCGTCCGGCTCGCCCTCGACGGCCGCGAATGGGCGCACCTCTCATTCCCGTTCCATTTTTGGTACTTCGATCCCCGGACGATCCAGAAGCTGCTGGGGCGGCACGGGTTTGTGCCGGTGGAGGGACCGACCACGACCACGCGGCATCATGCCTTGATGAGCTGGCGTCATCACATCCGAAGAGACGGGTTCTGGCCGGCGACCAAGGAGTTCATGGCGTACCTGAAGGCGTCGCGACGGAGGCCGGATGGCGGGGACGTGCTGCGCGTGGTGGCCGAGTTTCAGGGAAAAGAAGCGGGCGAGCGCCTGCTGGCTCGACTCGAAAGCTAGGCGGGTGGTACGTAACGGGCCGAATTCAAAATCACATGAGTGCCGAAGCCCGTCTCCGCGACCTTCATCTCGAACTTCCCAAAGCCCCGAAACCGGTGGCGGTGTACAAGCCGCTGGTGGTCAGTGGCAATCACGCCTACGTGTCCGGACACGGACCGCTCCGCACCGACGGATCGTTGATCCAGGGGGTGGTGGGGCGTGACCTGACCCTCGAGGAGGGCAAGCTCGCGGCCCGCCAGGTCGGCCTGGCCATTCTCGCCACGCTCAAGGAAAACCTCGGCTCGCTCGATCGCGTGAACCGCGTGGTCAAGATCCTCGGCATGGTGAACACCGCCCAGGATTTCTACGATCATCCCAAGGTGATCAATGGGTGCAGCGAGCTGTTCGCCGAGATTTGGGGATCGGACAAGGGAATCGGCGCCCGGAGCGCGGTGGGAATGGGGCCGCTGCCCGGCAACATTGCGGTGGAGATTGAAGTGATTTTCGAACTCGTCTGACCATGGATTCCGCCTGGTACGCCGTGCGGAACGTGGACGAAATCCCGTCCCCCGCGCTTCTAGTTTATCCCGAGCGCATCGAACGCAATTTCGCCGCGATGATTCGCATCGCGGGGGATGTGTCCCGGCTGCGTCCGCACATCAAGACCCACAAGCTCCCGGAATTGGTACGGCGTCAGGTGGAGCTCGGGATCACCAAGGTGAAGTGTGCGACGATCGCCGAGGCGGAGATGGCGGTTCTAGCCGGGGCGGAGGATGTCCTGCTGGCGTGTCAGCCGGTGGGACCGAATTGCGATCGCTTGGTTGAGCTGGCGGTTCGTCATCCGGGGGCGCGGTTGTCCGCGGTGCTCGACAATGAGCACTCGGCGCGGGCCCTCTCGGATTCGGCCTTGAAGGCGTCGATTCGCATTGGGGCGTGGATGGATCTCGATATCGGACAGCATCGCACCGGTGTGGAACCTGGGGATGCGGCGGTGGAGTTGTACCAGCTGATTGCGAAGCTGCCGGGATTGGAGCCGCGCGGGCTCCACGCCTACGACGGACATTTGCACGATCCCGATCTTTCGGCGCGCAAGGAGGCCTGCGATGCCGCGTTTGCGCCGGTGCAGGCGGTGCGACAGATCCTGCTCGCGCTCGGGCTCCCAGTGCCGGCCGTGGTGGCGGGCGGAACTCCGACGTTCCCGATTCACGCGCAACGCAGCGATGTGGAGCTGAGTCCGGGGACATGCGTGCTGTGGGACGCCGGCTATGCCAAGAAGCTGCCGGATCTGGTGTTTGAACCCGCGGCGGTGGTGTTGACCCGCGTGGTCAGCAAGCCGACGCCGGAGCGCGTGTGCCTGGATCTCGGACACAAGGCGGTGGCGTCCGAAATGCAGCAACCCCGCGTGGTTTTTCTCAATTTGCCCCGCGCGAATCCGGTCGCGCACAACGAGGAGCATCTCGTGGTGGAAGGGGTGGATGCTTCCGCGTTGTCGATCGGCGACGCCATCTACGGAATCCCGTGGCACGTCTGCCCGACGGTTGCCCTACACCAAGAGGTGTGGGTGGTTCGCGAGGGGCTGGCGTCCACGCGATGGACGGTCACGGCGCGGGCGCGACGGATTCAGATTTGAGCATTGAGCTCCGCGGAATTTCTGCCGATCTGTTGAGGGCACCGACGGTGCGGCCGCATGCTGCGGCGCGATCAGCTCTGTAATTGGGACCACACATGTTTGTTTTTGACGCACACCTCGACCTAGCGATGAACGCCGTCGAGTGGAATCGTGACCTCACCCGCCCGCTGGCGGAAATCCGCGCCGCTGAATCCCGCTTGAAGGATAAGCCGGACCGCGGGCACGGAACGGTGTCCTTTACCGAGATGCGGCGGGGCGGCATCGGGCTGTGCGTTGCCACGCAGATCGCCCGCGTGGAGCACAATGCGTGGAGCCCCGTGGCAGGATGGCGTTCCCCCGCGCAGGCGTGGGCCATGACTCAGGCGCAGCTGGCGTGGTACCGCGAAATGGAAGAGGCGGGGGAGTTGGTTCAGATCCGCGATAGGGTCGCGCTGGAGGCGCATCTGGCTGGTTGGCCGGCCGACGCCACCCAGACGGGCCACTCGGCTCCGAAACTTCCGCTGGGTTACATTCTGTCGCTGGAGGGAGCCGATTCCCTCGTGACGCTGCATCATTTGGAGCGGGCCTACGGATACGGCCTTCGGGCGATCGGGCCTGCGCATTACGGACCGGGGATTTATGCCAACGGCACCCATTCGTCCGGCGAACTGAACGCCCGAGGACGTGAACTGCTGGTGGAAATGCGGCGATTGGGAATCATCCTCGACGCCACCCATCTGTGCGACGACGCCTATTGGGACGCGATGAAGCGCTGGGACGGTCCGGTCTGGGCGAGCCATCAGAATTGTCGCTCGCTGGTGCCTGACACGCGTCAGTGGACCGACGAGCAGATCCGCGAACTGATCCGGCACGATGGCGTGCTGGGGGCGGTGTTCGACGCCTGGATGATGGTGCCCGGTTGGGAACGTGGAAAAACCACCCCCGCCTCGGCGCATTTGAAACTGGAACGGATTGTGGAGCACATCGACCACATCTGCCAAATCGCGGGCAATGCGCGTCATGTGGGGATCGGTTCCGATCTCGACGGCGGGTTCGGCATTGAGCAAACGCCGCAGGATCTGCAATCGATTGCCGATCTGCAGCATCTGCCGGTTCTGCTGCGGGCGCGCGGTTTTAGCGAAGCCGATGTCGCCGGACTGGCGCATGGCAATTTCCTGCGCGTGCTCCGAAACGCCTGGGCCTGATCCGAAACTCCGTCGCGAAAAACAAAAACGGCACCGGATGGATACCGGTGCCGTGATTGAACGAACGTACTTTTTCTCGAAGCGGATTCAGGTCATCCCGCGATCCGTTCAGATCTTATTGCGGGCGATGGTGGATCGGCGGGATTAGCCGAGCCGGTAGGTGATCCGGGCCTTGTTCAGGTCGTACGGGGACATTTCCAATCGCACACGATCGCCCGGGGTGAGCCGGATGAACCGCTTGCGCATCTTGCCGGAAATGTGGGCGAGAACGATGTGCTTGTTGTCGAGTTCGACGCGAAACATCGTCCCGGCGAGAACCGTGAGGATTTTTCCTTCGAGTGAAATGTGTTCTTCCATGATTTGACGTCTAACGCGGTCCAGCCAGAGCCATCAGGTGCCATCGGGCTTTTGGGATTCGGTTTGGGGCTGGGGCCAACCGGATCACGGTTTCGGCCAAAAGCGGCGCGGGGTGGAATAAACCGACCCCGCGCCGTTGAAAACTTAAATCAAGCCGAACGTGCGGCTTGGTCCCGGGCTAACTTAGTAGCGGGGACGGAATCCGCCTTCGCGGCGAGGGCCACGGCTTCCGCCGCCGCCGCCACCACCACCGAAGCCGCCGCCGCCACCGGAGCGTTCTTCCTTCGGACGCGCTTCATTGACGGTCAGGGGACGGCCGTCGAGCTGCTTGCCGTGCATGGAGTCGATAGCAGCCTTGGCGCCATCGGCAGTGGCCATGGTGACGAAGGCAAATCCGCGGGAGCGGCCAGTCATACGATCAACCATGAGGTTGACTTCGGAGACATCACCGTGGGCGGCAAAAGCGTCCTGGAGGTCGTTCTCAGTGGTGTTGAACGACAGGTTCCCCACGTACAGTTTCGTGTTCATTAATGATTCCTAGCTCGACTCGCAGTGATTTCTCAGACTGTTCCCGACCATCGGGTTTCAAATCATCACTGAAGCACGTTCAACTGAAGATTTACCACGCCTGGACTTTCGCTCGCTATCTTGCAGGGCGGCCGCAAGCTGACCGGTTTGGTTGAATGAGCAAGGCTAATCTTTTGGAAAAACGGGGGTAACAACTTCAGTCCGAGGGCGGAAAAGGAGGTGAATCGGGCGGCCCGCCGAGGCGGTTTGATGGATTCGTGGACAACTGCTGTTCTGATTCGACACCGAAAAAAGCCTTGTCCCTCGCCGTCATCCCCGTACTTTCCTCGGCGCCTGGTGTCGCGTGTGCGGCATCGTTTTAGGCTGAGAAAAGACCGTTAAACGCACAACCTGACCTCTAACCTCCGTTGCCAACCGCAACGCGGTGAACAGTTGGGCATCGGAGTCTTCGCGCGGGGCCGCGCTTTCTTCACGTCCCCCCTCCTAGACCTCCCGTTTACTCAGAGTCAGTCCGTCCGTCGGTATATCGTTTGTTGATTATGGCAGCGACCACGCAGTCCTTTGCCGAGCTTCTGAAGCAGTACGATCGTTCGCTTCAGACCGGCCAAATCGTTAAGGGAACCATCATTGAAGTCCGTCCGAAAGAAGCCCTCGTGGACATCGGCGGAAAATCCGAAGGCGTTGTTTCCGCTTCGGAGTTCGTTGATTTCACCACCGTGAAGGTGGGCGACCTCATCGACGTGCTCATCGAGCGCGCCGAAGACAAAGATGGAAATGTCCATCTCTCGAAGGAAAAGGCCGAGTTCCAGCAGAACTGGGACCGCATCCAAACCATCTGCAACGAAGGCGGCACGGTCACCGGCAAGGTGAAGGGTGTCGTCAAGGGTGGTCTCGTGGTGAACATCGGTGTCGAGGCGTTCTGCCCTTCGAGCCAGGTGGACATCACTCCTCCGAAGAACCTGGGCGCCTATGTGGGCAATGCCTATGAGTTCAAGGTCGTGAAGCTCAATCCGGACCGCCAGAACGTGGTCCTCAGCCGTCGCGAACTCGTCGAGGCTGAACGCAATGCGCGCCGTGCGTCGTTGCTCTCCGAAATGGTTCCGGGCGACATCCGCAAGGGCACCGTCAAGAACCTCACCGACTTCGGCGCGTTCATCGACCTCAACGGTCTGGACGGCCTCCTCCACATCACCGACATGTCCTGGGGCCGGCTCAGCCACCCGAGCGAGATGCTCCGCGTGGGCCAGGAAATCGACGTCGTCGTCCTCGACATCAACCGCGAGAAGGAACGCGTCTCCCTCGGCCTCAAGCAGAAGGAAGCGAATCCCTGGGACAGCATCGAAGCCAAGTACCCCCTCGGCACCAAGGTCAAGGGCAAGGTCGTCAACCTCGTTCCCTACGGCGCGTTCGTCGAAGTGGAGCCGGGTGTCGAAGGCCTCGTGCACGTCACCGAACTCAGCTGGACCAAGCGCATCGCGAAGCCCTCGGACGTCCTCAAGGTCGGCCAGGACATCGAAGCGGTCGTGCTCGGCATCAACCGCGAGGAGCAGAAGATCTCCCTCGGTATCCGTCAGCTCGAGACCAACCCGTGGGACATCGCCCACGAGAAGTATCCTCCTGGCACCAAGGTCAAGGGAGCGATCCGCAACCTCACCAGCTACGGCGCGTTCATCGAACTCGAGGAAGGTCTCGACGGTATGATCCACGTGTCCGACATGAGCTGGACCCGCAAGATCAACCACCCGAGCGAAGTCGTGAAGAAGGGCGACGTCGTCGAAGCCGTCGTGCTCGAAGTCGACAAGGCCAACCAGCGCATCAGCGTTGGCATGAAGCAGCTCGCCGTGGATCCCTGGGAGCAGATCGACCAGTTCTTCAAGGTGGGCGATCTGGTTGCCGGCAAGGTCACGAAGCTCGCGAGCTTCGGTGCCTTCGTCGGACTGCCCCACGACATCGACGGCCTGGTGCACATTTCCCAGGTCAGCGAAGAGCGCGTGGACAAGATCAAGAACGTGCTCAAGGTCGGTGACGACGTGAGCGCCCGCGTGATCAAGATTGATCGCGCCGACCGCCGCATCGGTCTGTCGATCAAGGCTGCGAACTACTCGCAGGAGCAGCTCAAGGCCGAGCAGGCCGTGCTCGACTCCCTCAAGCCGGGCGAAGACCTCGTGGCGCTCGAACACGCGTTCGCCGCTGCCGAGGAGAAGTTCGGCAAGCAGTAAGCTTCCGCCGCTTCGAATTCCAAACGGGCGCATCCGAAAGGGTGCGCCCGTTTTTTCTTTTTTAGGTGCCTCGGGAGAATCGGAACGAATGCCCGTCGCGGATCGCATTCGTGGTTTGTCCTGCTCGCGGGAATTCCGTAGGCTCGTTCCCATGTTCGATTCCCTGAGCGGCAAGCTTCAGAACGTCTTTCGCAATCTGCGCGGACTCGGAAAGATCTCCGAATCCAACGTCAGTGATGCGTTGCGGGATGTTCGCCTCGCGCTGCTGGACGCCGACGTCCAGTTTGGCGTGGCACGCGATTTCATCGAGCGGGTCAAATCCAAGGCCCTCGGCGAGCAGGTCATCCAGTCCGTCCAGCCGGGACAGCAGATGATCAAAATCATCCACGATGAACTCGTGGGACTGCTCGGATCCGAGAACGCCGGTCTGCAGCTCAATGCGAGTCCGTCGTGCATTTTGATGTGCGGTCTGCACGGCTCGGGCAAGACCACCAGTTCCGGCAAGCTGGCCAAGATGCTCCAGAAACAGGGGCGTCACGTCCTGCTGGTTGCGGCCGATGTTTACCGTCCCGCGGCCATGGATCAGCTCGCCACCCTCGGCAAGCAGATCGATGTGCCGGTGTTCCTCAAGCCCGGGGAGATGGACGTGATCAAGATCGCCCGCGAGGCCCTCGACTACGCCGCGGCGCACCAGAAGACGACGATCATTTTTGATACCGCCGGTCGGTTGCAGATCGATGAGCCGCTGGTGCAGGAGCTCGTGCGGTTGCGCGATGTCATCAAACCGCAGGAGATCCTCCTCGTGCTCGATGCCGCCACCGGCCAGGAGGCGGTCAATGTGGCGACCCACTTTGACAAGGCGCTCGGAGTGACCGGAGCCATTCTCACCAAGCTCGACGGCGATGCCCGCGGCGGCGCGGCGCTCTCGTTCCGGACGGTGGTGGGCAAGCCGGTGAAGTTCATGGGCGTGGGCGAGAAGCTTGAAGACTTCGAACCGTTCCACCCCGAACGCATGGCCCAGCGTATTTTGGGCATGGGCGACGTGGTCACCCTGGTGGAGAAGGCGGCTGAAGCCATCGACCAGCAGAAGGCGATGGAGCTTGAAGAGAAGATGCGTCGCGGGTTGTTCACGCTCGACGACTTCCTCATGCAGCTGCGCGAGATGAAGAAGATGGGCCCGTTGGAAAACCTGGTGGGACTCCTGCCCGGCGGAAGCGACATGGTGAAGGGCGTGGACATGTCGAAGAGCGAAAAGGAATTTCGCCGCATGGAGGGCATCCTGTGCGCCATGACTCCCAAGGAACGCGCGACCCCGCAGCTGCTGAATGCGAAGCGGCGTCAACGCATTGCCAAGGGCTCGGGCGTGAACGTGGCCGAGGTAAACAACGTGCTGCGCCGATTCGACGAGATGCAGGGCATGATGAAGAAGCTCGGCAAGATGCAGAAGATGCTCGGCAAATTCGGCGGCAAGATCCCGGGCATGCCGGGGATGAATTTCGGTCGCTAGTCTTCGGCGTTTTGAAACCTTGTCGCCTCATGAACTCCCCTGAACCGGTCCGCGCCTCCACGTTGTTCTCCCTGGTGCTGGGGGTTGGAGTGTTGGTTGCCGGTTGCGCAGGAGGCCATGTTTTCGGCGGGGGATCCAAGCCGATGTTCAACGGGCGGGATCTCTCGGGATGGGTTCGCAAGGGCGGCAATGCAAATTACCGCATTGAGGGAAACGAGATCGTTGGATCTCCCGTGCAGGGAACCGCGAACACGTTTCTGTGCACGGAGCGGAGCTACACCAATTTCATTCTCGAGCTGGAGTTCAAGCCGATGGTGAACCTCAATTCCGGGGTGCAGGTTCGCAGCGAAGTGTCCGACACGGCGACGGTGGCCCAGGTTGGCGGAAAGCAGTACCGATTCCCGGCGAATCGCGTGCACGGGTATCAGATCGAGATTGATCCGAGCCCGCGGGCATGGACCGGAGGCCTCTATGACGAGGCGCGTCGCGGATGGCTGCAATCGCTCGAGAACAATGAGCCCGCGCGCAAGGCCTTCAAGGCGGGGAAGTGGAACCGCCTGCGCATCGAGTGTCGCGGAGATTCCCTGCGCAGTTGGTTAAACGGCGTTCCGGCGACCGACTATCACGACTCGGTGACGCCGTCGGGCCTCATCGGTCTGCAGGTGCACGCGGTGAAGACCAACGCAGCGGGACTCGAAATCCGCTGGCGCAATGTGCGCATTCAAGAACTGCCCTGACGGCAGAATCCCTGCAGCGCAGGGCCAGGAATTTTTCGGAGACCCCGCGTCACCGCGCGATCTCCCTTCATCCCCTTCCTGCTTTCATGCTTTCCAAATTTGATCCCTCTGTCGGTAGGAAGATCAGTGAGAATGCGGCTTGCCCGTGCCGCACATGCCGCAGGAGGAGGGCACGCCGCTGCAGGAGCCGGCGAGATCTGCAGCGCCTCCACCTGCCACGCTGGCGGCGAAGGTGGAGAACTTCTTTTCGAGGCGCGTGGAACCGCACTTGGGGCAGAGGGTTCCCTTCCAATCGCTCGAGCGGACCAGGACTTCGCTGTCCTTGTTGCACGCTTCGCAGTGAAATTCGTAAATCGGCATGCGGGCGAGAATAGCCGAGCCGCATTCCGAGGCAACGGAGTTGGAGACACGGATTGCACGGATTTTCACGGATTCAGAGGGAGCGCTCCGGGAATGCGTTCCTCATCAATCTGTGAAAATCCGTGAAATCCGTGTCTAAAACTTCTCCGGCACTCCTTCTTCCAGCACACGAAGGTGCCGGGTGAGTTTTTCGGCGGCGGCGAGTTCGCGGATCCAGCGCTCCGGCTCCTCCATTTCCTCGAAGCTCAGCTTGAAGGTTCCGTAGTGCATGGGCACGAGCCACTCGGACTTCAAATCCCGAAACGCCCGGACCGCCTCATCGGGTCCCATGTGAACGTGGCGGAAGGAATCGGGGAAATAGGCACCGATGGGGAGCAGGGCAATCTCGGGTTTGAGGCGTTCCCCGATTTCAGCAAAGCCGTCGAAGTACGCGGAATCTCCGGCGTGGTAGATCGTGCGTCCGCGGTGCTCGAGCACGAACCCGCCCCAGCCGCGGTGCGCATCGCGAAGGGTTCGCGCGCCCCAGTGTTTTCCGGGAACGAGGGTCACCTTCCAGTCGCCATGTCCGAAGCTTTCCCACCACTTGAGTTCGACAATGCGTTCAAACCCCACCCGCTTCGCCAGCGAGCCGCATCCCCAAGGCATGACGGCGATCTTGGGGGAGGGGAGTTTTCGCAGGCTGGGTTTGTGGAAGTGATCGAAGTGCGCGTGGGTGAGCAGCACGAGGTCGATCGGCGGCAGGTCGCTCGCCTTGAGTCCGGGCCGCTTCAGTCGCTTCAGCAGAAAGAGCCAGTTGGCAAAGTTTGGATCGACGACCGCGTTCAGATCCTCGAACTGGATCAAAAATGAGGCGTGCCCGATCCATGTCAGCGCGGCTTCGGATCCCTTCAAATGCGGGAAGGCGGGGATCTTGGTCGATCCGCTCCGGGCGGTGAAGAAGGCCTTCCACACCATCTCGCGAAAAAACGTCCGCGGACTGAAGTGGTTGCTCGGGGTGAGCTCCTTGAAGGACCGGGGAATGCGCCGCTTGACCTGTCGGGCATCAACGGGCTTCGGGGGGCCGGAGGGGTGGCTCACGCGAGTCATCATGGACCTGATCCGGGGTGAATCAATGCTGGGGAAGCTGTTGGATCAGGGAATGAAATGACCTGAATAAACAAACCTATCCTCCGTCGGACAGGGCGTGGGTCGGAATGAATCTTCAAACCGGCCCGAAGAACGCGGTTTAACCTTCATTTCATTATGAAAACTGCAGTGTTCGCGGTGACGGTGGCGGCCCTAAGTTCGGCGGCAATGTTGCCCGCCAGCGCCGGGGATCGCGAGTGGGCGACGGCGGGGAAAGTCCTGACCGGTGTGGCGGTGGCGGGGGTTCTGGCGGATGCCTTCCGCCCTCATTACGAGCCTCCGGTGGTTTACACTACGGTTTCCGCCCCGGCTCCGGTGGTTTATGCCCCGGCTTGTCATCCCACGACGGTGGTGTATGCGGCTCCGGCTCCTGTCTGCTACACCCCGGCTCCCCGGGTGGTGTATGTGCCAGCTCCGGTCGTGTATGCCCGCCCAGTGGTGTACGGAGGTTACTGGCACGGACCCCATGCGGTTCACGGTCACTATGAAGGACGCCGCTGGTGATTGAAGTCTGAGTTGATCCATAGGTCGCGACCCGTCGGAGAGTTCTTCGACGGGTCGTTTTGTTTTCCGATTCGAAGGGGGGCTGGAGGGCGATCCGAAGTTTGATGGCGTTTTGGAAACGTTTTGCGAATGAGGATGAAGAGGCCTTGGGGATCGGCCGTCGGACTCCCCAACGGTGAATCCGGCGTGTCTTGCGCAATGTTGGGTTCTTCCTGCACCATGACCGCTGATGCGATTGCCTTTCGCCGTCCCGGATTTCCGGTACTGCCCGGCCGCACCGGAGCGGCCCGGGCGCCGCGGCTCCCGTCTGTGCAACGCGCGCTCCCCACAGCGCGCGGTCCGTTTGTTCGTCCTGTGCCCCGGACGAATCCCTCTGTGAGCGAACCGATCGTCAGTGTTCGCGCGCGGGTGACCGTGGATGGGAAGTTCTTCCGCGTGGGGGCGAAGAAATTTTTCCCCAAGGGCGTGGTCTACGGACCGTTTCCTCCCAACGGACGCGGAGAACCTTTTCCGGAGCCCGCTTCGGTGGCCCGGGATTTCCAGCAGATTTCGAGTCTCAACGCCAATTTGGTCCGCGTGTACCACGTGCCTCCGCGCTGGTTCCTGGATCTGGCTTCGGAACACGGGTTGAAGGTCCTGGTGGACGTGCCGTGGAACAAGCATCTGTGCTTCCTGGAGAATGATCGCACGCGTCAGGAGGCGATCGATGCCGTTCGCAGCGCCGCCCGGGCTTGCGCGGCGCATCCCGCGGTATTTGCCCTGTCGGTGGTGAACGAGATCCCGGCCGACATCGTGCGATGGAGCGGCGGCACGGCGGTCTGCGATTTCATCGATGATCTGGTGGCCGTGGCCCGGGCGGAGGATCCCGAGTGTCTGTGCACGTTCGGCAACTTTCCCCCGACCGAATTTCTCAGCCCGCGGAACATCGATTTCTTCTGCTGGAATCTCTACCTGCACCAGCAGCGGGCGTTCGAGAATTACCTCTCGCGTCTGCAAATGCTCGCCGACACGAAGCCGGTGATGCTGGGGGAATTTGGCATCGACACGCTGCGCGAGGGAACGGAGCGGCAGGCAGAGATTCTAGGATGGACGATCGAAACCGCATTCCGATCGGGCTGTGCGGGCACGGTGATTTTTTCTTACACGGACGAGTGGTTTAAGGACAACCGGCTGGTCGAAGATTGGCGGTTTGGCCTCACCACTCAGGACCGCACGCCGAAGGCCGCATTCGAGGTGGTCCGAGCCCAGTACGCGCTCGCGCCCCGATTCCCGCTGGCGCAGACCCCGCGGGTGTCCGTGGTGGTGGCCAGCTACAACGGCGCGGCAACGCTGAAGGCCTGCCTGCAATCGCTCGAGCTGCTGAATTATCCCAACTACGAGGTGATCCTGGTGGATGACGGATCCTCGGATTCGACGCCGCAGATTGCCTCGTTGTTCCCCGGAGTGCGCACCATCCGGCATCCGAAAAACGAGGGTCTCTCGGTGGCGCGCAACACCGGCATCTATGCGGCAACGGGCGACATCGTCGCCTTCACCGACAGCGATTGCCGCGCTGATGAGGACTGGCTGCATTACCTCGTCGGCGATTTGCTGAACTCACGGTTCGCCGGCATTGGCGGGCATAATCTGCTTCCGCCGGATGACTCTCCGGCGGCGGCGGCGGTGATGGTGTCACCCGGCGGCCCGGCCCACGTGATGCTCACCGATCGTCTCGCGGAGCACATTCCCGGCTGCAACATGGCGTTCTACAAATGGGCGCTGTTGGAGATCGGCGGATTTGATCCGGTGTATCGCAAGGCGGGCGACGATGTGGACGTGTGCTGGCGATTGCAGCAGCGCGGCTATCGGATCGGGTTCAGCCCCGGCGGGTTCGTCTGGCATTATCGTCGCAACACCATTCAGGCCTATCTGCGTCAACAAGCCGGATACGGCGAGGCCGAGGCCATGTTGGAGCGGCGGCATCCGGAGAATTTCAACCGCTTCGGCGGTTCGCGGTGGCAGGGACGGATCTATTCACCGGCCAAGATCGGCGTCGAGACGCGCGGTCCGGTGATCTACCACGGCCTGTTCGGTAGTGCCTTTTTTCAGAGCATCTATTCCGGATCCCCGAGCTTCCTGCTCACGGTGGTGACCAGCCTGGAGTACTACGTTCTCGTCACGCTGCCGCTGCTTTCGTTGGGCTCCGTGGTGCCGCATCTGACGGCCTTTGGTCTCGCGAGCCTCGGGTTTTCGGTGGCCCTTTGTGTGGTCGCTGCGTGGCAGGCGGATATCGCCCGCACCCGGTCGCGGATCTGGTCACGTCCGCTGGTGGCCCTGCTGTTCCTACTTCAGCCGATCGTGCGCGGCGGGGCGCGGCATCGCGGGCATCTGCGCGGACAGCAGACGCGCCTGAGTGATCGCGAGAATCTGGAATCGATGAGCCGCACCGGGACGGATGCCGATCTGGGGTCGGTGGCGTACTGGAGCGAGACGGGTGCCGACCGGTTGGCCTTCCTGTCGCGCGTGCTCGAACGCCTGGACCAGCGCGGCTGGCCCAACAAGCCGGACTCCGGGTGGTCCAAATTTGATGTCGAAGTCTATGGATCTCGGTGGGCGCGCCTCCAGTTGATCACGGTGTCGGAGTTTCATCCGGGTGGACGCGAGGTGCTCCGGTGCCGGTTGAACGGCGAGTGGAGTTTCTTTGCGCGGGCCATCTTCTGGTCCGTGGCCGGTCTCTCATTGGTGATTATCGGGTTCCTCTCGAAGACCTGGGGCTGGAAAGCCTGGACGCTTCTGGCCCTGCTGCCGCTGCTGGTGTGGAGCCTCGAAGCGGCGCGGCGGGATCTGCAGCGCGTGTTCGCCACCTTCCTCGACGGATGCGCCAAGGATTTCGGAATGGTGAAGCTCGAAGGCGCGAGCCGTCGTTGAGATCGAAGTTGAGGTCCGATTCCCCTTCTGCGTCCGCGTCGGGGTCTGCGTCCGGCACTTGCCGTTCTCCATCCCGGGTTCACTCTACCGCCCATGGCAAAGCAATGGTGGCTGGTGAAGTCGGAACCCGAGGCCTATTCCTTCGCGCAGCTTGAAAAGGACGGATCCACGGCGTGGACCGGAGTCCGCAATTTCCAGGCGCGGAACAATCTTCGTGCGATGAAGAAGGGCGACTCCGTCCTGTTTTATCACAGCGTGTCGGACAAGCAGGTCGTCGGCGTGGCCAAAGTGTTGCGCGAGGCTTATCCGGATCCGACCGCCACCGAGGGCGACTGGAGCTGCGTGGATCTCGAGCCTGCGAAAGCATTGGCCAAACCGGTGCCTCTGGATGCGTTGAAGGCGGATGCGGTGACGCAGAACCTCCCGCTCATTCGTCAGTCGCGATTGAGCGTCACGCCGGTCACGAAGGAGCAGTTTGATCGGATTATCAAATTGGGTACATAGTCCCTTCTCCCATTAGCCCGGGGACTTTGTTGAGTTCCGTCGCGTCCGGGGCTGGACGTCGCCGGGGCCGCGGTCATTCTTGGCGCATGAGCTGGACCCGGCCCGGACTTCGCACCCTTTCGCGCAGCCTCCAAACCCTACTCGTCGGCCTCGCCGGCTTTGCCGCGCTCGGTTCGCTTCAGGCGCGTCCGTCGTATGTGGACGGATCCGAGCAGTTGCGCGTCGAGGACAAACCCGCCAGCGACACGGTGCAGTGGCTGGCCGAGCACTATGTGAAGTACGAGCACCGGATCCCCATGCGGGATGGGGTGCGGTTGTTTACCAGGGTGTACGTGCCCAAGGATGATTCGACGAATTATCCGATCGTCCTCACCCGGACGCCCTACGCCATCAAGCCCTACGGGTCCGACAATTTCCAAAAGCCCGGCGGTTCATTCGAAGCATTGGCGAAGGACCGCTTCATTCTGGTGAGCCAGGATGTGCGGGGCCGCTTTGGATCCGAGGGCGAGTACGTCCACGTGCGTCCGCACCGTCCCAACAAGCGGGGACCTCAGGAAATCGACGAAAGCTCCGACACTTGGGACACGATCGATTGGCTGGTGAAGAACGTGCCGGGCAACAACGGGAAGGTGGGCATGTTCGGGATTTCGTATCCCGGCTTCTACACCGCGATGGGGATGATCGACAGTCATCCCGCACTGAAAGCGGCGTCCCCGCAGGCGCCGATTTCGGACTGGTTCATGGGGGATGACATCCACCACAACGGCGCGTTTTTCCTCACTCAAAACTTCGGGTTCTTCTACTGGATGGATCAGAAGGTGCGGGATCCGAAGCGTGAGGAGTTGAAGAATTTCTACTACGGCACGGAGGACAGTTATGACTTCTTCATGCGCCTCGGTTCCCTGGCCAACGGAGACAAGCGTTACTTCAAGGGGGCCGCCCCGATTTGGAACGAGTTTCTCCAGCACACCACCTACGACGCGTGGTGGCAGGCGCGGAACATTCGTCCGCATTTGAAGAACGTGAACTGCGCCGTGATGACGGTGGGCGGCTGGTTTGATGCGGAGGATTTGTTCGGCCCGCTCCAGGTGCATCAGTGGGTGGGAAAATTGAATCCCGGAACCACGAATCTGCTGGTGATGGGGCCGTGGTCGCATGGCGCGTGGGGTGGTTCTTCGGGCGATCGCCTGGGCGCGGTTTCGTTCAGTGAAAAGACCGGCGAGTATTATCGCGAGAAGTTGGAGCTGCCGTTTTTCCGCCGGTATTTGAAGGGCGACACGAATCCGGTGCTGGCCAACGCGACGGTCTTCGAAACCGGAATGAACCGTTGGCGGAAGTTTGATGCGTGGCCTCCGCGGGAATCGGTGGCGAAAACGCTCTACCTGCAGCCCTCGGGCGGACTTTCCTTTCAACCGGCCAATGGGGGCGATGCCGTGGATGAATTCATCAGCGACCCGGCCAAGCCGGTTCCCTACACGCTGGAAATGCAGACCGGGTATCCGCGGTCGTATCCGCTCCACGATCAGCGGTTCGTTTCCAGCCGCACCGACGTGTTGGTGTACCAGACTCCGCCGTTGGAGGAGGACCTCACGCTGTCGGGGCCGTTGCGCGCGGCGCTGGAAGTCTCCACCAGCGGGACCGATGCCGACTGGGTGGTGAAGGTGGTGGATGTGTATCCAGATGACTTTCCGAATCCCTCGCCGAATCCCGCCTCGATTCAAATGGGAGGCTATCAGCAGCTCGTTCGTGGCGATGTGATTCGCGGACGGTTCCGCAACAGCTTTGAGAAACCGGAGCCGTTCCAGCCCGGCAAGCGGTCTTCGGTGGCGTTTGATGTTCCCGACGTGTTCCACACCTTCCGTCGCGGACACCGTCTGATGGTCCACGTGCAAAGCAGCTGGTTTCCTCTGGTGGACCGGAACCCCCAGACCTACGTGAACATTCCCACGGCGACCGAGGCGGACTTCAAGAAGGCCACCCATCGCGTGTTCCTCGGCGGACCGCAGGGGTCGCGGATCGACGTTCGCGTGCTCGGTGCGAGCAAATGAGGGGAGACACGGATTTCACGGATTCACACTGATTATCGGAAATGCCCGGTGGGTGTTTTTTCTGAACCCCGGGTGAAATGAAAAAGGGATGGCAGGCAGAGCCCGCCATCCCCGTTCCACAGATCTCCCGTCCCTCCGGTGGTGTAGGAGATGAAATGAGTTTCGTCTTCGAAGCCGCGCGTTGGTTTACTTCGCGGGCTTTGCTTCAGCCGCTTTTGCGGCCTTGGCCGCCTTGTCGTAGGCGCTCTTCAACGCGGCGGGATATCCCTTTTCCAGTGCCGGATAAATCGTGATGGCGGTGGCGAGGGCCTTGTTGAATTCGCCGTCGTTGCCGTGCTTCACGTGGAGGTACACGGCGAAGTCTTCGAGCGAGTTGAACGAGAGATCCGAGCTGGACTTGATGTATTCGAGTCCGCCGACGGCGGCGATGGCGCCGAGTTCCTTGCCCTTGCTCTTGGCGGTTCCGCCGAGAAGCCCACCAAACGGAACCTTCGAGGCCAGCGCCTTGCCGGCTTCCTCGCCTGCCTTTTCACCCACGGCGGCGCCGATCTGCGCGTTGATCGCCTTGCTCGCCCATCCGGTCAGCTCGCCCTTCGAAGTGAAGGGTAGAAAATACGCTCCAGCCTGATTGGTCAGTGGCGTGGGGGCGGTGAGTTTGAGATCGGGTTGATTCAGCTTGGCCACCACTTCGGCAACGCCCTTCAAAATCTTCTGAGCCCGCGCGATATCCTCGGCGCTGAGGGCGTGGACGCGTTGAGGAGAAACCAGCGCCAGGGCGGCGAGCAGGCTGAGGGCGAAAGGGACTAGGCGTTTCATAGGACTGGGCAACGTGGAGGAGTTCTCGGGCGGTTCCATTTTTGAAACCGATGCCCAAATTCTCACGAGAAACGGCCTCTCCGGGCCATACGCAGTCCTACGTAGCGCATCGGGATGCGGTCCGTGGCGCTGGATCTGGATCCGCGTGGGGTTTACCGGCGCTCAGCGAACGCAGCGTTGGCGGCGGACTTCGGCGAGGAAGACTGCGGCCGCACTGGCCACGTTGAGGGAATCCACTCCGGCCAGCATGGGAAGCGCGACGGTGTCGGAGCAGGCGGCGAGGACTTCGGGACGGATCCCGTTTCCCTCGGCTCCCAGGACAAGGCAGGTGTCTCCCGTGAACTCCGCCTGCCAGAGCGTTCGGCCCTCCACGTGCGGATGCGCGGCGACGCAGTGAAATCCCATCGCCCTCAACTCACGAAGCGTGTCGGCGAGCGACGTGGCGCAGAAATAGGGCATCCGGAAAACGGCGCCCATGGAGCTGCGGACGGAGCGACGCATGTACGGATGCGAGGCGGTTTCCCCGGCAATCAGCGCCTGGACACCGAGGGCGGTGGCGGTGCGGATGATGGTGCCGGTGTTCTCCGAGTTGCCCACGCCGTCGAGGGCGAGGATCAATTTTGGGGCAGGCAACGCCGCGAATGAATCGAGCGTGCAAGGGCGGGGGACGCGTCCGAGGGCGAGCACGCCCTGGTAGAGGTTGTAGCCGGTCAGTTGATCCAGCGTGGCCAGCGGGGCGACGAAGAGGTCGAGGTCGCGTCCGCACGCCTGCAGCCGTGCCTCAAAATCGGGCAGCCACTCGGGCGGCATGAGGACGGAAAGGACTTCGATTTCGGAATCGAGGAGGCGCTCCACGACCTTGGGTCCCTCGGTGACGAACACACCGTCGTTCAAGTGCCCGGTTTGGGCCCGCATGTTGCGATAGGGCGCGAGGCGCGGGTCCTCGATGTCGTGAATGGAAAGGGTGCGGACCATCGGCGCCGTTCAGGGAGTCAGGCCGATTTGCCGGCGACGCGGTTCCGACAGTACTGGATGAGCTGATTCCAGTGGGTGGCATCGGGCAGGGCGCGACGCGGGATCATCAGCATTTGTCCGGGGCCGAGGTCGAGGTAGAGGCGTTCCGATCCGGCGTTCACTTGTTTAATCGTGTTCCACTTGAACTCGGTGGCGGCGAGCGCGTGGGAGACTTTGAGCTGGGATTTCAGCACATCGACGGTGAGCTCGAGTCCGGCGGTGCGGGCGCGTCGGAGCATGGCCATGAGCGGGATGGCGGTGAAATAAATCAGCACCAGCACTACGAACATCTGCAGCGCCGAGGCGAAGGCGGCGCCGTAGTCGGCGTGCTGGTTGATGCGGGTCCAAAAATGGAACGCGCTGAGGGTGGTGGCTGCGATCCACAGAAGCTTCTGCCGCAGCGTCAGCCGCAGGGTGACCGTGAGGAGGTCCCACCAGGTCAGGGTGAACTTCAGCTGGAAGACGGGGTATTCCACGGCACGACGCAGGGTCCAACCGAACTACAGTCGTTTGAGCTTCGGTCCCTTGGCGGTGTCTTCGACGGCCCAGCCGAGGGCTTTCAGCTCGTTGCGAATGGCGTCGGCCCGGGCAAAATCCTTGGCCTTTTTGGCTGCGACGCGTGCCTCGGCCAGGGCCACGATCTCCGCGGGAGCTTCCGGGGCGGCGGCGGCGCTGATGCCGAAGACGGTGTTCACGTGTTTCCACGCGGCGAGTTCCGCGGCGGCGAGGGCGGGCGTCATCTGGCCTGCTGCAAGGAGACGGTTCTGCTCGCGGACCCACTCAAACACCGCGGCCCAGGCGGAGGAGACGTTGAGGTCATCGTCCATGGCCTGGGTGAATCGATCGACCAATCCAGCAGCGGGAGCGGTGGCCTGAGTGGATCCGGCGATTTCCTGGAGTTTGCCGATGCACTCATCGAGTCGCGCGAGGGCGGTGCGGGCGCCATCGAGTCCGGCGAGGGTGAAGTTGAAGGTCTCGCGATACGCCGCGCTGAGGAGCAGGAAGCGGACTTCGCGTCCGGTGTAGCCCTTGGCGACCAGGTCGCGGACGGTGAAGAAATTCCCGAGCGACTTGCTCATTTTCTTCCCCTCGACGAGCAGGTGCGCGCCGTGCATCCAGTGCTTCACGAAGGGGCGTCCGGGCACCTGCACCCCAGCGCCTTCGCTCTGGGCGATTTCGTCTTCGTGATGCGGGAAGGCGAGGTCCTCACCTCCGAGGTGAAGGTCAAAGCTCGGTCCAAGGATTGCCATGCTCATGGCGCTGCACTCGATGTGCCATCCGGGGCGTCCCTCGCCCCACGGGCTGGGCCAGAACACCGGACCATCCTCGGGCACGCGGGCCTTCCAAAGCGCGAAGTCGGCGAGCGATTCCTTGTCGTATTCGTCATTGGCCACGCGCTCGCCCACGCGCATGGCTTCAAAATTCAGGTTCACCAGCTGGCCGTACTTGCAGCCGCAGCCCTGGTATTTCTCGATGCTGAAATAGACCGAGCCGTCCGAGGTTTTATACGCGATGCCCCGGGCGACGAGCTTCTCGATCAGCGCAATGATCTGCCCGATGTAGTTGGTGGCGCGGGGAAGCTCCTTCGGACGGAGGCAGCTCAGGGAATCGAGATCCTGGAGAAAGAGGTCGGTGTACTTGGCGGTGAATTCGAGCAGCGGGAGCCCGGTTTCGCGGACCTTGCGGATGATTTTATCCTCCACGTCCGTGATGTTCATCACGTGCTGGACGGAGTATCCGCGGAACTCGAGGTAGCGCCGGACCAGGTCGGCGAAGACGAAGGTGCGGAAGTTTCCGATGTGGCCGTAGTCGTAAACGGTCGGTCCGCAGCAGTACAGGCCCACCACCTGTTTGCCGTCCGCGTCGCGGTGGTCGGGAAACAGGGGTTCAAAGGGAACGATGCTTCGGGTGAGCGTGTTGTAGAGCTGCAAGGCCATGCGGATGCGGCGGGACGTTAGGCGGCCCTGGCGGGGGAATCGACACGGATTTCACGGATTTTCACGGGGAAGGCGGAACCGGTTCCCCGTGAATTTCGGCGATGTCCGGGCGCGCCCGGGGCCTAACGGCGGGAGGTTTTCTTGAGCAGCGTGGCGAGGCTGGACTTCGGATCCTGCACCAGCTCGCGGGTGACGGCGAATTCATCGACGGAGCTCGATGGAAGCTCGAACTTGAAGTCGCGCAGGACGCGTTCGCAGACGGTCATGAGTCCGCGGGCGCCGGTGCCTTCCGCCGCGGCAAGACGCGCGATCTGGCGCAGTCCGTCGGCACGCCATTTGACCGTGATGCCGTAGGCCTTGAACGCGCGTTCGTACTGGCGCAGGAGGCTGCTCTCGCTGCGGCGCATGACGTCGAAGAGATCCTTCTCCGCCAGCGGCTGGCAGGCCACACGAACCGGGAGGCGTCCGATGAACTCGGGCTCGAAACCAAAATTGATAAAGTCGGCGGTCATCGCCTGGTCCATCAGGGCGGCCTCTCCCCCCGGCGGAATGGTGCCCGCGGCCGAGGCGAGACGATTGCGAATGATCGCCGGGAGTCCGGCGAAGGCACCGCTGACGATGAACAGGATGTGCCGCGTGTTGATGGTTTCGCCGGGAGGGCGGGGCGGCTGACCGGGGCGCGGCATCACGGCCTGGACCTGGCCCATGATGTCATTGGGCGAGACCACCGCCACGTCAGCATCCTCCATGAGCTTGAGCAGGTTGGTCTGCACGCCCTTGCCGCTGACGTCGCGTCCGCCGGAATCGCGTCCGGCGATCTTGTCGATTTCATCCAGGTAGATGATGCCGTGCTCGGCCTTTTCGACGTCGCCACCGGTCCGGCGAATGAGATCGCGAACCAGATCCTCCACATCGCCGCCCACGTAGCCGGTTTCGCTGAACTTCGTGGCATCGGCCTTCACGAATGGAACGCCGATCAATTCCGCCGCGGAGCGGATGAGATGCGTCTTGCCCACACCGGTGGGGCCGAGGAGGAGCACGTTTTGCTTGGTGTAGAAGGGCGCCTTGAGTCCGGCGCGGGTCATCCGCACGTGCTGGAAATGATCGCACAGGGCGACGCTCAACACCTTTTTCGCTTCGTCCTGTTTGATGACAAACCGGTCGAGATGGGCCTTCACCTCCTTGGGCTTGAGGTTGAAATGGAATTCGTTGGAGGAGGTATCGACGGGAGCGGCCGCGGGAACTTCCTCGGGAATGACATGCCGCGGCACCTTGCGTCCACGCGGCATGGAGGCGGTGATCGGGGTGGTGGTGGTGAGGGTGGAGGAAATGGTTCCCGGACCCTTGGAAACGGGGCCCAGGTCGGATTCGGCGACAAGCGAGGACGACGGCATGCGAGGGGACGTTAGGCGATTCCGCCGAAAGGGCAACGGGCGCGGGCGCGTTCGCGCCCGCGAAGGCAAAGGGAGAACGGAAAAAGGGAAAAGGCGAACGATGGAAAATCGCGGTCGCCCCGAGAGGCGTGGGGTGTTACAACGCGGTCGATGTCTGGAACAACGATCGGATTTCTCGGTGCCGGAAAGATGGCCACCGCGCTGGCCAAGGGTTTTCTCCGCGCAGGATTGGTAAAATCGTCGAACCTCTTTGCCAGCGATGTGGCCAAGGGGGCGCTCGACGCCTTTTCCGCCGAAACGCAGGCCACCGTCAGCACTACCAACACTGCGACGGTGTCTGCTGCTGACATTCTGTTCCTCGCGGTGAAGCCGGATCAGGTGGCGGACGTGCTCCAGCAGCTGAAGCCCACGTTGGATCCTTCCCGCCATTTGCTCATTTCCATCGCTGCCGGCGTGTCGCTGGCCCGGTTGGAAGCGGCGGCGCCGGGGCAGCGGTTCATCCGCGTGATGCCCAATACGCCGGCCCTGGTGGGTGCGAGCGCGAGCGCTTTTTCGGCCGGATCGCTGGCCACGGCGGCGGACACCACGCTGGCGCGGAAATTGTTGTCGAGTGTCGGGATCGCCTTCGAGGTGAAGGAAAAATTGCTCGATGCCGTGACCGGTCTGAGCGGCAGCGGCCCCGCTTATGCCTTCATGATGATTGAAGCGCTGGCCGACGGCGGCGTGGCGGCGGGTTTACCCCGCACGATCGCACAGCAGTTGGCCGCACAGACCTTGCTCGGCGCGGCCCGCATGGTTTTGGAAACCGGGGAACATCCCGGGGCGCTCAAGGACGCGGTTTGCAGCCCGGGGGGCACCACGATCGAGGCGGTGCATGAGCTGGAGAAGGGCGGACTTCGCGCGGCCCTGATCACGGCGGTGCGCGCTTCGGCGGAGAAGTCGAAGAAGCTCGGTCAATCCTGAGCCTTCCGACGATGGATTTCCGCGGCCCCACCGAGAAGCAGGCGACCTTGATCTGGTTCGCGATCACGGCGTTCGCCGTGGCCGTGACCCTGGCGATCATTGGCGTGGTCCTCTGGGGATTTGGAATCGCGCTGCGTCAATTGTCCCCGGTGCTGTGGCCGCTCGCGGCGGCCGGTGTGCTGGCCTATTTGCTCGATCCCGTGGTGGATGCCCTGGTGGCGCGTCGCGTGCCCCGCGTGAGGGCGATCGGATGCGTATTCGCACTCGCCTTGCTGGCGGTGGTGGTGGTGCTGGGAAACATCATTCCCCGGGCCGTCGCCGAAGGCCGCGACCTGGTGGTGAAGATTCCCACCTACATGGAGCAGACCCAGCAGAAGGTGGAACACTGGATCAATCATCCGCCCGCACCTCTGGCACGCTGGGTTCCTCCCTCGATTCGCGACCGACTGGCAGGGTATCTCGGAGAAACGAATGCGCTTGCGACACCGGTGGATCACGGGGTCGCATCTGATGCGGCGGGTTCCGCCACCAATGCCCCCGGCACGGGCACCGGGGCAGTCGGAGCCGGAGCCGGTGCCAATGCGGGCAATGGGAGGGCTTCGAATCTGTTCAAAAAGGCGATCGCGTCCGGAACCAGCGGTTCAGGCGGCACGTGGATGGCGACCATCATGCGCCAGATTGGCGACTGGATCTTTGGTCAGGTGGGGCGGGTGGCGTCGTGGTTCGGGGTGCTTGCGGGACTCGCGTTGATCCCGGTGTACACGTTTTACTTCCTGTTGGAGAAACGCGGCATCGAGCGTCAATGGACCGATTATCTTCCGGTGGCGAATTCGCGCTTCAAGGACGAGCTGGTGTTCGTCATCAGCAACATCAATGACTGCCTGATCGTGTTCTTCCGCGGACAGGTGCTGGTCGCCTTGTGCGACGGCGTACTTTACGGGCTCGGGTTCCTGATCATCGGCCTGCCGTATGCCTTGCTGATCGGCGTCATGGGGACGTTTCTCACCATGATTCCGTTCCTCGGGGCGATTACCACCTGTGGTACAGCCTTGGTGATTGCGCTGGTTCAATACGGCGACTGGCTGCATCCGGCACTGGTGCTTGCGGTGTTTGGCTTTGTGCAGTTGATGGAGGCGCTGGTGTTCCAGCCCAAGATCATCGGGGACCGGGTGGGTCTGCATCCGATGACCATCATCGTCGCGCTGATGGTGGGGACGAATCTGCTAGGCGGTGTTTTGGGCGGAATTCTGGCCATTCCGCTTACGGCCGCGCTGCGGGTGTTGATGTTCCGCTACGTTTGGAAGCGCCGGGAGGCGAGCCCTGCCGCAGAAGCGCTGGGGTCGGAGACGGCTGCGGTTTCACCGCCTCAGGGTTAGTTGCGCGGGCGGGTTACCGGGTGGCCTGAATTCACGGACTTTATCCCTGCGGATCTGAACACAAAGTCCCCGCTGGCGTCTGACTCCGCACGATGCATATTCGCCGCGCATGAAGCTCCACATCCTGCCGTTGTTGATCCTGGCCACTTGGGTGGGGTGGGCCGCCGATCCCAAGCCGTCGGATCCCTTCACGATTTCGGCCAAATACACCAACACCCTCACGCTCGAGGCGGGTGCCGATGATCCGAAGATTTCCCGCATGGTGGCCCGCTTCCTCAGCAGCGCCCACTACAGCCGCCATCGGTTCGATGCCGGGCTGGGTCAGAAGATGTTCGACCGCTACCTCGACGCGCTCGATCCCCAGAAGCTGTACTTTCTCCAGTCGGATATCGCCGCCTTCTCGAACGTCCGGACGAACCTCGATGACATCACCCTGCGCCAGGGCGACACCTCGGCGGCCTACAGCCTCTTCAACCGGTTCCTCAAGCGCTACGACGAATCGTACGCGCTGGCCATGGACCGCCTCAAAAATGGGAAGTTCGATTTCACGACCGACGCCTCCTATCTGGTGAACCGCAAGGACGCCGAGCGTCCCAAGACCCTGGAGGAAGCCCGGAAGCTCTGGAACGACCGCCTTTCCTTCGAGTATCTGGCGGAAAAGCTGAACGAGGGCGACCGCACCAACACGTTGGCCCAGTTCACCTCGCATCTGCGGAACGGAACCCTGGACAAGCTCACCACGGGGCTTACCAACAAGTTCAGCCCGGAGAAGGCGGCCGACCTGACCGCCTTTGCCAAGGCTCAGTTCACTGCAGCGCTTCCGGCCGGTACCAACGCCGCCGTGGAAAAGGCCACCGAGGCGGTGAGCCGCCGTCTCGACACCGACATTCACGAGGAGATCGTTCGCAAGTTGGCCCGCCGGTATCAGCGGACGCTGCGGAATCTGAAGCAGTTTGAATCGGACGAAGTGTTGCAGCTCTGGCTCGATGCAATGGGTCACGCCTACGACCCGCACACCGATTACCTCGGCAAGCGCGACCTCGAGCAGTTCGCCATGCAGATGAATCTCCGCCTCTTCGGCATTGGAGCCACCTTGCAGGCGGAAGACGGCTACACCGTCATTCGCGAGATTCGCCCCGGCACTCCGGCCGAACGCTCCAAGCAGATCAAAGTCGGCGACAAGGTGGTTGCCGTGGCGCAGGGGCAGGGTGAGTTCGTGGACGTGATCGACGAAAAGCTCAGCAAAGTGGTGGCCCAGATCCGCGGCGAGAAGGGCACCGAAGTTCGCCTGTCGATTATTCCCGCGGGAGCCGATTCCTCGGTTCGCAAGGTGGTGTCGATCCTGCGCGATGAGATCCGCCTCGAGGACCAGGAAGCCAAGGCCAAGCTGGTGGAACTGCATCAGCCCGATGGCAAGACGACCCGGGTGGGCGTGATCGATCTCCCGAGCTTCTACGCAAATTTCCCGGTGCAGGGTACCCGTGGCTCCGGCAAGACCACGACGGGTGACGTGCTCAAGCTGCTCAAGAAACTCACCGCGGAAGGTGCGGAGGGAATCATTCTGGATCTGCGTCGCAATGGCGGCGGTTCACTTCCCGAGGCGATCAATCTCGCCGGGTTGTTTGTGAAGTCGGGTCCGATCGTTCAGGTGCGCGGCTTTGATGGCAGCGTGGAAGTGGATGAGGACTACGACGAATCGATTGCCTATGACGGTCCGATGCTGGTGCTCACGAGCCGTTTCAGCGCGAGCGCGAGCGAGATCGTGGCGGCGGCGTTGCAGGATTATGGACGCGCCCTGGTGGTGGGTGATTCCACGACCCACGGCAAGGGAACGGTCCAGACCGTGCAGGAACTCAACCGCACGCTGCCCGATGTGGAGAATCCCGGCGCCCTCAAGGTGACCATCCGCAAGTTCTATCGCGCGAGCGGCGGCAGCACCCAGTTGAAGGGCGTCACGCCGGACATGACTCTGCCGAGCATCAATGATTATGCGGAAATCGGCGAAGGTTCGCTCGAGAACGCGCTGGCCTGGGACACCATTCCGGGCGCGAAGTTCACCAAGATGAACCGGATACAGCCCTGGCTTGCGGAGCTGACCAAGCGGTCGAATGAACGCATCGCCAAGGACAAGGATTTTGCCTATGTGAACGAGGACATCGCCCGCTTCCGCAAGGTGCTGGCCGATAAATCGGTTTCGCTGAATGAGGCGCGTCGCCGTGCGGAAAAGGCGGCGGACGAAGCCCGGGTTGCCGCTCGCAAGAAGGAGCTGGCGGAACGCAACGAACCCCAGCCAACCACGTGGGAAATCACCCTCAAGCTCGCCGACAAACCGGGCCTGCCGCCGGCGATGACCAACAAGGTGGTGGTCGCGGTGAACAAGGCTGACGAGCGCGTGCTGAAGACTGCCAAGGCCAACGCCGCACCCGCTACGGGCGCGGGAGCAACGGCGACGAATCGGGTGGATTCAGTTTCTGCACTGGCCCTGCCTCATGCGGCCGATGACGCCGATGGCGAGGAGCCTGAAGATGCCGGTGTGGCGGCCGATGTGCATCTCAAGGAAGCCGAACGCATCCTGCTCGACCTGATCCGCCTCTCGAGCGGTCGCGGCGGCGTGGTCACGGCTTCAACGCCTCCACGCTGAGCGATTCAAATCCGGTCAGACCACGTTTGGAGTCTTGCGGGTCTCTAGCTCGTAGACCCTTCGTGCTACAGTATTGAGAACGAAGATTCGATCAAAACTGGAGGTGTATGTTCGTGAGAGAATCTCTTTGGAGATCTCAATCATTGAGTGAATTCCTTTGGTACCCGTTAGGATGAGCAGCCATTTGGCTTTGAACTTGGTTTCACCTGAGATCCATTTTGAGCCGGATTTTTTGCTTATTTTTTCTTGGATAGAATCGGGTTGAAAATCTGGAAGAAACCCGACGGGAGGTATGTTCCATTGGACGTCGGTAACGCTAGCAGATCGAAAAATCGAGATGCTGTGGACTCCTTCAGTTTGTAGGGAATTGGTGAGCTGATGCTCTTCAAAGCTAAGAAGCCCATGCCCGGGAGGTACGCGATCTGCGATGAAACTGACGAGTTCCCCACAGAGCCTTTTGCGGTCGATTTCTTGTTGGATCGTGGCACTCGGGTAAAGAAGCACCGAGATTCTTGAGGGAGGTAAGCCTCGTTTCGAATGCTCTTTCGCAAGCTGAGCTTCCAGCTTCTCACGGTTCGTCTCGTAGGCTTGCGGACTGGGCCCTTGATGGTGGGGAAAGAACAGCCTCGTTAGTTCGACCCCGATAGTTCCTTGGTCGATCGTGCATTCGATATCTGGCGGGTTCCCGCCGTGCCGAATATCAGCGATTCCGAGGGTGGGTTGTAGATCCGCAAAGCTTCGAAACCACTGCAGCTCCTGCAGTGCTTTTTCCCCAGAGTTATCCGTTTGACGGCCTGACTTTTGATGTCGAGCACGGGCCATGGCCTAAAACCCGTTGAGCACGTCGATGAGTTGGCGGAGGCGGCCGTAATTTCGGCGGTTGAAGCCGAAGGAAAGCCGGGCGAGCCCGACGTGGTCGCTGTCTTCGTGTTCCTCGGGGGTTGGAGGAATGACCCGGAAAGGCTCTCCGGCCACGATGTCTTTGAAGTCCTCGTTCAAGCCTTCCACGGCCGATGCCGTTGGAGCGTTTTGCAACCGGATCACCAGCTGATCGCGGACGAATCGGACTGAGTGGAAATTCCGGTAGAAGCGTTTGATCCAGCGGACCGCCTCCGATGCGTCGGTGGTGACCTGGTACAGATGAAGATCGTCGGGCGAGACCAGGCCCGAGCGGAGCAGGTGCGCTTCGACATAGTGCTGGAAGGACTTCCAGTACGTGCCTCCGGGGCGATCCACGAGGATGAGCGGCATGAGGCGGCTCTTCCCAGTTTGCATCAGCGTGAGGGCCTCGAAGCCTTCATCGAGCGTTCCGAATCCTCCGGGGAACAGCACCACGGCATCGCTTTGCCGGATGAAGGTGAACTTGCGGGTGAAGAAGTATTTGAAGGTGATGAGCTTCTTGTCGGCTTCGAGTACGGGATTCGCGGCCTGTTCCCAAGGCAGGCGGATGTTGCATCCGAAGCTTTGCTCCGGTCCGGCACCCTCGTTGCCCGCCTGCATGATGCCGGGGCCTGCACCAGTGATGACCATGAATCCGGCTTCGACAATTTGACGCGCGAATTCCTTGGCGAGCAGATATTCGGGTTCGTTGGAATGCGTGCGCGCGGATCCAAAGATGCAGACCCGCCGGTGTCCTGAATACGCGGTGAACAGGCGGTACTGGTAGCGGAGCTCCCGAAGCGCCGTCTGGATCACGCGTGCATCCCCGCGGGACCGGACATCGGTCAGCATCTTGAGCGCGGTCTCCACCACATCGGCAACAATACCCTCGTTGTATCCGCCCCCCTTGAAGCGGATGAGTTCCTCAATGCGACTGCGGAGTTCAGCGTCCTGGGCGGAGCGTTTTGCGGGGTCCATGGGAGGAGTGAAACTTGAGTTAAGACGAAGCGATCCGCTGCGGGACTCGCGTCGGGTAAGTGCCGGCACTCTAGGAGTTCACCGATGAAACGCAAACCAGCGCGGGGCATCATTCGTTCGAGTTCAGACCACGTTTGGGGACGGACAAATCCGGCTCCCGACGTTCGCGCCGGACATGCGGTAGGTATTCTCCGTAGCAGCACTACCAAAACGGCCCCAATTGTAGCCTAGACCAAAAGTGGTACGAAGGAGGGTGTCGGATCATTAATTGATTTGATGCGGATTGCCCCCATGGGGCCGCTCGTTTCAAGAGGCTGGCAGTTCTTTCTGAACGGCCGTTCGAGCCGATTGAAAACAAAAATTAACCATTCTGATGGATTGCCTGTTGTGTCTTCACGATGCGGGAAGTTCGTTGGGAGTCGGTCCCGAGTGCCGCAGAAAACGTTAAGAATTAATCAGTACTTATGAAACCAGTTCGATTGGATCGGCCATTTCCAACGTTGATGCGCAATGGCCTTTTTGTGGGTGGATCCGGCCTGTTGCTGGCGGTTCAAGCCCAGGTGTTCAACGTGAACCCGGGAAGTGTGGTGAACGCCGAGCAAGCGGCGGGCACGTATGGCATGGTGTTCACGGCGGATGCGGATGCTCAGGTTACGGAACTCGGGGCGTTTGATTTCGGCTCGTACAGCTCGGGAACCGCGAACATCCAATTGTGGCGACAGGGGGATGCGAGCGCTCTGGCTTCGGCAACGGTTGATCTCTCCGGGGGGACAGACAGTTCCGCGACGTGGAAGTTTGTCTTCACATCGATTTCTCCCGTATCCCTTCAGTCGGGCGTCCAGTACGCGCTGGTGTGGAGCAACAATGCCGGGCAGGCCGTTCAACCCATGAGCCAGGCGGTGGCTCTGTCGGTGGTTTCCAATCCAGGGATTTCGATCACGCAGAGTTTCAATCACTCCGGTTTGGGGCTGGTGGGAAATCCGTTGGATGACTCGGCCTCACTCTCGTTCAGCAGCAACAGCAACCTGCAGATCAAGGCGAGTGTGGATCTCGTGATTTCACCGGCTGCGGTTCCAGAGCCGGCGGAGACGCTGGCGGTGACGGCTGGAGGACTCTTCCTCTTCCAGTGGATGCGTCGCGCCGGGCGGTCAAAGGCCGGCCTCGAGAAGGTGTAGTTGACCGTACGGTAAGGACTCTAGGGGCGGGATCGGTGAGACTTTGCGGAAACACCGATTCCGCCTGCCTAGTAGTGAGGAGGGAGTGGGAAAGGAGCGATTCTCTCGCCCGATCGCAATACCGCGGTCCTACGGCTCAGCGGTGAGCTTGGCGGAGCGCTGGAGTTCAATCCTTTGTTGATCTCACACGCGCCCGCCTGAACCGTCCGAAGATCGGACACCAAACAAATGAGGAGGGCTTCATTGAGGAGTCGAATACCCCTTCAGTTCTGAGGGTCCAGGTTCCCGGTCGCAACCCATCGAACCGCGTAGTGAATCAAGGTCGCGGCATCCTTCAGGTTCAGCTTCTTCTTGATGCGGCCGCGAAAGATATCGACGGTCTTTGTGCTGATTCCCAAGACGTCTGCTGCTTCCTTGGTGCTCATCCCCCGACCAAACAGGCAGAATACTTCGAACTCACGATCGCTGAGCGATTGAATCGGGGATCGCGAACCCGGGGAGCGCCTGCCAGAGAAATTCTCAAGCATCCGTTTGGACATTTCCGGACTCACATAGGAGCCGCCGTTCAAAAGAATTCGAATTGCCTCCACCAGGCGGCTTACTGAGTTGTTCTTCATCACGTAGCCTTGCGCTCCGGCCCGCAACGAGCGTTCGGCGTAGAGGGTTTCGTCGTGCATGGACAACACCAGGATGGGGAGTCTGGGGAACTGGTTGTGGACTTCCTTGATAAGCTGCAATCCGCCTCCGCCGGGAAGGTTGAGATCGGTGATCATGAGATCGGCCTTTCCTTTTTGGAGTAGGGAGATTGCTTCCGTTGGGGTTGAAGCTTCGCAGCAGATCTTAAGATCGGGCGCGCGCTCCACGATTGCCGCGACGCCTGCGCGGGTGATCGGATGGTCATCGACCAGGAGAATATGACGCGCGGTGGACTGATGGTCGTGGGCTGAACGGTTGGTGCCGGAAGGTGAGGTGGGAATCGGCAGAATTGCCTGCGGTGCCCCGAACGCTTGAAGGACCTGTTCCCCGCCGGGGCGTGGTTCCACACCCGCCTCGGATCCGAAGGTGCATCGGAGGACCAGGGCAGGGTGGGAGCGGGACGTCGGGTTTGCGTCGAGCCGGGCGAAGGCGCAGTGGAACCCGCCGCGAGATTTGTTGGGGCAGGCTTGTAATCCCGTCGAGGTGTTGAAGGGATCGGCTTTGGAGGTTGCTGCACTGGGCAACGGAGACTGAGTCGGGGATGACGGCATAATCGGTTCGCAATCGTCTGAGTTCACTGCTCAACGAACCGAGGAGAGAATTCGACATGGAATGCCCACCCGCCTTCCTTGACTTGCGCAATGCTTCGCAGCGATTGCATTCAGGGGTGAGGTGGTGTGAGAACCAATTTGCAGGAGAATCGACTGCGAAACGGGACGGGCCGAGTCGGCTAACAGGCCGGCCTATGCGGCGCTGCGCGGCCACTTCATGAATTCGGTGAAGCTCGTGCAGACGAGCTCCATTTTACCGGTTTCGTGATCCAAAAACTGTATCGCCGGATCGGTCTGGGTCGGATCAATCAGGTACTCGTTGCCACACCCGTCGTTCGCGAAGGCGAACAAGCGTTTGCCCGTATCCCAGACGTCCCGCGCGCTTTGTCCGTCGGCCGGGTTGTAGTAGGCGATGTGCCAACGTGGATTCTAAGCACGGCATTTGAAACCACAGATGGACACAGAATCACACAGATCGAGAGTGAAACGGATGCTTCGACTGGGCTCAAACGGTCTCACCTTCTGGGTGATCCATGAATCCTTCCGTCCCGCGCATTTCAATCGGTGTTCATCCGTGTCCATCTGTGGTTGAACTTTTCTTTAACTGCCGAACTTGGGTTGATGCCTCAGTCCTCCGTGATCTTGCGGGCGTCGATCCAGTAGCTGGCCTGGAAGGATTCGCCGGGCGGGAGGATGATCACCTCGCCATCGGGACGACCCAGTGAGTTGGGAAGGGCGGTCCAGGGTTCGATGCAGTAGAACGGATCCTCCGGGCTCCGGGCCCAAAGCGCGACGAAGCGGTAGGCCGGGTGTGTTTCAAAATTGATCACCGCTTCGACGCCGCCGTCGGGATCCACCAGCGCGATCTCGCGGGTCGCAAAATCGCCGAGAAACACGGTTCCGCTGACATCCACGCCGGTGCTCAGGCGCGACGCGGGCATGGGTTCCTCGAAGAAACTCTCCGCCTTTCCCACCGGATTGAACCGCGTGGCGCGGGGAAGCCGCAGATACGAGCGGTTTCGATTGCCGGCGGCGGTGAGGGGCAGTCGGAAATACGGATGAAACCCGGTGCTGAACGGCAGAGGGGCCTGGTCACGATTCTCGATGCGTTGTTCGCACACGAGGCGTCCTCCGCTGAGGCGATAGGTGACGCGGTGACTGAAGGCGAACGGGTAGCTGGGGCGGGTGAGTTCGGAGTCGCAGATCTCCTGAGTTACGAAGTTTTCGCCCTGTTCCACCACGGTCCAGGGGATGCGCCGGGCGAATCCGTGTTGAACCGAATGGTAGGTGGTGCCGTTGAGTTCGTAGGTGCCTTCCTTGCCGCCGGACACGTTGTAGCTGACGTGCGGGAACAGGATCGGATTGCCACCCCACATGCGGTCGGGATAGCGGGCGACCACTGCGGGATCATCCTGGAGCACGTCCACCCAGCCCCGGCCTTCGACCTGCCGGGCGTAGCGCACGAGCCATCCGCCGAGTTTGGGATGAATGACAGCGAGGGCTTTGTCGCCATCGCGAAGGGTGATCGGTTCCGTCATGCCGCAAGGCTAGCGGAAACGGCGCGATCAGGAAAAGAGATCGAGCTGCGGGGGCGGAGGAAGTTCCTGAAGCCGCTCGCGCTTCGGGCTCGTCCGCGTGGCGCGTCGAACCGGAGCCCCACCGGTTGCGGGCACGTCGGAGGGAGCCGGATTGCCGGCGAGTTGATGCACGTTGAGCTCTGCGTCCTCGAGCACCTGGAGAATCTCCTTGGCCCGATCGATGACCGGAATGGGTACGCCGGCGAGGCGCGCCACCTGGATGCCGTGGCTCTTGTCGGTGGGGCCGGGGAGGACCTTGCGCAGGAAGATGAGCTGATCGTTCCAATCGCGGACGGCGACGTGGTAATTGCGGACGCGCGGGAGTTTCGGACCCGCGGCCGGCGCCGCTTCGGAAACCGCAGCCGGGGTGGAACCTGGGGCGATGGGATTGGAGCCGAGCTCGGTGAGTTCGTGGTAGTGCGTGGCGAAGAGGGTCTTGGCGCCGACCTGTTGGTGCAGGTGTTCGACGATGCTCCAGGCGAGGCTCAATCCATCGAAGGTGCTCGTGCCGCGGCCGATTTCATCGAGGATGACCAGGCTGCGACGTGTGGCGTTGTTGAGAATGTTGGCGGTCTCGCTCATCTCCACCATGAACGTACTCTGGCCGCGCGCCAGGTCATCGCTCGCGCCGATGCGGGTGAAGATGCGATCCACGAGATCGACCCGGGCCCGGGTGGCGGGTACGGGGCATCCGGTGTGGGCCAGCAGCGTAAGCAACGCGACCTGTCGAATGAACGTGCTCTTACCGGCCATGTTCGGGCCGGTGATCAGTGCGATCTGCTGCTGGATGAGATCGAGCTCGGTGTCGTTGGGCACGAAGCGTTCCTCTCCGGGAGCGAGATCGAGAACCGGATGGCGTCCGTCGCGGAGGGAAAGAACTCCTTCATCGCCCACTTCGGGCTCGGACCAATCGTGGAGCCGCGCGATTTCGGCGAAGCTTCCGAGGACATCGAGTCGGGACAGGGCCGATGCGGTCTGCTGGATGTCCCGCAGGCGTCCGAGCACTTCCTCGCGCACCTTGAGAAACAGATCGTATTCGAGTTGGGTCGAACGTTCCTCGGCTCCGAGGATTTTCGACTCCATGGTCTTCAATTCCTGGGTGATGAAGCGTTCCCCGTTGGCGATGGTTTGCTTGCGGACGTATTCGGGCGGGACCTTGGCGAGGTTCGATTTGCTGACCTCGATGTAATAGCCGAAGACGGAATTGAACCCGACCTTCAGCGACGGAATGCCGGTGCGGGCGATTTCGTCCTGCTGGAGTTTTGCGACCCAATCCTTCCCCCCGCGCGCGGCGGCGCGGAGTTCATCAAGCTCGGGGCTGAATCCATCGCGAATGATTCCACCTTCCTTCACGGCAAGCGGCGGTTCATCGGCAATGGCGCGTGAAAGCAGCTCGGAAAGGTCCGGGAATTCCACCAACTCGGCGGTGAGCTCTTCGATCAATCCGACCGGCGAGGCTTCTTCGAGTTCGACATTCTCCAGCGCGGGTTGCGGCTCGGCGGGCGGACTGCCGGCGAGCTGGAAAAGGATCCCACGCAGTGCGGGGAGGTGATCGATGGCGTTGCGAAGGGCCACGAGGTCGCGTCCGTTCCCTGAACCAAGACTGAGGCGCCCCATCGTGCGTTCCAGATCGCGAATCTCCGGCAATCGGGTGCGGAAGGCTTCCAAGAGCGCGGGGTGCGAACGCCACGCAGCGACGGCTTGCTGGCGGCGACGGATGGCCTCGACGGATGCCAGCGGCTGCGTGAGCCAGTCGCGCAGGCGTCGCGCGCCCATCGGGGTTTGCGTGCGATTCAACGCAGCGAACAGCGTGGTGTTGCGCGCGGCATCGCGATGCAGCGGTTCGAGGATCTCCAGATTTCGCAGCGACACGGTGTCGAGCACGAGATGATCGGTGGTCTCGTAATACCCGAGCCGCGTGAGATGCCGCAGATCGCGTCGAAGATGATGGATGAGGTAGTGGACGACGGCGCCCGCGGCCCCGGTGGCGGCGGTGCGGTCGCGCAGCCCGAAGCCATCGAGCGAAGCGACCTTGAAGTGTTCGCGCAGCGTGAACACGGCGGTCTCGGGGGCGAAGGTCCAGTCCTCGTACGCGGTGATCTGCGCATTGGCTCCGGCGCAGAGTTCGTGCAGCGAACGATCCTCGGCGGGCAGTACGAGTTCGGCAGGGCGAAGCCTTTCGAGCTCGGCGGAAAGGGCCTTCAACTCGGCGGCTTCGGTGACGCGGAAGTCGCCGGTGGTGAGATCAATAACGGCAAGGCCTGCGCGTTCGCCGATGCGATACGCCGCGGCGAGGAAGTTGTTTCGCTCGGCCACGAGCAGGCGTTCATCGAAATGCGTGCCGGGCGAGAGAATGGCGGTGACTTCGCGTTGAACCAGCTTGCCGGGCTTGGCCTCCTCGGCTTGATCGCAGATGGCGACCTTGCGGCCGTGTTTGAGGAGTCGGCTGATGTATCCGTTGGCGGCGTGATGCGGAAGACCGCACATCGGAACGCCGTTGCGGCGTGTGAGCGAGAGGTTCAGCAACTGCGAGCCCGCCTGCGCATCCTCGAAAAACATTTCGTAGAAATCACCGAGACGAAAGAGCAGCAGGGCGTCCTTGGGAAGTTCGCCTTTGATGCGGCGATACTGCGCCATCATTGGCGTTAGCTGGGGCTCGGTTCCGGACATGATGCGGTGTCGATGATAGGCAGCGCGGTCATCTCTGCAAGGTGTGCGACCGTGGAACGTGCCTCGTTGTATTCAAAAAAAGCGTTTCGAAATTGGAAATCTCTCGCACCTCTGTTGCGGTCCCGTTACAAACTTCAGCAACTTCAATTTCTTCCCGCACTCTGCAACGAACCAATTTTTTTCCCGGTAGTTAATACCGACCTCGAAGGGAGGTGACGCTCCATGGCAGCCAAGAAAGCCCCCGCAAAGAAAGTTACCGCTAAGAAAGCTCCGGCTAAGAAAGCCGTAGCGAAGAAAGTTGTAGCCAAGAAGGCCGCAGCGAAGGCCCCCGCAAAGAAGGCGGCGGCAAAGAAGAAGTAATCCTTCTTCCCAACCCCTTCCGGGGCGGAAGTGGCTCGCATCTGCGGGCGACTTCCGCCCCGTTTTTATTGGGTGTTTGGGCGAAGACGACGGGCGACCGCGGAGGTTTGGAGCGAGTTGTCTCGGACGCGTCGTGCATTCCAAAGCGCCAGAGGACTGGCGCACTCCACGACGCTGACGCGACTCCGTCCCCCGTGCAGCGACCTCCAGCAGGCGTATGGAGTACCGCGTTTACGCGGCTCTGCTGTTGGACGGTGAAGTCAGCCAAGGGGCTGAATTCAATCCCCTTGGATGACCTTTCACACGCCTACCAGAACCGTCTGAAGACGGGACTCCGAACGAATGAGGATGTTTTCGCGCTAGGTGCGCTTTCCCCTTCAACGCTTCAACGTCCGCTGGTCGCTGTTTTTCCTGCGCTCATCGACTCCGTCATGGACGCCGCGGCTCGCGCAGGTACCCTCGCTCCTCATGGCCCGACTGGTGTTCGACATTGAAACCTCCGCCCTGGACATCGGTGCGTTTGACGAGGTTCAGCAGGAGTACTTGTTCCGCGATGCGGAGCGGCTTCCCGATCCGGATGAGCGCGCGAAACGTCGCGCCGAGATCAGTCAGATGTTCAGCTTGTGGCCGTTTACCGCGCAGGTGGTGTGCATCGCCATGGTGAATGCCGACACCGGACGCGGTCAGGTGTTGTTCCAGTCGGATGATTTCGAGGAGGAAGCCGTCGAAGGAGCCACCGGCCCGGTGGAATTCGCGCCGCAGCCGGACGAAGGGGAACTGCTCACCGCGTTTTGGGACGTGGCGCATCGGTATGATTCCATCGTCACCTTCAATGGACGCGGATTCGACGTGCCGTTTTTGTATCTTCGCTCGGCCTTGCTTGGCGTTCCGATCACGCGCAAGGACTGGCTGGGGTATCGCTACCAGACGGAGCCGCACACGGATCTCGCGGAGCAATTGACCTTCTACAACGTCAGCGGACGCGAAGGGGCGGCGCGCAAGTTCAACCTCGATTTCTACTGCAAGGCGTTTGGAATTCCGTCGCCCAAGGCGTTTGGCATTTCCGGCATGGACGTGCCGGATCTGCTCGCTGCCGGTGAGTACCGAAAGATCGCCGAATACTGCCTGCGCGATGTGCAGGCGACCTCGGAATTGTACAAGATCTGGCGCGACCGTCTGGCCGGGATCAAGTAATCGAACCGCGGTCGGGTTCGGAATCTGACTCAGGTTCCGCGCGGACGGCGGACCACCACTTCCGGGCGGTTGTGGTGCTTGGCAATCATGTTGGGCGGAAGGTATCCGCGCCAGGAGAGCGTCGGGTACACCACCGAGTTGCGACCGATGATCGAGCCCGGGTTGAGCACTGCGTTGCAGCCAATGTCGGTGTGATCCCCGAGGATGGCGCCGAATTTCCGGAGGCCGGTGTCCATGGGCACGCCGTTCTCGCCTTCCACCCACACGTTCGAGCCGTCGAGTTTCAGATTTGAAAGCGCCGCGCCGGCACCAAGGTGCGCCTTGTGGCCGAGAATGCAGTCGCCCACGTAGTTGAAATGCGGCACCTGCGCGCCGTTGAAGAGCAGGGAGTTCTTCACTTCGCAGGAATTTCCCACGGTGCAGCCATCGCCAATGATGACGTTCTCGCGGATGTAGGCGCCGTGGCGGATCTGGCAGTTTTTTCCAATGATGGCGGGGCCGATAATCATCACGCCGTCTTCAATCACGGTGCCTTCACCGATTTGCACCTGCGCGCCGATGACGGCGTGACCGATCGACCGGTGCGCCTGCACGGGGCGGATGTTGGCCTGGATGTAGGCGGCAAGGCGTGGAAGGACCTGCCAGGGGTACTGGACGCCATCAAACAGGGAGGTGTGTTCGCACTGGGTCAGATCGAAGAGATCCGCGGTGGAGTACATGAAGGCACCTTAGAAAAGACGACCCGGGGAGCAAGCGGGAAGGTGACGATGCGGACCGCTGGTTTCCGTTGTTCCGCGGCTTGCGCTGAATCGGAGGTCTCCGCAGGCTTACGGAAAGCGATGTCTTCCACCCCCGCCATTCCGGGCCAGCTCAACGCGTCCACGCGGCTCTGCGCCGTGCTCGGCCGTCCTGTCCGCCATTCCGCGTCGCCCGCCATGCACAACGCGGCGCTGCACTCGCTGGGGTTGAACTGGCGTTACGTCGCCTGCGAGGTGAATCCGGAGCGGTTGCGCGAGGCCATCGATGGCGCGCGTCATCTGGGATTCATCGGATTGAATCTCACCGTGCCGCACAAGCAGCTTGCGGTCTCGATCGTGGACGAACTGGATGTTTCGGCCCAGGAGTGGGGCGCGGTGAACACGGTGGTGTTCGGATTTTACAATGCCGACGGGCTGTGGACGCCGGTGGGGCAGGGCGATCCTGGAGCGGCTCCGGTGCTGGCTCGGGGCTACAACACGGATGCAGATGCGATCATCCGCGCCTTGAATGAGGATTTGGGAATCGAGCCGCGTTCCTCGCGCGTGCTGTTGCTCGGTGCCGGTGGGGCGGGACGCGCTGCGGCGCTGCGGCTCGCGGCGGAGAATGTTTCGGTGCTTTATCTCGTCAATCGCACCCAGGCCCGCGCGGAGGAACTCGCCCGTGAAATCGAGGAACGGTATCCGGCGGTGGAGGTGCACGTGGGGTATCCACCCGGGGATGTGGAGTTCGTGCTGAATGCCACGTCATTGGGATTGCACGAGGGCGATGCGTCGCCGCTCGACTTCGACCGCTTTGCGCTCGGGCAGACCGATGGGGTGTACGACATGATATATCGTCCGTCCGCGACTCCGCTGCTGGAGGCGGCGCGTGCCGCGGGCTGCCGCGCCGCGAACGGGCTGGGCATGCTGCTTTATCAAGGTGCCGCGGCACTCGAGCTCTGGACCGGACAACCCGCGCCGGTGGAGATCATGCGGTCGGCCCTGCACCGCGAAATCTACGGAGGCCAGTGGTGACCACGCTGACGGAGACGACCTATCTCGGGATGCCGCTCGAGTTCTGGTTCACCGGACCGCTCGGCATTCCGTTCCATATTTGGTCCTTCACCATGGCCGTGACGGGACTGATCGTGGGGAGTTTTCTTAACGTGGTGATCCACCGGATGCCGCTGGGCATGAGCGTGGTGACCCCGGGTTCGCACTGTCCGAAGTGCGAGTACAAGATTCCGCTGCGGCTGAATCTCCCGATCATTTCGTGGCTCTGGCTGCGCGGAAAATGTGCGAACTGCTCGGTGTCCATTTCCCCGCGCTACCTCGCGGTAGAGGCGTTCACCGGGGCGTTGTTCCTCCTGACCTGGCTCAAATTTGGTCCCACTTCGCCGGGAATGGCGTGGGCGCTGTGCCTGCTGTTCGCGGGGTTCATCGCGGCGACGTTCATCGATGTGGAGCACCTGATCATTCCCGATGAGATCACGCTCGGGGGCATTGTGGTGGGGTTCCTGTTGTCGGTGGCGGTGCCGGATCTGCAGGGCGTGGCGTCGATTCCCGAGTCCATCAAGGCGAGCGGTCTTGGCGTGGCGGTGGGCGGTGGAGTGGTGTACGCGGTGCTGCGGCTGGGCAAGTTGTTGTTCGGACGCGAGCGGGTGCCGGTGTCGCCGGAGACTCCGGTGATTTTCCACGAAGCCGGACTGGTGCTTCCCACGGGCGAGATTCCGTACGAGGAGGTGTTCTACCGGGAGTCCGATGCGGTCACAGCGAAGGCGCGTCGCGTGGAACTGTTCGACCGTTGTTTTTCCAACGTCCCGGTCCGACTCGAACTGATGCGCAAGGTGCCGGTGCTGCGAATCGGCGAGGAAACGTTTGAAGCCGCGGATCAGCCCTGGATGTCGGTGGAGACCGAGGAACTGGTGCTTCCTCGGGAGGCGATGGGATTTGGCGATGTGAAGTTCATGGCCGCGATTGGTGCCTTCCTGGGATGGCAGGCGACCGTGTTCTCACTCTTCGCCAGCGCGGTGATTGGGTCCGTGGTGGCGATCGCGCTGATCGCCATTGGACGTCAGAAATGGACCGGTCGCCTGGGCTACGGTCCGTACATTGCGGTGGCCGCCATGATCTGGGTGTTCGGCGGACACCATTTCATGGATCAATGGCTCAGCGGGTCAGTGGGGAATTGAGCCCCGCCCGCGGGGAGTCGGAAGTCCAAAGTCCAAAGTGGTTGTCCGCTGGGCTCAGCTTGAGAAAGACGGTCCAGCGATTGGAACGGCGTCCTTTTGGAGTGCGGTGGCAGAGCGAAGCGCCGACACCGCTTTCGAACCCGAAGCGAAGAATCCACCGACAGGTTCCTTCGCCGCCTCGTCAGCGGATCTTCCCCCACTCGCCCACTCGCCCACTCGCCCACACTCCGGGCGAATGAATCGAAAGCGCTTCGATCGAGCCGCCCGCCGCACCCTCTCCGTCCGCCTGCGGTCTGAATGTTCGCCGCGGTCAGCGGACGCGGATGAACAGCGTTTGCGAGGTGACCGGGACGGTTATTTCCGCCGAGGTGGCAATCGGGGACGGATCCAACACCCGATAGGCGGTCCACGTTGGATTTGCCCCAAGTGCCGGGCTCGTTTCCACCACGTAGCCCTGACCGGCCGTGAGCGGGAAGGTGATCTTCAATCCCGAGGTTCCGTTCCACGTGGCCGTGATCACCGGCGGAGCGACCACGGCATCGGTGGTCCAGTTCGTGGCGGTGTTGCCGTAGAGTTTCGGATTGATGCGTTGAAGTGCCGCGCTGGTGCCGGCGGGCAATACCGGCCAGGGCGCGGTTGCGAGGAAGCTGATTTTTTCCACGCGAACGTAGGGCACGTAGCCGGCGTCGGGATGCGGCGGTTCCTGGGGAGGATCGGGTTTGAAGAGTTCCACGGTGCCGCCGGTGAGGCGCATCGAATTGGTCCACGGACCGAACACCTGGGTGGTGGCGGGAATGGAATATTTCGATCGGAAAGCTGCGGGAGCCAGCGGAGTGATCAGGCATTTTTCCTGCGGCTTGAGGACCGCACCGATCGGAAAGTCATAGTCCACGGCATTGCGCAACCTCCAGGCGTTGGTGGGGAATTGCACGTCGAAGAGCGGCAGATTCGTGCTCGCGATGTTGATGAGTTCGATGAACGCATCCTGTCCGGCGAGTGGACGGTATTGAATCCGCTGAAACACCGCGGGCCCGACCCGGGGCAGGGAATTGGAGGCGCCGGTGCCGGTGCGGAACTGATTGAGGAAGGTCGCGGGGTAGGTGTCATCCACCGGCGAACCGAGGGTGATCTTGTCCATGGCCACGATCGGTCCGGTGAAATCCGGATAACGACCGAAGCTCACACCGTGCTCTGCGGAATCGAAACTCACGGCATCGATCCAGTTGAGGAGATTGCCGCTCGCATCGGCGGAGATCAGCACCGCTTCGTCGCCGTGCGCTGAGTTGAAGGTGAACTCCGGATCATTTCCGGTGCCTTTCGAATTGAATCCCTGCGCGCTGCCCGTGCCGTTCAGTTCGTAAAACACCTTGAAGGCATGCGATCCAATCACGGTGCCCGCGGGGATCTTGAATTTCTTCGGATTGGCCCGGGAGTTGGAAATGTACCAGCCGCTGAGGTCAATGGGTGCGTCGGTGAGGTTGTAGAGCTCGATGCCGTCTTCGATCGGCGGATCCGTGTGGGTGAGCACCTCATTGATCACGACGGTTTTTTGCGAGCCAACGCCCGCACGGCCGGGAGAACCGTTGTATTCGGTGCTGGAACGCCAGTTGAAGGGATCGCTCAGGTTTCCGGCGGGATCGATGCATTCGAGCGAGCTGCCGAGTCCATCGGCGCGGGAAGGCCAATCGCCCGAATTGTTGTAGGCGAAGGAGAGGACTACTTTTCCCGCAGGACTGAGCACCGTGAGCGTATCGCCGGAATCGCTCAGCTTGCCGCTGTAGGATCCGGAGGCGAGCAAGATGCCGGCAGTGCCGTAGCGACCGAGGAACGCGGAGCGGGTGTTGCACACCACGATGCGTCCGCCGGCCGGAACCACCGTGCCTGCCTTGAAGGTGTAGGTGATCCCACTGGTGATTTGGTATCCGCCGAAGTCGAGGGACGCCCCGGATAGGTTCACGAGCTCGATGTACTCGTAGTCGGAGCCTCCGATCGGGTTGTAGTTGAGCTCGGAAACGGAGATGACCGGCGCGGCGACCAGCGTCCCGGCCAGGGCGAGTCCTGCGGCCAGCCCGCAGGAGAGTCTCGATGTGAAATGCTTCATGTGAAACGAGTGGGAGAAAGATTACGGGGCCTCGGGTGAAACGACGAGCCGGTAGAATCGCGCGATGCCGTTGGTGGCTGGATCCTCCACCGTGACGAGGCCACCTACGGGATGACTTGCAGCCTGATACACGGTCTTCCAAGTGCCTCCGAGGACCTCGACGGATTCCAGCCGATGCGACCGTCCAGGCGCTTCGCTGAACTCAATCCGCACCGTGCCCGTTGTCGTGCGGGTGACCACGGGGCGAAGGGCACTGGCCGCGCTGCGGGGATTCGTGCCGGCGATGAATTCCTCAAGATTGGTACGCCCGTCGCCGTCGGAATCCGACGCGGCATCGAGCGGATTCCGCGGATCCAAACCGTTGGCGCGTTCCCACGCATCGGCGATGCCGTCGGCGTCGGCATCTTCCTGATTGGAGAGGCCGGGCGTGTTGAGTTTGGCGAAGGTCACGATTTTGGACGCACCATCGGGAAGGCGTCCGGACGAGGCATCGACCGCTTGAGCGGCGAAGGTGATGGCATCGATTTGGGTGCCTTCGGGGGCGAACAGTCCGATGGATTCCCCCTTTGCGCTCAGCTTGAAACTCACGTGATTGGCCCCGGATTCCGGGTGCCCATCGGCGTGGAACAGGGCGAATCCGTTGGTGCCTCCGCCGATGAACGAAAGCGCAGGCAGGGTGTTTTGGGTGCGATCGAGGAGATCGTCGGTGAGGTGCATTCCCGAGATATCGACGGCGTCGTCAGCGGGATTGAAGAGCTCGAACCAGTCATCGCCCTGCGAGGGATTGGCCATCCATTCGTTGATGCGCAGGCCGGTGGATGCGGCGAGTGCGGCGGCCTGATTGGGGCGTCCGCCGGAGGGAAGGTTGAGAGTCCAGGCACCGGTGCCGTCGGGCGTGCGGCCGATGGAACGATCGGCGGGCTGGAGTCCGTAGACGATGGAATCGAGCACGGCGGCTCCGCGGGCTGCTGTGTCCAGGAGCCACACTCCGCCGCCGTTTCGCGAGAGACCGAACGGCGCGTTGGTGGAGGAGGCTGCGATCGACGACTGGCAGGTGATGCGGAGGAAGGCCCCGGCGGCCAGCGTGGTGCCGGGGGCAAAGGTGAATTTCCGACCGGCCTGCAGATCGTCGGTGAGGGAAAGTCCGGCGAGATCCGCAGTCTTTTGGGTGGGATTGAAGAGTTCGATCCAATCGGGATACGAACCATCCGCAGGCTCCGCGAGGCTGTAGTTGTGGGCCAACAGTTCGTTCAGCACCACCGCACCGCCGGTGGTGGGAACCGTGTTGGTGATGGTGATCAGGGCGTCGAGACTTGTACCAAAAACGATATCCGAACTGGAGGCGCTGGTCTGGTGGACCTCGACGGCGAGGAGGTTTTCGCCGGGTTGAAGAAGGTCGGCCGGGAGTTCGAAGGGCCCTTCAAACACGGCGTTGTCCACGTTGCGGCTGGCGAGGGTGGTGTAGGCGGCGGTGCCTGCCGCCATGCCGATGCGGGTAAGTTCGCGTCCGTTCAGCCAGAAGATCGCGCCGTCATCGAGGATCGGATGCAGCGCAAGTCGTGCGCCTGCCGTGTTGGTGTTCACTGTAAACCGCGTGCGGAAGTAATAGGTGAGCTTGCCCAGGGTGAGCGCGGTGTTCTTCGGAGCGGGCAGGGCGGAATCCTCGTGATAGAGAACGCCCGGACCGGCGGGCCAGGCGGTGTCGTTGAAATTCGTTCCCTGCCATCCCGCGCCGGGATCGCCGTTCTGCCAGTACTTCCACGAATCGGTGACGGCGAGCAGCGGCAGGGTGACGGTGGTGATGTTGGTGCCGCCGGGCGTGGTGGAGGAGGCATTGGCTCCGCCGGGGGAGGGTTGAACGAAGGAGAGGATCGTCGGCGCGCCGTTGGGCGAGCGGCCGGAGGAAATGTCGTTGGTCTGCGGGCCGTACACCACGATGTCGATCGGACGCAGCGTGGCGTCCGACAGGAACAGCGCGCCGGCGGCCGGCGACAGCGCGAAGTTCAGATGCGTGGAGTCCGAGCCCGAACCATCGGCGTCGAACACCTGGAATCCACCGCCGGCGATAAAACTCAATTCGGGGATGGGGTTCAGTCCGGGCTCGCCCGGGGCGTTCGACAGATGAAGGCCTCCGAGAGCCACCGGCTTAGCGTCGGTGTTGTAGAGTTCGATGAAGTCCGGCGTGGGGATCGTGTTGCGCGCCGTGAGCCATTCGTTGATGCGCAGATTCAACGGGCTTCCGAGGATCGTGGATTGGTTCGGGGCGCCAGGGGTGGGCGGTCCGAGGCGGAACACTCCGTCCGCGCCGCGTCCGATCGATGAATCGGTGAGCTGAATTCCGAAGCTGACGGAATCGAGCTGGTTCGTTTGGCGGTCGTAGAGCGACAGCGTGTCGCCGGTGCCGGAGAGGTTGAATCCGAGGTGGAGTCCGCCGCTGCCATCCTCGTTGCCGCCGTACAGCACCAGATATCCGCGCGGGGCAATGCGCGTGCCCGCGGGAAAGGTGAATTGAAACGGCTTGTCGGATTTGTGGGAAACGCCGAAGCCCGAGACATCGAGTTCGGTTTCGTTGGCGTTGAAGAGTTCGACGAGATCCGGATGGGCGGTCGGGCCGTGCAGGATGGAATCGTTGCGGGCGAGAATTTCAGAAATGAGGAGGCGTTGCTCGGGACGAATGACCGGAGCGGGCAGGACCAGGGTCCAGTCGGCCGTGCTGACCGAGGCGTCGGATCCGTATTCGGCGGAATCCTGATCGGTGCCGCTGTCGCGCCGGCCCACGACTTCCAAATGATGCGCTCCGGCGACGAGTCCGTTGAGCGCGAGCGGAGTCGTGACGGGAGTCAGTTCGCTCCAAGGTTTGCCATCGAGCCGCCAGCGGTAGTGCGTGTAGCCCGATCCATTCGGCCAGGTGCCTGCGGTGATGCCGTCGCCCGTGTGGCTGGGCCCCAGGGTGAGGGTGAGTTGTTCACTGTGGGAGATTCCCGAAGGCGCGCCGGTGATGGAAATGCCGGACGGACGAATGCCACCGAGGTCGAGTCCGCCGGGAGCCGTCGCACGCGCGGGGGAATCGGGCTGGAGCTGGAACCATTGTTTCATCACCTGCGCGCTCTCCCAGGTGGTGAACACGGTTTCGGCCAACGACGGGATGTGCACCAATCTTGGTTCAGTCACGAGGTTGCCGCTGCCGGGACCGGTCCAAGGGGTGGGAAGCAGATTGCGATTGAAGGTCACGATCGCGCCCGATCCGTCGTAGTTGCGGGCCAGTCCTTCGACGTCGGTAATGACATTGCCTTCGAGGTAGAAGCCCTTGCCGGGGCCGGTGATTCCCGAGGTGGTGTCGCGCACGTTGACCACGCCCGATGCGATGTCCTGTCCGCCGGCCTTGGTCACGTGAACGATGGTGTTGTTAAAGAGGCTGAAGAAGTTGCCTTCCTTGGCGGTGACGGCGTTGTCGCAGTCGAAGAAAAGGTTGCCGATAATGGTGATCTCGGAAGTCCGAACTCCGAGCGCTCCCCCGAAATCGTAGCTGCCGCCACTGACAGCCGCAGAGCTGTCGGGCGATCCATTGCGATGGTTGTGAAGGAAGATGTTTCCCTCGACCCAGGCGTCGGTGCCGTCGAGATCCAGGATGTCGTCACTCGCTCCAACGAACACATTGTTGATGAACTGAATGATCGGCTGGCCGGCGTCGCGATTGCCGCCGGTGAAGTCCATGATGTCGTTGTATCCGGTCGTGGTGCCGAAGTAGCAGTGGTGAACGATGCCGTGTCCGCCGGCCTTGATGCCGCCGGTGCCGTGAAGCAGTTCGAAGGCGGCAGTCGAGGTGGGAAAGTGGCAGTGGCTCAGAACGAAGGAGCTGTCATCGAGCGCCAAATACTGGTGAGTGGTCGTTCCGAAGGTGGCGTGATCGAGCCAGAGCGTGCCGCCGTTGACCTCGATGCAGGTGGTGCTGTTGCCTTCGAAGTGCACGTGGGCCAGGCGTGTTTCCGGGGAACCGGGGACGCCGTGAATGGTGATGCCGCCCCAGGAAGTGGTGGTGCCGGGCGCGGTGCCGATGTGAATGGGGGCGGTCTCCGTTGCTTCACCGAGGATGCGTCCGCCGTTGGCCACAACCCAGTTCACTGCCGACCCCAAATACACCGCGGTGCCGGGCTCGATGGTGAGCGTGGCTCCGGAATTGATGGTGAGCGTGGATATGATCAGGTACGGGCCGCCCGCTGCGGTCCAGCGGGTGTCGGTGGCGATGGTTCCGCCGACCGATTTGGGAGTTCCGGAGTCGTACCAAACCACCCAGGTGATGCGTTCCACTTCGGCGCCGGAGTCATCGAGCGCCTGCACCAGCACGCGATTGATTCCGGGGCGCAGTGCTAGATCGGGAATTGACCAGCGTCCCTGCCATGCGGTGTACGCGGCGGCAGCGCCATTCACCAGCACCTGTCGGGTGCGAATGGCGTTGGCCGATCCGGCGAGCGCGATGCGGGCGGCGGTGGCGCGGGGGTATCCGTTTTGAATCGGCAGCGCGTTGGACACGACGAGCGTGTTGGGAATCTGGGACAACACCCAGTTGCGTCGCGCGGCGCCGAAATCCTTCATCGATTGGATGACCGAATTTGGAACACCGGTGCCGGCGGTCATCTGGTCGATGATTCCGTTGAGCGTGGCGGGCGCGAAGGTTTCCGATGCGAGGCGCTGGAGCTGCTCCCAATAAATCGGGGCGAATTCCGGAGTCTTGACGAAGCGCTCGATGGCCACGACGGGGTGCGACGTGCCCGCGCCGCCCATGCGGAAGAGATCAGCATCCACCTTGCCCGCGGTGTCGCCCTGTCCGAGCAGGGTGTCCATGTCGTAGGGCATCACCAGCATTCGTGGATCGTTCACGCCCCGGTAGAGGGCGTAGTCGTCGCCATAGCCGGTTCCGAGCGTGGTCTCTTCGTCTCCGAGCAACGCGTGGGCGGCGAAGTAGCGCAGCCATTGCGGGACGTTGAGGGTGCGTTGGACGTCGGCGACGTAGTGATCCGCTGAAAATCCGTTGGTGGAATTAAGAACGGCCAGCAGTTGGATCAGGTCGCTCCAATCGTTGGTGAGAATGTGGTTTTCCTTGAAGTACGCGTTGGTGTAGCTGGCGGAGTTGGTGCCGTGCCAGACCAGGTTGGGCGTGATGCTGGTGTCGAAGTCGCGGATGCCGCGGTACAGGTTTCCGTCGGAATCGCTGGGGAGCTGCGTCTTGATCAGGTCGCCGTTGAAGCCCCAGTTGGCGGCGTAGGATCCGTGCTGATTCGAGCCCGCGGGATTGCTGCCATTCACCCGCACCTGCACGAGACGCGACTCGGCGATGATCAATCCGGCATGTCGCATCAACGCGCTGCCGATGGCTTGGTCGTGCGGGTAATAGCTGTTGAGATTGAGCGAATTTCGGCCCTGCCAGGATTGGTCGGCGGGGATCTCCACCTTGATGTTGTGGGGCGAATGCGACCGCGTGCCGTGACCGCGGTTGCGGAAAGAGGTGGAGTAGACCAAGGCGATTCCGGTGCCGTCCTCGGTGAGCCAGGTGCCGGCCGAGGCGGCGTCGCTCTGGGGTTGCGCGGCCTCCACCGCATCGAGCGCGGCTTTTTCCACGGCGGGGAGGATGACGCGATAAAGCGGCTGCGCGGTGGTGCGCGGGGCATCGTCCACCTGGAGCACGAAGTTCGCTGTGCGACCTGCCGCGGGGGTGATGCGGGGAACGGTCCGCGCATTGCCCTGGGCGTCGCTGGCGGTGAGGAAGAATTCGAGAATGGTGCCCGATGGCTGCGGGGGAATGAGAGCTCCGTAAAGTCCGTCCCCTGCGGCGCCATCGCCGTGCGCGCCGTCGTCGAACAAGGCGACCGTTTGAAACGCCCCGGGGTTGGCAGCGTCCACGCGCCAATGCAGTGAGGCGGTGATGCCGGTGGATTGTTCATCCACGATGCGGGCATGGATCGAAATGGAGTCCTTGGAACGCGGGATCAGCGGGAATTGCCCGGGCTCCAGAATCAACGGCGCCGCATTGATCGAGGCAGCGGAGTTGGGGGCCCCGGGGCTTCCATTTGCGGCCGAGCTTGAGGACCAATTTTGAGCCGCGTTGTGGGGAAGCGCGGGGTTCACCAATTCGAGGGAGCGTCCGCCGCCGTTGTGCGCGGCATGCCATTCCCATCCCATATAGCCACGGTCCGGCGCGCCCAATTCCCGCACGGCCCAGTCGCCTTCGGTGCTGTACTTCACCTCATCCACGAGCGTGCCGGCGGCGTCGCGGAGCCGGACGGTGTCGCCGGCGCCAAGCTGTCCGATCCAGGGGCCCGCGAGACCGTTGACGGTGGGATGCGCGGCGTGAAATCGGGTGGGGTCGGCGCAGACCACGAGAAACCCTTGGGCCGGAATCGTGGTGTTGGGGAAGACCAGATCGACTCCGCCGGACAATCGCCATCCGTTTAGCGAAACCGGAGCGGTGCCGGTGTTGAGAAGCTCGACGAATTGATCCGCGGCGGACTCCGACGTCGGGCGGTACAGGATTTCGTTCACCACCACGGCGGCCTGGGAATTCCCAAGCAGCGAGATGACGGCGGCGATGGTCATGGCCATGGCCACGGGGTAGGCCCCAAGACGGCGAAAGTTCATGCGTGGTGTGATTCACTAGCAGGGTACACGCCAAACCCCGTCGATGCGAATGTCCCTGCGTTCCCGGAAAACCCGCCAAAACGGCGGAGGCCCGTGGACCGAATCAGTACGCGATCACAAACGAGCCATCGGCGAGGGCTGCGACGCCGGGGAAGGTCCAGACCGGCAATCCCTCGCGAACCCCGGCTTGGTCGGTGGGCCGGCCATCGGCAGCAAACACGCGCCAGCCCAGCTTCCCGCCGCGGTTCCATCCGGTGTCCTCGGTCCAGACGAGCAGGGTTTCGCCGCGACGGTTGGTCGCGGCCGACGGATGCCGTGCCCGGGGGCCGTCCACGAGCCGCTGCGGCGCGTCGGTCGGGGCCTTGGAGCCAATCCGGCCGAAGATTTTTCCCTCGGTTTCCCAGGCGAGATTCATTCCTGAGGTGCCGTCAAACAGCGCGGGAAGGCTCATGGGACAGGAACCCGTGACCCAATCTTGGAGCAGCCGGCCTTGAAATCGTGTTCCGCTGGCATCGGATTCCAACACGTAGGTGCCTCGATGCATCAGTTCGCGCGCGCCGCGGTAGACGACGAAGACGCGTCCCCTGGAATCGGTTCCGGCCCGCAATCCGCAGCAGCCGCAAACTCCGGTTCCATCGCCGGCATCGATCGGGCGCTCCGAATCGAAGTGTTTGCCTCCATCGGTCGAAGTGACGGTGAAGACGCGTCGGCGATCTTCCCGGGTGGTCTCTTTTCCATCGCCGGCGTGCCAGAACACGTGGATCCGGGATTGCGAATCCACAGCAATTGAGCCGCCGCCGTCGAGGTCGGTGGTGGACTGAATCAAATTGCGCTGGGCTTCGAAAGCATCGGCCCCGGCGGGGCGACGGGTGTAGAGCAGGGGAGAGCTCTTTGCCGGACGTGGCTGGGCGGTGCCGGAGCCGTTCCAAACCACATGAGCCGTTCCGGCGGCATCGAGGGCGAGCTGGGGTCCGCGGATTGTGCCAATTCCAATCGCGCTGCCGGGCTGGCTGTTGACCCGAATCGGGGCGGACGCGAGGGAAGATCCGTCCGGATTCAGCCGTGCATACTGGACATCGGAGGCCGACGGACTGCCGGAAAGCCACACCGCGTGGACCGATCCGGAGCGATCAGCCACGAGCTGCGGCTGCATCGAACCTTCCGGAAGGCGAAGAAAATGAACTTCGGTCGAAACTGCGGCGACGAGCGTCCCGGATCCGCAAATCAGCGACGCAAAAAGCACTCCCGGAAGGGTCCGGAAGGCGCGTCGGTCAGTTGTTTTCGGGAGCGTTGCGGCGGAGGCCGACGGAGTGGGCAATGTCATCGAATTCTTCCCGGGAAACCTCGTGGAGTTCCTTGCCCTTCTTGGCCAGCTTCTCGTTGATTTTCAGGGCTTTCTCCGTCATTTCCTCATGCGTTTCCTTGGCCCCGCCGACCAGCGTGAAGTTCTTCCCCGTGGTGACCCGTTTATGCCCGTCGGAGTCGAGTCCGACGCCGAGGATCATGGCCTTGCCTGGTTTCACGGGTTTCTTGCCCGAAGAAGTTCCCATGGGCCGAGCCTAGACACGAAGTCGGAGGGCGCAAGTGGCGATTCCACACGAACTCTTTTGGATTCACCTTGCTCCACAAGTCCCTGTTTTGCTAACAATTCCCGGCCATGGCAGCCATCGGCCGGTTTCAAAAAGGCGACGACATCTTCTACGCGAAAGTGGTGGACGGTGAGTTGTTCCGCCTGATCGGGGACGTCTTCGGGTCCCCGTCGTTCGAGAAGAAAGCCACGCCCCTCAAAGGCGTCAAGACTCTCGTCCCTGTCGTTCCCTCCAAAATCATCGCGGTCGGCCTGAACTATGCCGACCATGCCCGCGAAAGCGGCAAGCCCCTTCCGAAGGAGCCGTTGTTCTGGTTCAAGGCGACCACGTCGCTGATCCCGGACGGAGGCAAGATCGAGATCCCGTTTGCCAACCACCGCACTGATTTCGAGGCGGAGCTCGCCATCGTGATCGGCCGCCGGATGCGCAACGTCACGCCGGCCGCCGCCGCGCGCTACATTTTCGGCTACACCGCCGCGCAGGACATCAGCGATCGGACCATTCAAAATTCCGAGAGCCAGTTCGCCCGGTGCAAGTCCTTCGACACGTTCACCCCGCTGGGACCGTACGTGGAAACGAAGATCGACCCGCATGATCTGAGCATCCAGCTGTTCCAGAACGGCCAGCTCCGCCAGAACAGCAACACCAGCCAGCTGGTCTTCAATTGCTTCCACTTGGTGAGCTTCATCTCGACCAACATGACCATGCTTCCGGGCGACGTGATCCTCACGGGCACGCCGAGCGGGGTGGGGCCGATTGAGTCGGGCGACCGTCTGGAGGTCCGCATCCAGGGCCTCGCACCGTTGGTCAACACGGTGAAGTAGGTTGAGTTTTTCCGGCCGCATGAGGGTTCCATCTTGGGACCCTCTTGCGGCCGATTTTTTGACCGGATCCATTTTCAATCCTCTCCTGAGCCGAACCGAGGCCAGGCCGCTGGAAAGGGCGTTGTTCCGATCGCTGACCGACTGACCAACTGAGTGAGTGAGTGATTTGCTCTAGATTCCGTTTCTGCTCCTGTTCCCGTTTTTCGATTTCCCGATCTTTTCTTTTGCTGCCATGCGCTGGACCCAAACGTTGATTCCCACCCTCAAGGAAGTCCCGGCCGATGCCGAGATTGTCTCCCACCAGTTGCTCGTTCGCGCGGGCTTGGTGCGCAAGCTGGCCGGCGGGCTGTACACGTTTCTGCCGCTCGGGCTCCGCAGCCTGAACAAGGTGGCGCAGATCGTGCGCGAGGAAATGAACCGCGCCGGGGCGATCGAAGTCTCCATGCCCTGCCTTCAGCCGCCCGAGATCTGGCAGGCGTCCGGCCGATACGAGACCATGCGCGATGCCTTGTGCCGCGTGAAGGATCGCGCCCAGAAGGAATGGATTCTCGGCCCCACCCACGAGGAAGTGATCACCACCCTCGCGGCCGGGGAGATGAATTCCTACAAGCAGTTCCCCAAGAATTTCTACCAGGTCGGCATCAAGTTCCGTGACGAGATCCGTCCCCGCTTCGGGTTGATGCGGGCGAAGGAATTCATCATGAAGGATGCCTACTCCTTCGACACCACCGATGCCGGGGCGATGGAGAGCTACAAGAAGATGTACGACGCCTACACGCGGATCTTTTCGCGCTGCGGGCTCCAGGCCTTCCCGGTGGAAGCCGACACCGGTGTGATCGGTGGAAATCACTCGCACGAATTCATGGTGCCCGCGGCCACCGGCGAGAACGACGTGGTGTACTGCGAGAAATGCGGCTACGCGGCCAATATCGAGAAGGCCATCAGCGGCGTGCCCCGCACGGCGGCGCGCGAAGTGGGTCCCGAGGTGGAGAAGTTTGCCACGCCGGGCGTGGTGACCATCGAAGCCCTCAGCAAGGCCCCGTACAGCGTTCCGGCGAACCGCCAGATCAAGACGCTGGTGTACATCGCCGACAGCCAGCCGGTGCTCATCCTGCTGCGCGGCGACGATCAACTGAACGAAACCAAGTTCATGGCCCGTACGGGTGCGATCGCGGTGCGTCCGGCCGATGCCAAGAACGCCGCCGACCAGGCCCTGTTCGCCGCCCTCGGCGCGCAGCCGGGTTCGCTCGGCGCGGTGCGCAATGTGCCGTCGGACTGGAAGGTGTATGCCGACGAACGCCTCCAGGGCGCCAACGACATGACCACCGGCGCGAACGAAGACGGGTACCATTTCCGGAACGTGTCGATCGAACGCGACATCCGGGTGACCGCCTGGTTTGACCTTCGCACCGTGACCGTGGGCGAGCCCTGCGCGAAGTGCGGGGGATCGTTGAAGATTCGCCGGGCCATTGAAGTGGGCCACGTCTTCAAGCTCGGCACCAAGTACAGCGAACCGCTGAATGCGACCTTCCTCGACGAAAACGGACAGCGTCATCCTTCGGTGATGGGCTGCTACGGTATTGGCGTGACCCGCACCCTGCAGGCGGTGATCGAGCAGGGGAACGACAAGGACGGCGTGGTTTGGCCCGTGTCGGTGGCTCCGTACCAGGTGTGTCTCACCCCGCTTTCCGTCGCCCCCGGCAGCGCGCCGATGGAGCTGGCGGAAAAGCTGTATGCCGAACTCACCGCGGCAGGAATCGAAGTCATTCTCGACGACCGCGACGAACGTCCGGGCGTGAAGTTCAAGGACAGCGAGTTGGTCGGTTTCCCGATCCGCGTGGGCATTGGCGAGAAGTCGCTGGCCAAGGGCGAGGTCGAGATCAAGCCCCGCTCCGGAGCGATCCAGGCGGTGAAGATCGAAGCAGCGGCGTCCACCGTGATTGAGTGGGTGCAGTCCGAGCTCAAGCGATTGAGCCCGCAGGCCCCGGTCGCGGCCTGATTTAAGTTCTCCAAGAAAAACCCTGCGCGGCCTTTTGGGCGGCGCGGGGTTTTTTGTTGGGGCTGGGTGAGTGGGCGAGTGGGTGAGTGGGCGAGTGGGTGAGTGGGCGAGTGGGTGAGTGGGTGAGTGGGCGAGTGGGCGAGTGGGCGAGTGGGCGAGTGGGCGAGTGGGCGAGTGGGCGAGTGGGCGAGTGGGCGAGTGGGCGAGTGGGCGAGTGGG
>CANGKZ010000022.1 GCA_947454705.1 Verrucomicrobiota bacterium
CCAGGAAGGCTACCCAGCGCTCCGTGAAGTTCGTTCGGTGGTTGAGGCACGCAGTCCGCGAACACCTCACGGAAACCGCCGCCGTGCCCCGTCTCAGCCTTTTACTCGCTTCCCTTTAGTCACCGGCTTCGGACACCAATGCCTTCAACCCTTCAACCCTTTTTAACTCCTCCCCCCTACTTCGTCGCACGAACGGACGCCAGCGCCTCGGAGGCGAGGGCGCGCAGGTAAATCCGCGGATGATGCGTCATCCGTTCCAGACTCGGGGCTGCCGCCGCGGCGGGGGCGCCGATTTCCTTCAGGGCTTCCATGGACCATATTTGGGAACGCTGCAGGCCATGCTCCACGTCCCACGCGAGGGCCTCGACCATCCGGGGAGTCACGAAATGTCGAATTCGCCAAAGCGCCACCGCGGCCGATCCAGCCTGCATTCGCTCCTTCGAGTCCGCCAGCTGCGCCTCCAGTTGCGGCACGGCTTGGGCAGCAGATTCACCCAGACGCATATACAGCTGGTTCGCGTAATCGCCCGTCCACCCGCGATTGCCGCGTTGCTGCTCCGCCATGCAGTTCATGGCTTCTTCTGCAAACTCCGGAGCCACCGAACCCAGTGCCAACGCCGCGCTCGGCCGAACTTTCTTGGAAGGATCCGCGAGCAGACGCCGCAGAGCCGGGGCGGCGGCGTGCGCATTCGTCCCAAACCTGGCCAACGCCCGCGCCGCCCACAACCGCCCGTCGTCGCGCTTGCTGTTCAGCGACAGAATCAGGTGAGGAATCAGCGAGGCCGGAGGATTCGTCGCAACTTCGGTCCAGAATCCCCACAGGTAGCCCAGATCCGTGGGCGACGTGCGCTTCATCCAGGGAACCACTTTTGGTAATTCATCCGGATCCATGTTGCGAATTCGGGCGAGGGTCACGGGGGCTACTTCGGCAAGATATCCGGAGGGAACCATCGCCGCGGCTTCAACCGCCGAATCGGCAAGCTTGGCCCGGGGGCCCGCCATCGCGAGAACTTTGAGGATCGCCGGCCGCCGGTCGCGCTGAGCGAAGAGCGAGCCCATCGAATCCCGGAGAATCGGCACATTAACCCAGATCCAATTCCGCAGCCTGGCCATCACCCCGTCCCCTTGCGACAGTTCGGTGGCGAGGAGTTGAAATTGCCGGTCTTCCCAGGTGCGAATCTCGGCTTCGATCACGCGCGATTCGATCGCGGTCTTGCGGAAATCTGCCGCTTCATCCCCCAAGCCGAACACCGCAGCCAGCTTCGGATCGGGTCGCGACATCCACAGCACCGCAGCGGTGATGGCAAGAGCGGCAACCGCCAGGCCCAAGAGCAGAACGCGCGTGCGGGAGACCATAGGAATCGAAAGAAGCTAGCGACGTCCGACCGAAGTTGCCACCGCGATCCCCGGTTCCGTCCTCGCCCCCCAGGGGTATCTATTTTCCCATTTGAGTTCGTCCAATTCCCAGCGAGGTTGGCGCGGTCGTTGCCGGAATTCCGTTTGTTCGTTTCAAACCATTCTCATGAGACTCCGCTCCCTGCTCCTCGGCTCCGTTCTCTCAGGCGTGTTGCTTTCCTCCGCCGTCGGAGATGAAGGCATGTGGCTTTACTCCAATCCCCCGCGCCAAAAGCTCAAGGAGAAGTACGGATTCGAACTGACCGACGAATGGCTCGGGCACCTGCAGCGGGCCTCGGTCCGATTCAACTCGGGCGGCTCGGGCAGCTTCGTGAGCGAGGATGGGCTGGTGATCTCGAATCATCACGTCGGCGCCGACGCGCTTCAAAAGGTCGGCACGCAGAAGAAGAACTACCTGCGCGACGGCTTCTTCGCCGCCAGCGCGGCCGATGAAATCAAGTGCGTGGACCTGGAGCTGAACGTCCTGCAGTCGATCGAGGACGTCACCGCCCGGGTGAACGCCGCGGTGCCCGAGGGGTTGAGCGGCGACGAAGCGTTCAAGGCGCGTCGCAAAATCCTGTCCGAAATCGAAAAGGAATCCCTCAAACAAACCGGCCTGCGATCCAACGTGGTCACCCTCTATCAGGGCGGCGCGTACCATCTTTACCGGTTCAAGCGATACACCGATGTCCGGCTCGTGTTCGCGCCGGAGCAGCAGATCGCCTTCTACGGCGGCGATCCCGACAACTTTGAGTTCCCCCGGTACGACCTCGATATCTGCCTGTTCCGCGTTTACGAGAACGGCAAGCCGATCAAGGTGACCGACTACCTCAAGTGGTCCAAAGCGGGCGCCGCCGACGGCGAGCTCACGTTTGTGTCGGGGCATCCGGGCAAGACCAACCGGCTGCTCACCGTCGCCGAACTCGAATACCTGCGGGACCTTTCCTTTCCGTACACGCTCACGCGGCTTCGTCGGCTGGATTCCCTGCTGACTGCCTGGAGCGGACGCAGCGAGGAAAACGCCCGCCGCGCGCGGGAGGATTTCTTCAGCGTGCAGAATTCACGCAAGGCCCGCGAAGGCGGACTGGCCGGGCTTCAGGATCCTACCTTGCTGGCCAAGAAATCCGCCGCCGAACAAACCTTCCGGACCCGCCTCGCGGTCAACGGGGAATTCCCCGAGGCCGCTGCTGCGTATGACCGCATTGCCGCGGCCCAGCAGGTCATCGCGAAACAGTTCATCCGCCACCGTCTGCTCGAAGGCGAGCACGGATTCGAGAGTGAAGCCTACGGCATCGCCCGCACTCTGCTCCGCGCGGGTGAAGAACGTCCGAAGCCGAACGGTGAGCGTCTCGCGGAGTTCGTGGACTCCGAAACCGCATCGCTCGAACTGAATCTCTTTTCCGACAAGCCGATTTACGAGGATTACGAAATCCTCCGCATGAGCGACTCGCTGGCGTTTCTCGCCGAACAGCTCGGCGTTTCGGATCCGCTGGTGCAGAAGGTTCTCGCCGGCAAATCCCCGCGCGAACGGGCCGCGGAATTGATCCGTGGAACCAAGGTGCATGACGTGGAGTTCCGCCGGAAACTCTACACCGGAGGAAGCGCGGCGGTGGATGCGGCGAAGGATCCGATGATCGAGCTGGCCCGGCTGGTGGATGGCGAGGCGCGGTCGATCCGCAAGATCATGGACGCGCAGAACGAGCTCCGAAACCAGGCGCATGCGGCGATCTCGCGGGCCCGGTTCAAACTCGAGGGCACCGGAAATTATCCCGACGCGACCTTCACGTTGCGGCTTTCGTACGGACCCGTGAAGGGCTATGTCGATGACGGGCGCAACGTGCCAGCGTTCACCACCTTTGGCGGATTGTTTGAGCGGGCAGCGGCGGCGAAGCAGCGTCCTCCGTTTGATCTACCGCCCCGGTGGAACAAGAAGAAGGACGCGTTGAATCCGTCCACGCCGTTCAACTTCGTGAGCACCGCGGACATCATCGGCGGCAACTCCGGAAGTCCGGTGGTGAATCGCGCCGGGGAATTCGTCGGGATTATTTTCGACGGCAACATTCAGAGCCTCGTGCTTGATTTTGCCTACGAAGACCAGGTGGCCCGCGCCCTCAGCGTTCACAGCAGCGCGATTCTCGAAGCGCTGAACAAGGTGTACGGTGCCACCGATTTGGCGAAGGAACTCCAGACCGGACGGCGGAAACGCTAAAAGGGTCGCCCCCGATTACCCAGCTCAAGGCGCGGACGACACCGCGGCAGACTGGTTGCGAATTGCGGCAAGGGCTTCGAGCGCCTTTCGCCGAATTCGAACCCGTGGATGGTGCGACAAGCGTTCCAAATTCGGAACGGCTGCCGCAGCTTGCGGTCCCATTTCTGCGACCGCATCCACGGCGGAAACCTGCACGGCTTGGTAGGGGGAGGAGAGTCCATCCGCCACGGCAGAGACCACTGCAGGGCTCGCCTGATGCTGGATCCGCCACAGCGCCACCCCCATCAATCCCCGGACCATCGCATAGTTTTCGCCGGCGAGATTCGCTTCCAAAAAAGGGACAGCTGCCGCGGCGTCGGGCCCCGCTAGGGCAAACAGTTCGAAGCTTCGATAGGCCCCGGCGGCGCCATTGGTGCGGAGCTGTTCCAGGATCGCAGCCACCGACTCGCGGGCATGCGCACGGGAGACGTGTCCAAGCGCGACGGCCGCCTCCGCTCGCACCTCGCCCGACGAATCGGTCAGGAGGTGCTGCAGCAGCGGAGCGAGTTCGCCGGCATCGGTGCGATAGAATTGAAGGCCATACGCGCTGATTCCCCGGTCGTTTTTCCCTTCGCTCTCGAGTCCGCGCCGAAACAGGGGAAGCAGTTCGGTCGGAGGATTGGTCATGAACGACGCCAGGTTGATGGCCGCACGGATCTGCTGATCCAGTGGCGTCGGCGAATTCAGGAGCGGAAGCGTCAGAATCTCGCGGATCGGCGTGCCCCGGACGCGATGGAGCGCGATCATTGCGACCTGCTGGATTTGATGTCCGGGATCCGCGGCGAGCGCTTCCAGCACCGGCTCGGCGGATCGCGCCCTCGGGCCGGCCCGGGCAAGCAGTTCTACTAGCGCAACCTGCTGGGAGAACACCTCCGACTGCGCGTTCAGAACCGGATCACGCAGGACTGCAGGCGCGTGTTGAAGAAGCCAGCCGACAATCGGCTGATAGAGATCGCGATTCCGCCTGAGCTCGCCGGCCACCTCTTCAAGTTCCCGCTCGGAGAGTGAATCCACCTCTTCCTGAACGACCCGACCATCAATCGCCGACTCCTGAGTTCGATGAATGGAAATCAGCGATGCGACCCGGGAGTTTGGGGATGCGAAGAAAAGGATCCCCATCCCGATCAAGACGATCAGGATTCCAGCAACCACCCTGCTGCGGCGGGTACGGCGCATGCGCGGATACAAAATCAAAGTCGATCCGAGGAGCCCATTCCAATTTCCAACGTCCGGCTCAGCGACGCCGCCACGCAACGACAACCGGGGTCAGCAGCGCGACTCCCAGGAGACGCCACGCGCCGTGGGGGAACACGATCGCGGCGTTGAACCACATGAAGAACAGAAATCCCTTCAACCAACGACGGGAGCTTCGTGCTTCGACGGAAACCGGACTCCTCGATCGCCACACGTCGGCCATCCAAAGCAACCCCATCAGGTAGTTCAACCACACGCCGCTGCCGTCCCGGATCCCGAATAGAACCTCGGTCTGACGCGCCGTCTCCTGAACCGCTGCGGTGTGGCTCCATCCATGTCGGATCTGCATGGCAAGGAACAAATGCAGCACAAACACCGAGGCCCCGAGCGCATTCAGCCGCCAAGCAACGATCGATCCGCGATCGACCGAAGTGCGCCGTGATGAAACCCATTCAGACCCGGACCACAGCGCCAGTGAGGCCCACGCGGTTCCGCGGATCCAGACTTCGGAGCTCATGACTTCGCGGCCGCCCGGGCCTGAATCCGCTGCATCAGCCTCGGCACCCCGGACCGGGCCGCGAGCCACGCCGCCAGGGCCACGCAGGACCATCCGAACACATCGCCATTCTCATGGTACCAGGTTTGATCACGCTCTGCGGCCGATGCCGGAAGCGCGACCTGGATGCGAAGGAATCCGGCCCCATACACGTCGCCACGCTCGCCGCCGGCCACATCGCGAAGACGTCCGTGCGCATCGATCCAGCAGGTGATGCCATTGTTCGCGCACCGCACCAGCGGCACGCCGTTCTCCACCGCGCGAAACGCGGCATTCGCACAGTGCTGCCACTGGGCGCCACTTTCGCCAAACCAGCCGTCATTGGTGAGCTCCAGCAACAGATCGGTCCGGGGCAGCACCTGCTCGCGGGTCAGGTGCGGGAACACGTCCTCGAAGCAAATCACAGGTGACAGCACCACCGCAGCCCCGTCCTTGGTGGGCACCGAAAACGGAACCGCCGCGGCCCCTGGGGTGAAGCCATCGCCGATGGGGATGAGCGATTTCAGAAACGGGAAATATCGGACTCCGGGAAGATGTTCACCGAACAGCACGAGGTGTCGTTTTCGGTACACCGCTTCAAACCGCGCCGAGGGCGAGGCCAGCACTGCGGCGTTGTACACGTTTTGCCGGCCGTCGGGGCCGGAGTCGGCATCGTCCGCGCCGAAGATCCACCAGGCGTTTGCGGTCCCCACCAGCTTGGTCATTTCCGCGAGCTGCGATTCGGAAAACGCCGGCAGGAATCCCTCGGGCCAGACCAGTACGTCGGGCCGCGTGGCCAACGCCTGCGCCGAGAGTCGGAGCGCCTTTTCGAACCGTTCCGGGCTCGCCGCATCGTTCCAGATCAACTGCTGCGGAATGCTCGGCTGCACCAGGGCCATGGTGAAGTTCCTCCCGGGCGACTCGGACCGGGCGGACGACATCATCCGGTTGAATCCCCAGCCCACGAGAATCAGCAGCACCACGAGCGGAAAGCGTCCCTCGGCCATCCAGGCAAACCGCATCGCAGGACGGAAGAACACCAGCAGCGCCGCCGACGCCAGGGCCAGCGAACACCAGCAGACCAAAAATGATACGCCGTAAACGCCGGTCACCGAGGCGATTTGGATCATCGGTCCGTTGCGCCAGTGGGCCACGCCGAGGCCGTTCCAGGGGAATCCAGTGATGAGCCGCGCCTGAATCATTTCCAACGCCACCCAACCGGCCGCGGCCGACATCACCCAGCCCGCGCGTCGGAGCCAGCCCCGGCCGCAGAACTCCGATGCCGCATCGCGCCACGAGGCAAACTCACCGCCGCGCAGCGTGAGGGAAACCCACATCGCCCACGTCCCGGCGAACAAACTCAAATAAGCGGACAAGGCGAGCCATCCCGCCACCGCCCCGGCCGGAAAGGGAATGTTCAGCAGCCATCGCAGGGCAATCAGCGCCGTCACCGCCCCGCTCAGGCAGCCCAGTTGGAACGCCTGCCGAACGGGGGTCCCCAACACCGCGAGCCAGAGCAATCCGGGGGCGAACCAGGTCAATCCACTCCACGCAGGGTTGGGAAAACACAGAGCCAGCAAGAGTCCGGACAGCGCAGCCGCGAGCCAACGAAGCTGGCGTTCCAGCCGAAGCCGGCGGGCGAACGCATCCGGCGCCGGCTTCACTTCGGAAGCACGCGGGGAATCTTGGGCCATCGGAGTCATCGGCGGTTTTCGGGGATTGTTCGCAGCGCGGGGATTCAGCGCCGACGGCTTCCCCCGAGCAATCCGCGCAGGATTTCCCGGCTGAGCGTTCCCACCACCGCCGTTGCCAGACTCCGCGTGGCGGATTTCACGAACACCTCACCCAGCGAATCGGGCGTGCGACCCTTCCGACCGGACCGCCCCGCGGGCAGCGTCGGCAAACGTGGCGGTGGAGCCGTTGCCGCCGGCGGGACTTTCGAGGAGTTGCCAGTGTCCGAAGCGGAATCATCCGAAAACCAACCGGAGAAAAACCCACGCTTCGCCGGAGCCGGCGCGGGTGCCTGGGCGGCATCGGGATTATGCGATGTCCCGGCCGACCCAACCGACGCGTGAACCCCGATCAAGCGTTCGTAGGCCGATTCCCGGTCCACCGCCTGCTCGTACACGCCCGCCACGAGCGACGACGCCATGCGTTCCGACCGTTCCGCAGCGGTCACCGATCCAATCCTCGACTCCGGCGGCAAAACCATCGCGCGTTCCACCACGGTGGGCTGGCCGGATTCATCGAGGAAACTCACCAGGGCCTCTCCCACGGAAAGCTGGGTGAGGACAGTTTCCGTGTTGAGCGCCGGGTTGGTACGGAACGTCTGCGCCGCCGATCGCACCTGCTTTTGATCCGCCGGAGTGAAGGCGCGCAACGCGTGCTGAACGCGATTTCCAAGCTGCCCCAGCACGCGATCCGGAATGTCGCGGGGATTCTGCGAGACGAAGTAAACGCCGACTCCCTTGGACCGAACCAAGCGGACCACCTGCTCCACCTTTTCCAGCAGCGCGGGAGGAATGTCGTTGAACAGCAAATGAGCCTCGTCGAAGAAGAACACCAGCTTCGGCTTGGGCAAATCGCCGGCCTCCGGGAGGCGTTCGAACAACTCACTGAGGAGCCACAACAACGCCGTGGCGTACACGCGCGGCGACTGCATGAGTTTGTCGGCGGCGAGAATGTTGATCACACCCCGTCCGTCGGAATCGGTCTGGATCAAGTCCTCCAGATTCAGCGCCGGCTCTCCAAAAAATCCCGCCCCACCCTGGCTCTCCAGCGTGAGCAACCCGCGCTGGATCGCGCCAACGCTGGCGGCGGAGATGTTCCCGTACTCGGTGGTGAAGGCAGCGGCGTTGTCCCCCACGTATTTCAAAACCGCGCGGAGATCCTTGAGGTCCAGCAGCAGCAGCCCGTGCTCATCGGCAATGCGAAACACCAGATGCAGCACGCCTTCCTGGATTTCATTCAGTTGCAGCAACCGCGCGAGCAACACCGGACCAAGCTCGGTGATGGTCGCCCGCACCGGATGCCCCTGCTGGCCGAACAGATCCCAGAAGGCGACCGGAAATCCGCGTGGAGTGTAGGGATCCACTCCGAGCGCGCGCACCCGTTCGATCACCTTGGGCAAAGTGCCACCCGGCGCGCAAAGCCCGGCCAGATCCCCCTTCACATCGGCCATGAACACCGGCACCCCGATCGCGCTGAAGCCCTCGGCCAGTCGCTGCAGGCTGATCGTCTTGCCCGTGCCGGTGGCGCCCGCGATCAGGCCGTGACGATTCGCCATCGCGGGGAGAAGTCCGATGGATCTTCCGCCAACGCGCGCAAATTCAATGGGGTCGTTCTGGGACATGGAGATGAAGTCGGATCTGGACGGTTCCCAAATGGACGAACCGCTGCCGACAGTCTCCTCATTCACCCCCCGGAATGCAAACGAGCCGTGCCTCGAAGCGGCGGCCAAAGAAGAGTTCAACCACAGATGGACACGGATGAACACAGATGGAAATGCGCAGAACGACAGGACTCAAGGATCGCCCAGAGGATGAAACCGTTTGAGCCTAGTCGAGCCATCCATCTCTCTCTATCTGTGTGAATCTGTGTCCATCTGTGGTTTCAACTGCCGTTCTTAGGTTCCACTTTTCCGCCTCCGGATTTCGGGTTCGGCATTGAGCTCAGGATTCGGACTGCCTAACCTCCGTCGAACCCCGATTCGATCCGAGTCTCATGTCCACCCCTTCAGCGCCTTCCTTTTCCCTCCAGGGCCGTGTCGCCCTGGTGACCGGCAGCACCACCGGCCTCGGCCGCGCCATCGCGCTCGCCCTCGGCCAGGCCGGAGCCCGCGTCGCCCTCAACTACGCCAACAACACCGCCCGCGCCGAAAAAGCCCTCGCTGAATTCCGCGCCGCCGGATGCGAAGGCGCCCTGTTCCGGGCCGATGTCACCTCGGAGACCGAAGTTCCAAAATTGATTTCCGCCATTGAGGACGAGCTCGGCCCGGTGGACATCCTGGTCCCCAACGCCACCTGCGACCAGCCCCACAAGCCGATCGAGGACTACGACTGGGCCTTCTACCAGTCGATGCTCGATTTCTTCATCAAGAGCCCGTTCCTGCTCACCAAGGCCTGCCTGCCCCACATGAAGCAACAGCGCTGGGGACGCATCATCAACATCGGATCCGAAGTCGTAGCACGCGGGGTTCCCAATTTCACCGCCTACGTGGCAGCGAAGGGCGGACAGAACGGCTTCCATCGCAGCCTCGCCACCGAACTCGCGCCGTTCGGCATCACCGTCAACATGATCGCCCCGGGCTGGATCCCGGTGGAACGCCACGCCAACGACCCGCAGTCGGAAAAGGACGGCTACCACTCCCTGATCCCGGCCGGACGCTGGGGCATTCCCTCCGATGTCGGCGGCACCGCCGTGTTCCTCGCCAGCGAGGCCGCCGGTTTCGTCATCGGACAGAACATTGCCGTGAATGGCGGCATGACCCTCCAGTGATCGGCCCGCGCTGTTGAGTCCTAAGTTTCAATTCTGACACCTGATTTCCGTCCCGTTTTTCTCCATCCCATGACCTCCACCCTTTCCTTCCGCTCGCTGCTCACTGCGGCGCTGCTGCTGCTGATTCCCACGGCCGGATGCAAGCAGTCGTCGGAACCCACCGCCGCGGCCAAGCCCGACGGAGCCGCGCCGGCAACCACCGGCGGCAAGAAGAAGAAGATCGCCTACGTCACCAACGGGGTGGACCCATTCTGGAACACCGCCACCGCCGGCGTGCGCGCCGCAGAGAAGGAGTTCGGCGTGGAGTGCGAAGTCCTCATGCCGCCCAAGGGCATCGTGGATCAAAAGCGCATGGTTGAAGGCCTGCTGGCACGCGGCATTGATGGCGTGGCCATCAGCCCGATCGACGCCAAGAATCAGGTGGGACTCATCGACGCGATTGCCGAGCGCTGCCCGGTGATCACCCACGACAGCGACGCGCCTGACAGCAAGCGCCTTTGCTTCATCGGCATGGACAACTACAACGCGGGCCGCGCCGCGGGACGCCTCGTGAAGGAAGCCCTTCCCAAGGGCGGCAAGGTGATGCTCTTCGTCGGACGCCTCGAGCAGTTGAACGCGCAGCAGCGCCGCCAGGGGGTCATCGACGAAGTCCTCGGCCGTCCGGTGCCTGCCGCCGGCAAGCTCAGCTACGATCCCCCCGGCAAGAGCCTCAGCGCCGGGGCGTACACCGTGGTGGACACCCGCACCGACAATTTCGACTACTCCCGCGCCAAGGCCAACGCGCAGGACGCGATGGCAAGCATCCCGGACCTCGACTGCATGGTCGGCCTCTTCGCCTACAATGCCCCGCAATGCCTCGAAGCCGCCCGCGAAGCCGGCAAGCTGGGCCGCATCAAGATTGTGAGCTTCGACGAAGCCAACGCAGTCCTGGAGGGCATTCGTGACGGACATGTCCACGGCACCATCAGCCAACAGCCCTATTACTACGGCTATCATTCCGTCCGCATCCTCAAGGGCCTCGCCAACGGGGACAAATCGGTGCTCCCGGCGAACGGATTCCAGGAAGTGCCGACCGTCGAGGTGCGCCGCGCCAACGTGGACCAATTCTGGACCGACCTGAAGAAGATGCAGGCCGCGGGTCAATGAGCCCGTACCCTTCCTCCAACGGCACCGCCTCGTCCGTCGCGCCCCTGCTGGAGGTGCGGCGGATTTCGAAGCGTTTTCCCGGCGTGCACGCGTTGAAGGAAGTCAGCCTCCGACTCCACGCCGGCGAGGTGCTGGCGGTGATCGGAGAAAACGGTGCAGGCAAGAGCACCCTGATGAAGATCCTCGCCGGGGTGCAGGAAGCCGATTCCGGCGAGTTCCTGGTCGAGGGCCGACCGGAACGCGTGGACAGCGTCCGCACCGCGAGCCGACTCGGCATCGCGCTGATCCACCAGGAACTGTCGCTGGCCGACAACCTCGACGTCGGATCCAACCTCTTCCTCGGACGCGAACCGCGACGCGGCGTCTTCCTCGACCGGGCGCGCCAGAACCGCGAGGCCGCCGAAGCCCTCGCCCGCGTCGGACTCGACTGCTCTCCCGAAACTCCGATTGCCCTGCTTTCCCAGGGGCGCCAGCAGCTCGTCGAAATCGCCCGTGCCGTGAATTCCGGCGCGCGGGTGATCATCATGGATGAACCCACGTCGAGCCTCAGCCAGGGCGAGACCGACCGGTTGTACTCCGTGGTTCGCGATCTCAAATCCCGCGGCGTCGGCGTCATTTACATCAGTCATCGCCTCGGCGAAGTCACGACGCTGGCGGATCGCGTCACCGTCCTGCGCGACGGCCAGAACGCGGGCGAGCTCGCGCGGGGGGGAATCAATCACGATGCCATGGTGCGCCTGATGGTGGGACGCGACCTCGTCCGTCATCACCGTCCCGCCCGCGGCCAGGGCGAACCCGTACTCGATGTCCGCTCCCTGCGAACCCTCGCGCATCCCGGACGCGAGGTTTCCTTCAGCGTTGCCCCGGGCGAAATCGTAGGAATCGCCGGCTTGGTCGGCGCGGGACGCACCGAGGTCCTGCGCGCCGTCTTCGGGATCGATGCGGTGGTGGGCGGAGAAATCCGCGTTGCCGGCACCCGCGTTCCCACCGCCTCCCCGCGCGAAGCCATCGAACACGGTCTCGCCCTCGTCCCGGAGGATCGCAAGCATCAGGGCGTCTTCCTCGAAATGGCGGTCGGTGCCAACACCACCCTCGCCAGCCTCGGCCACCGGGCCCGCTGGGGATTCATCCGCGGCAACACCGAGCGCCAGCGCGCGGCCGAACTCATTGCCCAGCTCGACGTCCGGCCGCCCAACCCGGATCAAACCGCGCAATTCCTCTCCGGCGGAAACCAGCAGAAGGTGGTTCTCGCCAAGTGGCTCGCATTGAAGCCGCGCGTGCTCCTGCTCGATGAACCGACCCGAGGCGTCGATGTCGGAGCCAAGCAGGAGATTTACCGCCTCATGGAAGAACTCGCCGAGCGGGGCGTTGCGATTGTTTTCGTCAGCAGTGAACTTGAGGAAATCCTCCGCATGAGCGACCGCACGCTGGTCATGCACGAGGGCCGCATCTCCGGCACCCTCTCCCGCGAGGAACTCAGCGAGGAAGCCGTCATGCACCTGGCCACCGGCGGCCCCGCAACACGTTAGGTTTGTCCCCCATGAAGAAGCTTCTCGGAATCTTTGGACTGCTGGTGGCGGTGTTCGCCCTCACCTCCATCGCCAATCCCCAGTTCGTCAGCGCGTACAACCTCCAGAATCTCATCCGGTGGACCTCGCTCTTCGGGATCATCAGCATCGGCGCCGCCTTCGTCATCATCACTGGCGGCATTGACCTCTCGATCGGTTCCACCATCGGACTGGTCGGTTCCATGATGGCCTGGCTGCTGACACAAAAGGGCTGGGGCGTCGGCCCCACGCTCGCCGCCGTGATGCTGTGCAGCCTAGCCATCGGCCTCGCCCACGGACTCCTGATTACCAAGATGCGATTGCAGCCGTTCGTGGTCACCCTCTGCGGATTGCTGCTCTACCGGGGCATCGCGCGATTCCTCACCGATGACCAGAGCCAGGGCTTCGGCAATTCCCACGACACCCTGCGCCAGCTCGCCATCGGCAAGCTCCCGATTTCCGGCGGCTTCGCACTTCCCGCCCCCCTGTTCATCCTCCTCGGCATCGCAGCCCTGGCCGCCGTGTTCCTGAACCTCACCGTCGCCGGACGCCACCTCCTCGCCCTGGGCCGCAACGAAACCGCCGCCCGTTTCAGCGGTATCAGAACGGATACACTCAAGATCGTCGCCTATGTCCTCTGCTCGGGACTCGCCGGGGTGGGTGGAATTCTGTTCTCGCTCGATTTGAATTCGATCCAGCCCTCGGGCCTCGGGGAGTTTTATGAATTGTACGCCATCGCCGCGGCGGTCCTCGGCGGATGCAGCCTCCGCGGCGGCGAAGGCACCATCACCGGCGTGATCATCGGCACCGCCGTCATGCGCGTGCTCTACAACGCCATCAACATCCTCGGCATTCCCACCCACCTGGAATTTGCCATCATCGGCGCGGTGATTCTCGCCGGCGTGATGACCGATGAATGGGTGAAACGGTTCGCCGCGCGCCGTCGTGCCGCGCGCGAACGCGCCGAGGGAGCGACCGCCTGATCGACGTTCCCCTTCCCTGACACTTCCCACTCGCCCGCGACTCCTTCCGACGCAATCCTCACAGCCACCTCATTCCTCCATGAACACGCCCCTGATTCGTTTCCCGGCGATCGCCGCATCCGTCGCCGGAGCCCTGCTCGCATTCCATTCGCTGGCCGAACAGACCGGCAAACCGCGCCGTATCGTGGCCGCCGATGACTCCACGCACCGGCTCGCCATCATTGCTGCGAATGGATCGATCGAGTGGGAACTGCCGGTCACCGCCATCCACGACGCCTGGATTCTTCCCAACGGCAATATCCTCACCCAGCAGGGTTGGCAGCGCGTGGTGGAAGTGAACCGCGAAAAGAAGGTGGTGTGGGAATACGACTCCGCCACCGCCAACGGCAACCAGGGCAAGCGCGTCGAGGTGCACGCCTTCCAGCGTCTCGCCAACGGCACCACCATGATCGTGGAATCCGGCCCGGCCCGGATCATCGAGGTGGACCGGCTCGGACGCATCCAGCATGAGGTCGCGCTCAAGGTGGATCATCCCAACGCCCACAGCGACACCCGCCTCGCCCGCAAGCTTCCCAACGGACACTACCTCGTTGCGCACGAGGCCGACGGATACGTCCGCGAATACGACAACCGGGGCAAGGTCGTGTGGGACTACGAAGTGCCGCTCTTCGGACAGGAGAAAAAGGGCGGACACGGCCCCGAGGCCTTCGGCAATTCGGTCTTCTACGCCACCCGCCTCAAAAATGGGAACACCCTCATCGGCACGGGCAACGGCCACAGCGTCCTCGAAGTCACGCCGGGCAAGGAGATCGTCTGGAAGGTCACCCAGAAGGACCTGCCGGGCATCACCCTCGCCTGGGTCACCCGTGTGGAGCGCCTTCCCAATGGAAACACGCTGATCGGCAACTGCCACGCCGGTCCGGAGAATCCCCAGTTCATCGAAGTCACCCGCGACAAAAAGGTCGTGTGGACCTTCAAGGACTTCCAACGCTTCGGCAATTCGACCCCTGTTACGTTCGCCACCGAGTAACCGGATCTGCGCGAACCGCGCGGTGAATCCCTCACCCGCGGTTCGGTTCCAAATCCCAAGGCAGGCGGACGCGTTCCCACGCAATGGGGCGCGTCCCCGCCGGGTCGATGTCGGCCCGCAAAAATCCGCCGTCCTTCAGCAACTGGCACCCCGCTGGTGAAGGACACAGCCGAACGCGGAATTCCTTCCAGCACGCCGCCTCCCGAAGCGCGATGGTGTATCGACGCGCGGTGACGCCCATCCAGTGGATCTCGGGAATCCCGGCGAGCCGACGCGCCATGGAGAGAATCAGCGGCGTGTGAAGGTGCCCAATCACCGTGCACTCCATCCTCCCCGCATCGAGAATGCGTCGCACCTCGGGCTCCCGTCGCAGGAACGGAAGCGCGGTCGGATCGTGACAGAACAGGATGAGTTTTCGTCCGGCCTCCAGCGTCGCCAAAGCGGAACGAATCTCATCCAAATGCTGCTCGCGGGCGTGCTCCCACGCGGGGAGTTCGTCCGGGATCAACTCCCGGTGAAAAACCGGCAGCGCGAGGATTGAAGACGCGACCCCGAGGAGTCGGTACTGCCCCACGTCGTGAACCCAGTGTGTCTGAAGCCCGAGGAACTCAACGCATTGGCGCAGGCTGTCCAAGCGCGGACCGCCCGCACCTCCGAACAAGCTCATTTTCCCCAGATCGTGGTCCCCAATCGTGGCTCGAAATCGGGCCCCATAGGCCGCACGCAACTGTTCCAGCGCGATCCATGAACTCTCGCGGGCCGCGGGATCGGAAGCCCCGATGAACGCGGAATCCACGGTGAAATCTCCGTTGGCGATCACCAAGTCGGGCTCGGGATTTCGATCAATGATCGCGTCCAGCCGATGATTGTGCCCGCAGGGATCCCGCAACCAAACCCAGTTGCGCCATGCCAACGCACCCAGCCGCAGGATTGGATTCCGAATCACCCGCGCCTCGTGCCCCACCCGTGCACGCTCCGCCTCGGAAGCAAAGTGAACATCGGAAAGAACCAACAGCCTCATGACCGGACGAAGGTTGACCAAACCCCCACCCTAAAGCGACCCCCGAAACTCACCCACTCGCTTACTCGCCTACTCGCCTACTCGCCTACTAACCCCCGCCTTCCCCCTCGATCGAATTGCATCCCCTCCGCGCACCCGCCATCCTCCCCGCATGTCGCCCGCCGATCGATCCCGTCGCCGGTTCCTTCTCCAAGCCGGAGGCACGTTGACTGCGGTCGCCGCTGGATGCGCCACCTCCTCCGCCCCTGCATCGGCCTCCGGCATCCTCGACACCCACACGCACTTCTACGATCCGCACCGTCCCCAGGGCGTTCCGTGGCCGTCGCCAAGCGATCGACTCCTCTATCGCCCGGTTCTTCCCGCTGAATACAAATCGCTCGCGCGTCCGCTGGGCATCACCGGAACGATCGTGGTTGAAGCCAGCCCGTGGCCCGGGGACAACCAATGGATCCTGGACCTCGCCGCGCACGAGCCCTTCATCACCGGATTCATCGGCAACCTGAAGCCCGGCACTCCGGACTTCCCGAAGCTGCTGGACCGCTTCGCACGCAACCCGCTGTTTCGTGGAATCCGCATCGGCGGCGACACCCTGAACGCCGCGCTTTCCGGCGGGGATGTCCGCGCCCATCTGGAACAACTTGCGGAACGCCGCCTCGTGCTGGATGTCCTGATCGGGCCCGACCAACTTCCCGACGTGGCCACCGTGGCCGACCGGATTCGCGGGCTGCCCTTCATTGTGGACCACCTGTCCAACGTTCCCATTTCCAAGCCCCCGCATCCCAACCGTTGGGTCTCGGGCATGGCGGCGTGTCACTACGTGGACAACGTGTTCATGAAGTTCTCGGGCTACGTCGAAGGCACCGGCGCGCGCGGCGGCACCGCGCCGAAGGATCCCGCTCCCTACCGGCCGGTGATCGACACCGCATGGCGGATCTTCGGCGAAGACCGCCTCATTTTTGGGAGCAATTGGCCGGTCAGCGCTGAATTCGCTTCGCTCTCCACCGTCGTTCAACTGGCGCGCGATTTTCTGGAACCCCACGGCCCGGAAGCGCTGAAAAAAGTTCTCCACGACAACGCAACCCGCATCTACCGCCCCGTCGCCCGTCGCAGCACCTGATTTTTCCAATCCGTTCCATCCCCAATCCCATGAGCTCCTCCCTCTACAACGTCGGTGTCATCGGCCACGGCTGGGTCGCCAGCGCCCACATCCCCGCCATCAACGCCACCGGCAAGGCCCGCGTCACCGCGGTGTACAGCGCGCGTCCGCTCACCGACGCCGAACTCACCGCCCGCTACGGCTATCCGGTGAAGGCCTACTCGGACCTGGGCGCCATGCTTGCCAACAAGGATCTCGACGTCATCGACATCTGCTCCTTCCCGAAGGAACACCCCAAGCAATTCATCGCCGCCGCCAAGGCTGGAAAACACATCATCGTGGAGAAGCCCCTCGCGCTCGCGCCGAAGGATCTCGTGGCGATGTCGGAGGTGGTGCGGACCACGAAGATCAAGACCTGCGTCTGCTTCGAGGTTCGGTACTCCTCGCAATTCCGCAGCATCAAGGGCGTGCTCGATGCCGGGCTCATCGGCGACGTGCATTTCGCCGAGGTCGATTATTTCCACGGTGTCGGTCCCTGGTACGGACAATTCCGCTGGAGCCACAAAAAGGCCGAAGCCGGATCGAGCCTGCTCAGTGCCGGATGCCACGCCATGGATGCGCTGCTCATGATCATGGCCGGCGCGGAGCCTGCCGAGGTCACCTCGTACAGCACGTCGTCCAAGAGCGAATACTTCGCCCCCTACGACTTCCCCACCACGCAGATCAGCATCGTGAAGTTCAAGGACGGGCGCATTGGCAAGACCACCTCGTGCCTCGACTGCATCCAGCCTTACTACTTCCACACCCATGTGGTGGGCAGCCATGGATCGCTGCTCGACGACAAGTTCCACAGCACCAAGCTCGGAGCTCTCAACAAGGCGAAATGGAGCCAGCTCTCCTGCGGATCCGTGGACTCCGGCGACGTGAAGGATCATCCGTACGAATCCCAATTCCACGCCTTCTTCGACGCCCTCGCCGAAGGCAGGGACATGCCGCTCACCTCATTCCAAGATGCCGAGCGGACGCACCGGTTGATCTATGCCGCCGACAAATCCGCCGCTACCGGCAAGCCCGTAAAACTGGGCTGAATCCGGCGGAGGGATTGAATTTGGAACGCATGAAAGCAGGAGCCAGAAGGGCAGCGATGGCGAGCTGGGGCTTCCAGTAGCCGCCGAGGGGACGAGGCGGATTCACCCACGGAACTGAAGTGGTCCGCGGATCCCTTGGGGTTGCCTGTTCCTTTGGAGTGCGGCGGGAAGCGGAGCGCCACGCCGCTTTGGTCGGGGCGAGACCGGGGTATCGAAGCGGTCTCGCCTTCCCTTTTTAATTTGCGCAAACGGGAGTGGTAACGGTCGGTTCAACATTCCGCCACGGACTCAAAAGCGGTGTCGACGCTCCGCTCTGCCACCGCACTCCAAAGTTCACCGGCGTCGCAGCGCGGCGATGAGGGCGGTGATGCCACCCACAAGAATCAGCAGTCGCATCACGCGGAACAGGCTGATCACCCACGCGATCCCGATGCCCAGCGCAGGCCACTTCACCCACCAATGATGCGGTGAGATCATCGCATTGATGACCACCAGCAGGAGCAGAATCGCCGGGCCGACGAACAAAAAACGAATGGCGCGAAGCGAGTTGGAAATAAAGCGCGGGGTGTGAAGAAGCGAGGGTCCGAGCATGGCTGGATCAAAAATGGTTCTGGGTTTGACCGCGAAACGGATCGTGAGCTGATCAACAAACATCCAGCACCGACTGGATGACGGAAACGTTTCCACACAGCGCTTCACACGGTCAGTTGGAAAACCTCGACGTCGTTTCGCATCCATCCTCCTGATGGGCTGAATCGGACAGCAGCCGTTGAAACCACAGATGGACACCGATGAACACAGATAGGGAGGGAGCCGGAATTCCGCGCATCTCCATCTGTGCGCATCCGTGTCCATCTGTGGTTGGATCCCGCTTCCCAGCGACTTCTTTCCACGGCCTTTCGCTGGACGATTCCCGAGCTCCACTGGCTTACTCGCCGTTGACATCATGACCCGCCCCCGCCCCGTCGCCCTGGCGATCGCCGCCCATCCCGATGACATCGAATTCCGCATGGCGGGCACGCTCCTCCTGCTGCGCGCTGCAGGTTGGGACACGCACTATTTCAATCTCTCGGCCGGCAACTGCGGCAGTGCTCGGATGGGGCCGGCGGAAACCACCCGCAAACGCCGCGCCGAAGCCCAGCGTGCCGCTTCGCTACTCGACGCCGTGTGGCATCCCTCCTGTTGTCGGGATCTCGAGATCACCTACACGATCCCCATTCTGCGAAAGGTCGCGGCGGTCATCCGCGAAGTGAAACCCACCGTGGTCATGACTCATCCACCGGTGGATTACATGGAGGACCACACTGCCACCTGCCGTCTCGCCGTCACCGCCGCGTTTTCCCGGGGCATGCCCAATTTTCGCACCACCCCTTCGCGACCCGCATTTCCCGGCGAGATCACGGTGTATCACTGCACCGCGCACGGATTGGTTGATCCCTTGAATCGCCCGATGACTCCTGAGTTCTACATCGATACAACATCGGTGCAGGACCGGAAACTCGAAGCCCTCGCTGCGCACGAAAGTCAGCAGGACTGGCTGGACCGCAGCCAGGGGATGAACAGCTATTTGAAGGCGGCCGATGACGAATCACTTCTGGTCGGCCGGGCCTCCGGAGAATTCCGTCACGCCGAAGGCTGGTGGCGTCATTCGGCCACCGGTTTCTGCGCCGCGGATGCCGATCCGCTGCGGGAGGCGCTGGGATCTGCGGTGTCGCCGCGGCTCAAGGCTTCTGCGAGACACTGAACGAGGGACTCGTCGCAAGGCGTTTGCGGAACACGCGCTGGGTTTTGGTGCGGGCCAGACCCAGGCTCTCGTAGAATTGATGGGACTCCCCCCGCTCCTCACGGCAGCGGACGCCCAATTCTGGAACACCTTCCTCGATCGCCCATTTCTCCAGCCGTTGGACGAGGCTTCGTCCGATCCCGCGGCGTCGGCAACGTGGGTCGACGATGAGACCGCCAATCTCGACGCGAAAATCCGATTCGAGAAGCTGACTTTGGAATCCATGGATCCAACCCACCACCGCCCCGGTTTCCTCCACGGCCACCAGCACGCAATCCCTCGGACTGCCGAGGATTCGTGAGAGACGCTTCGAGAGGGATTCCTCCGAGACGGGATAACCCAACTCCGTGGTCAATCGGGCCAACGCGGACGCATCCGATTGCGTCCCGGGTCGAATCAACACCTCGCCCTTGTTCATGCGGAAGCGACGTTATCGCGTGCTTACGAACGAGGACAGGAATCTCCTCTAAAGCGCAAGCGACGTGGGCTCCTGTAGCCTTCTGCCTAAAGGCGGCAGTTGAACGGTTAAAAAGTTGAAGCGTTGAAGGGGAATGCGGATGTAAAGCGCAGAGGCGCGGAGGCGCACAAGAGAATGATCGAACGCGTGTCCCGCATCCTAAAGCGCCAGAGGACTGGCGCACTCCACGACGCTGTCGCGACTCCATAGCCCATACATCGAAATCCGCCAGGTCTTGGACTGCGCCAGTCCTCTACCGCTTTGGACGAAGCCAACGACATCTACCGGAAAACCGTCGTGGAAACCGAAGAATTCCGTGGATTCCAAAGCAGCTAGGGAACTGCATGCGCCTCAAAATCCCTCATTTGAATCTGCGTCCAACTCCGTTGCTCTGCGGTTCTCTACCCTCCCAACCGCCGGATCTAGGCGGCGGAGTTTCTCACACGTTTGGAGTACCGCGTTTACGCGGCTCTGCTGTTGAACGCGGGGCCAACGAACGGCTGAAAATCAATCCGCTGCATCCCTCGAGACGCGCCTCCCCGAACCGTCTGAAGACGGGACTCCAAACGAATGAAAAAACCCTCGCGCCAGCGTCCAATTCCCCTTTAACACTTCAACTTTTCAACCCTTCAACTGCCCCTTCCACGTTCAACGATACGGAATCGCACTCATCTCCACCGACGCACGGATACGTCGCCACAACGATCGGGAAGGCACGGCGCCCGGAGCCACCTGCGTCGCTGCGGTACCGGTGGCGACCGCCGAACGCAGCCATTCCTCCGGTTGATCCGACTTGGCGGACGCGGCGACGGCACCAGCGAGCATGGCATCGCCCGCTCCCACGCGGTTACGAACCGTGACCGTTTTGGGTACAGCGGACCACGCAACTTTCTCCACGGCATTCAGCAACCAAGCCCCTTCTCCGCCCCGCGACAGCAACACCCATCCGCCGGTGGCCTCGGCCAGCGAACGCGCCGCCTTCCATTGGGCGGATCGCGTGCGAAGGGTCGCTCCCGACCACTGGCCGAGTTCGAATTCGTTCGGCTTCACCAACCACGGCCCTTCCTTCACGGCGAGCGCGAACGGCTGACGATCGCAATCGAGCACCACGCGTTTTCCCAGCCGCTTCGCAGCGCGAGCCATCCGGGCATAGGTGTCGACGGACGCCCCAAAGGCCAGCGTACCAGAAATGATCACCGGATTCGCCCGGGCAGTTCGCTTGGCCACGCCGCGGAGAAGTCCGCGGGTTTCCGCAGCGGAAACGCGGGGCCAGGTGGGATTGAATCGGAACTGCGGACCGGTGCCGGGATCGGGAGTCACCACCACATTGACCCGGCTTGGTTGCTTCAAGGGAAAGGAGGAGAACTCAATGCCCTCGCGTCGGAGCCCATCGGCAAGCTCCTCACCGGTAGATCCGCCGAGGGGAAGAAACAGATGCGCGGGACATTCCAGCCAACGAAGCCAACGAGCCACGTTGACGCCTTTTCCGCCGGGCCAGCGCCGTTCGGAAATCAGCTCGTTCTTTTCTTCGGGCAGGATCCGGGGAACCCGCCATTCCACATCCACCGCCGGATTCAGGGAAACGACGAGCGGACTCATGGCATGTCTCCGAATCCGAACTAGAGCTGCCGAATTCGATACACCCGCAGACCGGAAGGTGTGACCGATGCGGCAGGCACTGGAATCGTGGAAGATCCACCCGTGCCAATCACAGGACTGCCAACCAGGGTCCAGACCACCGGATTTGCAAAGAGGTCCTCGGTGGTCTCCAGCTGATACTTCACTCCAGGCGTTCCCACGAACGACACCGAGAAGGCACCGCCGGAAGTGGTCGGAGGAACGAACGTGGCCGACAGCGGGGTCGTCACCACCACCACCTGACGCACCCGATAGCTGCGAAGCCCGGTGGAGGCCCCGGAGGGAGGATCAATCGAGATCGTGGTAGTCGTGGTCGTGGCCAGTACCGGGGTTCCGACGGCGGTCCAGCTCACCGGCGAGGCGAACAGGTTGTCGGTCGTTTCCACCTGGTAGCTCACTCCCGGCACACTGTTGAAGACCACAGCGAACGGCCCGCCGGGTTTGGTCGGAGGCAGGAAGGTGGCTTCGAGCGGCGTCTCGGTCGAGGTGACGAAGGTCACTCCAACGCCGTAGTTCACCGCCGTGTTGGTCGCCGATGCGACACCCACGAACCAACGTCCCGGGGCCAGGGCCACCGGCGTTCCGCCCGCGGCGAGGATCACCACATCATTGGTGGTTCCGCCGTTCGTGCTTGCGGCATCGAATCCGTGCGGTCCCGCGAGGGCCACTCCGCGAACGTAGAGGTTCGCATCCGCGGTGTTGGTGAGGGTGAACGTGGCCTGCGTCACATTGGCCGGCACGTCCACGTAGTAGTAATCCACCGCCCCGCGGGTCGCGAGGGTTGCGGTGGTGACCGTCCCGCTGACCAGAGCGTTGGGATACGGAATCTCGGTCGCGGTGATTCCATACGATGCAGCGACCGCGGGAACATCCGGCGAGAAGACACCAGCGTACCAGCGCCCGGCCGACAGCTGCACCGGCGAAGTGCCTGCATCAATAATGATCTCCTCGGCCTGGACTCCGGTCCGTGCGCTGAGCGCATCGGATCCGGTCGGGGTCGGAAGCTGCGGCGCGGGATTCACCGCGAGGTCCACATTCGCGGACAGACCGTTCACCAGGAACCGGACGCCCGCCGCATTGGTGGAAACATCGAAGGAGTAATAATCGAGTCCGCCTTCCAGCTTGGTCGATCCCGACTTCAGAACGCCGTTGGTCAGCGCGTTGATGGTCACCGGCGGGGCTCCCACCGAGGACTTCACGATGCGGAAGGCCTGCAGGTTGGATCCGTTGTCGGGCAGCGCGGGCAACTGAATGGTGGTGGAGTAACCGGAGGCGACGAAGGTCGCACCGATCTGCTTCCACACGACGGGCGAGGCGAACAGGTTGGTGGTGTTTTCCAGCCAGTAGGTTTCTCCCGGCAGACTGTTGAAGGTCAGGGTGAGAAGCCCGCCGACGGTGGCAGGAAGCCCGATCACGGGAACAATCGGCTGGGCGCTGTCCACACTGCCATTGCGGCCCGTCGCGGCGCGGATGCTGTAATCGACCCGGTTGGTTTCCGAAGCCGGGAAGCGCACTTCCAGGAAGTAGGATCCGGCGAGATCCGGCTGATCCGAGGTGGCCCGGAGCACGACGACTTCCGGAGTGGTTCCGGGACGGGTGCTGGAGAAATCTCCCGGATTGCCCAGCGGCAGTCCCCCGAACGCCCCGTACAGCTCCGCCTGTCCGGTGAGGTTATACACTTCGAAGATGAGGCTCGTGGTTCCGGCCGGCGCGATGAAGCGATAGGTGTGCTTGTCCTGGCCGGCGGAATGGGAGGTCGCCAGCGGGAGACCATCCGTCAAATCGGTGAACGCCAGCTGGTAATCCACCACCGCGGTCAGCGTGAACTGGATCGGAGTCGGATCCACCGGGACCACCGCCACGAACCACTGTCCCTTGGTCAGCACCACCGGCGCGCTGTTGGTGTCGATCACGATGCGTTCAAACGCTGTACCAATGTTGGTACTGGCGTAGTCGAAGTTCGTGGACACCGGCAGCGGCAGCCCGCGCTTGAGGTAGAGATTCGCGTTACCGGTCAGGTTGGTCAGGGTCAGCGACAACCGCAGCGGGTCGTTGGTGATGTTGACGAAGAAGTAAGTCGGCGACGTGGAATTGGTCAGGCGGCCGCGGAACGGAACGCCGTTGGTCAGCGAGGTCGGGAACGGAATTTCCGTCGCGAGGACGTCGTAGGTGATCGGCACCAGCGGCGGCTGCGCCACCGAGTACGCGCCGAGGTACCAGCGTCCCGGAGTGAGCTCCACCGGCTTCGATCCGCCATCAATCACGATGATTTCCGAGTTCGTACCACTGTTGGTACTCACGTAGTCGTACTGAGAACGCGTGGGGAATCCGGGGGATTTGCGAACCACCAGGTTGAGGTCGCCGCTCAGGTTGGTGAGGGCGAACGAGACCTGCATGCCGTTGGTGGAGACGTCGTAATAGAAGTAGTCGAACAACCCGTTCGGTGCGTTGGTGGCGTGACGCGCGATGCCGTTGGTGAGCGGCTTGACGTTCACGTCGAAATCCACGCGGATCGAGAAGGCAGGCACCGCTGCGGATCCGGCGTTTTGCACGCCGAGGTAGTAGCGTTGTCCCGGCTTGAGGGGCGGCGTTCCACCAGGGCGGATCACCGAGGATTGTCCCGGCGTGGTGACGTTGTTGAGCAGGATGAAATCGCCCTGCTGGGTTCCATCCGGGGTTCCCACCTGGCTGAACAGCAGGTTCAGCGGGGCGCCTGCGGAACTCTGGAGGAAGTTCGTGGCTCCGACGGCTTCGGGCGGCACCTCGACGGTGAAGTACCGGATGTCGCCGGCGGCGATGTTCGTCGTGTAGGTCGCACCGCTGGTCAGCGCCACGATCGGTGAATTGGTCGGGGTGAACACGAGACCAAGTTGCCAGCTCAACACGCGCCCGGCGTTGGCGATACGGGTGTCGGTGATTTCCAACATCCAGTTGCCGGCGGCCGAGGTGGTGGCCAGCGGGGTCATCGGTTCCTCGGGCAGATAGAGCGAAGATCCGTCTTCAACAAACCGGAAGGCGTCGATCAGGCCCCGCACCAGGGAATCGGTCGGGACGTAAATCTTGATGCCGGTGGTGGTCGCCTGGGCCTGGAAAGTGAGGACATTGGTTTCCCACAGGGATCCAGCAGCGGAGACGACGCGGGCGGGGTTCGCCACGTTGGCGATCTCCAGGGTCACAGCCACGGTGCCATTGGTCGCTTCAGGTCCGCGGCGGGATACGAGTGAGGCCGTGTAGGTCCGGCCAGGAATCGTCTTGAAGCTCTTCTGGATCTCCGCCTTGTCGAGCGCGAGGTAACCCTCTCCATTGAACGCTTCAGCGCCGTTGTAAACCTGCTGAACGGTTCCCTGATTGACCGTCCATCCATCCACTTGAACGGCAGTGCCAGCGAGCGGGGTGAAGAATCCGGCGGCGTTGGTTTCGTAATCATCGGCTTCCAGCACGCGGATCCGGGAATCGGTGCTGAGCGGGGGATTCGCGAACTTCACCAACTGCGAGGTGAAGTTGGTGGTGTCGGAGAACACCGCGTAGAGCTGATTGGTGACCAGGGCGGTCGGAAGGAGCGCTCCCGCGGGAGACTTCAAATACTTTCCTCCGGCCTGATCGAGCAGAAGCGTGATGCTGCCCGGGCCGTTGCCCAGAGGCGGCGCGAAGTTGGCAAGCAGCGCCGGGCCCCAGACTCCATTGGTGTTACCCCACCCGCCGATGACGGTGTTGGTACGCGTTCCAATATTGACCCAGCCCTCGAGGGTGAAGGCGGTGGCGCGTCCCACGTCGGTCGATCGCGTGACCGGCAGGTTCCCCCCTGCCCCGAGGACATACTTCAAGGCATTGCCAATCTGGCCCGGGGCAAAAGTTGCCTTCGATGTTAGAACGACATCGTTGGTCCCGATCACATCCCGCCCATCGGAATCAAACGGCCAGAGAGAAAGAAGCGTTCCGCGAACCAGGGAATCACGCTTACCCAGCCCATCGAGTCCGTAGCGGAAGATGTTCTGGATCTGATCCTCCCGCAACGCGGTGCGCCAGAGGCCAAAGTCATCCAGCAGGAACGAATCGATCGATGTGGCACCGGCATACAGGCCGAGAGGATCGGAACCAAACGTGAAGCCATTGGTGGTCGGCGGCAGGTAACCGGGGAAGACGCTTTCGGCCACGCTGCGTCCGTTCACGAAGAGCACGGCGCGACCGGAAACCCGATCGAGGCTGAAGCCGACGTGCGCGAAGGCGAGGTTGCTGCTGACGATCTCGCCGCCCAGACCACGGCGATCGGTGGCGCCTCGGTGTTCCATCAGAAGCGTTCCAGCGCCGGAGGGATTAAAGAGACGGATTGCGAGGTCGGACTTGCGGGCATGCTCGAGGCGAACGCCAACCGAGGACACCGTGGCGCCGCGCGTGTCATCCACCGGAATCACGGCGTAAGAACGGCCTTGATCGATGATGGTATCGACGTCGCGGGAGGTGTAGGTGCGGGAGTTCAGGGCATCGAAGCTGCGCTCAATGCGAGCCCGGATTCGGTAGCAGATCTCGATCGGCTGAGCATTGTAAACCGCGATGTAGTACCGGCCGGCCTGAAGTGCAGGGACATCGCGAATTCCGAGGGAAACCTCACCGCCCGGTGCAAGAATCGTGGCGTGCTTGTCGGCCGAGGCGGGATCGGTGATGTCGGGAACCTCACCCTTCTTGATGAACACCTCGAGCGGCAGTCCGGGTTGAATGTTGGTGATGCTGATGGTCATCCCGGTGGCATCGGGCGGCACATCGATCACTTCCAACTGAACCGCGGTCGGCCCCACACAGCGCTGGACGTACGTGGCCCCGAAATCGTTCGGGAGCAGGCGAAGATCGAATCCGGAGATTCGTCCGACGTTGCCCAATGCATTGTCACTGGTGGTCAGGAACCAGGCACCAGAGCCGGTTTCTCCCATGAAGTTCACGAGGTTTCCCGGGCCATCGCTCGGAACACTTCCAGAATTGTATCCACTCTGGCTGTCGTCGTAGATCACCTGAACATTGGTGCCGGAGGTCAGCCCATGCAGCGGGCTGTGATTGTTCAACACCACGAAGCGACGGTTGTGGGAGAGGTTCCCCAGCAAATCGGAGAAATTCTGGTGCGTGGCGGTCATGGTCACCGAGGCACCTCGGACCGTTCCCGGCAGTGTGCTGATTCCGAGATACAACCCGACTCCCGGTTTGTCGGGGCGTCCGTCCGGAATGGGCTGGATCAACGGGATGGTGAGCACCCGCGCCCGGCCATCCGCACCAATCGTGGTGAACGGCTGATCGGAGCTGATGCCGATCAATCCGTACTCGGCTCCCTGGGCATCCTCCGACTTCACGCCCACGTAATACACCTCGTTGGTCAGCGGGGAATTGGTGATGGTGATCAGCTCATTCCCGCCGCGACTGGTGGACTTGAGCGCGGATCCAAGCGCCACCGAGCTCAAATTGGTGAGCTGGGGATCGAGGCTGACATACAGGTCCACGTCCGGATCGTTGGTGCGTCCGCGGGACAATTGCGCCGTCGGGAAGACCACAAACGCGACGTTGCTGCCGTTGGTCAGGATGAGATCCCCGTTGGTGGTGGTTCCCGGGAAATTGGTAAACGAGTAGAACTTCCACTGCTCCGGGGAGCCCCCGAGCACCGAATTGATCAGGGGCGAATTCGCACCCACGCGCTCTGCGAGGAGCGGCATGCCGTTGGTCACACCGACCACCGGCGGGCGCCCGGATCCGGGCGGATTCGGAATTCCCGGAGTCGGGCTTGCAACGAACGCAATCGAACCGGCCGTGGTGTTGGTGGAATCGAGCGCTGCGTCCGTGGCAATCACCAGGGAGAAGTCCTGAACCACTCCCAGCGGATGATCCCGACGGGCGTTCACATTCACGCGGTGGGCAACCACCGACACGATGAAGTTGGTGCCACCGGCCTGGTCGAGGAGGATGCGTTCGACGTTGTTAATGCGGTCGAACCGGGTCAGGTCGTTGGTCTGCTGAACATGACTGCGAGCCTCGGAGGCTTCGAAGTCATTGCCGTAAATCACCTCGCCGGTGATCACGTTGGACACGACGAGATCCAGGTCATTGACCAATTTCGAAGCACCCACCGGATTGCCGGGAGGGTCGGTCCAAACCAGCGTGATGCGAACCGGCGCATTGGAGGCGAAGTCATTCAACCGAAGCCGATACGACCGCGACTCGCCCGTCGCGAGTCCGACCGACTGAGCGAAGGAGTCGGCTTCGATCAGGTACGACGGCTTGTTGCTGATGGTCAGCTGCGAGGAAAGCGCGGTCGGAAGGTACGGTTCGCCCCATCCGGCGTAGTTGCGCGGATCGTCGTTTTGAACCTTCGGGTCCGGCACATAGGTCGGGCTGGTGACGGTGGCACTGTTGATGAGCAGCGCCTTGTAGCCGGCGGCCGAGGGACGCGTGCCGGGAACGCGGGTGCGGAAGTACTCCTGCATCTGCGCCAGCAACCCGGCGACGGAGGCCGCCGACATGCTGGTGCCCGACTCATAGCGGTAGAACGGCTGAGTCTCGGCGGTCAGATCCTTGAACAGCAGGTATTCGTCGAAGAAGAGATTGGTCGGGAAATCATGCTCGCGCGTCCATTTGGCGGAACGCGCCGAGATGATGAACGTGCCCGGAGCGACGAGGTCGGGCTTGAAACGACCGGAGTTGCCTTCGGTGCCGATGCCCACATTTCCGCGACCGGAGAAGCTGGCGACCTGAAAGTCGCTGTCGGTCATCGGGGTGTAGATCGCATTGGTGGTGAAGTCCGTGCGGTTGGTGTCGATTGCAGTCAACGGAGTGGATCCGGCGATGATCGTCACGCCATTGGTCTCGAACACCAATGCGTTGGTCAGATTGCGAAGGCTTTCGAGCGCACCAACGGTGATGACGTTCTTGGCGTTGCCCGGGGAGTTGATGGAATCGCCGGAACCGCCAATGCCATTGTCGCCACCGCCGCCGCCATTGCCCGCGGCAAACACGTAGAGAATCGGCTGATCGCCAGTCACCCCGGGAGCCGCATCCCGCACGGCGGCATCGAAGCTCGCGGAGTGGGAACCGTACTCGTAGGTGTCGTAAACCCAGCTGTTGTTGGAAATCAGCGGGTCGCTCAGGGATCCCGTGCGGAAGGTGTTGGTGGCCGCGGTCACCTGCAGGTACTCGTCGCCGCCATCGGGTCCTCCGAAGAAGATCGCAGGCAGGGCAAACAACTGCGCCCCGGAAGCGCGTCCCCGGAAGTTCGCACCGGAAACCGATCCCTGCGGCGCAACGGTGATGGTCTTCGAAGCGTTGCCATTTCCCGCAATGATCGCCGCGACGTGAGTGCCGTGGCCGTCGGAATCCTGAAGGAACGATGCTGGGAGGCCGGGGCCGGCGTGAACGCGTCCGGAGAGATCCGGATGGGTCTGATCGACGCCGGTGTCATTGATGTTAACCAGCACGCCTGCGCCAGTGAGTCCGAGGTAAGGAGTGTCGTTCGCCGTGGTGGTGGTCGAGCCAAGGATCGGACCCGAGCGATCGTTGGCCGCCACCGGCTTCTGCCAGCGCTCCACCAATTGAATCGAGGGCAACTGAGCCAGTGCGGCAACCTGAGCGGCTCCCGCCTCGAGGGTGAGCAGGGTTCCAAACGGCCCGCGCTCCTGCGCCAGCGTGTTCAAGCCGAGGCGTCCCAGTTGCTCCCGGGCAGCAGCAGCGTCGGCAGCAGTCACCACCAAGCGCATCGTTCCTTCCGTGGACGACGCCGGGTTCAACACGGCGGGAATCAGGGAGGGTTCGAGTTTGAAGTAGGGTTCGTAGGGGAGAATCGATGCCGTTTCCGGAGCATCAGCGAGCAACTGGGCGGCGTCCGAACCCGCGGAGACCAAATACGCGTTATTCGGAATGTAAGAAACAATGGTGGCGCCGGCTGCGGTCAGCCGGTCGCGGAACGCCGACCCAATCGGTCCCTTCGATTGAACAATGTAAGCCCCGACGTCGCCCGAGGCGCGCAGCGCGGAGGGAATCTGGAGGGCCTCGCCCGAGGCGGTGTCGACGAAGGCATTGCGGAGCAGCAGCGCACGATCATTGGCCACGAGTTCCGTGGCTGAGGCGGCGGTGTTGCGAAGGCGGTTGGTAAACCGGGAATCGAAATGCCGGCGGGTGGTCCCCGGCTTGAGATCCTCCAACGCCACCCAACGGCTTACTCCGCCGGACTGGGGCGCGGAGGCGCGCGAGGCGGCAGAAACAACGGAGGCCGCGGCGGCCTGTTGCTTGGATTGGGCTCCGAGCGAGGTCACGAACTGATCGAGACCCGAGACGGCCTGGCGATGGTGAGCCACCCGCCAGCCGAGCACCAAGCCCAGCAGCAGAACGGCTCCTGTCGCGATCCGGTTGCGGCGTGACGAAGACATAGAGGACAGTAGCAAAAAGGGTCTAACGGGCGGCGGCGTTCAGTGGGTCGGAGGCATCGATCCGTGGCTCAGTTGGTCGGGAACAAGGCCCGATGATCCTCGATCACAGCTCGCAGCCCCGCGTTGCCACGACTGTTCGGAACCCCATCAAAACGCAGCACCGACTTGGTGGCGAACTCGCCGGTGACCTGATAGTTGGTGCACATGCCGTAGAACACGCCCGGTGCGGTGATCAGGGAATTCGCGGCAGGCTTCAGGGATTGACCGAAGCAATACACCACCGCGCGAGGTTCGTCGGGACGCATCAGCGACAGGATCTGCTGCGGGATGCGTTCCATGATTTCGTCGGTGATGCTGCTGTTCCTTACGAGATCCGTGCGGGAATCGAGGAACGGAGAACGATCCGAAAGCGTCGGGACGGAAAGCACCGAACCGAGGTTGGTGAAGTAGCCACCGGGCGCCAGCGGCTGCCGCGGGAAACCCTTGGCAATGATCCCGAGGGAATTGCTGGAATTCAGCCATTGGACAATGCCGGGAATCCTCGTCCCGCTTGCGTTGGTATAGCCGCCCACAATTTGCTTCAGCTCGGTCGAATTGGGCCGGATGAACAAGGGCTGCGGGTTGTCACGAACCGATGCCGGACCGGTGTTGGTCAACACGGGAACGCCGCTGAGGAGCGCAGACCACGCCGCAATATTGGTCTGGTTCGGAGAAATCAGACCGCGGGCCGCATTGTCGTTGATGGCCGTGGTGAACAGATCCACCAGCTTCCAATCGTTCACCGGGTGGGTGAACACGTTGCCGGACCACGCCAGCCAGTTCTTCTGCGCCGACATGATGGACGGGGCTCCGGGAGAGGGAATTCCCTGATCCGCCACCGCCGACTTCAGATACATCGTCTGCCACGGCGTGCCACGATGCACGCGTCCGAGGAATCCGATGTTCGGGAACTTGACCTGCGCGTTGGTCGGGAAGGACCAGTCATCGGGTTTCGTGATGAACGGATCCTTGTAGGAATAATCGGTGGCCAAACCGAGCGAAGCCGGTCCGGTGCTCTTGCCGGATGCGGGATCCGCCTTGAGCTGAAGCTGCTGCTCAAAGCCCCACGGCGCGTAGGCAATCACGCCCTGCCGGCGCTTCTTTTCAGCCAGCGACAATCCGGCGAGATTGGTGATCGAATGGCCGGAGAGTTGGAACCCGGAGTTGGTCGAATTGAAGCGACCTTCAGAAACCAGCAATTCGCTATACGAGCCGGAATCGGCATACACGGTGTATCCCGGACGCAAATCCTCGGGATGGTAGTGCACCAGGGGATCGTTGGCCTGCCGGCGATCGGTGATGAAAATGGTCGAGGACGGATTGAAACCCACCTGCACGCGCGTCGGCCGTGCGGAATCGATCGCGGCCGCAATGCGACGCTGCTCGGCGTTGGGCAGCACCGGGGTGCTGGGGAACTGGTGATAGAGGAAGTAATAGAGCCCGTGAATACTCTTGGCCTGGTCGTACTGGCTTTGAGGCACCCCGAGCGCATCACGCCACAACAACGGATCGGTCTGGAGGAATCCGAGCGACACGCGCATCTGATTGTCGATGCCCAGCGTGTGAAGGCCACCCACCGAGTTGGTCTTCCAGAAATCCGGAAGGCGAAGCGTGGAGCCGGCGCTCGGACGAACCCCGGGAAGCGCCGCTGCACCGCGGCTCAAACCGTCCACCGCGAGGAAGCGCAACACGTTCGTCTCGGTGAGCACGCTCTTGAATTGAACGTAATCCACGATGGCCCGCGTGCCTTCATCCACCAGCGCGCAGTAGAACCAGTTGGTCGCCACGAGATTCAAATTCGGCGCGGGAAGGTCGACATTCACCGAACCCAGATTGGTCTGATCTGCCGCGTACCGGCGATTGGCGATGTGATCGTACACGAAGCTGAAGGTCGCCACGTCGTTGAGCGCGTTGGTAAACTGGTAGCCCTTCCACTGCCCCGGCTGGATCAGGATGTTCGTCCCGCGAACCCGCTGCGTTTCCCCGGCCACGCGCGTGGCCACGCCGCCCACGAACTGCTTGTACAATCCGTAGGTGACGATGTTGGTCACGATCATCCGAAGCTGGCGCGGATAGTTGTTGGAATACGAATTCCACAACTCGGCGGAGGCCGCGTTGCGCAGGTCGAAGCGGTACTGGGCTTCGGTGAAGATTCCCGCGCCATTCTTGCCCTGGAACGGGAGCTGATTGGTGGCGATCGCCGCGGTGGTGATCGAAGGCTTCACCGCAAACAAACGACGCGTGACCTGCAGCGAGCTCTGCCAGAATCCTTCGTTGAAATTCGGGAATCCCTTCTTGGCCCCCACCACGAGCGGGAGGTTCACAAAGCGGGCCGCAGGTGCTGATCCTGGGGCGTTGTCCAGCCGGGTGACCGGGTAGGAAGGATTGAATCCGGGATCTTCCAAATCCACCCACGGCTGCGAGAGCAACACACTGGAGTTGGTGACTTCGGTGAAGGTGCCGAGACGAATGGCGAACGGATCCGCCGCGGTCCCCTTCCCCGTGCGATAGAGGCTCGGTTGGAACACGGTCGGCAGGTACGGATACCCGGTGCGATCGGTTCGATTGGTCGCGTAGTCGTAGATGTTCGCCGCCAGCTGCAGCAGGCGGTGGACTTGGGCGGTGTAGAGGTAGTTGGTGAAGTAGGTGCGACCTGAATTGTCGCGCACGTTCACACGGCCCTGGATCGGCAATCCGGTGAAGGTTCCGCGCGCGAGTCCGTTGGTGAACTCGGAGGTCAGCAAACGGTCTGCGGCATTGGTGAACCACGAAATCGGAGTCCAATCGCGGAACCCAGCGACAGACGCGGCCGAAGCGCTGCTGCCGTTTTGATCCTGCGGACGGTAGTTCAGGTGCATCCGCACGCGACGCTGAGGGAATCCGAAAGGATCCACGAAACTCTCAATGCGCGCATCGGAAGTGTCCGTGCCAGCCTGAGCCAGCAGCCGGTAGAAGGTGTAATTGTCGTACGTGCTGCGCGTCGACGTGGCGGCCGTCTGTCCCGTCAACTTCTGCGGAAGGGTGCCGCGAGTCTTGTCGGCGTTGGCCGGCTCGACCGAGAAAGCATCGTTAATGTCGCTCAACCCGTTGACGACATCACCACCCGACCAGCTCCGGCCCGGATTGTCGGAAGTCACCACGCGGGTGGGGTTGATCACATCGGCATAGGTCGAAATCACCGGGCCGTCCGAATAGTAATCGATCCGGTCATTCTGAAACCGGGTGGTGGTGGCAGCCCCGCTCCCGACGGATTCGAGGTTGAACAATTCGGTGGCGGTCCCGGGGGCCACCTGAGTGGTTTGATTCTGGGGGGTGCGGCGGTAACTGAGGAATTTGCCGGCGTCGTCAAAGGCCATGCCGATGTTCTGCGATCCCGCCGTCGTGCTGTACACGTAGTCGGAGGATGCGATCGAAGGCCAGACGTTGGTATTGAGGTCGCTGAGGAAGCCCGCGAGATTCAGCTCCCAGGCACCGACGCCCTGGTTGCGGAGGTATCCGCTTCCAAGATTATCCTGATTCTTGGCGCCGTTGAAGGCGGTGCTGAGGTCCAGCGTGCGGCCCGAAGGAACGACCACATACGCATATCGCGCCACGAACCGGTTGGTTCCGGAGTGCGGGGCATCCGGATACTCCAAGACACCGATCCACTCGGGATCGCCCACCTTAAACTCCACCGGCTGACCATTGGTGCGACCATTGAAATCAGCGACGCGGACCAATCCATTCGACTCGTACCGGCCGTTGCGATTGAGATCGAGATAGAAGCGGAACTCCGGAGGAAGGCTGGCATCCCGGCTCGTCTGGATGAACACCGGAGGACGGGCCTCATAGAAAAGATTTCCCAACATCCGGCGGTACAGGCGGCGGTCCCCAAGTGTACCAAGATTGAAACCCAGGTTTTGTCCGGGATTCTTAAGGTAATTGACGTTGGTCAGGAGGTTGTAGACTCCGCTGTCGGCATAAGACGGAAGCGAGGAATCGAACCGGGGATTGGTGTAGTTGGTCGACACCATGAAGGGAAACGCGTTGGCGTTTCCGTTCGCGAGGATTCGCGACGCGATTTCGAGCTGCACCTTGTTGAGGGCGGCATCGGTGGCGAATCGGGCATCAATCTGTTCCCCGCTGGCATTCACGGCCCCGCGTTCGCGGCGGCTGACGGCAAGAAAGGCGACGGCGGTGATCGTCACCACTGACAACATGATCAGCGTGATGACGAGCGCGATGCCCCGGCGGCGATGGACGACGGGAGTCTTCATGGGAGTGCGGAGCGGAGAGCGATCCGCTGACGGAACACGAGAATTTCGGCGAAGTGCTTGTCCAGATAGCTCTTCCTCAAGGAGTCAGGAAGGGACCGATACTGAACCAACGCCCGGGGAGGAAGGACTCCGAATTCCACTTCGATCGACTGCGGAAGCGCAGGCCCGGTGAATCCGGTGACGAATCCAGCGGACGAAATCAGCGGACGCGCGATGGTCACGTTGGTGTAGTTGATGGTCGTGGGAATCGTGGCGGCATCGAGCGGGATTCCCGAGTTCTGAACTCCGGCGAACGGAAGCACCCGGAAGAACACCACGCCGTCGATCAGGCGCGTGGAGTTTTGCGCGCGGCGTTGATCCGCCGCGTTGCCGGTTCCGGCGCCGTCGACGTCAAAATCAAAGTAGAGCTGCGACAAATCCTTGGCAGGCGTGGGGGTCCGGAGAAACACGCTGGATGGCGCCTGGTAGCGATAGAGCGTTCCGATCGGATTCGCCCCGCTGATCTGGGGAGCGAAGATCGCGGCATTGGTTTCTTCCGCGACATAGAGTCCCGCGGCGGACCAATAGCGGTCGCGACCCGGCACGAGATAGAACAGCGTGTTGAAGGTGGAATCCCGATGCTTGGCGTCGCGGCTTCCCGGGGTTGCGTCCTTACCGAGGGGCAGCTTGCGAATGGCCAGATTGAACGCCGGCAGATTGCTCTTCACCGAGCCCACCACTCCGGCGGCGCGGGCGCGTTCGATGTCGCGGACAATGAGATCCAACCCGGTGCGGCCGCCTTCCATCACATCGGTCTGGGCGATGTTGGCATGGAGCGCCTTTTGGGTCTGGTCGAACATCGCATACAGGGCGAGGACGACGATGGAGAGCAGGCCGACGGCGACCAGGAGCTCCAGCAGGGAGAACGCAGCCCGGCGGCGCGCCCCCCAACGAAGATGACGAGAAACATTCATGGCCGATCAGAGAACCGGAAGCCGGCTGGCCGCGGGTGTGAGGAGTCGGAGATTGATGGAGGAATCCGGTGCGGTGACGATGTTGCCCTTCGCATCGCGCTGATACCGAGGCTGGGCCGCAATCTGCGCCCGGAAGGTCCGGAGATTGCCACCCGTGCGGACCACCACGTCGTTGCCCACCACCGGCCATTCAAAGGTCAACCGGAGATCATACAATCCCCGCTGCATCGCACTCCACTGACGCAGACCGGCATCGGTCTGATCCTTCGGAAGCGACGGCACCGGCGTGAGCTCCACGCGCATCAGGTAGCGAAACGCGAACCCGGTCTGACTGTCGGGCGGGGTCTCCATGTAGGACTGCGGGAAAATCTTTTCGTTGAACGACCCGCTGAAAGCCCGGAAGACGCCGCTCACACTGTTGGTAATCGTTATGGGAGCGGCCGCAAAATCGTTTGGGGTGGTGTCGTATTTCGGCAACGAGAGCAGACCGAACACCACCGTGGGATCGTACAGCAAATGCGAACCAAACGACTTGGTGCTCGGACCGTTGAACCATCGTCCGATGAAAATGTTGGTGGCGGGTGAGGTCGCTTTGACCTGCTGACGAACCACGGAGATAAAGTCCACGTAGTTGGTCACGTCATCGAACTGCCCCGATCCGGACCGTAGCAGCTCCATCCAGTGGCTGGCTTCCTGGGCGATGATCGTGTCCTCGCGGTTCTGCTTCTGGACGCCCAACCCGGCAGGCAGCACGCCGATGATGGCCACCATGGCCACCGCGATGATGGCAATGCACAAGGCCAGCTCGACCATGGTGAAGGCACCGGTCTGCCGACGCGAAGTTGGAACGACGGACATCATGGCAAAACGCTGTTCGGTGAAGTGCCCCACGGGAACCTGCGGGCGCGCCCGGTGAGGGAGGCGATGCGGAAGATCGTGTTCGTGTAGTTGTCACGCGGCGTGTACACGACATCGGCAGCCGCCGAGAAATCGAAGCTCAGATGATTGGTGTCCGGACCCGTCTTGGGAATGAACACGCTTCCCAATCCGATGGCCACATAACGATCCCGCAGGATTTGGGTCGGCCGTCCCTGGGCCAGCCGGACCGAGCGCCCCTGAGAATCAAAGGTAAGCACCGGGAGGGTGATGAAGGGCATGTTGAGGGTCAGCGAGCCCTGCTCGGGAGCAACCGGGAACGGAACCGATTTGAAATCCAGATTGGTCACCACCGTGGAAGCGCCCTGCTCGTAGATGAGCGTCTGCATGTTCCCCGGGAACACCACGCCGTCCGGCAAAGTGCGCCAAATCGAACCTCCGATGGTCAGGTACCGACCGCGCGACACCAAAGAACTTCCGGGAAGAACCGGCTGATCTCCAATCCGCTGATCCGCATAAAACGCGTAGCTGGCATGGTGTCCGGCGAACACATTGGTGATCGTGCGCAAGGCGCGCTCGCGAAAATCACCCGCGGGGAGTGCGAGCACCTGATTGTGCGCCGATGCGATCTGCCCCGGGGCCAGTCCACCTGCGGCTTCAGGAGCGAAGAACACCATGTACACCGGCGAGCGGGACTTGATCGCCACCTGGCGGGCCAGGGCCAGATCGTCGAGGATCTGACGCTGTGCGGCAGCCAGCGTATTGGCCTGTCCGAAGCCCTTGAACGCAGGCACCGCTACCAGGGTGAGGACGCCGATGATGGCAATCACCACCAGCAGTTCCAGCAGGGTAAATGCCCGCGAATTCCGAACCGGAGGAACTCCGTGTTCAGGACCGCGATTGGGTCTGGTGGCGGGGAATGACATGGCTGCGATACCTGGAAGCCTTACTGGCGCCAGCTGTAGATGTTGTCTTCGTTGACCGTTCCCTTCTGATTGGCAGGGAGGGACAAATCGGCCTTACCGTCCGGGCCCATCGACCACACGATCACGCTCTGGTTGATGGTGCGGAAATTGGGGTTCGTGGCAGTGACCACGCTGTTTCCACCGAAGGGATCGCCGACGCGGTTGTCGTAATCCATGTCGAGGGTGACGATGAACGGATGGCCCCAGGCGTCGCGGTACACGCCGTCGTTTTCACTCACGCCGTTCGGCGCGTAGCCGCGGGCAGTCTTGATGTTGAGGGCGACGTTGTGCTGGGGATTCAGCGAGGAATTGAAGTTCACCGGCTTGCCGTCGGCATCGTTCACCACCGCGTACGGATTCGCCGGCGTGATGGCGGCGAATTTCCCGGCGGCGAGCGAGGTATCGGTCAGGATGGCGATCAATTCGGCATTGCTGACCTGATAGGTTCCACCGGTGTTTTTCACCTGCGGATAGCCCTGCTGGCCCTTGGAATCAAACACCTGCTGTCCGCCCTGCTGCGTGCCGAAGGTGAAATCGGGATACTCCGGAGTGACGGATTGACGCGCATTCTGCGACGCCGGCATGCGGCTGTAAGTGGCCTGGTAGGCGGAAACCGCGGAGGCGATGTTCGCAATGTCGGTGCGGGTCTTGGCGACCTTGGCCTTCTTCTGGGCGCCCGCGAGAGCCGGGAGGAGCATGCCCGCGAGAATGCCGATGATCGCAATGACCGTGAGAAGTTCGATCAGGGTGAATCCCGAACGGTCGCGACGGGGGGAAATGCGAGGGGTGTTCATGGGTGAGGGTCCAGAGGGATGGGTCGGATACGAAAGAAAAGCGGGTTCTACTTCGAGTCAGAATCGAGATCGCACTGCATCACATCTTCACTTCATCACTGCTTCCAATTGCCGAAGATCTTGGTTTTGCCGCGGACCTTGACCTCGGCCCACAAATCAAACGTGCCGGGATTGTTGGTGGGATTGGAGGAAACGTAGTGCCAGGGGTTCAGTCCGGGGTTGGTCGGAATCGGTTGATTCGGATCTTCCAGCGGCCAGGCAAATCCGTCGTTACGCCGACCGGTGGCATCGCCCGCGAATCCGACCGCCAACACCTCCAACGGCTTGTACCCGGGTGCAGTCGCTGTGCGGTAAATCTGCGCGTGCTGGCTGTTCTTGAACGAATGACGGAAGAGCTTCCGGCGCTGTTCCAAGATCACCGCATTCACAATGCCTTCGCGACGAAACACCGTTTCAAGCCAGGCGGGATCAATCTTCTGATTGTCATCGAGAGTGACAAAATATCCGCCGTCCTCGCCACCCTTGGTAGCGGGCAGGTTGCTGACGATCACACCCGAGAGTTCGTAGAACAACGGGGTCAGCGCGGTGTCGTTGGTCCGGGCGACTGCGTCGTAGTTGTCGGGCGGATAGACGCCGAACTTCGACTTGTAGTTCTCGATCGCCATCACGAGCGAGGCGAGTTCCGACCGGAGCCTGGCTTCGCGCATGCGCCCGGCGGCCAGCGGAGCGAGTCCCACCACGAACCCGGCCAGCACGCCGATGATGGCGATGACCGTCAGGAGTTCGAGCAAGGTGAAGGCCCGACGGGGCGCATTCCCGTCCGGGAGGAAATTCCCGATCCGGGGCGAACCGCCCGCGTTGTCTGTTTGACTCATTACCTTCATGTCCGGCGTCAGTGGTGTCCGTCCAGCCTTTCGAACCTTCAGCGATCCTTCAATTCCTTTTCCATCCGCTCGCTCAACCATTGTTTGATCATGCTCTGGTAGTTGAGGTACCGCTCGCGGGCCAACCGCTTGATCCGCGCCAGCATCCGGGGATCCATCCGGAGGGTGATGGTGACCGAATCCGCCTGTTCTGCTCCCGCAGCCGTCGCCCCCTGCATCAACCGGGGATCCACCTGCGTCTCGGCCCAAAACGAAGCCTCGGCCTGCTCGCTGTCGAACAGGGGAACTTCTTCCCAGGTGCTTAACACATTCAGTGCCACGTTTTGTCCTCGGTTCCCGAAGTTCGACCGCTTCCCCAACCCGCCACCCCCTTGGCTACCCTTCCAAATTCAATTTCAAACGGCGCTGATAGAAATACTCTTCCGCTTCACTGAAGCCCCGGGCGCAAATCACCCGAACCAGCCTGCCGTTCGTCCGATACACACTGAACACTCCCACCCCGGACGCCGCGCGCCCCAAGTTGAAGTACCGCGACTGCACCGCGAACCGCGGCGAATCCGGCAACAGCCGCACCGCAAACGGATCTTCAAACGATTCCTCGATCTCCCGAGTCGTTAAGGTCCCCTCCATTGCAAAGGGCGGATCGTTCCAGTCGAACTCCATGTGGGAGCAATTCGTAAAGCAATCGCCAATGCAGTGTAACTACTTTGTATTTACACTTGGTGACATACCGATGTCAAGCGGTTGCTCATTTTGGCTTCAAACAAGTCGGCCACCGACGCAATCGGTGGCCGACGTTAACGTTAGTGATTAATCACTTCGGGCGATTTACTTCTCGCCACCGTCACCACCGTCGCTACCGAGCTTGTCGATCAGCGTGATCAGCGGGAGGAAGAGGGCGATAACGATACTTCCGACGATCACGGCGAGGAACACGATCATGATCGGTTCCAGCAGCGAGGTCATGGCGGCGACCGCGTTGTCGACCTCTTCGTCGTAGTTGTCAGCGATCTTCAGCAACATTTCAGGGAGCGCGCCGGTTTGTTCACCGACGTCCACCATCGAGATCACCATCGGGGGGAACACGCCGGACTTCTCCAGCGGGGCGGTGATGGTTTCACCTTCCTTGACGCTCTCGTGAACCATCTGCACCGCGTTGGCGACCACCACGTTGCCGGCGGTTTCGCGGACGATGTTCAGCGCCTGGAGAATCGGAACGCCGGAGCTGACGAGCGTACCGAGGGTTCGGCAGAACCGGGCGATGGCCACTTTGCTGATGACCGATCCGATCACCGGCATGTGCAGCTTGAACTTGTCGAAGAGCCACCTGCCCTTCTTGGTTTTCAAACTGATCTTAAACAGGATGACAAAGACAATGAGGCCGACCACCACCGGACCGGGGATCGGGAAACCGCCCGCCCACTCGGGGAAGACCACCGTGTAGTCCTTGATGATTTCGGAGCATTTCAGGACGAACTCGGTGAACGCCGGCATGCCGCCGTCGCCGAGGAGGTCCGCGAAGATCTGTTTGAACTTGGGCACCACGACCACCATGAGGAGGACGAGAATACCGACGGCGACGGTCATAACCGCGGCCGGGTAGAACATGGCCGCGATGACCTTGCCCTTGATCTTCTCGGCCTTTTCCATGAACTCGGCCAAACGGTTGAGCACGACCTCGAGCACACCGCCGAGTTCGCCCGCCTTCACCATGTTCACGAACAGCTTGTTGAAGATCTTGGGATGCTGAGCCAGACCTTCGGAGAAGGTGGAGCCGCCTTCGATCGATGCGGCGAGATCGCTCAGCACGCGCTTGAGAGTCGGATGACGCTCCTGCTTTTCCAGCACGCGCAATCCGCGGAGCAACGGCAAACCTGCGTCCACGAGGGTCGCCAACTGACGGGTGAAGGTACTGAGGATCTTCGACTTCACGCCGCCACCAAGACCGGGGATCTTGATATTGATTCCCCCGCCCTTCTTCTTGGCGCCACCGCCGCCGCCCCCACCTCCACCGCCGCCGCCCTTGGCGTCCTTCTTTTCCTTGGGCTTCTCGGCCTCCATCACCTTGGTGGGGAAGAAGCCCATCTCCTTGAGACGGTTGATGGCGTCCGCCTGACTGCCGACTTCAAGGACACCCTTGGTCTCCTTGCCCCGCGCATCCATGGCGACGTAGTTAAACTTTGGCATAGCCGTCCTTTTCCCTCAGTCGTTCAAGTGTACTTCAGCACCTCTTCCACAGAGGTTTCGCCGTCGAAGATGTTTCGAAGACCGTCATCGCGAATGGTAACCATTCCGAGTTCGATGGCCTTCTGACGCAGCACCACGGTCGGGGCGCGTTCATTGATCAGGTTGCGAATGGGATCCGAGACCACGAGGAGCTCGTAGATGCCCTTTCGGCCCTTGTATCCGGTGTCGTTGCAGACCGGGCATCCACGGCCGTAGTAGAACTGGCGGTCGCCGATGTCGTGCGGCGACAGGTTCAACTGACCGAGCTGGGATTCGGTCGGCTCAAAGGGGGTGCGGCATTTGACGCAGACCTTGCGGACGAGTCGCTGACCGAGCACCGCCAGCAGCGTGGATGAAATCAGGAACGGCTCAACGCCCATGTCCACGAGACGGGTCACGGCGCCGGAGGCGTCGTTGGTGTGGAGGGTGGAGAGCACCAAGTGACCGGTGAGCGAGGCCTGGATCGCGATCTGCGCGGTTTCCAAGTCACGCATTTCCCCAAGCATGATGATGTCGGGGTCCTGACGGAGGAAGGCGCGGAGGGCCTTCATGAACGTCATGCCCATCGATTCATTCACCTGCACCTGCATGATGCCTTCGATGTCGAATTCGACCGGGTCCTCAACCGTGAGGAGCTTGGAATCGATCGTATTGATGCGGCGGAGGCAGGAATACAGCGTGGTCGTCTTGCCGGAACCGGTCGGGCCGGTCACCGCGAAGATGCCGTTGGGCTGGTTGATCGTCTCGATCACGAAGTTGTGAACAAACTTCGGGAAGCCGAGGGTTTCCAGCTCAAGACTGGTGGAGCTCCGGTCCAGAACGCGAAGCACGACCGATTCACCGAACGCGGTTGGAAGCGTGGAGAGACGCAGATCGATCTGACGCCCGCCAATGTTGACCGAGATACGACCGTCCTGCGGCATACGGCGCTCTGAAATATTCAGATTCGCCATGATCTTCAGACGCGACGTGACGGGATTCGCCAGGTGCTTGGGCGGCGGAGCCATCTCGTAGAGGGCGCCGTCCACACGATAGCGGATCTTGAATTCGTCTTCGAACGGTTCGAAGTGGATGTCGCTCGCCCGGTCCTGCACTGCCTGCATCAGCACCAGGTTGACGAACTTGACGATCGGCGCGTCGCCGGAACCGCCGTCGATGACCATGCCACCGGCACCGGTTTCATCCATCGCCGAAAGGTCATGGGTGGCCCCCATGGTCTTCAGCAAATCGGCGTAACCGGAGCTCGGCTGGGCCGGATAGAACTTCTCGATCGCCTTGACCACCGCGGCGGGGGACGCGACGACCAGCTGGATCTGGAACTTGACTGAGAAACTCAGCTCATCGATCGCCTGCGGATTCAGCGGATCGGCCAGCGCGAGCTGAACCGTGTCCCCGTAAAGCGCCACCGGCATGCACTGGTACATGCGGGCGGTCTCGGCCGAAACCGTGGCCACGACCTCGGGAGTGATCTCCGACTCCTCGAGCGTCACCACCATGGTGCCGAGCTGGTCAGCCATGATTTGAAGCACCGAATCCATGTCCACGAGTCCGTAGTCCTGGAGGACCTGGAACACGGGCTTGCCGCTACGGGAATGCTCCTGCTGGACTTCCTCCATCTGGAGGTCGTCTAGAAGTCCCCGCTCCCGGATGAGGGAGAGCAACGGATCGCTGATTGCTTCGGCCATGGGATGCCTAAAAAATCGGGTTCAAATTCCAAGGGTTCAGCTGCGGCCAGAAGCTTCTGCTTCAGCCTTGGCCTGCTTCATTTCCTGGAGCTTCTGCAAAATGGTCGTCGGGTCCTGCGACTTGGTGATGACTTCCTCCTCGGCGATGAGACCAGCCTGCCACTTTTCAATCAGGAAGCTGTCGAGCGTCACCATGCCCCACTTGGCACCGGTTTGGATGTCCGATTGGATACGGAAGGTTTTGTTGTCACGGATCAGCGCGCCGATGGACGGCGTGTTCACCATGATTTCGAAGATCGCCACGCGGCCCGGCTTGTCGCAGCGGGGAACGAGAAGCTGCGAAATCACCGCCTGAAGCACGGTGGAAAGCTGAATGCGGATCTGCTCCTGCTGGTTCTGCGGGAAGGCGTTGACGATACGGTCAATGGTCTTCGCAGCACCGGTGGTGTGGAGGGTTCCGAACACCAAGTGACCCGTTTCTGCAGCCGCGATCGCCGCTTCCATCGTTTCCAAGTCGCGAAGCTCACCGACCAGAATCACGTCCGGGTCCTGACGCAGCGCGCGACGCAGGGCTTCTGCGAAATTCGGAACATCGACGTTCACCTCACGCTGGGTGATCACCGCCTTCTTGTGCTTGTGGTAGTACTCGATCGGGTCCTCGATCGTGATGATGTGCGCCTCATCGCGCTCCTCGTTGATGATGTTGATCATCGACGCGAGCGTGGTGGTCTTGCCCGAACCGGTCGGACCGGTCACGAGAACGAGACCACGGGGCTTGTAGAGGAGTTCCTTGGCGCTCGGCGGGATGCCGATCTGCTCCATGGTGAGCAGCTTGCTGGGGATCTGACGGAGAACGAGGGCGAAATTGCCCTTCTCCTTGAACGCGCTGACGCGGAAACGGGCCAGCTCACCGAAGGCGAATCCGAAGTCCGCACCGCCCTTTTCGCGGATGTGCTGGATGTGGTCCTCCGAGGTGATCGAGCGCATCAGCTCTTCGGTGTCCTCGGGCTTGAGCACCGGGCCTTCCACACGATGCAAAACACCGTGGAGACGAATGACCGGGGGAATGCCAACGCGAATGTGCAAGTCGGCGGCGCCCTCAGACACCATCAACTGCAGCAAATCGGACATTTGGTAGGACATGGCAGCTTTCTAAAAAAATTTGTGGTTAACCGGAATGGGGAACGCGTTCGTTTAGCAGGTTCTTGACCATCCGGTTGGGATCAATGATCGGTGACGGTTGCGCGGACCACTTCTTCGGCCGTGGTCAGACCGGCGAGCACCTTGCGGATGCCGTCCTCGCGCAGGGTGCGCATGCCCATCTCGCGCGCCTTCGCACGCAGGACGTTCGCGGGGACTTTTTCAAAGATGAGCTTACGGGCTTCATCCTGAATGTTGAAGATTTCGAAGATCCCGAAACGACCGCGGCAGCCGGTCTTGTTGCACTCAGGGCATCCGCGTCCCTTGCGGGGCGTGGCCTGGGCGAGCTGATCGGGCGTGATGTTGAGCGACTTGGCTTCGGTCTCGTCCAGCACGTGCGGGCCACCGCAGTTCTTGCAGATTTTACGCACGAGACGTTGCGCCATGAGGCACCGTGCGGAGGAAGCCACCAAGAAGGGCTTCACGCCGATGTCGATCAAACGGGTGACCGCGCTGGGGGCGTCGTTGGTGTGAAGCGTGGAGAACACCAAGTGACCGGTGAGCGAGGCGTTGATCGCGATGGAAGCAGTTTCCAAGTCACGAATTTCCCCGAGCATGATCACGTTGGGCGCCTGACGGAGCATCGAGCGCAGCGCCATCGCGAACGTAAACCCAATGTGCTCATGCACCTGCACCTGGTTGATGCCGGCCAGCATGTATTCCACCGGGTCTTCCACCGTGATGATCTTACGGTCAGGCCGGTTGATGTAGTTGAGACAGGAATACAGCGTGGTCGTTTTGCCGGAACCGGTGGGACCGGTGACCAGAAGAATGCCGTCGGGCAGCGCGATGATGCGTTCGAACGCCTGCTGGTCATCGGCAAAGAAGCCCAGTTCGCTCAAGCCGAGCTTCAAGCCCGACTTGTCGAGAATACGCATACAAATCGACTCCCCGTGCTGGGTGGGAAGGCAATTGACACGAAGATCGATGGTCTTGCCGCCGACCGGCACCTGGATACGACCGTCCTGCGGGATGCGGCGTTCCGCGATGCTCATGCCCGCCTGGATCTTCAGACGTGCGATGATCGGAGCCTGAAGACGCTTGGGAAGATCGGACTGCTCGACGCAGTTACCATCGATGCGGAACCGGAGGCGGAACCGCTTGGCCAGCGGTTCGAGGTGAATGTCCGAGGCGCGGCGCTTGAAGGCGTCCACAATCACCTGGTTCACCAGCTTCATGATCGGAGCGTCGGCATCCACCGCGTCCGAATCCTCATCCACATTCCCCGCAAGAACGCCGACTTCGACCTCACCCTCGGTGATGTCCTGGATCATCTTGCCGATGCCGCCGTCGTCGCGACCTGAATTCGCCCCGCCGTAGTACTTGTCGAGCGAGGCTTCGATGTCCTGCAGGCTGGTGACCCGCAGTTCGATATCGCGGTTCAATGCGTGACGGAGACCGTCCACCGCATCGATGTCCGAAGGATCGGAGACCGCCACCACCACCGCGCCGCTCTCGCTCTGGCCCACGGCCATGGCGTTGAACTTGCGCGCCACGTGACGCGGCATCAGGGAAATGAGATCATCGCCAATGCGCAGGTCCGAGATCGTAATGGACTCCACGCCGAAGTAGGTGGACTTGGCCATGACCACGGTCGATGGCTCGATCGAGCCCGACTTGACCAGGGTGTCGAGCACGCCCTCACCCGCCGCTTCGGCCTGGGCACGCCCGGAATCCACCTGTTCATGGGTCAACAAACCCATGTCCAGCATCGTATCGATCAGATAGTCGTCTTTGGCTGCCACAATTGGCCTTTCAATGTCCACCGGGCCCGCTCCGGCGCATGCACCACGGGGGACAAGTGCGCGAGAGTTAAGGGACCGACAAAACGAAAGTCAAACGCTGTCCCCAAAAGCAGTTCCGCACGCGGGGTAAATTTTGGAGAACACGGGGAGTTTACAGATATAAACGGAGCGAGCAAGCACCGGAATTGGGGGATTTTGCGATTTGAGCCCGAGAAACGGACTATTTCTTCAAATCGTCAAAATAGTCGCGCACCGCGCCACGATAGGCCTTGGGAACCTGCTCTTGGTTGATCGCGGCCTGGGCCTCGGATTGGGCGGCAGCGACCGCCTCGGTGTAGGCCACCTTGCTGTCGCCCTTGATGCTCAATCCCTTCAACGTGATGCTCGGCATCGATCCGCCGGGCTGCATCTGGCCCTTGATCTTGGTGGGGGAAAGCGTGTCGGGCAGCGTGGTATCGCGCTCGGTGTGGCCCTTTCCGGCCATGTCGGGACGCTCGACGCCGCTGTTGTCCCAAAGGTCGGTCAACTCCTCGGGCTGATCCCAGGCGGTGGAATCGCTCCATTGCCCCACGCCTTTGCCGGCGCGCTTGGACTTGCCCGACTTCTTCGAAATGCTGGGATTCTTGCACTGCCCCCAACTCTGGCAGTTGCCGACTGCCATCTGGGCCCGCTTGAGGTTTTCCAGCGAGGCCATCATCGATTGGGCGTCGTTGAGCTGGTCCAGCAGATCCTTCAACTCCTTCTGCGCCGCCGCGAGGGAATCGGCGGCCGACTTGCGGTTCGCCTCCCCACCCTTTTGGGCCGCGCTGAGGGCCTTTTGAAGGTGTTCTGCAGCGGATCCGTAGGGCTCGGCGGGCTTTACCGAGCGGGAAAGCTCATCGGAGAGTTTCTTGATCTGCTCAGGGGTTGGGTCGCCGCGCTTGAGGGCTTCGATCATCTTTTGAAGCGAGGCAATGGCCGCCTCGGCCTGACCGTTCTTCAACTGCTCGGGCAGGTCCTTTCCGGTCTTCTCCATCTGCTTTTGCAGCTGTGACATCATCCGGGAGAGATCCGCCATCTTGTCCAGGTCCTGGCTGGCGGCATCGAGATTCTTGAGGAATTGCTCCACCTGGGCCTGGCTCAGGGCCTTGGCGGCTTCGTCGAGATCCGGCATCGGCATGCCCATGCTTTCGGCCTTGCTGGCCAGTTGGGCGGCCATTTGTTCGACCTGCTTGCGGGCTTCCTGCGCCTTGGCGGAGTTGTCTCCGGAGAGTCCCTTGGCGGCTTCCTTCAGTTTATCCATGTCCCGCTTCAAGCTCTCGGCCTTGTCCTCGGTCGCGTCCCGGTTGGCCATTTGCTTCTGCAGGGAATCCATCTGCTTTTGCATGGCCGACTTCCCCTGCTCGTTCTGTCCCGACGGGCTCCGGGCGGCTTGCTCCATCTTTCTCAGGACGGGGTTTTTGGCCAGATTCAGGGCATCCTGCTTCATCTGGTCGGTGGCCTTCGAGATGTCCTTCAAGGCCTCTTCCCGGGTCAGCTTGGCGGACTGAAGCCGGGTCCCGAGTTCCTTCAAATCTTCCAGCGCCTTGCGCGCGGGCTCCATGGCAGGCGGCCGATTGGTCAGGGTTCGCTTGCTGATGGCTTGGAGCTGCGTCCCCACTTCCTTGATCACTTCGGCCTGCTTTTTGTCCTGAACGTGGGCTTTGGTGCGAAATTCCGGAAGAAACCCGAGCGTCGCGGCCACGGCGAGGGTTGCCGCCACCCAGCGGGATCGGGAGGGAAGTCGAAGCGGAAGCAAGGCTTTGGGATCCACCGAGGCGGCGGCGGCGTTGGCATCGGCCACCACCAATTGATGCCAGGTGGAATTCACGACTTCTTCCGAAGGCGCTTTTCCGCCGAATTCCAGGGCGGTTGAGAGACGTTCCTTCAAGCCCTGTTTTTGATCCAGCCAGCGGGCGGCTTCCTCCACGGTGATCTTCCGGTGGAATCCCCGAAAAAATCCCCCGGGAATGCACAACAGGCCCAAAACACCGGCTCCCGTGACCCAATCATAGGAAATCGGGACCAACTTCCAGACCGCCAGGGCGAGGGTGTAAAGGGCGGCGCCGACGATGAAGCCCTTCCAGAGGCCTTCCCAACCACTGAGCCATCTGCGGCGGGTGGCGGTACGCGCCGCGGCCTCCTGGATCGTCGCGAGGGGATTCATACTCCGGAAACTAGAGGCAGGAATTGATCCCTTGGCCAGCGGGAAAACGGGCCTTTCCACGACTCCCGATCAAAACCTCAAAGGGCCTCGTACTCGCCCTTGTTCACCCGTTTCAACACGGCGAAACCGGCTTTTTTGGCGTCCGACACCGACAGGGGCTTGGTGATCGACGGGGTGTTAAATCCCGAAATGAGCTTCCGAATCGGCTTCCGGCAGGCCGGACATGCGGACAGCTCCGGGGCGGTGATGGGGCGTCGCAACGTGAATCGCCCCCCGCAGGCGGCGCAGTTTCCGTCGCACAATTCGTATTCGTAGAGAGGCATGAGTAGGACCTTGAACGAACCATCCGATGCGAGCCGACCCACGGCAAGCGGGTTTCAGCGCGCAGCACGGACAGATCGCGTCCACAACCGCGCCTGAAGAAGAAACCAAACGTGCGCCGCAAGCAGGCAGAAGCCCACCCACTGCTCCAATCGTACGGCCTTGGCAGCCTCGATGGGCGAGACGGCCGACCTCCAGGAAGCCTCGTGGAGGATCAGATACACAGCCCCGGGCGACACCAGACACCACAGCACGGAGAGCATCCGGGCCCGCGCGATCCTGGCGCGAACCGTTTCTTCCGGGGAAAGGGGTTGAACTGTGGGGTCTTCTTGCAAAGCCTGTGGAAGACAGTCTCGGAACGCATGAACCACGACGCAAGCTCCGCCGATCCCAACGCTCCCGCCGCTGCAGCTCCCGCACCGGCCGTCTCCCCGGCCGCACCGCCACGGCCGCCGGCGGAGAACGTGTGGTTCAACCTCGCCTGCAACGCCATCCTGCCCGGCGTCGTCCTCACCCAGCTCAGCAAGGAGTCGCGGCTCGGCCCCGCCTGGGGTCTCGTGGTCGCCCTGAGCATTCCGCTGGTTTACGGCATCTACGACCTGTTGAAGCGCCGGACCTGGAACGTTTTCTCCATCATCGGCCTCGTCGGGACGCTGGTGACCGGTGGATTAGGTCTTCTGAAGTTGGACAACTTCTGGTTCGCCACAAAAGCCGCGGCCATTCCGATGGTGCTCGGATTGGCCATCCCGTTGACCCTGAAAACCCGCCAACCGCTGATCAAGGCCCTGCTCTACAACGATCAGGTGCTCGACACCCATCGCATCGGACTCGCCCTGGTCGAACGCAACACCGTGGCTGGATTCGACGCCCTGCTCCGCTGGGCCTCCTGGGTCATGGCGGCCACGTTCATCGGCAGCGGTGTGATCAACTTCGTTCTCGCCCGCTGGATCGTGGTGGCGCCGCCGGGCTCTTCGGAGCAAACCGCCCAGATCGGCAAGCTGCACTGGATCGAATGGCCCATCGTCACCCTGCCGATGATGGTGGTGATGATGTTCGCGCTGTTCCGGCTGATCAAAGGCTTGGAAGCCCTGACCGGATTGAAGAACGAAGAACTCTTCCACCCGGCCCACGCCCAATCCAAGCCGGAGCCCAAGAAGGACTGACGCCAGCGAATTGGCCCCGTTGGAGCCAGCCCGGAATTACTCTCCGGACTCGGTCGGCTTGGGATTGGAGGGAGCGCCTGCGGATCCTTCCGACGGTTTCGGGCCGAGAGCTCTCGCCGCACCGGAGCGTCCGCCCAGCGCCGGTTTTCCTGCCTCGGGAGACGGTTTCTTGCGGTCCTCAATTTCCGCCGGCACGGCAAACCCGTGACGCCGGCAAAACTCCGCCACCGGAGCCCGGATTCGCACCGGTTTCCCAGTAAAGGGATCGCGGTATTCCAATCCGATCGACCGCAGGGCCATGCCCTCGGGATGCGGCGTGGCGTACAATTCATCCCCCTGCACCGGCGTGCACGAGGCCATTAGGTGGAGACGGATCTGGTGGGTACGACCAGTCAGCGGACGCGCCTCCACCAGTGCGGTGTGGGGACGGGTGGCCAGAATTCGGAAGTCGGTATGCGCTTCCTTGCCGGCCTTGGAATCCATCATGTGACGCCCCGCTTCCCGCGGATCGGGTCCGAGCGGGTGATCGCAGCTCCACTCCGTCTTCTTGGGCACGCCATCGGTTACGGCGAGGTAGCGCTTGGACACCTTGCGCTCCGCAAACAGACGGGACAGCGGCTCAATGGCCCCCTGGCTCTTGGAGCAAAGCAGAATGCCCGACGTGCCGGCATCGAGCCGATGGACATGCTTCAAAAAACGAAGATTCCGCGACCGCGCCCAATAATCCCCGGCGTGAATCGAGGACTGCAACGCGAGCGGAAGGTTCCGCAAGGTGTGCTCCCAATCGTCCGGTCCGAGAATCCATCCCGGCGGTTTGTCCAAGGCCATGACCACCCGATCCTCGTACAGGATCGGGATCCGGGTTCCATCAGGCAGTTCAATCTCGGTCGGTTTGGCCACGGGCCGATTCAACCACGAATCCGCCCGCGGCACTACCGTTTGCTACCCAAACTGAAATCAAGCGGCAGCTTTTCCTAATCAAACTCCACGCACTTACCCCAAAGTGAGGAGTGCTTATTCTGATGCATTAGGTCCAAAAACCTGATCTTATTGCGTCGTGCAGATCCAAAGCTTCAAGATCTTTTGTGACCTGGTGGAGACCGAGAGCTTTACCCGGGCTGCCCAGATCAACGGTGTCACCCAAAGCGCGGTCAGCCAGCAGATCAGCTCCCTGGAGCGTCAGCTCAAGTCGCTGCTGATCGAGCGGAGCAAAAAGAAGTTCCGCCTGACGCGCGAAGGCGAGCTGCTGTACGAACACAGCCGCCAGATTGTTTCCACCTACGACTCCCTGCTGCACCGGCTGCAGGAAGTGAAGGACATCGTCAGCGGCACCATCCGGGTGGCGACCATTTACAGCATCGGCCTGCACGATCTTCCGCCGTATCTGAAGCGCTTCCTCAAGGCCTATCCCACGGTGAACGTCCACGTGGAATACCAGCGGGCGAATCAGGTGTATGAAGACGTCCTGGGCAACGTGGTGGACCTCGGCCTGGTGGCGTATCCGAACAAGGACAGCCGACTGGAGATGGTGCACCTGCGCGAAGAGCAGATGGTGTTGATCTGCCATCCCAAGCATCCCCTGGCCCGCGCCAAGACGGTTCGGCTCGCGCAGCTGGACGGACAGAAATTCATCGGCTTCGAACCCGACATCCCGACCCGCAAGGCGGTGGACAAGGTGTTGCGCGATGCCGGGATCACGATCCGCGTGGTCATGGAATTCGACAACATCGAGACCGTAAAACGCGCGGTGGAGATCGAAGCCGGCGTGAGCATTGTTCCCGACGGCACGGTGGCCGGCGAAGTGGCAAAGCAGACTTTGACCGCGGTGCCAATTGCCGATGCCCACATCGGTCGCCCCCTCGGAGTCATCTACAAGAAGAACAAGGTGCTCTCCCCGGCAATGAAGCAGTTCATCCAGTTGCTGAAAGAGGCGCCCTGAGGGGGATGTTGGGGCAGGTTGAAATGTTGAAGGGTTGAAGGGGAATCCTACGCTGGCGCGAAGGATTTCTCATTCGTTCGGAGTCCCGTCTTCAGGCGGTTCGGTGATGCGTGTGAGAGCCGCCGAAGGGCTTGAATTCACCCATTTCCAAATTCCACGTCCAACAGCAGAACCGCGTAAACGCGGGACTCCATGCGTGTGAGCAAACCGCCGCCAACCTCTTCAACCCTTTATCTATTTAACCCTTTAACTCGCACCTGGGCCCCTTCCCCCGCGGCTCACGAACGCTTTTCGTCGGCGTCGATGTAATCCACGAAGGTTTGCAGGTCGTCGCGGTGTCCCAATCCTGATTCAACCTTGCGCTGCTGCAGACGCTGGCGGATGGCCGGATCGGCCTCGTTGCCGCGGTTCAGCAGCCACTGGTTGAACTTCGCCTTGTCCGCCGGCGCGGTCTTCACGTGCGTGCGAACCCAGTCGAACACTTCGCCGTCCGTGATCGTGCCGCGCACGACGGCAATGAAATCCTCGGCCTTCAATCCGGCCGCCTTGAGCCACTCGGCATCAAAGCCCTTGTGGGCGAAATTCGGCTGATAGTCGGCGTGCAACTTCCCGGCGAGGTGAAGACGCACCTTGTCGATGAACCGGGGCAAATAGGCCCAGCCGTCCATGGTTTCCTTGGGAGAACGCGGATAAATGATGTCAGCCATGGCCAGAAGATGCCCGGCGGGGCCGCGTCTGCCAAGGGGCGGTCTGAAACGAATCCGTGTGGAGGGGCACGATTCCTAAAAATTCCGGGCTCCGTGGACGCTCATTTGCCTTCCGCTTTGGTTCAGCCGAGACTCTCCCCATGCGCTCCTTCGACTACGATGCCCTCATTCTTGGCGGTGGCAGCGCCGGTTACGCCGCAGCGCGCACTCTAGCCGCCGGCGGGGCCCGCACCGCAGTCATCGACGGGGCACGGGAGTTGGGCGGCCTCTGCATCCTCCGGGGCTGCATGCCCACCAAGGCCCTGCTGCACGCCGCGGAGTTGCGACACTCCATCGAACAGGCCCGCGAATGGGGCATTCACGCCGCTCAAGTGACGGTGGATCAGGCGGCACTCCTGGCTCGGAAAAACGCGCTGATTGAGGAATTCGCCAGTTATCGTCGAGGCCAGTTGGAAAGAGGACGATTTGAGCTGATTCGCTCCCAGGCCCGTCTGCTCGATGCGCATGAGGTCGCACTGGCCGACGGTCGGGTCCTCACTGCGGCCCATCTGGTGATTGCGACCGGATCACGCATCAGCACTCCCCCGATTCCAGGGTTGGTGGACACCCAGCCGTTGACCAGTGATGACGCGATCCACCTGACTCACATTCCTGCATCGATCGCCGTTCTCGGAGGAGGCGCGGTGGCGTTGGAGTTCGCCCAGTATTTTGCGCGCTTGGGCAGCAAGGTGACGTTGATCCAGCGCAGCGCGCACGTGCTGCGGGATGGCGATGCCGATGTGGCCCACGAGCTCGAGAATTCACTCCGACTCGAGGGAATCGACGTTTTTTGCGGAACGCGTCTGACCGGATTCGAGACCATTTCCGGTCCATCGGGCGGCACGCGTCGTCGCGTACGATTCGATCAGGGCGAAATCCAGCACGTCGTGGAAGTGGAGGCCGTGTTCAACGGACTCGGACGCGAACCCAACACCGCCGGACTGGACTTGCAACGGGCCGGCGTGGCGATGGACGGAGACCGGATCGTCACCAACCGACACCAGGCCACCACGACGCCGAACGTCTATGCGGCGGGAGACTGCTGCGGTCCGCATGAAATCGTCCACATCGCCATCAACCAGGGCGAAGTGGCGGCAAGAAACATCCTCGGGAAGGGATCACCTCGTGAGATGGATTATCGGCTCATGACCTCGGTGGTGTTCACGGATCCCGCCGTGGCCCAGGTCGGAATGACGGAAGCAGATGCCCACGCGCAGGGCCTCAAGTATCGGGTGGCGAAGTACCCGTTCAACGATCACGGGAAATCCATGATCCTCGGCAGCAAAACGGGGTTTGTGAAATTGATCGCCGATGCCCGGACCGGAGAACTCCTCGGCGGCGCGTGCGTGGGACCCGAGGGGGGAGAACTCATCCACGAAGTCACCGTGGCCCTCGCTGCCCGCATGACGGCGGCGCAATTTGCCGCCGTGCCTCACTATCATCCCACCCTTGCGGAGATTTGGACCTATCCCGCGGAGGAATTGGCGGAGGCGGTGCAGGGATAGCGAGCAGAGGATGGCAGATGGCAGATGGCAGATGGCAGATGGCAGATGCTGGATGCTGGATGCTGGATGCTGGATGCTGGATGCTGGATGCTGGATGCTGGGGGGGAAGAAGAGAAGATCGCCCACCCCGGCACACAACGGGATGGGCGATCACACCCAGAACCGACCTACCGATGCTCGCACGAACCGCGTGCGAATTACCTCTCTGGACGCAGCCTGCGTGCCACAGGTTACGCTTCTCACCGTTGCGAATTTCTCAAAAACGGCAGGCTCACTTTGCGAGCGAGGAACCCATTATTCCTTTTCAACGCTTCAACCTAGAAGCGGCAGTTGAAGAAGAGTTCAACCACAGATGGACACGGATGAACACAGATGGGAATGCGCGGAGCGGAAGTCTTCATAGATCACCCAGAAGGTGAAACCGTTCGAGCCCGGTCGAACCACCCATTTCCTCCTCCATCTGTGTGAATCTGTGTTCATCTGTGGTTTCAAATGCCGTTTCTAGGTTCAACCGCATTCGTCGGCCAAACGCAAAACGCCGGAGTGGTTCGAAATCACCCCGGCGCTTGAGAATGAGAGTTTGACCGATTCCGGCAGGGCTCAATTCGCCAGGCCGATGGCGTTCGTGCGCCAGCGGTCCACAACCGCCCAGAGGTTTACCGGGCTGAAGGCGCGTCCGTGCTTCAGGAAGCGAGTGCTGCCGTCGGCAAATGCATAATTGGAGCCGCCGCCCGTGCCGCCGGTTGCGGTGCGGGTGGTCGTTCCATGCATGCCCTGGTTCAGCTCCGTGACGTCATTGCCGGTACCTTCAAGGAAATCCATCCAGTAGTGGCCCGAAGTGTAACGCTTTTCCCCGAGCACGATGGTGTCCGCAGGTTCCTTGAACACGGCTTCGTTCACCGTTCTGTTCACGATTCCGTTGATGTCAAAAGTCCCGCCCATCTGCTCGGCAAAAACGTCGTTCCAGCCGTTCATGATGTAGGAGCGCGGGGCGGAGTCGGCGACGAGATTGGTCCGGGTTTCCGCAGAGGCCGGGCTGTTCTTTCCACCGGGTCCCAGATCCCCGGGGCAGACGAGGGCCTTCACGGTCTTGTAGTACGGATACCAGCGCTCAGGCCAGCGGGGGCCGACGTTACGCTCAGGGAAGTCGCCCCGGTTGTCACCGGCGTACATGGTGGTGGCGAGACCGATCTGGTGAAGCTGGTTCACGCAGCTGATGCGCTTGGCGGCGTCCTTGGCGCGTCCGAGGGACGGCAGGAGCATCCCGGCGAGAATCGCGATGATCGCGATCACCACGAGAAGCTCGATGAGCGTGAACGCCTCGCTGGTGCGTGGCGCGGGAGAAAGGGAGGAAGAGGAGTTTTTCATTTCGTTCGTGGATTCAATTCCAAGTTCCAAGTGCGGTTCCGTGTTTTCGGTGCTCGTTGATCCTGACCCGTGATCGGTGCTGGTTTATGGATGTGTTTCGGAGTATCCCCGTCGAACCGAACTGCGATTTCGGGCGGCCCATCCCATTCTCAACCGACTTCTGTCGAATGGGTTTCAACCGCCCGGCGTCTGCCTGCATCACGTGATGACCAAGAACACCTGGACCCTGATCACCGTCGCCGTCGTGCTGGCGGCGCTCTACGTCTTCAAGTTCACCGACTTGGGAGCGCGTCCCCGAATTCAAATCAATGTTTCGTCGCGGCCGTTCATGCCCAATGCCGGGCCCGACGATGTGCTCCCGATCCTCTTCGGCTTCGACCGCGACCTTTCCCTCACCGCCCTCAAGGTCACTCCTCTCTCCCTGCTGACCAATCGCCCCGCCGGCGCTCCGGAGGTGAAGCCGGTGTGGCAGCTGAAGGCCAAGGAAGCCTCGGAACCGGTCCGTGGATTCCGATACGGCGACGGGCTCGGAAAGATGGAGGCGACGACCGCCGCCGAAAAACTGCTGCCCGGCATTGGCTATCGGCTGGAAATCGAGGCCGGCAAGCTCCGCGGCTCCGTGGACTTTGTTCCGCAGGCGGCCCTGGGGTCGGGAAATTAGTCTCTGCACTGCATCAACTCCGGGCGTGACACCTGTTCCCGCCTGTGGCTTCTTCCGCCCGCCATGAAACGCATCCTCATTGCACTCTTTGTTTGTCTCAGCCTTGCCGGTTTGACCACCCGTGCCGCCGACATCAAGCCCGACTCCGATGTCGCGGTGATCACCTTCAAGGACGTCGGCCAGATCGTTCTCGAGCTGTGGCCCGATGTCGCCCCCGGTCATGTGGAGAATTTCAAGAAACTCGCCAAAAGCGGGTTCTATGACGGCACCGCGTCGCATCGCGTGATTCCCGGCTTCATGATCCAGCTGGGCGATCCGAACACCAAGGATCCGGCCAAGGCCTCCGAATTCGGCCAGGGCGGTCCGGGCTACACGATCAAGGCGGAGTTCAACTCCCGTCCGCACGTCCGCGGTGTGTTGTCGATGGCCCGCACCTCCGGGGGACCCGACACCGCCGGAAGCCAGTTCTTCATCTGCTTCAACACCGCCCCGCACCTCGACCGCCAATACACCGCGTTCGGCAAGATGCTGAAGGGCGAGGACGTCCTCGCGAAGTTGGAGAAGACCCCGGTCCGGGGCAGCACCCCGCTTAGCCGCGTGTCGGTCGAATCGATCAAGATCGTTCCCGCCAGCTCCATCAAGTAACGCCAGCCACCGCAATTCCCCCGCTTTTTCCAACCGCATTCCCATGTCCACTCCTGCTGCAACCGAAGTCGCCGTCATCAAAACCTCCCTGGGCGAGCTCGTCCTGGAATTCTGGTCCGACGTCGCCCCGAAAACCGTTGAGAACTTCAAGAAGCTCGCCAAGGAAGGGTTCTACGACGGCACCGCGTTTCACCGCATTGTGAAGGGCTTCATGGTCCAGGGCGGCGATCCGCTGACCAAGGACGCGAAGAATGAAGCCCGCTGGGGCACCGGCGATCCCGGCTACAAGATCAAGGCCGAGTTCAACGCCAAGTCGCACCAGTTCGGCGTGATCTCCATGGCCCGCTCGGCCAGCCCGGATTCCGCCGGATGCCAGTTCTTCATCTGCCTCGGGGACGCCTCGTTCCTCGACCGCCAGTACACCGCGTTCGGCAAGCTCATCAAGGGCGAGGAAGTCCTCAAGGCCCTCGGCACCGTGGACACCCGCGTGGCCGGCGGCGGCGAGAAGAGCCGTCCCGTCCAGCGCCAGGGCGTGGAGTCGATCCGCATCGTGGATCGCGCCACCGTCGCCTGAGCCCGCTGCGAATCGCCTCCGGACCGTCGGAAAAACCAATCATGACCCCGGAGGCGATTGCATCACTTTTGGTCCAGCTGGGTTGCCCGGCGGACAAGTCCCTCGAGATGGCGCGGCAGCTCGATCGCCGCGCCCGCCAGCTTTCGGAAGCCAAGGGGCGGCCGTACGAGGAAGCCCTCACCCATCTGCTGAAGTTGATGGCCGGCGGATGGGCGGCGCAGGCCAGCGGCATTTCATTGCCGCCGACACCGGCCGCAGGCGTCGAAGCGAGTACCGACCTTCCGGTCTCCTCCGCGACACCGGCCCCTTCTCCGCTCGTTGAACCGTGGCGCACGGTGAGTTCCCGGCAGATCGCCGATCACCGCATTTTCCGCATCCGATCCGATCGGAAAGTTCATCCCCGCACCGGAGCCGAGCACGACCTGCTGGCCATTGAATGCGTCAACTGGGTGGTGGTGCTGGCCATCTCCACGTCGGGCGATGTGGTGATGATCCATCAATTCCGACACGGCACGAACACCATCGAATTGGAACTGCCCGGCGGCATGATGGACCCCGGTGAAACCGATCCCGTATCGGCAGGCCTGCGCGAGCTTCGCGAGGAAACCGGATATTCCGGCGGCACCGCACGGCTGCTGGGACAGGTGTTCCCGAATCCGGCCATTCAAACCAACATCTGCTACACCGTGCTGGTGGAGGGATGCGAACGGGTCCACGAACAGGAATTGGATGCCGTCGAGGACGTGGCCGTGGAATTGATCCCGGTGCCGGAGATTCCCGAGCTGCTTGCCAGCGGACGCCTCCAGCACGCGCTCGTGATCGTCGCCTTCGCCTACTTTCTGAACCAGCGTCGGCCGCTGGGCGAGTAACGCACCACGCGGCCCGGCGGCATTTCCGTCGTCGAAGCTTACTTCTCGTCGCGGATCTTTTCCTTCTTCGCGTCGCGCTCCTCTTCGAAGCGTTGACGTTCGCGAACGAACTGCTCGCGGATGGTCTCGGCCTTGCGGAAATCTCCGGCGGCTTCCGCAGCGGCGATTTCATCCGAGGCGGACAACTCGCGCTGGGCAATCCGCGCTTTGCAGACGGAATCCAACTCCGCCATGCGGGACTTTTGATCGGCGGTCAGGCTCTTGGACGGGGCCTTCTGGCTCAATCGCTCCATCGCAAGTTCGTAGGCGGACTTCATGATGCCGCGAGTGTAGCCGAACGCGGATCGAGGTAAACCCGACAGATCAACCGGGGCACGAAGCTGTAGCAAGCCGAGGGCGGAATTGTCCTCCGTTGAACAACTGTGGTTGTCTTGCCTCCGTGCCGACGGAATTCATCGCCGGAGAAACCCCGGGCTGGCGAAGCCCGGCGGTGGAACGCTGGCATCGATGGTTCCTCGTCGCCCTGGGGTCGGCGATGGTGCACGACCTCGCCTTCACCGTCTTTATCCCGAAGAACAGTGGCCTGCTCCACCCCGTGGATCCGTGGCCCTGGGCTCTGGCCGCGTGCTGCGGCGTGGCCCTCATCACACGTCGATTGCCTCTGCAGAACGCGGTCGCCATCGCGGTGACCAGTTTTGGTATCGCATGGGGTGCGTTGTCCTTGCTGCAGCCCAATGGGGTGTTTGGAATTCATCGGATCGCCAATCCCAGCTTTGGCCCGCTGCTGCCCGGGGGCGTTTCGCTGGGACTCCTGCTGGTCTGGTCCACGATCGCCCCGCTGTCCCGTGGACTGGCTCGATTGATCCTCCACCCCTGGCGCTCGCACCCCCGTGCGGGCGCGGGAATCCTGGCGATGAACGTGTTGCTGACGGTTCTCGCAGGCTGCGGACTCGAACGCGTCGCCGAATCCCTCCACTGGTGGCGCTGGACCGCCCCGTCGCCACGCCTGAATTCCACGGGAGCCCTCGTGCTGTGGGGACTGGAATGGGGTGGTGTCTCTTTTTTGATCCACTTGTTCAGCACCCCTTGGTGGATCGACAAGCGGCCGGTGAAACCGTCGGCGGATTTCCGGCCCCTCTGGATGCTTGGATTGCTCTCGGTGTGGATCGGGGTTCGTGCGATCCACGCGGCCGCCGTTCGGTAGCGAAGCGCCGCGATCAGTGCGCCGTCGCCGGACCAGAAGTGGGGCGCCGGGTGAGCCGCAACCGCGCCACGCGCAGGCCGTCCACTTCGGTCACCTTCAGGTCGAATCCGCCGATCGCCACGCGGTCGTTGTAGCGCGGGAATCCATTCAACTGGCGGGTGATCCAACCGCTGACGGTGGTGATCTCCGGGGCAACAAGCGATTCGCCGGTGAGCTCCTCGAGTTCGAAGAGCGGAAGGGTACCGTCGAGATCCCATTCCCCTTCTCCGCGCGACTCGATGCGGGGTTTCTCGTGGTCGAACTCGTCTTGAATCTGACCCACGAGCTCTTCGAGAACGTTCTCCAGGGTCACCATGCCGGTGGTACCGCCGTATTCGTCGACCACTAGGGCGAAGTGCAGTTTGCGATCCAGGAAGCGTTGCAGCAGGCGTTCCAGGCGCGCGGTTTCCGGGAGGTAGATGAGGCTTCGCGACACACCGCGAAGGTCGGCACCGGTCTTGGCCTGATGGCGCAGCGCGTAGAGATCCTTCACGTGCACCACGCCCAAGGTTCGATCCAGGTTCCCCTGTTCGCACAATGGAAAGCGGCTGTACCGCGAGCGCTCGGCGATCTCAAGACACTCCGCGATGGTGTCGGTGGTGCTGAAGAGCGCGATCTCGCGCCGCGGCCGCATGACCTCCGCCACCACGCGTCGGCGCAGATCGAGGGCGTTGAGCACCAGTTCACGTCCAAGATCCACGCCCCCGCCCGGACCGCCGCGTCGTCCCGCCAGAAACATCAGCCGCAGCTCCTCCTCGGAGTGGGTTCCTTCGCCATGGTCGGCCTCGATCCCGAGCCACCTGAGGAGCCAGCCTGCGGTGGTATCGATGCCCCAGATCAGGGGATGCGTGGCCTTCAGGAAAATCCGCAGCGGCAGCGCCAGCCCGAGCGCCACGGCTTCGGTCTTATGAATGGCAATGGCCTTGGGAACCATTTCCCCCACGATGATCAACGCGAAGGTGGTGGTGAGAAAGGCCAGCCAGGAAACGCCTTCGAGAAGCCAGTGGTGATGCGCCAGTCCGAGCTTCGCGAGCAGCGGTCCGGCGGCGGCCTCGGCCACCGGTTCCACAAACCGACCGAGCGCCAGGCTGACCACGGTGACGCCCAGCTGGGTCGCGCTGATGGCGGTGTTGATGTTCGCCTTGAGCGCGCGGGCGATCCGTGCGGCGCGCCGCCCCCGGGCCACGAGGGCATCGAGCTGCGCCTCGCGGATTTTCACCAGCGCCAGTTCCGCGGCGACGAAGAAGCCGTTGAAAAACACCAGCAGAACGGCGAGTCCCAACTTCGCGGCAATGCCTAGAATGAAATCGATGTTCATCGGGGCGCGCGGTTCAGAGGGTCACCTTGCCGAAGAGGACCCGGAGCATGTCGGCCAGCGTCACGAGGCCGATTTCATTGCGGTTCGAATCGACCACAATGGCGAGGTGTTCGCCGCTTCGTTGCAGCCGCTGCAGCGCATCTTCAAGCCGCATGGAGGCATCGAGGAACAGCGCGGGACGCAGGAAATCGCCCGCGGTGCGGCGGTTGGGATCGGGCTCCGTGTAGAGGATGTTCTTGAGGCTGACCACGCCCACGACCCGACGCGCCATCGGGCCTTCGCTCCACACCGGGACCCGCGTGTGCTGGTTGCGACGGCACAACTCCAACAAGGCCGGGAGCGGCGTCGAAGCCGACACCGTGTCCGCGCGGTCAATCGGGGTAATCACGTCCCCCACCGTCCGCGTCTGAAGATCGAGCACGCGCATGATCAGCGTGCGTTCCTCCGGCCGGAGCGCGCTTCCCGAGTCCTGCATGAGGGCCCGGAATTCTTCGCGGTTGCCAAACAAATTGGCCGACAGCGCCTGCCCGCCTGTGAGCCGAAGCAGCAGCGTCGCGAAGCTCTCGATCATGCGAACCATCGGCGACAGCGCCAGATGGACGAGCCGGTAGCCTCCCACGAGTTTCAGACAAAGCCGGTTGGGGAACATTCGGAACAACGTCTTCGGAAGCAGTTCGCCAAGGACGTAAATCAGGCCGATCACCGTGACGAAGCAGATCCAAAACAGCCACGGCGTGTCGCCCACCGCCGAATGAAGATCGGACACGATCAGCACCACCGCGGAGAAGTTCGCGAGCGTGTTGCCCACCAGGATGGTCCAGAGGAAGTTTTCCGGATGCTCCAGGTATTCGAGCAGCACCGGGGCCTGGGGCTTGCCCTCGCGCATCCATTGACGAATGCGCAGGCGGTTCAATGCCATGACTCCCGCCTCCATGCCGGACATGAAAAACGAAAGCCCCAGCCAGAACAGGAGCGCGAACCAATGGAATGCGGCGGCCATCACGCGGCACCTCCTTCGGATTCAATCAGGAGCTCGCGCACCCGACGCTCATCGGCCGACTGCACCGTCCAGCGGAGTCCGCTGAACGTGACTGATTCCCCGACGCTCGGGACCACTTCAGAAAGTTTCACCACCAAGCCGCCGAGAGTATCCACGCCTTCGACCTCGGCGAGCGTGGGATAGGCACGACGGAAATCGTCGATGCGCATCGACCCATTCGCGCGCCAGCGTCGCGGCCCCAACGTCTCGATCACCCAGCCCTGGGCCTCGCCCTCGTCGCGGATGGGTCCCACCACCGCCTCGAGAATGTCCTCGATTGTGATCAGGCCCGCCGGACTTCCGAATTCATCCAGCACGATGGCCAGGCCGCGCTGCTGGATCTGCAGCGACTGAAACAGCGAAAGCAGATTCATGCTTTCCGGAACGAACGACGGAAACTCGAGCGCCTCATCGATCCCTGCCGCGGGATCCAGCAGCAGCGTCCGCGTGTTTAGCACGGCCACGATGTTGTCCGGCGTTTCGTCGTACAGCGGAATGCGGTGATGACGCGCCTTCCGGGCTTCGAGCACCAGTTGGTCGGGCAACAGATCATCGGGCAGACACACCATCTGCGCCCGGGGACGCATGACATCGCGCGCCGCCCGTTGATCAAGCGAGAGCACCTGCAAAATCAGTTCCTTTTCCGAGGCATCCAGCGCGCCCTGCTGATGCGCGAGCTCCACCAGATCGGCGTACTCCTCATCGGAAACCTGCAGCGCGGTGCGGTTCCGAATGACGGTGATCATTCCAAGGACCCGGTTGATCGCCCCCTGGGCGATGCGGCGGATCGGACGGGTGATCCGAACGAGGAATCGCATCCCGCGGGCCACGCGAAGGGCCCAGGCCTCGGGTTGACGGACGGCGAGCGCCTTGGGGGTGACTTCGCACAACAGAAGCAGCCCGACGAACATGCCGAGGAGAATGGGAACCACCGGCGCACTGCCGTGAAGCGCAGCCAGCACCACCACCGCGGTCAGCAAGGCGTTGGCCGAGGCATTGCCCAGCACCAGCGTGGCAAGAAGATCCTCAGGTCGGCCGAGCAATTCCTGCACGATCAACCCACGGGGATCGGGGCGCTCCGCGAGACGACGAGCCCGCCACATGCCGAGGGAAAAAAGGGAGGACTCCGCCGCAGCGAAGAAGAAACTGCCCGACGCGAGGAGCGCCATGAGCGGCAAGAAAATGACCAACGGCAGATCCACTTTTCCAAACCATGCCGCACGGGGTCGGCGGGTTCAATCCTTGGGGCGCAATGTTTACGGGGCTCAGGAGATCTTGAACCAGGCCGTCTTCAGGTACGCGGGCTCCTCCCGGCTGATGGGGAAATCCACGCCCTGCGGAATGTAGTGCTGCTTCTGAATCCGCCGCCCGGCTCCGGCGACCGCCTCCGATACTTCCGCCAGAAAACGCTCCGGCTCCAGGCGCAGCGCATTGGTGGACGCCAGCAACACACCGCCGGGGTTCAAGACCTTGAGCGCTGCGGACACCAGCGACCCATAATCCGACTCGGCGCGAAAATCCCCGTGCTCCTTCGATCGGGAAAACGTCGGCGGATCGAGAATCACCACATCGTATCGACGCCCCTTCTTCGCCAGCCGTCGCAGCCAGTCGAACACGTCTCCGTAGATGAAATCGTGTCCTTCGAGGGGCAGCCCATTTGCCTCAAAATTGCGACGGCCCCAATCCAGGTACTTCCGCGACAGATCCAGACTGGTGGTGCGGAATCCCCCCGCCGCGGCGGCCACGCTGAAGCCGCAGGTGTAGGCAAAGCAGTTGAGAAGCTCGCGTCCCGCGGTTCCCGCCGCAGCCAGAGGAAACTCCGCCGCCACATGGTTGCGCAGCACGCGGCGTCGATTGTCGCGCTGATCGAGAAAGATCCCCACCGAGTATCCCTCGGCGAAGCTGAGTTCGTAGCGCAACCCGTTTTCCCGAATGTGAAACACCGCCGGAGCCTCCTCACCGTCGAGCCGGGTGGGGCTCGCCTGAGTGACGGTGGTGGCGCGGACGTGTCGATTCAGACGTTTAAAATAGACCCCGCGAATTGCCGGCATGGCGTGCCCAGGCGAAGCAGAAAGCGGATGCTGAACCTGCAGACGCGCGCGCGACCACCATTCGCGGGCGATCGATTCCTCCTCGCTCTGGATCAACAGCCACTCGCCCAACTGATCGACGAACACCTCCGGCTCCCCGTCGGCCGCGCCGTGAACCCGCCGGAACGCATCGGTTTCAATCGGATTCACGCAGGCACGACGCAATTCCAACCGCGATGCCCCGGCATCGGACTCGAATCCAGCCGGAGCTTCGAAGGTGACGGATTGCCCCGTTTCCGGATGATCGAAGGTGAGTTGACGCGCGTGCAGATGCACCCGGTCGGCCCGGGAGCCTCCGTACAATTCATCGCCCAGAATCGGCCAACCGAGGCTGGCCGCATGGACCCGAATTTGATGCGTGCGACCCGTCTTCGGGGTTGCCTCAATCCAGGTACGCCCGGCCTCGCGACGAAGCACACGAAACTGCGTCTCCGCCGGATCGCCCCCGCTCGCTGGCGGGACTCCGAGGTAGCGCGCCCCGTCGCGTCGGATGGCAAGCGTCACCGTGGCCGCGTCCCGTTCCACCGGACGATCGGTCACCAGCAGGTAGTGCTTTCCGATTTCCCGGTCGGTGAATTGCGCAGTCAGCGACCGGTTCGCCGCGGGAGTTTTTCCGAACACCAGGAGGCCGCTGGTTTCCTTGTCCAGCCGGTGAAGAATCGAAAGCGTCGCCCAGCGCGGTTCGCGATGGCGCAGCCACTCGTAGATTCCCTCGCCTGCATACGGGGACGGAGCATGCGTGTTCCATCCCGCTGGTTTGTGAACCACCAGCAGCGATTCGTCCTCATGCACTACGCACGGGGGAAACCCCGAGGCGACCACCGAATCGGAAACCGGAACCGTGGAGCTCACAAGGTCGCGTCCCCACGGCGAACCATTTTTGGCACACTCATGTGAACTGCCACTGGCGGGTCGCGATGGCGTAGATGCTGATCACGAGATTCGTCGTGGCGTGGGCGAGCATGGCATCGCCAATCCGGCCAAACCGGACCACCAGCGCCTGGAATGCGAGTCCGCACAGAATCGCCTGCACCCACTGTCCGGGATGCGACAATCCAAACACGGCACTGGTGGAAACAAACGACACGAGATGCCAAGTGTTGAGCGGGAGCTCAGTGAACTTGGGGTTGGCGAAGTAGCGGTAGAGGAATGAGCGGTAGAACACTTCCTCCAACGGCGGCACCACGAGGGAACGTCCAAGAACGCGGATCATCAGGAAGGTCCATCCGAGCAACGGCGCATCCTTGTAGAACTCGAGGGGATTCCACGGCACCTCGGGCTTCGGCGGTTCTGGAGCTTTGCCGGTGATCAGCTTTCGCCCCATTCCCCATAATTCATCAAGGCTGGGAATTTTCCCGTCGAGTCCGATCCAGAGTCCCGCGATCACCAATCCGACGACCACGCCCTCGATGCGGAACGACCACTTCATTTCCGGCAACCATCCGCGAATGGACCAAAGCAGCAGGCCCACGCCGATGGTCTTGACGGCGTACATCCAATATTCGGATCCGGCGAACCCCTTGCCTTGAAAGGATCCGATCAGAAGGAACAACGCGAACGGCAGAGCGCGGGGAACTTCGGGAATCGCGAGCCATTGTTGCCATCCTGCCGGAGGGGTGGCTTTCGGATTGGAATGGGAATCCATGCGTCGAGCTTCCGGAACCATTGGCCCGATGGGCAAGGCGTAACTGCACGTCGATTCGCCCCTCCTTCGGGTCCGGCCGGACCCGGTTTCGGGATCGCGCTATTCCCCGGGTGTCCGAAAAGGGCATTTCGCGGCACTTGCTTTTCCAAAACCCGCCCCGCATCGTCCGCCCGCATTTTTATTGCGAACCCCGCGCCGCTGCGCGGGGCCTTTCATCTCTATGAGCGAACCGTTGGAACTGAACTTAGACCTCGAAAAGGCCTTTTTGCCCGCCTGGGCACAACAGCCTGATGATCCGAACCGATACGCCAAGTATCAGGGAACCGAAGGCGAAGGCCGTGGCGATCGCCGCGGACCTCGTCGTGACGGCCCTGGTGGTCCTGGCGGACGTTCCGGATTTGGCGGCCGTCCCGCCTTCGGAAACCGTCCCCCGCGTCCCGGCGGCCCTGGTGGCCCCGGCGGATTTGGCGGACAAGGCGGCCCTGGTGGTCCCCGTGGCCCCCGGCCCGGTGGTCGCCCCGGCGGTCCTGGTGGCCCTGGTGGCCCCGGCCTGAAGTGGGATCCCGCAGCCGGCCCCGGCCAGCGCGGACCGCGTCGCGATGATCGTCGCCAGTTCGAACCCGAGCCGCTCGTGCCCGTGGACATCGAGCTCCGCCCCGAGCCCGCAGGCGTGAATTCCCTCGCCCGGCAGATCAAGCTCAGCGGACGCGCCTATCCCCTCCTCGAAGTGGCCTCGCTCGTGATCCAGAAGCCGGATCGCTACGAGATCACCTTCAAGGTCAAGAAAGGCCCCGAAGGCAAGGCCCTGCAGCCCTTGTTCGTCTGCTCGCTCGACGACAGCGCCTGGTTGTCCGAAGCCGAAGCCATCCGCCACGCGTTGAAGTCGCACTTCGACACCTTCTACCAGACCGACCGTCAGGCCTGCGACGCTCCCAAGGGCGTCTGGACCCTGGTGGCGCAGTTCGATGAGATTATCCTCGGCCCGCCGAATTACCACGGCTACCAGGAGAAGCTCCGCGAAGTGCACGCCCAGCGCGCGCCGCGTCTGCCGTTCGATGTCTTCAAGAGCAAGGTCCGCTTCGTGAAGGAAGAGGCCGTCGTGAAGCAGTGGATCGAATCCCAGAGCTCCCGCCTGGAATACACCACGCTGAACGTCGCCGAACCCCGCAAGCTCGGGACGCTCGCCGAAGTGGAAGCCCACTTCCGCGAAACCCATGCGCCGACCCTCGTGAAGTCCGTGGAATCCTGGCAGCTCCGCCGTGAGCAGTCCGGCCCCCGCCTTCCCGAACCGCTGCACCGCCTGCTCCGGGTCACGCTGGAACGCGAACGCAAGTTCCCGATCCGCACGATGACCTCGCTCAGCGCCGCATTCGCCCAGTCGGGTCTGCAGTTCTTCAAGCGCGACAAAACCGTCGTGCACGTGTCGATCGCCCGCCCGCACTACCTCGATATCACCGCCAACGCGGTGTCGAACGGCGTCCGGAAGATCATCGAGTTCATCGATGCGACCCCGAATCCTTCGCGCAAGAAGTTGCTCGAAGCGCTGGCCCCTGCACCGGCCGCCGCACCCGCGGCAGTCTTGGCTCCGGCACCTGCCGCGCCTTCGCCGGCGGAACAATCGGCCGATTCGACCGACGCCACCGTCGGTGCCGCCGCTCCCGCTCCTGCCGCAGCCCCGGCCCCCGCGCCGGAGCCGAAGGCGAATGCGGAACAGCAGGTGGTCCTCACCGACCTCCACTGGCTCATCCACCAGGGTCACGTCATCGAGTTCGCCAACGGCAAGTTGGAGACCGCGAAGAAGCCCGTCGCCAAGCCCGAGCCGGCTCCCCGCCCCGAAAAGGCGCCGAAGCCCGCCAAGGAGCCGCGCACCGGTGAATCCCGCGTGGGTCTGCTCCCGCTGCCCGCGCCCGACGCGAACCTGATCGGTTGATCGAGTTTCGATCCCTGATTCCCTTCAAATCACGCCGCGTTTCTTCGGAGACGCGGCGTGTTTCTTTTTTGATCGGCCCCCGGAGTCATTCCCATTCAATCCGCACCTTGGCGGTCCCCACGACCTCGGCTAGAGTCATCCACGCTTATGGTTCGTGCCCTCCCCCTCTGGATTACTGCTGCATGGATTGGCCTCCTCGCGGGTTGCTCCCCGAAGACGGAGTCCGGCAGCGCCTCATCCACCGCGAACTCCTCCGCGCCCGCCGAGGGTTCGATCACCAATTACGCCTCCCGAGGCGTGGTGCAGGCCGTGCATCCGGAAAAGAAATCCGTGGTGATCAAGCACGAGGAAATCCCGGGATACATGCCCGCGATGACCATGCCGTTCCAGGTTCGGGATACCAACGAACTCAAGGGGCTCACCGTGGGCGGCCGCGTCGAGTTCCGGCTCCGGGTCACGGAAAAGGACGGTTGGATCGATCAACTCAAGACCGTCACGCCTCCCCCTGAGCCCGTGGCCGCTACGGTGGATCCCACCAGCACCGGGGCGAATCCCAACGATACGGCAATCCGGATTCTTCCGAACGTCCCAGCTCTCAAAGCAGGCGATTCGATGGTGGACTATGCCTTCACCAATCAGTTGGGAAACCGCTTCAATCTCGAGTCCTTCCGGGGCAACGCCTACGCCTTCACCTTCATCTTCACCCGCTGTCCATTTCCCACCTTCTGCCCGCGCATCACCGATCACTTCACCCAGGTGCAGAAGCTCATGACCGACACCGCGGGAGCGCCGACCAACTGGCGTCTGGTCTCGATCAGCATTGATCCGGAATACGATACCGAGGCGGTGCTCAAGGGCTATGGTAACCGCGCCCATGCGGATCCGGCGCGCTGGTGGCTCGCGAGGGCGGACTACGACACGCTGGACCGCATCACCGGGCACTTCGGTCAGTACTACGGCCGAGGGGTGTCGGTAGCCGCGCAGAACCACAATCTTCGCACCGTGGTGATCGACGCCGGGGGACGCGTGCATGAGATCTTCATGGGCAACGAATGGACCCCGGCCGAACTCGTGAAGTCGCTGACCGATGCCGCAGGAAAACGCTGAAGTGGCGCTGCGGGACTCGGGGAATCAGGTGAGCTATTCGGCGGCCCCGGCCGCAGCGATGTCCTCACGCTCGGGAAGCACCAGATAGACGATCCCGCCGATCACGCTCCAGAGCAGGTTCACCGTGTAGCCAAGCAGCGAAAGCGAGAGCGCGGCGCCGGGTTTCACCCCGAGCGACGGAACCGCCAGCAGCCAGACGAACAAGTGCTCGCGCACGCCCAATCCCGCGGGTGTGACCGGCAGCGCGGCCACGCAGACAATCGCGGGAATCACGTACCAAAGCCGGACCTGCCCCGGCAGCGTCATCCCCAGGCTGGTGAACTCCGGCAACTGAATTCCCAGTCCATTGGCCAGCGAGACAAAGGCCACCACCACGCAGACATTCACCAGCAACGACCACAAGGCCATGCGGGTCATGAACCCCGGCTGATGCCCAAACTGCCGGCACGCCACCAGCGCGCGGCTGAAGGAATCGCCCTTGGGCAATCGACGTACCATTCTTGGAACCCATCCGTCGTGCTGAAGCAGATCGGAATAAAACCCGACGCCAATCAGGAACCCGGCGGCCGCCAGCATGCCGAGCAGGAGCAGAGCAACCGTCTCATGACGCTTGTACTCCAGAACCAGTCCGACGTTCGGGATCATGAGCAACGCGGCGAAGAGCAGCAGCGCCACCATTCCCAGCAACCGGTCGGCAAAAACGGTCAACGCCGCCTCGGGTTTCTTTTCTGGTACAGACCGGGCCGCATACCAGGCCTTCACCACGTCGCCCCCGGCGGTACCGAGGAGGAAGGCGTTGAAGAATTGGGCGACGAGCGAGATGCGCATCACGGCGGCCACCGACAGATCCAGTCCCTGGGCCCGGAGCACCTGTCGCCAGCGCAAGCCGCCGACCAGAATGACCAAACCGCAGGCGGCAAAGGAGGTGGCCAATTCCACAGGGCGAACCCGGTTGGACATTTCCCAAAGCGCCTTGGGGCCTTCGGTCCAGGCCAGACGGCGCTGCTCCCACCGGGTGAGAGACTGCCAGGCAGCCGACGGCATGGAGAGCTGGACCTCGTTGCAGAAGATGACGTGGAAGATCATCGCGAGCAGCAGCCCGCAGACTCCCGTCCGCAACAACCCGATGATCCTGGACCGTCTCACATCAAAGCGGCGGCCTCGTACTAAGGCTTCCTCGGTTATTGATCGCCCCACACCGACTTGATGTAGGCAAATCCGCGGGCGACGTCGTCGGGCGGCACTCCGGGCGAGAGTTCCAGCACCTTGATGTGGGACTCGTTGACGAAGGGCTTGAGCGCGTCGTACTTGATCTCGCCGCATCCCGGGGGGCAATGGTCGTGCATGCCTTCGGGGGAAATCTGGACATCGTGCACGTGCAACCCGGCGAGCCGCGGAGCCAGGTTTTCCAAGTGCATCCGGTGATCAATGAAGCCGAGCTCCTGCTTGATCTGCGCGTGTCCGCAATCGTGCCAGTAGCGGACGTTGTCCGGCAGCGCGGCGAGGAAGTAGGCGAGATCGTGATCGAAGGGAATTTCCTCCACGCCTTCGCGATTCTCAATGCCGAGCAGGAGTCCACGCTCCGCGGCCACACCGGCCAGGGCGCCGATCATGTCGAGGGAGAGGCGCATGGCCTCCTCTTTCTTCTTCTCGCGCTTGTTCTCTACCTCTTCGACCAGCTTGCGGTACTTGGGGGTTTCCTTCTGGCCTGCGAGCACCATTTCCTCCAGGCGATCCTGGTAGTCCTTGATGTCCACCTGTCCTGAGTGGAGCACGATGAGTTTTGCCTTCATCCGCTCGGCCATCTCGATGGTCTTGAGCGAGTGCTTCCAGGCGTATTCGCGCTCCCGGCGGTCCGTCGCGCTGAACTTGAAGATATTCGGCGCGGGGTAGTCGATGCCGATCGGCAGCGGGCAGAAATTATGCAGCGTGGAGATTTTGATCTCCCCGGCTTCCACGGCTTCGATGATGCCGGGGACCAGGCTGATGCGAATGCCGTGACTCAACTCGGCGTATTCGAAGCCGAGGTCGCGGATTTCACGGAGCATGGCGCGTCCATCAGTGTGACGGCCGGAGTTCCAACAGGATGACAGCGAGTACATGTGAGCAGAAAAATGCCGGATGCGTCCGCCTAGGACAGCATCCGGCTGAATCCGGTTCAATCCTGCAGCGCAGGATTTTCGAGGAGGCCGATCAAGTGTCAGCGTACCGTGCGGACAGCATGGCGGAGAAGCGGGCCACCTTCAGCTTGCGGCGTCGCCGCTCGCTGGGCTTCTCATAATGGCGCTTCATGCGGATATCCTTGATGATGCTCTCACGATCCACCTTTTTCTTAAGGCGGCGCAGCGCACGATCAATAGGTTCGCCCTTTTTAAGTTTAACTTCGCTCAAATCACGTTCACGTCCTTTCCTCGGCGCGGTTCCACGGGGTGGACTCCGCGTCCCTGGGTCGAAACGACCCACGGAAAATCGATACGGACCTGTCGCCAAGTCCGTGGCGGGGGGACGGGAATACCCGATTCCCGGCGGGTAGCAAGCCCGGGTTTCGCGAAGTTTTGGTCAGCAGCCCGCAATTCCGAGCCTATTTCATCGAGGTTTTCGATGAATTGCCCGAAAGCGTGGCCTGCTTTTAGGGACCTTTTAGACCGGATTCCATCCACGCCAGCATCCGTCGCCACATGTCGGGCGTGTAAACATGTCCGAGTCCTGGGTAGAGGATCGATTCAAACCCGTCCGGACGCCCGGTCAATGCCCACACGGGCTTCACCGCTTCCTCGATCCGATGAATCCCGGGCACGGGTGAGCCTGAGTCCTGATCGCCGGTAAGGCAAAGCAGCGGGCGCGGCGCCGAAAGCGCGATCACGGCCTCGGTGTCAAAATGACGCAGCATGCCGGGAACGAAGTAGTAGATGCCATGCCCCTTCAGTCCTCCCGCGGCGATGAGGTCCTGATAGCGAGTCAGACACGCCACCGCCACGCCCGCCTTCAGCCGCTCATCGAGTGCCATTAGCCACCAGGACCGCGTGGCCCCCATGCTGATGCCAGTCACCCCCACGCGGGCCGGATCAATTTCAGGACGCGACACGAGGTAATCCAACGCCATTCGGTCGTCGCGCAGCATCGCACCCCACATCGTCCGGCCTTGCCAAAAATGGTACTTAGCCCAGGACTGCTCCCCCGCCCCGTCGAGCGTTCCATCCGGCCCCCGGCCGTTCCGCTCCCCGAACCCGGGAGCATCGATCGCAATCACCGCAACCCCCCGCGCAATCAACGCATCGGCCGGAACTTCGGGAGTGTGCTTGGATTCGAACAACTCCGATTTCCCGCCCCGATACTCCCCACCGTGCCAGTGGCAATACAGGATCGCCGGCACGCGTCCTTGGAACTTTTTGGGAATCAGCAGCACTCCCGGCACGGTGTCGCCCAATCCGTTGTCGAAGGTGAATCGCTCCAGCGTGTATTGGCCGCGGTCCTCGCGCGACAGGGTCTTCACCACGGGCACCGACGGCCGCGCCGGAAAATCGCCGAGCAGGGTTTCCAGCTGCGATCGGATCTGCGAACGCCGGAGGTTCCACGCTTCGACGGACGACGGCACCTGAAACGTCGGCACCGGCGGCATCGATTTCAACCATCGTGCGGAATCGGGGGGAACACCGGGAACAGGATCGGCCACCGCGTCATTGGCGAGAAGGATCAGCACGGAGGCAAGCGAGGATCGCAGAAGCGGGTGCATGGGCTCGTTGTACCCCCAGCTCCGGTCGGACTCCAATTCAACCCGACGAAGGTGCGACTATCCCCACGATCCGAGCGTCTCACCCCAAACCTCCAGAGACCGTTTGACGAAGGACTCAACCTCACATATTACGTGTGCGTATTATGTCGGCCTTTGACCTCTCCGTCCGATTTTTCCTCCAGCTCGCGGTGGTGCTGGGAGCGTGCCGCGTGGTGGGGCTCATCGCCCGGCGATTTGGCCAGCCGCAGGTGGTGGCCGAGATGATCACCGGAGTAATTCTTGGACCCTCGGTGTTCGGGCTGCTCTCCGCCAAGGCCGTGAGCGCGGGATTGTTGTCGGTCGATCCGCAAGCTTGGCTGTTCCCGAAGGAATCGAAGGTGATCTTTTTCGCGGTCAGCCAGATCGGACTGGCGATGTACATGTTCCTCGTAGGGGTGGAGTTCCGGACCGATCTCTTTAGCTCCCGAATCCGTGCCGCAGCCTCAGTCTCGATTGCCGGGATGCTCGCCCCCTTTGCCCTCGGGGCGGCACTGGCCGTGTGGCTCGCCTCGTCCGGGGGATTCTTTACTCCGAAAGTGGAACGCTGGGAGGCGGTGTTGTTTCTCGGCGCTTCCATGTGCATTACCGCGTTTCCGATGCTGGCGCGCATTATTGTCGAGCGCGGACTGTCGGGAACTTCGCTTGGTACCCTCGCCCTCGCGGCGGGGGCCATTGATGACGCGGCCGCCTGGTGCGTGTTGGCCATCGTTCTCGCCAGCTTCAAGGACGACTGGCGGATCGCCGCCTGGGCCATCGGTGGCGGAGTGGTGTATGCCACGCTGGTGCTGACGCTCGGACGCCGGCTGTTCGCCCGCATGGAACCGCTGACCCGCGCCAACGGAGGCCTCACGCAACCGATGCTCGCCGTCACCCTGATGGCAGTCATGCTGGGATCCTGGTTCACCGATGCGATCGGCATCTACGCCGTGTTTGGCGCCTTCATTCTCGGCGTCGCCATGCCGCGTGGGGAATTCGCAGCCGCGCTCACGCGTCAACTCGAGCCCCTGCTAGTGGTATTCCTCCTGCCCACCTTCTTCACCTACTCGGGCCTGAACACCCGGCTGGACCTCGTGGACACGCCCCAGTTGTGGTTCATCGCAGCCATCGTTTTCCTGGCCGCCTGCCTCGGCAAAGGTGGGGCCTGCTGGGCAGCTGCGCGTTTGCACGGGGAGGACAACCGCACCGCGCTTGCCGTCGGCACCCTGATGAACGCCCGCGGCCTGATGGAGCTGATCATTCTCAACATCGGACTCGAACGCGGACTCATCACCCCGCAGCTCTTCTCCATCATGGTTGTGATGGCTGTCCTCACCACCCTGCTCGCATCGCCCGTGTTCGAATGGGTGTACGGAACCACAGCCCGTGCCCGCGGGGATCTTGGGTCCCTGCCCTCCCGGTCCTAAAAGATTCGCCCCAACGGGTGGTTTCCCCTCCGGTCCTGACCGGTTTTGGGCGCGTGATTTGACAAATTCAAACACGCGTTTAAAACTCATGCTTGAACGAAGGCATGGACCACTCCTCACCACATTCAGGTTCAGGCGCGACTTCGGCACACGACGCCACACGACGCGCGCTGCTGAACGCGGCGGCCGACGTGTTCGCCGAGGTGGGGTTCCGCCAGGCCACCGTGCGCGACATCTGCAGCCGGGCCGGGGCCAATGTGGCGGCGGTCAATTATCATTTCGGAGACAAGGAATCGCTCTACGGCGAAGTGCTCGCAGAGCAGAACCGGATCGCGCTGGAGCTTCACCCGGTTCCCACGCCCAAATCTGGTACACCTCCGGAACTGCGGCTGGAGGAATTCATCCGGAGCTTTCTTCAGCGGGTGCTCTCCGAGGAACTCAGCGCCCGGCACGGCCGCATGATGGCCCGGGAAATGGTCGAGCCCACCCGGGCGCTCGACCGTCTGGTGGCGGAATCCATTCGTCCCACCTCCACAGCCCTCTTTGAAATCCTGCGCGATTTGGTCGGGCCGCGTGCTTCGAATGATTCCCTGCGCCTGCTCGGCATGAGCGTCGTCGGGCAGATCCTGTTCTACTGCCACTGCCAGCCGGTGCTGCAGCGACTGTTTCCCGACACTCCGTTCAACAGCGGGCAGCTCGAGCAGCTCACCCGGCACATCACCGACTTCAGTCTCGCCGGTGTGCGGGGACTCAAGGCGGAAAAGGCGGATGAATCCCGCACCCCTCGTCCGAAACGCTTCCCGCGTCGTCAACCCACCCGTTCACGACGCTGAGCCCGGTCCAATCGTTTTCCAACTCCCTTCCTTTTTCCCATGTTTCACCTCGCGTTGAGAATGCTGATGGGCGACCGCGCCAAGTACATCATGCTGGTGGGCGGGCTCACCTTCGCCGCCCTGCTGATGACCCAGCAGAATGCGGTCTTCCAGGGACTGCTGTCCTGGACCACGAGCCATCTGCGCAACATGCGGGCCTCCATCTGGGTGGTGGAGGCGCACGTCGATTACGCCAATGAAACCAAGCCCCTGCGCGATACCGACGTCAACCGCGTCCGCAGCGTGAAGGGCGTCGATTTTGCCGTGCCCATGTACCAGGGCATCCTCAAGGCCAAGGCCGCCGATGGCTCCGACAAGCAGATCATGCTTATCGGACTTCACGGGGCGACGCTGTTCGGTCGCCCTCCCCAGATGCTTGCCGGAAGCCTGCAGCATCTCCGGCTGCCGAATACCGTGATCATCGATGAACTCGGGGTTCAGCGGTTGAGCGCCGGACGCAAGTCGCCGGTGAAGATCGGTGACACCTTTGAAATCAACGATCGCGAAGCCCGCATCGTGGGCATCTGCCGCACCGAGCGACACTTCTTCGGATATCCGTACGTGTTCAGCAGCTACGACCAGGCCCTGCAATACGCCCCGCGCCAGCGCAAGATGCTTTCGCTGATCCTGGCCGAACCGAAGCCCGGCGTGACCCCGGCCGAGGTGGCCAAAAACATTGCCGCGGAGACCGGTCTCAAGGCCTACACGAGCGAGGAATTCGCCAAGGTCACCGTAGCCTACATCTGGAAAAACACCGGCATTCCCATGTCGTTCATGACCACGATCATTCTGGGATTCATCGTGGGCATCGCCGTGTCGGGACAAACCTTCTTCTCCTTCGTGCTGGAGAACCTCCGGCATCTCGGCGCGCTCAAAGCGATGGGAGCCAGCACCTGGATGCTCGCCCGCATGCTGCTTCTGCAGGCCTTCACCGTGGGCACGATCGGATACGGCATCGGCGTGGGTCTCGCCGCCCTGTTCGGGTTCGCCGTCCTGCCCGTGGGACAGCCGCCGTTTTTGCTCGAGGCGAGTTCCATGATCAAAACCGCCGTGGCCATCGTGATCATGTGCTGCTTCTCCGCCGCGCTGGGCATTCGAAAGGTCGCGAAACTCGAACCCGCCATCGTGTTCCGCGGATAACTGCAGGCCCGCACGACCAACGATCCTCCTCAACGGTGTCCACCTCACCCTCATCTTCCTCGCCGACGGGCGGCTCACAGCCGGCGCGACGCGACTCCGCAAGCCCTTTGCGGAAGGCGCGCGTGATTCCCAAAATTGATGCCACGCGTTGCGAGGCCAAGGGACCTTGCGTTCAGCAGTGTCCGGAGAACGTGTTCGAAATCCGACGCCTCACCGATGCCGAACGCGCCGCGCTGCCGTTGATGTCCCGCCTCAAAGTTTGGGTTCACGGAGGCAAACAAGGATTCGTTGCCCGCCCCGAGGCATGCGCCGGCTGTGGACGCTGCGTGCCGGCCTGTCCTGAAAACGCCATTTCACTTCACCCCGTCCGCGCCGATTTCGCATGAATGCCAGCCCCGTCCAACATCAGCAGGTGGAATCCAACGCCGCGAAACCGGCGGTCTTCGTCCGCGGGGTTACCAAGACCTTTGGCGTCGGCGACAGCCGGACCGTGGCGCTGAAGGGCGTCGATTTTGAAACCCGCGAGGGCGAGCTTCACCTGGTCGTGGGCCCCAGCGGATGCGGCAAAACCACCCTTCTGAGCGTGGTCGCCGGCACTCTCGATTGGGACGCCGGGGAAATAGAGGTCCTCGGCACGCGCCTCAATGGAATGCGCAAGGGCGCGGTCACCGCATTCCGCGGCAAACACATCGGATTCATTTTCCAGCAGTTCAACCTCATCCCCACCCTCACCTGCATTGAGAACGTCAGCGTTCCGTTGCTGTTGAACGGAGTGTCGCGCCAAAAGGCCGAGGCGACCGCTGCCGAACTGCTCAGCCGGGTGGGCCTGGGCGACAAGGGCAAGAAGCGTCCCACGGAACTCTCCGGCGGACAGCAACAGCGCGTGGCCATCGCCCGCGCCCTGAGCCACGAACCGCGATTGATCATCTGCGACGAACCCACCAGCGCACTCGATCGCGACACCGGGCACCACATCATGGACCTGCTCAGCACGGCCGCGCGCGCTCCGGGCCGATGCGTGATCATCGTCACCCACGATCCGCGAACCTACGGGTATGCCGATCGCATCACCGAAATGGAAGACGGCCGCGTGGGCCAGGTCCTTGAAGGCACCGCCTTGCAACATTTCGTCGATCAACACTCCTGATCCCCGCCTTTCCTGAACTCCGATCTTCGATCTCCGAACTTCGAACACCGAACACCGAACTCCGAACCCAGATTCTCATGCTCTTCCGAAAAGTTTCCTTCTACCTCGCCATCGCCGGCGTGGTCGCTGCAGCGCTTTTGGTTCAAAAGATGAAGCAGCGTCCGCCCAGCCCCGGGCCGGAATCGCCCCCCGCGCGCTCGCCTTACGAGGACACCGTGGCCGCCACTGGTCTGGTGGAAGCGGCGCGGGAGAACGTGAAGATCGCTTCGCCGAAGAGCGGACTCGTAACCCGCGTGGCAGTGAAGGTCGGCGACCGTGTCAAGGCGGGCGACCTCCTGTTCCAGCTCGACGACCGGGAAGTGCGCGCCCGCGTCGCGGCCATGGAGGCCCAGCTTGAATCGATGAAATCCACCCTCGCGGTGGAGGAAGTCACCGCGGCCGACTGGACGGACCAAGTCGAGCGCTTCAGCAAACTGGAACGCGACAAGGTGGCCACCGAGGATGAGTTGAAGCGCCGCCAGTTCAATCTGCAGGCCGCGCGCGCCCGGGTCGCATCGACCAAGGCCGCGATCCTTGCGTCAAATCGTCAACTGGAACAGGCACGTACCGATCTTGAAATCCTGTCCGTCCGCGCCCCCCGGGATGGCCAGCTGCTCCAGGTCAACGTTCGCGAAGGGGAATTCGCCACCGCAGCCGCGATGACCGGCGATCCGCTGATGCTTCTGGGCGACGTCGAAAGCCTCCAGGTTCGCGCCGAGGTGGACGAACAAAACGCCGTTTACGTCGATGTGAAACAAAGTGCCCAGGGTTCGCTCAAGGGCCATGCGGATCTTCGCATGCCGTTGAAATTCGTTCGCATCGAACCCTACGTAGTGCCCAAGCGCAGCCTCACCGGCGACAGCTTGGAACGCGTGGACACCCGCGTGCTCCAGATCGTGTTCGAGTTTGAACGCCCCAAATTCCCAGTCTATGTGGGGCAGCAAGTGGACGTATTCATCGCCCGCGCCGGATCCCCCACTCCGTCGAAGCCAGCAGCCGAACCCATGCGGTAAGTCGCAGGAATTCAGCCGCCACCGATCTGTTTCCAACTCCGATTTGACCCCGCTCCGCGCCACCCCGAATCTACCGACCTCATGAGACGCACCCTGCGACCCCATCAACATCTCCCGCTTCTTTCGGTCGCGCTGTGGATGACCTTCAACGCCGCCGTGCCCGCGATCGCCGCCCAAGGCGCGGTTGCAACTGCCTCGCAGGCCTCAAAACCCGCACCCGCGTGGCCGACCGCCCCGTTGAGCCTGCAGTCGGTGCTCGAATTGGGCCTGCAACAAAGCCCCGCGATTCTCAAGGGAAAGCAGGACATCGAAGAAAGCCTTGGCGTGTCCGTGCAGCTCAAGTCCGCCGCCCTTCCCCAGGTCACTGCCAGTGGCGCGGTGAACTCGCTCGACAGCGGACGCATTGAATCGGTTCCTTTCGGCGGAGCGGGTGGCATCAAATTCCAGAGCGATAAAAACTGGAACACCGCCATCCAGGTGTCGCAGCCGATCTATGCCGGCGGCCGCATCTCGGCCTCGCTCCGCAGCGCCAAGTGGACCCGCGAAGCCGCGCTCGCCAGCTACCAGGCCCTGGTGGAGGAAACGCTCCTCAACCTCCGCATCGCGTACAACGACGTGCTCCTCGCCTGGGAACAAATCCAGACGCAGGAAGCCTCGGTCAAACTGCTCGAACAGGAGCTCGGCGATGCCCGCCGACGTTTTGAAGCCGGCACCGTTCCCCGGTTCAACGTGCTTCGCGCCGAAGTCGAACTCGCCAGCGCCAAGCCCCGGTTGATCCGCGCCCGCAATGCGCATCGGATCGCCAAGAACAATCTCGCCACGCAGCTCGGATGGAACATTCCGAACAACGGCGTCGAAGACATCCCGCTCCAGCTCTCCGGCAAACTCACCCGCAGCGAGAGCGACATTACCCTCGCCCAAGCCATCGGCCGGGCCCTCGCCAGCCGCCCCGAACTCACCGCCCTCCGCGCCCAGCAGTCGCTGCGCGATGAGGAAGTGGTCCAGGCCAAGTCGGCCCGACTCCCGGTGGTGTCGGCCTACGGCGGATGGGGATGGCAGAGCCGTACATTTACGGATGACTTCAGCGGGCACGTCGATGGATGGAATGTCGGCGCCCGCGTGGACTGGTCGCTTTGGGACTCCGGTCTGACCAAGGGGAAGATCGATGCGGCGAAGGCACGTCGGCAAAAGGCCTCGATTGAAACCGAGGACACCTCGCGCAAGATCGAGCTCGAAGTCCGGACCGCGCACTCCAACTTCCACGAAGCTGCGGAAGTGCTCGATTCACAAGCCCGCGTGATTGAACAAGCCGAGGAAGCCCTGCGGCTGGCCAACGCCCGCTCCGAAGCCGGAAGCGGGACCCAGCTCGACGTCCTGAGCGCGCAAACCTCCCTTACCGAGGCCCGCAGCACCTACGCGCAGGCCCTTCGGGACCATTCCGTCGCCTGGGCCCGTCTCGAACGCGCCATGGGTGCAGCCACCTTGTTGCGTACCAATTCTGAAACACCCGCCTCGAAGCCGACGAAATAATCGGGACGCAGGCTTCCACACTGGCAACGACGGCGCTGGCGCTGGTCGTTGTGAAGTATGGGCTGCGCGGCAGCGCAGCCCTGCCGACGAACGAAACGGAAGCGTTGCCACGCCGCGGGGCCAATTTCCCCTTCAACCCTTCAACTTTTTAACCCTTCAACCTAAAAGCGGCAGTTCGAACCGCAGATGGACGCAGATCAACGCAGATGGAGAGGGAGATAAGTCGTTTGATGCCCCTCCAATTCATAAACCTGCTGGGTGAGTCTCAATTGCCTCCGTTCCGCGCATTCGAATCTGCGTTCATCTGCGGTTGTTTTTTCTCTCAACTGCCGTTTCCAGGTTCAACCAAGCAGCCCCAACTGAACGCTTTTCCCTTCCCCCCATCCGTCGGGAACCGCAGCCTTCCGGCCTGAAATGAGTTCTTCGAAGAAGTCGCCGTTGCTGTTCATTTTTCTGACGGTGTTCATCGACCTGGTGGGCTTCGGCATCGTGCTGCCGCTGCTCCCCACGTACGCCCACAGTTTCCACGCCACCGGGCTCCAGGTGGGGGCCATCATGGCCGCCTACTCGGCGATGCAGTTTCTCTTCGCGCCCGCCTGGGGGGCGTGGAGCGACCGCGTGGGACGACGTCCCGTGCTCCTGCTCAGCACCGCCGGCGCCGCGCTGAGCTACGCGGTGTTTGCCTTCGGTTCCACGCTTACCGGTTCGACCGCCCTCTGGGTGATTTTCATTTCGCGTGTGTTTGCTGGCATTTGCGGCGCCAACCTGACGGTGGCCCAGGCCTACATCGCCGACATCACCCCGCCTGAGGAAAGCGCCAAGCGGATGGGGCTGATCGGCATGGCGTTTGGACTCGGCTTCATCATTGGACCACTGGTTGCGCTCGCCGGCCAGGCCCTCATCGGACCCAGCGGACCGGGCTGGATTGCCTCCACGATTTGCGCCTCAAATTTGGTCTTCGCCTTCACCAACCTTCCCGAGAGCTGGAAGCCCGGAAACAAACCCGCGGTGACCCGAAACCGGCGCGAAGGCGTGATGCACGTAATGCGTACTCCGGTGCTGGGATTCCTGGTGGTGGTCTTCTTCCTCGCCACCTTCGGATTCACCTGCTTCGAGAGCAACCTGGCCATCCTGGTCACACAAAACTTCCACCTCGACGACTCAGGCGCGCGCAAGGTCGGCGCGGTGCTGTTCTCCTTCGCGGGCATCATCGGGGCCTTCGTCCAAGGCGGACCGATCGGCAAGATCGTGAAGAAATTCGGCGAACCAAAATTGGTCGCCCTGAGCCTGCTGATCTTCGCCGTGGGGCTTCTCCCGATGCCCTGGTTGACCAGCCATGAACCGCTCGCCTGGAGCAGCCTGTTTTCGAGCGCCGGCGGATCCTGGCGGTTGTTGTTCCTGCTGGTGGCGTTGATTGCGATTGGATCGGGTCTGACCCGTCCGCCGTTGTTTGCGCTGCTGTCGCGACTAGCCCCGGAGAACGAACGCGGACTCACCTTCGGAGTCGCGCAATCGGGCGCGAGTCTGGCCCGCATCATTGGACCGCTCTTTGCTGGATGGATGTACGACCGTCATCCCAGCTGGCCGTACGTGACCTGCTCCGTGCTGGCCCTCGGAACGGGAATCCTCGCTTGGAATAAGCTGGTCCGCGGCGATGGAATTGCGCCCGTGCGGGCGGCCGCTTGAGGCGGTTTAAGGGTTGAAAAGTTGAAAAGTTGAAGGGTTGAAGGGTTGAAGGGTTAAAGAGGCGGATTCGAACGCCACTCGCCCACTCGCCCACTCGCCCACTCGCCCACTCGCCCACTCGCCCACTCGCCCACTCGCCCACTCGCCCACTCGCCCACTCGCCCACTCGCCCACTCGCCCAC
>CANGKZ010000023.1 GCA_947454705.1 Verrucomicrobiota bacterium
ACGGACGCCAACTTCACGGCCAACGTGACCACCATCAATCCGAGCAGCTCGGCGACCAGCTACACCGACACCCCGGTGACCGCTGGCACGACCTACTACTACCGGATCCTCGCCTCCAACGGCGCCGGATCTTCCGCCTACAGCACCGCGATCACGGTTGCAGTGCCCTCGGCCAACGCCCCGGCGACCTTCACAGCTTCGGCTGGCGGTGGAACCGGACTCTTGGCATCGGTGAATCTGGCTTGGACCATCAGTGCCGCCCCGACGGCAACTTGGACCGTCCAGCGTTCCGCGGATCCCACGTTCCAAACCGGTGTGACCACTTCGAATCCCGCCATTACGGCTAGAACTGCTGCTCAGACTCTTCTGAACGGCATCGCCTCGAAGACCACCTACTACTTCCGAATCCGGGCAAACTACAGCAACGGCACCAGCTCGGCCTGGTTGAAGTCCAACCCGGTGTCGGTGACGACGAACTAACAAGTCGTTAGCGAACCTCACACGCCCGCCCCGCACTGGGGCGGGCGTTTTTGTTTCCAGGGTTCTCCCGGCGCTGGCGGTCCGGACTGGTCAGGGAGTTGAGTGAAGACTGCTTGGAATAGCCTCAATTCCAGTTTGAAGAAGGGCTCTGCTGGGCGAGGCCGATGATTCAACCGGAACGCAGCGCATTTTCGGTTGAACCCAGAATCATACGCAAGGAGGAGAATCCCTGCCCCGAGGTCTCAAAGGTTGATCCTTCGCAGACCGGTGAAGCAGGACGCCTACGATCCTTGGCTTCCGGATTCGCTGATCCGAAAGGCAAGCGCTTGTGACGAATGACCAGATTTGGCCCCGCCACTACCGGGTGGCAGCGCGGAACTCCGACTTACGTCCCGATCTCTGTATCAGCCCGCAGCACAGCGGGGATCCAGCGAAATAACCTAGGTGCTATTTGGCTGAGGGATAGGGTAACCCGACAGACAGGGCCGGCGTTTGCATCCCGGCACTGGATTGACTCTCCTTGCGTTGTGGCTGGGAGTAAAACGCAGGTTCGGGCGGCCGGACTTGCCGTTCGCGTGAAAACGCTAAGGAGTCGAGGCGAAGTGCGATCGCCGCAGCACCCCGGGGGGCACGCGCCGGGGAGAAATATCGAAGAGGGGAGGACATGAGGGTGGGATGCATGCCTGAGAACTGGTCACCTCAAAGCGGCCTTCACGATTCTGCCGTAATAACGGCCGGAGCGGAAAGTCACCGTGCGGCAGTGAGGAAAAGCCAGACGGAGCCGCGGGGCTTGGAGTTCTTACAATTATGCTGGGTCTATTTTAATAAAACTTACTGAATCGAGTGGCATCGTTTGCAGAAGGCAATGCAACCCGTCTTCACGCCCATAGGTTTCACTCTCAGCATCAACCCGCGAGCTAAAAGTAGGTTCCAAGAATAAACCTTAGATGTACATTTAGCGATTCTGCTCACAAGGATGCTCCCTACGGCGTAGTCAGCGTTTTTACACGAGGTAAGTGGATCTAGGAATAAGCGGGCGGCCCGGCGGGTGTGGACGCTTGGCGGTCCTGGTCAAAAAACGCTCAATGGTTTGTAAAGTGTTGTGGTCGAGATGTCTCAGTGGATTAAAAGGTCGCCCTAGTGCCCGTGATGGGCCTCCTAAAAACCGCCTGTTTAAAACTCGAAAACGATCCCAATTGGTTTCGAACCTTAGTCCAAAAATGAACTTGGTCCCGGGACAACACAGGGTTAAATGAAACCGTCAAAAGTTGTTCGATAGTTCCAAACGTGATACACTCTCTGTTACTAATGGAATGTATCGTTCAGCACAGAAGATCAGGTATATGTTGAATCTAAAAAAGACTCTTTCAGCCGTCATTGCTCTCGGTGTAGCGGGGGGATCCGCGTCCTTCATCGCGGGTCAGGCCGCCAATCCGCCAGCGACGAACCAGGTCGTCCTATCCAGCCCCCTGGTTGAAGATCCGGTGGTCCGCGACAATGACATCAGTTACGCCATTGGCGTGGATATCGCGCGTCATTTCCGGGGCATGGGAATCAACGTGATCGAGGAGGAGGTTCGCCGCGGTTTGAGTGACGGACTTTCGGGGGATCATTTGAGGATTCCCGAGAAGGAAGTGAAGGCCCTGGTGATCCGGGTTCAGAACGACAATCTGCGCCGCTCGTCGGCCGCCCGCAGGAATCCGGCGGGATTGAACCAGTATGATGCCGACCGCTTCCTGGAAATGAACAAGAAGCGCAAAGGAGTGGTGAGCCTCCCGAGCGGCCTGCAGTACTCGGTGCTGAAGAAGGGAAAGGGTTCTGCGGTTGGGAAGGATGCCCCGGTTTTTGTGAGCTACCGGATGACCTATCTGGACGGAACTGAATTCTTTGCATCCGAACCCACGAAGCCCATTTCGGTGCAGGCCGGGTCCGCTCCGCTCAAGGCTTGGGCTGAGGCGCTCCCATTGATGGAAAAGGGCGCGAAGTGGCGTTTGTTTGTTCCGCCTGACCTGGCCTACGGACCGGGCGGCTTCGGAAAGGAAATCGGACCGAACCTCGGCCTCGTCTACGACATCGAAATCCTCGAGCGATAATGTATAAAAAATCCCCCACTTTCATGGGTAACTGCCTTCGCGCCCTCGCTGTTTGCGGGAGCCTGTTCTGGGGGCTGGAGACCCTCGGGCAGTCGGCGAGTTTCAATTTTGATCCCGGTACGCCGGCGCTGCAGCCGAGGGCGGCGATTTCTGCCACGCTTCCAACCGTGCAATCCGCCCCGGGCCTCAGCCTGGGGCTGGTTGCGGTCTCCGGTTCGTTGTCCTTCCAGACGGCGGCCACCTTTGGATCCGCCGGGCTGCCGGTGCCGGTGAATCTGCCTGGAATCTCGGGGAACTTTATCTACGGCGGCGGCACCACGAATGTTTTGGAGCTCCGTTTTGACAGGCCTGTTATCCGCGTTTCGCTGAGCTTCGCCACGCCGGATATTCAAGGAACGAGGGATATTCCGACCACGGTGGCGCTTGCAGCCAATGCCTCCCCCGGGGTGACACTGGTGAACGGGTTGGTCTCGACCAACGGGACGTATGTCGATGACGTTTTTGCAGCAGGCGAGCTGACGCTTGACTCGGCAACCCCGTTTTGTTCCGCGCAGGTCCTGATTCCTTCCGGGCAGGCGATGAGCACCCCGTTTTTTCTGGTCGATTCCATCACCGCGGTGCCTTCGAGCGATGCCCGCCGACTGGTGAGCGCGATTGCCTATCCCTCGTACGCCGGAACGGTGAGCGGAGCCGCCTTTTCGCAACCGGGAACCGCGGTGAACCTGACCGCTTCCCCGAGGCCGGGTTATGGATTTGTGAATTGGACCGAGAATGGGGTCGTTCTCGGAACGAATTCGGTTCTTGCCCTGCAGTCGAGCAGCAATCGGTGGATCAATGCGAACTTTGATCTCCTCAGCAAGATTACGATCACCGCCTCCCCCTTCGATGGCGGGACCTTCAAAGGCGACGGCAACTACATCAATGGTTCTGTTGCCTCTGTAACTGCCATTCCTGCTCCGGGTTATTCTTTCTCCGCCTGGACCGAAAAGGGTAAGACCATTTCCACAAGCACGAATCTGACCTGGACCGTCTCCGGCAGTCGTACGTTGGTGGCGGTTTTCCAGCTCGGAAGCCCCGTCACTGCTTCCGCTGATCCCTCCTTTGCCGGGACGGTTCAGGGGGCTGGAATCTACAGCAACGGCAAACCCGTCAATTTGATCGCGAATCCGATTTTCGGCTACACGTTCTCCAGCTGGACGGAAAACAACGCGGTGGTTTCGACCAACGCAATTCTCAGTTTTGTTGCCTCAGGCCCCCGTGCGCTGGTGGCGCATTTTGTCGCTTCCCCCCGGTACTCGATCACCGCCCTTGCCAATCCAGGCGCTGGAGGGTCGGTCTCGGGTGGCGGTTCGTACAGCCCCCAGGACGCCGTCACGCTCACCGCAATTCCTGCCGCCGGTTACGTGTTCCGCAATTGGACTGCGGTAAGCGGTTTTGTGAACGAGGTGGTGAGCGTCAATCCGGTATTCACCTTCAACCCTTCGGCCAGCCGGACTTATACCGCCAACTTCGTCCCCGGATCGGACACCACGGTCGTCATCGGGCTCGGACAAAACGCGCCGGGCGGGACCCTTGCCGGCGGCGGAAGCTATAAGAGCGGCGACCGCGTCACGGTAACTGCGGTGGAATCCAACGGCTGGAAGTTCTCTGGCTGGTCTGGCGGCAGCCAAACCGTTTCCACCAACGCCGCCTTCCAATTCCTCGCCAAGACGAACCAAACCCTCGTCGCGGTCTTTCAACCGGTCCTGCAGATCCTCCCTCAACCCGCTGGGGGAATGCTTCTCTTCTGGCCGGCTCCGGCCGGATTGAGTGGGTTCGTCCTCGAGGCTTCGGATCCGCTGGCTCCGGCGGTCTGGGCTCCCGTGACCAACCCAACCGCAGCCAACCAGAGCTGGACCGAGACGCTTATCGGCGCCGATGGCGCACAACGGTTCTTCCGCCTTCGTCAACCATGAATCCGAACAGCCAAGTCAATCGACGCACCGAGACGGGTCAGGTGCGGTCAGGAGTAAAACTCTTTGTTGCCGCTGCGGCAGCCGTTTTTCTCGGAGCCTTGATCCAAAGCTTCGTGGGTAAGAAGCCGGAAATCAGCCCGGTTCAGCCCGAGGTTGAGACGGCGCCTGTCGCAGCGGAGAAACCGAAGCCCCAGCCGCGGGTTACCCCGGCAGCCCGGGTCGAGGTTACGCCGACGGACCCTAATGCAGAGCTCAATCAGTCCGGTGGAATTCATGTGATTTCCGCTCGACGCAATTCCAAGGATTCCACTGTCGAGATTCTATATACGATCACCGACATCAAAAAGGCGAGCGACCTCGCCATGAAGGAATCCGCTCCCCACGTGCTCGACCTCGCCACGGGGGATAGAGTGGGCGTGGGAAGTAGCGTGGTCTTGCCCAAGGGGATCAATAATCACACCCGCCTGCGCGCAGCCATGATGTCGAATCCGCAGGGTCAGGGATTTCCTCCCGCGCCCTATCGCATGGTGGTTGGAAAGTCTTATCAATTGCTCGTTCCTGCCAACGGAGGCTCGCTCACGGAGGGTTCCACCTGTGTGTTGGTTTGCGCAGGGATGCGGAGTTCCCCGGTGGTGATCGAGGAAGCTGGAGGACAACCATGAACTGGCGTTTATTTGCAGTCATTCCTGTCGCCATTGTCGTTGGCTTCGTCGCCGGGTTCCCCAGCAAATGGGGAAAGATCGGCACGGAAAAGCGTCCCAAGTATTATCAGGATTCGATGCATCCCTGGGTCAAGAGCGACCAGCCTGGAATGTGTCCGATCTGTTCGATGGAGCTATCCCCGATCTTTGACGACAAGGCGAGCTCGCCCGCGGGCAAGGATTCCAAGGGACGTCAGACGGTCACCCTCTCGAAGGATGGGGTCACAGTTGCGCATGTTCAGACTGAAAAGGTCCGTCGACGGACAATCCTGAAGACGCTCCGGGTTTCCGGGACCATTGAGCCCGAGGAAAGCCGAACCGCCATGCTCGCCTCCCCTGCGAACGCCCGCGTCGATTCCATTCAGGTCAAGCACGTCGGGGTCTGGGTGAACAAGGGCGATCCCGTGGTCAAACTGTTCAGTCCGGATCTGGCGCAGCGCGCGCGTTTTCTGAGGCTCGCAAGTTCCAACCGAACGGTCGGAACGGCCGCCTTGCAGACAAATCCCCGCGCTGACGCCGCGATGCCGGGAGGAAATCCATCCATGAACCATTCCGGAGGAAGCATGGAGAACCGGATGGAATCTGCACTAATGCCAGCGACGACCGGAAATGACCTTTTCTCGACCGACCTCGGAGCCCCCAGTGCCGGTATTGTTACCGAAAGATCCGTCACCTTGGGGCAGTACCTGATGGAGGGGCAAAAAATCCTAACCCTTGTGGATCCAAGCGTGGTGTGGTTTCGCTTTGAAGTTTCCCCGGCGAATCTCGATTTGATCCGTATCGGCCAGGGCATCCGCGTCCGTGGTGTGAATGCATCGGCTCGGGAGTTTCCGGGGAGCGTCGCGCTCATCGAACCGCTTCTGGATGATCAAAAGCGCTTTGTGAAGATCCGCGCCGCAATCACCAATCGGCCTTCCGGCGCGAGCTCGCAACACGGGTATGAACTCAACCTTGGAACCCTGGTCGAAGGAGAGGTTCTGATCAAAGTGAGCGACGTGGTTGCCATTCCGCGCTCCGCGATCCTTTACCCTGGCCATCAAGCGTGGGCCTATGTTCAGACCGCCGAGGGCACCTATGAACGGAGGCGCCTAAAGGTGGGGCGTGAGGGGGACCAGTATTGGGAAGTCCGGTCGGGTCTCAAGGAGGGTGAACTGGTGGTCACCTCCGGGAATCTCTTGATTGATGCCCAGGCGTCCATTGAACGGGGCCCCGACGACATGGAGAGCGCAGCGGAAGGGGCGGAAGCCGCTTCGGGAGAAGGATTCATGTCCATGGAGGAACCCCATTCTGCGAGCCATTTCAAGCCGACCGCGGCGGAGTTGGCTGAAGTCCGAAAAGCCCTCGTCCTCGCTTCCAAGATCTCGGAATCCCTCGCCGCGGATGATCTCAAGACGTTCAACAAGTCCGTGAACGCGCTCCGCTCCGCATCTTCGGGAATCGAAGCAGGGATGGTGAGCCGTCCGCTGATCATGGGAATGAACGACCTGCTTTCGAAGACACCGGCAGGAGCCTCCAAGGATCTGAAGCAGGCCCGGGAGGCGTTCCTCACGTTTGGCGAGTCAGCCTCAAAGTTGGTCCGGACCGTGAAGACGGATGGAGCGGGCGATGTTCCGGTCCACATCTATCATTGTCCCATGGCTCCGCAGCCCGGCCTCTGGGTTTCCGAGTCGGAAAAGATCGCCAATCCATTCTTCGGAAAAAGCATGTTGAGGTGTGGGGAGGAAGTGACCGTGGATTCCAGCCCCAGCGACGAAAAGGACGCCGAGTCTCCAAAAGAGGAGCCGGTAAAATCCCCCGCAGCGCAATTGCCGGCGGATGACAAACGGATGACCAACGCCGCCGCGGGGCGTTCCGAGGAAGCGGCTGGCACCAAGGAAACAAACGGTCGTCAGGCCACGAATCGCGCTGCGCGGATCACTCCGAATGCCCATGCCGACCTGTCGTTTTCGTTGATGACCGCGCGGGATGAGATGAAGAGCCAGATGCGGGCTCGGGCCATTGCCACAGCGGGTGGTCTGAAGGCTCCGCCGGCCCCCACGCTCACCGACGCCCAATCCGCGGTCCTGCGCGACTTTTTCGACGATACCGAGAAGCTGGGCCGACTCCTTGCCGCGGGAAGTTGGGGTGGATTTGACGCGGAAACATTGAAGCTTGACCGCCATTTCGAACCGTTTCTCCGGCAGCTTGCGGCACCCCCCAAATGGGGCCCTGTGGTCGAGGCTCTCCGGGTTCTGATCACCTTTGGACCTTCCGAGAACCTCGAGGACGCGCGCCGTCGCTTTGCGCCCTTTGCGCAATCCTCGAGCACGCTTCTTCAGGAAGTCGTGGCGATCCGTCCTGAGTTCAAGTCCTACGGGATTTATTCCGATTCGGCAGACAGTGGCAATCGGCGGTGGATTCAGTCCGGGGACCGGTCCTTCAATCCGTTTACCGGCACCAATTCCCAGAAGGCGATGAAGATCAGTCTTTAACGCATCCCAGGTTACCAATGATCGATCGTCTTATTAGCTGGTCACTGCACAATCGCACCATCGTTGCGATCGTGGCGCTCTTCCTGGCCGTCTGCGGCGCGTTCCAGATGAAGAGTGCGCGTGTGGATGCGATTCCCGATTTGAGCGAGAATCAGGTGATCGTCTTTGCCGATTGGCCGGGCCGGAGCCCTCAGGAGGTGGAAGACCAGATTACCTACCCGCTGTCGACCGGCCTGCAGGGGTTGGCGGGCGTGAAGACGGTTCGCGCTTCGTCCATGTTCGGATTCTCCTTTGTCACCGTTATTTTCGAAGATTCGGTCGACAACTATTTTGCGAGGTCCCGAATCCTCGAGAAGCTGAATTACATCGGAGAACAGCTTCCCGAGGGCGCCAAGCCGCAGTTGGGCCCGGACGCAAGCGGGTTGGGTTGGATCTACCAATACTACCTCAGGGTGGATCCGGCGAAGGCTCCCCAGGGCGGATATGATCTGGCCACTCTTCGATCCATCCAGGACTGGCAGATTCGCTATCAGTTGAATGGGATTCCCGGCGTCTCGGAAGTGGGAAGCCTAGGAGGATTTGTCCGGCAGTATCAGGTGGATGTGAATCCGGCGAAGCTGCGTTTCCTGAAGGTGGGAATCCGGGAAGTGTCCGAGGCGCTTGAAAAGGCGAATGCCAACATCGGTGGCAAGACGCTCGATGAAGGGAAAATGGAATTCATCGTTCGGGGAATCGGCCGTCTCAAGAACATCGAAGACATCGAAAACGTGGTCATCAAGGGAGGATCCCCCTCTCCGATTCGCGTTCGTGACGTGGCCCGTGTTGTGGTGGGCGGTGATTTTCGCCGCGGGGCCCTGGACTTCAATGGATCCGAAGCCGTGGGCGGAGTCATTGTGATGCGCAACGGTGGAAACTGTCGTGAAATCCTCGAACAGGTGAGGTCGAAGGTCACGGACCTGAATTCCACGCTCCCCGCGGGATTGTCGATTCAACCGTTTTATGACCGGGGTCAGTTGATTGACCGGGCGGTGTCAACCCTGCGCCGCGCTCTGGTGGAGGAGGTTGTACTCGTTGCCCTGGCTCACATTCTCTTCCTCTGGCACTTCAGAAGCATCATCGCGGTCACGCTGCCGCTGCCGCTCGCCATCCTCGGGTCGTTTATCCTCATGCGGTACTTTGGTGTGGCGTCCAATATTATGTCCCTCGGAGGCCTGGCGATCGCAATCGGCGTGCTGGTCGATGCGGGAATCGTGGTCACCGAGAATGTCATCCGACACTTTGAAACCCTTGAAAACAAGCTTGGGCGACCCCTGAACCGGACGGAAGCGTTTGAAACCACCCTTCTCGCGTCGAAGCAGGTCGGCCGGCCCGTCTTCTTTGCGATGGTCATCATCCTCCTCGCCTTCATGCCGGTGTTCGTTCTCTCGGGTGAGGAGGGCAAGATGTTTCATCCCCTCGCGTTGACCAAGACCTTCGCCATGGCGCTTTCAACGGTGCTTTCCGTCACATTGGTTCCGGCACTTTGCACGGTTCTGGTGCGGGGGCCCTTCAAGAGCGAGGAGCAGAACTGGATCATGAACGGACTGCTGACGTTCTATAAGCCGGTCCTTCGATTTGCCCTGGGACGCGGGAAGTTAATTCTGTCGGTGTCATTGTTCACCCTCGGCGTGTCGCTCGCGCTGGTGATCGGGCTTCCCAATTTACTCGTTCGGGGGATCAACGCAAACGACCACAAGTGGCTGGCCAGACTGGTATCCGGAGTTGGAAGCGAGTTCATGCCGACGCTGAACGAGGGAAGCTACCTTTACATGCCGGTGCTGCCTCCTTCGCTCTCCATAACGGAGATCAAGCGCATCGTTTCGCTTCAGGACCAAATTCTTGCGGGCATTCCCGAAGTCCAATCCGCCGCCGGAAAGCTGGGAAGATCGGAAACCGCCACCGATCCGGCTCCGGTTGAAATGATCGAGACGACGATCGAGCTGAAACCCTCCTCGGAATGGCGAAAGGGAAAAACCCAGGAGGACATCGTCAACGAGATCAATGAATCGTTGTCCAAGATTCCCGGATGCGTCCCGGGACTGCTGCATCCCATCGAAGGTCGAATCCTGATGCTGAACACCGGAATCCGGGCCCAGTTTGGCGTCAAGGTATTCGGGGATGACTTCAACAAGCTGCAGGATAAAGCGATGGAGATTGAGTCGGTGCTTCGCTCAATTCCGGGCGCCGCGGGTGCAGCCGCCATCCGGGTCAATTCTAAGCCGTATTTCAACGTGGAGTTGGATCACGAAGCGCTCTCCAAGTATGGAATTCCGCCGAGGGATGTTTTGGATGCTCTGGAACATGGAATTGGCGGACGCAGCGTGACGAAGGTATTGGAAGGCCGGGCCCGCTTTCCGGTTCAGGTTCGGTTTCAGGCCGAGGAACGCGAGGATTTGCAGCGCCTTGGGGACATCATCATCACCGGGGATGGCGGCGTTGCCGTTTCCCTGCGTGATGTGGCGAAGTTGCGGAGGGAAGTGGGGCCCACTGAAATCGGAAGCGAAAACGGCAAGCTTCGGGCCACCGTGCAGGCGAATGCGACGGGAAGAGATCCGGGAGGGTTTGCCAAGGAGGCCCTGAAACGAGTTCAGGAGTCGGTGAAACTTGATTCGGGAATGTTCCTCGAGTGGACCGGGCAGTATGAAAACCAGCTGCATGCCCAGAAGACCTTGCTTTGGATCGTTCCAACTGCGATCCTGATCATCTACCTCCTGTTGGTAAATGTGTACCGCTGTTTTGGGGAAGCGCTGCATGTGCTGCTTGCAGTGCCATTTGCCCTGACCGGTGGTTTTATCTTCCAATACCTCATGGGTTACCGGTTCAGCGTCGCTGTCTGGGTGGGGTATATCGCCCTCTTCGGTGTGGCGATCCAGACCGCCGTGGTGATGGTCATTTATCTGGACGAGGCGGTCGTGAAAATGAAGGCAATTCATGGCGCCCTTTTCAACCGCGAGCATCTCAGGGAGGCCGTGCTGCAAGGCGCGGTGCTGAGGTTGCGCCCCAAAATCATGACGGTTGCAACCACGGTCGCGGGACTTCTTCCGATCCTTTGGAGTTCGGAGGTCGGCTCGGAGATCATGAGAGCCCTCGCGGTTCCGGTGGTCGGTGGAATGCTGAGCAGTGCGGTTCACATCCTGATTATTACTCCGGCGATATTCTATTGGATTCGACTTCGTCGGCTTGCGAATGAGGTCGATCGAGCGGTGGAGCGTTGATGCCTTCCACCGCCATCCCTTGACGATGCTCCGTGTGTTTCTTTTTAACAATTTACAGGATATATGAATAAAATATTGGTCGTGGAAGACGATGTTCTTCTATTGGGCGCGATTGAGACCTTGCTGAAGCTTAGCGGTTTCGATGTGAAAACCTCGGTCGATGCGGAGAGCGCGATGGGGTTGATGGATTCCTTCAGGCCCGACCTGGTGGTTTGTGATCTGACGCTCCCTGGAAGCTCCGGTTTCTTACTGCTCCAGTGGATCCGCTCCTGCCCGGCGTACGACAGGGTTGCGTTCATCATTCTCACCGCGCGTACCGAACAGAAAATCTTCAGGGATGCGATGGGAGGCGGTGCGGACGATTTCCTGACCAAGCCTGTCACTTCGGAAGATCTCTTGGCGGCAATTAAATCACGTCTTGCCCGGGTTCCCAGGGAGGTTGTGTCCACCGGAATCTTGAACCAGCCAAAGGTCGATCTTTCGAATTCCCCGGTTGCGGGTTCCGGAGAGGGGGTTGCGACGAATCCATGGAACCTGACCCGACGCGAACAGGAATGCCTCAAGTGGTTGATTCGCGGAAAGACGAACGAAGATGTCAGCAAAATCCTTGGAATCGCCATCGGCACTCTGAAGCGTCATAATTTTAGCATCTTCTCGAAGCTTGGAGTGGAAAGCCGAACTGCGGCGGTGGTGTCAGTTCTGACCAATCCGGCACTCGTTCGATTGCTCAACGGGCTTCCCGATGGTGCTTCAATTCCAGCTGAGGAGGAGAAGGTCTGAAAGGGCGGTTCCATGCTCGGCGGCGAGCGGTTGGATCTAAATCTGGAAGTCAGCATCGGGACCCATGCTGATGGACTCTGATCCCGATGCGTGGCCGGAGGATTTCAGTCTGACTCTTCGGTGAACCGATTCGCGACGGCCTCGTTGAGGGCTTCTGACCTCGGGCACTGAAGCGTGCAGGACGCAAGTTTCGGTCGCTGTTCACCGAAGTTCGCCCTTTTGCCATCAAAGGCTTCGCCTGGTCCAGGCCGGAGCTTTTTCCAATCCGACTTGTGGGATCCTCCGCGCAAGCAGAGTCCTGCCGAATGGCGAGGCGCCAGCCGCGCCGGCGACACCTTCAGATTTCTTCGAGCGCGCGGGTGGCGTCGCCGAACTTCGGGAGGCGCACGTTCATCTTGTCCATCATGGACAGGTAGAGACGGCACATCTGGCGTTCGGATTTGCCGGTGTAGTCGAGCACGCGTCCGCCGCGGATCCGTCCGCCGCCGCCGCCCAGCATCACCACCGGGAGCTGATCGGCATTGTGATTTCCGCTCATCATGCTCGAGCAATAGAGGATCATCGAGTTGTCGAGCAGCGTGCGCGGGCCTTCCTGGATTCCATCGAGCTTCTTCGCGATGTAGGCCAGTTGCTCGAGGAAGAACTGATTCACCTTGAGCCAGTCGGCGGTGTCGGAATGCGACAGCAAGTGGTGGATCATGTAGTCCACGCCCAGATGCGGGAAGCGCAGGGAAGAGTGGTCGTTGTTCAGCTTCAGCGTGCTGATCCGCGTGGAATCGGTCTGGAATCCGAGCACCAGGATGTCGCACATGAGGCGCATGTGGTCGGCAATGTTCTGCGGGATGCCATCGGCCGGCCGGGGAATGTTCGGCTGGCTGAGGGTGGGTCGCCATCCCTGGAGCTCGCCTTTTTTGCCGGCGTTCTCGATGCGCACTTCGACGTCGCGAACCGAGTCGAGGTATTCGTCGAGCTTGCGCTGGTCGTTGCCGCTGATTTTGCGACGGAGATCGCCCGCATCGGCGATGACCGCATCGAGCACGCTCTTGTCGCCGCGGCTGACGCCATCCTTGAACAACCGGTCGAACGCGAGCGCGGGATATAGTTCCAGCGGCGTCGGAGTGGTCGGCGAGCTCCACGAGATGTGGGAGCTGTAGAGCATCGAGTAATTCTTGTGCACCGACGGGTTCGACTTCTCGCAGGCCAGCACGAGGCTCGGCACCTTGGTGGACCGGCCGTAGCGCTGGGCCATCAACTGATCGATGCTGGTACCCGATTTGATCTCACCCCCGGAGGCCAGCGGCGCGCCGGAGAGGAGGTTGCCGGTCTGGGAGCTGTGGATGTTTCCCTTGAGCGCCTCCTCGTTGTAGAGGCCGCGGATGAACAGCATTTTCTCGCGAACGTCGTTCAACGGCGCGAGCACCTTGCCGAGTTCCATCTGGCGTCCCTCGCCCTTGGCCCACCATTCGCGGCTGTGAAATCCGTTGCCGGAAAACAGCACGGCGAGCCGCACCGGAGCTTCGCTTCCCGCAGTACCCGCGACCGCGGGTGCGGTGTCGCCCCACACGGGGAGCGATTCCATCCACGGGAGGGCGATCGACACGCCGACGCCGCGAAGGAAGGTGCGGCGACTGAAGGGGTGGGAGTTCATGGGATGATGCCTATGGGGTTTGAAATCAGCGGAAAGGTCAATCTTCAGGCGCGTGATCCGCACCGCGGATCTCCCGGAACTGACGGCTCCGGACCAGGACTTCGACGGCGGCTCCGACGCGATAGTCATTCTGCTTCAGGCTTTCGCGCATGGATTGAATCAGCGGTCCGTCGGAGAGCTGGACCGAACGACCGAGCGCGTAGCCCAGAAGCTTCCGGCAGAACTGGCGCAGGAAGGCATCGCCCCGGCGGTGGAGCAGGTAATCGCGCAGCCCGTCCAGCCCCTCAAACTCCGCGCCATCGAGCACCTTCACGCGGGTGTCGATCTTGCGTCCGCCGAGGTCCAGATCGCGTTTGCGTCCGATGGCATCAAACGACTCCATGGAAAACCCAAAGGCGTCGATCCGCCGGTGGCACCCGGCGCAGCGCGGATCGGTGCTGTGCTTTTCGGTCAGCTGGCGGACGGTGAGCGTTTCCGTGGCCTCGTCCTCGGGCAGGCGTGGAACGTCCTTCGGCGGCTTGGGCAGCTTGTCGCCGAGGATGACTTCCGTGAGCCAGTTGCCGCGGAGGATCGGGCTGGTGCGCGACGCTCCGGACTGGGTGGAGAGGGTGCTGGCCTGGGCGAGGATGCCGCCGCGGGATTGGGCGCGGACGCCGTCCACCTTGCGCCACGCATCGCCGGTCACGCCGGGGATCCCGTAGTGCGCCGCCAACGGGCCGTTGAGGAAAGTGTAATCGGCATCGATCAAATTCGATACAGGCCGGTCCGATTGGAACAGGTCGGTGAGGAACTGGATGGTTTCCTCGTACATGGCGCCCTTGAGCGCGGTGAAGGTGGGGAAGTGGCGTTCGCTCTTTTCGCTCGATTGGTCGAAGGCGTACACGTGCAGCCAGGCGCATCCGAACTCGGTGGCCAGCCGGCGCACCTGTGGGGCTTTCAACATTCGGCGCGCCTGCGCGGCGAGCACATCGGGCTGCGTGAGGGTGCCGTTGGCCGCGAGTTTCTTGAGCTCGGCATCGGGCGCTGAGGACCACAGGAAGTAGCTGAGTCGATTCGCGAGTTCCCAGCTGCCGACCGGACCGGAATCCTTGCCGACGACAGGTGCTTCAGCCCGGTAGAGGAAGGCGGGCGACACCAGCACGCGGGCGAGGGCGAGGCGGATGGAATCTTCGTGCGACAAGTCCTCCTTGCGCAGCGCGGCGACCAGCGATTTGAGATCGGCCCGTTCCGATTCCTTCAACGGCCGGCGGTACGCGCGTTCGGCGAATTCAATTACGGCATCGACATGACGCGGCTTGGTTTCCTCCAGTGTTTTCCGGAATTCCGCGGCGCGGCGCTGGATGGGTTCGCGTAGGGGTTCGAAGACCTTGGGATCCGCATCCTGCGTGGCGAACTGCCAGAGCTGCTCGAAGGCATCGACCAGCGTGAGGGCATCCTGACTGACGAAGTGAAGCTCGGACCACAGCCGGTCGAGCGTGGCGCGCTGGGCGTCATCGAGCATCAGCCGGGCGAGGTGATGATCCTCGCGGTAGAAGAGCGTGAGGGTGACCACCTCATCGACCGGCACGATCTTCGTGTAGCAAAGCGCGGCCGGGAAGAGGTCCCGGAATTGCGACATGGCCGCTTCCATGCGTTTGCGCGCGGCACTGCCGTCGGTGACCAGCACCGGGTTATCCGATGCCACTTCACGGGCGCTGGTGGTCCATGGACCCGCGGCCGCGATCACCCGCGCATCGCCGGCCACCAGTCCACCGGTCAATCCCGCCGGAACCGCGCGGGAGCCGGGCGAGTCGCTGCCTTCGACGAGTCGCAACTGGACGCTGCCCTCCGCTCCCTCGCCCGGGGCGAGGGTGCCGGTGGTGACGAGTTCGTATCCGGCGGCGAGTGAGGCCGGAATGCGAACCTCCATCACCGACGGTGCCTGCACCGCGAGGTCGAGCGGATCGATCGCGGCACCGCCGGGAAGGTGCCCGAAATCTCGGGCGCTCAAAATCGGTACGGATCCGGCGGCTCCGGATTTGGCGCTGCGGGAGGAGCGCGAGGGTTTGGCCGCGGCGATTTCCTTCACCACTCCTGCGAGCGTGCCGCGGAGCAGGGGGCCGGAAGGGTTGGAGAGCTGGCGAAGCAATTGCGCGTCGGGACTGCCGGGGGCGGCGATCGTTTTGCCGGTCAGCAGCGCGCGCAGTTCCGCAGCGTGTTTCGTACGGGACTTGGGATCGGTCTCCGAACGCCAGCGGGCGAGCAACGATCCGGCCGGGGCCACGGGATCGGCCTCGGCGCCGCCCTTATCGGGTTCGGTGTAGAAGACCCACACGCCGGGATTGCCCAGGGCATCGGCGTGCGGATTCGCCGCGATGCCGTCGCCGGACACCTCGCGGGTGAGATTCCATTCGCGTCCGCCCTCGCGGGTTTCGCGGAGGACGAGTTCGACCGATGTGAGATCGCAGGAGTGATTGCCATCGCGCGGTCCTACGCGGAGCGAGACCAAGTCGCCGGGGCGGACGGTGATGGAATCAACCGGGGCCGACTTGACCTCCTTGCCGCCCTGGGAGGTGCCGGCGCCGAGGCGCTGACGCATCGATCCGTGCTGGAGTTCCAACACCCAGGTTACGCCGTTGCCGCATTCCGGATGCGCGTGGGTGATCCGGGCCTCGACCCGAAGTGTACCAGAAATGGGGCTCTTCCAACCGACCGCAGCCTGGAGGGTGGGCGAGGGATGCACGACCACCCCGTGGGCCTTGAGATTTCCCGGGATGCGAACCGCCTTGTCGGAGCGGTTGGCGAACACATTCGGTGTTTCCGGATTTCCCCAGCCCTGGACGAAGTCGAATCCGGAAACGTTCTCCACGCGGCGGGTGAACAGCGACTCGATGCGGACCGCAGTGTTGGTTTGGAGGCCGAGTCCGTCGAGCCAGGCCACGAGCACCGCCGGTTCCACGCCGTGTTTGCGGGCGAGGACCGCGGGATCGAAGCCCTTTTCCGAGACCGCGGCCTCCGCAGCGGCGGCGAGGGCCTTGTCTGCACCAGAAAAGATACGCGTGCGGCGGCGGTCCAATTCCGTGCTGACGGCGGCGAGATCGCGGAGGGGAATTTCGGGCCGGCCCGGGGCGACGAGGCGCGGCTGCTTCCAGAGCACGACGTCGTGGGCGCTGCCGTCGCCGGCGTCCCCTGCGACGAGGTAAACAGCGCGATCCGCTGCGCCGTTGGTGGGGGCGGACAGTTTCAGCCGGAACTCTTGTTTGGCGACCAACGGGACGACGGGTTCCATCCAGGCGGAGGGGCCGCCCGCCTTGCCGATGTGGCCCACGCTGGTGAAACGCCAGAGCGCTTTTTGCCATCGCCCGATGTCGGCGGCGAGTCCGGCAATGGCGGCTGGAGTGGTGGCCGTTTTCCAACTGGCGCGCAGGGGATCGAGCAGCGCCGAGGGCTCGCGGCTTTGGAGGACGGAATACAGCGTGGCGAGATACTTCGCGCTGAGGCCGTGTCGATCGGCGACCGCACGGATTGCGGCGGCGTCGGTGGCCGACACGCCTGCGGAGCCGGGATCTCCGCGAAGTTCGAGCGTGGCCTGGAGGTACTTTTCCAACGGGAGGCGCCCGCCTTCGTTGGTTTGGAAGACGATTCCCTGGAGGTTGACGGTGTCGCCGCCCTTGGGATCGGTGAACCCGCGGTAGAAGGTTCGGATGTCGCCGAGGATTTCCTCGGTCCAATCGCGTCGGGTGGACTTGGCCGAGAAGCGGATGCCATCGGGCAGCAGCACGGCGTGGCTGGCGATGTCCTTGCCGGCGTCGAGGTACTTGGTCACCAGCGCGGGCGACATGACCAGGGCGTTGCCGGTGTTCATGAAGCCTTCGCCGGCGGCGCCATCGACCGGGAACTCGCGGGCGGGGTCGAGCGAGGGAACGCCGGTCAGATCGCGGATGGTGTAGGTGTACTCCGCATTGGAAAGGCGTCGCAGCACGACCGGCCCGGGATCGCCGGCTCGGGAGCGGGCGACTTCATCGAGCATGGCATTGACCGCGGCGAGGAGGGCCTCGCGTTCCGCGGGCGAGGGCTGGGGTTTGTCCTTGGGCGGCATTTCCCCGTTGGCGATCTGCTCGGCCACGCCCTGCCAGATCTTGGGATGCTTCTGCACGTCGGCCCAGCGGTTGACCGATTCGAGATCGAGGTCGCCCTTGTGTTTCTCGATCGAATGGCAACCCAGGCAGTATTGCTTGAGGGCGGGTTCGACGCGTGAGGTGTAGTCTGAAGCGGTGAAGGTGGGCAGGCCGGCCGGATCGGCGGCGCGCAGGGACCCGAGGGTCAGCGTGGCCACGGCAACACGGACTCCGTGAGCAAGGAGGGCGGGAGATTTCATCGATCGCTAAACGTCATCGCGAAGATGGGACTGGGGCGGAGGTGCGGGAATTCGGGTGGATTCTTGCGAATCGTGAAGCACTCGGTCGAGCGGCAAAGCGGATGATTCGGAAGGGGGCGGGTTTTCCAGCCTGGCAACGACGGCGCTGACGCGGGTCGTTTTGTAGTATCGGCTGCGCAGCAGCACAGCCCCACCCCGCAAGGGAAGGGCGGCGTTGCCGCGCCGCCGCGGCTGTATTCCCCCTCAACGCTTCAACGTTCAACGCTTCAACGTTTCAACCCTTCAACTCCCGTTTTAGTTCAACCCTTCAACTGCCTCTCCGCGGTTCGATCCTTTTCCAACCGCCGCTTTTGAGATCCAGTCGGGGCATGACTGCTTCGCAACGCGCCGCCGTGGCGCGATTCCGCTGGTGGCTGGGGTTGTTTTGGATCGGCCTCGTGCTGAGCGGCGTCACCGCCTTTCCGCTGCTGACGGAACTTCGGGTGCTGGTGGACGTCCTCGGGCTCGACCGGGCGGATCGTTCCGTTTTTGGGGCAGCGGAGGGAATCGTCACCTGGGTGCTCCGGGTGAGAGCGGGTTTGGAAGATGTTTACGTGCGTTATCCCTGGCTTGCCTACGGGACCGATTGGCTGGCGTTCGGGCATTTGGCGATCTCCCTGTTTTTCATCGGACCCTGGATTCGTCCGGCGGGAAGTCGCGGTGTGCTGCTGGCCGGGATGGCGGCGTGTGTGGCGGTAATTCCCACCGCCCTGATCTGCGGGCAGATCCGAGGGATTCCGCTCGGCTGGCGCATGATCGACTGCTCGTTCGGGGTGTTCGGAATCGTCCCCTTGATCGCGTGTTACCGGCTGCTTTCGATCATCGAGTCCACGGGCTCTGATGGACCCACAGCTGAAGACGCGGACGGGGAAACAAAAAAGCGAAGGCAGTGAGCCTTCGCTTGTTTTGGGGAACTGGAATCGGCCGCAAGGCCGGGGCGTGTCAGATCAGATCAGTACACGCCTTCGACGATGTTCTTCTCCATCGCGCCGAACGGACGGACGTCGCCCACGCCGTCCCAGGCGTACGGAGGACGCGGAGCGCGGCGGATCGCCTCATCGCGCTCGAGGAAGCGCGGCATGAAGAATTCCTTGGTGAGGGTGGTGAGTTCCACCCGGCCGAATTCACCGTAGCCGACGAGTTCCGCAGTCGAGTTTGGCTTCACCACACGCAGCACGGCGCGGGGCTGGGGAGCGTAGTAGGTGACGCTGAAATTGTCCTCGGGCTGGAGCGGCACGCTGGCGGCGAGACCCATGAGGGTGTTGCCGTAGGTGGGATAGAAGCCAATGCGGCCTTCGAGCAGTTCTTCGACGAGGAACCGCACTTCCTGCGGCTTCATGGAGGTGCCGCCGCAGAACACGCCGCGGATGCCGGCATCCCAGAGGTTCACCTGTTCGGCGAGGGCTTCGAGAAGCTTCGGGGTGGTGAACAAACCGGAGACCTTGCGGTGCTTGAGAATGGTGGCGGCCTGGTCGACGACGTGGGCCATGTACTGCTTCGCCACATCGAACTGCTTGTTCGTGATCAGCTTTTTCACGAAGCGCGGATCGAGATCGATGAAGTAGCAGGAGCTGCCGCGCACGTTGGCGAGGTGCTCGATGGCGAGGCGCAACCGGCGGGGACCGGTGGGGCCCATCATCAGCCACGCGCCGCCCTTGGGGAAATGCGCGTCGGCGATTTTGTCGGAGAACTCGGAGTAATCGACCTTGTAGTCGTTCCAGCCGATGCGTTGTTTCGGCATGCCGGTGGTGCCGCCGGTTTCAAAGATGTTGAACGGCTTGCCCTTGAACGCGGCGGGAACCCACACCTCGGGCTGGAGGTCGCGCAGGAATTCGTCCTGGAAATGGGGGAACTTCTGCATGTCCGCGAAGGACTTCACTTCTTTGCGCGGATCGAAGTTCTTCGAGGCCCAGTCGAGCCAGAAGGGGCAACCGGTTTCTGGGCTGAAGTGCCACTGGATGATTTCAGCCAGGTGGGCTTCAAGCTGTGCCTGAGCGGCCGCAACGGCGTCGGGAGAAACGGTGGGGATCGGCATAGGTTAAATGACGGGCGGTAGTATAGTACGTGTTCGTATGGTTGAAAACCGCAATTCTGTCGGCCCGCCGTGGAAAAACAAAAACTCCTCCGAACGGACGACCGCGTGGTCGCCTGCCCGGAGGAGTTTGAGGTCGTGGATGCGGGTTAGGCGGAACGACGGGTGCGACGCCACCAGGTGAGTCCGGTGACGCCGACGAGGGCTCCGATCGCGCCCCAGGTGCTGGGTTCGGGAACCACTGCGGCTTCACCGGTGAGGGTGAGGCTCCAGCTTTGGATGCGCATGGTGCCGCCGAGTTCGAGGTCCGCGATGGCCAGACGCCAGTCGCCGTTGCCGGCTCCGCCGTTGAAGACGGAGAGCATCTCGGGACGCAGGGTGTCGGACGGCAGCACGCGGCCGTCGGGTTGGTAGGTTCCGCTCAGCACGCCCGAGCCGAGGGTGGCGAGGTGGATGTCACTGCCGGCGTTGTCATCGAAGGTGACGTTCCAGCCGTCGTAGGACTGCCCGATGGCATCGGTTCCGCTGATTCCAACGCGGTTCAACAGCATGGCGGAGGAACCGAGGTCCTTGTTGAGGAACACGGTCATTTCGCTGGCGAATCCGCTGCCGGACGGGGTTCCCACCAGGTTCAGGCTCACCTGAACCTGGGTGAGCGAGACGATCAGCGAGTCGCTGACGGTTTGCAGGAACGTCTGCGGGGGATCCTGGAGGTCGGGGATGTCCAGGTTGACCGTGAACGTGCGGGTGGCTTCGGTGACAATGGCAGCCGAAGCGGTCGCAAGGGACAGGGCGGCGACGGTGCCGAACACTGCGGAGCGAATGAATTTCATGGCGATGATCTGAAGGAGGTTTGGAGTCTCGCGCGGTTAAAGGTCCTTGAGGATTGAATCAGGCATTCGCAATGGCGCGGTAGAGACGTGAGGTTTCCGCCGGGTTGACATCGGTGTGTTCGAAGACGCCGGTGTCCGGGGCCGTGTACGTGGCCTGCGGGCTGAATTCGCTCCACGTGTAGGGCGGGTTGAGATCGGTGGTGTACTGAATCCGATACGGATTTCCAGGAACGCCGATGAAGGTGACGACGAAGTCCAGGCCGGAGGGCAGGATTCGAATCGCGTTGGGGGCACCGACGGGAGTCGTCGCGGAGATCTCCGAGACAGTGACGCTGCCGGTGACGGTGTGGCCGCCCGAGCCGTCGCTGAGCGTGTAGTCGAAGCTGCCATTGCCCGCCGTCGTGGTCGGAGCGGTGAACACGACGAAGTTACCTGCGATCACCACCGTGGCCCCGGAGGGCTGCGGATTGCTGACCGCCGTGATGCTGAGGGTGTCGCCGTCGGGGTCCGTGTCATTGGCGATCAACGCGCTCTTCAGCACCTTGGCCACTTTGGTGTTGTTGGCGCGGGTGAGGGTGTCGGCGCTCGCCACCGGCGGGTTGTTTACCGGCGCGGAGCGGGTCACCGAGATCTGATAGGTCTTCGTGGTCGTGCCGTTGGAGGCGGTTCCGACCACCGTGATGGTGTTGGCGCCAACGTTCAGGGCGATCGATCCGCTGGCTGTTCCGGAGGTGACCAGCGTGCCGTTGACGCGGACCGTGGCGCCGCCTTGAAGAACGGTCGGAGTGACCGTGATCGAGGTGACGCTCGCGGCGACGGTCGCCGTGTAGCTGGTCCCGGTGGCGGAGAAGGCCGGGTTAAGCGTGCCCGTGCTCAACACCAGGGAGGACAACTCGGCGCCGCTCGGACGCGAGAGGGTCACGTCGTTGCCGGTGCCACCCACGTAGCTGAGGATGAGGCTGATTCCGTTGAAGGTCACGATCGAGCCTTCGGGAAGGCCGCTGAAGGTTCCGTTGATGGCGTCGGTTCCGTCGTTGTCCACGAGAACCACCGATTCACCGGTGGCCAATTGGTAGCTGCCGTTGAGAACGAGCGTGGCGTCGCCGAGGCTGACGCTGCCAGTGACGGAAAGCTGGCTGTAAGAGGTGCCCGCGGTTGTGGCGCCATTGATGCCCAGACCCAACGTTGTGTTGGCATTCAGATCGGCTCCGCTTGCCATGGTGATTCTGCCGATCGCGCTGATTCCATCGAGGAACACGTCCGGTGCCAATCCGGAGCCGCTGCTCGCGCCAGCGCCGCCGGTTACGGAGCTTCCGCTGTAGCTCACGCCGCTGCTGACGCTCAGGCCTGCTCCGGAGCGCACAAAGGCTGCTCCACCCATGGCTGCGCCGCCGCCGCCGTTACGGGCAGTTCCGCTGGAAGCTGCGTTTCCGCCGCCGAAGCCGGGAGGTTGGGAGTTGCCGCCACCGCCACCACCGCCGAACCCGCCGGTACTTCCCGCACTGGCGTCGACACCGCCGACTCCACCACCACCACCTCCTGGAATACTGCCGACCCAAGGGCCACCACCTCCGCCACCTCCGTTTGCGCCACCCGCGCCGCCAGGGTTTGATGAGATGCCGCCCGTGCCGCCAGACGCACCACCGAACGTTCCATTGAAGAAGGCGCCAGTGAAGCCGGCCGCATGAGAGGCGGCCGCTGCCCCGCCGTCCGCTCCAATGCCGAACCCGCCGCCACCTCCGGTGCCGGCAGCGCCACCGTTGCCACCCATGCCGCCGCCGCCACCGTGCGGAGTCGAGCTTCCCCCGGCCGTGCCGCCAGCGCCGCCGACGGCGATGTTGCCGACGAAGGACACGTTGGCGAGGGAAAGGGTCCCCGCGTTGACAAAGATTGCGCCGCCGAGACCGGCGCCGCCGCCACCCGCATTGCGACCGCCACCGCCACCCTTGCCCCCCCGGGCATTGCCGTGAGCCAGCGTGAGGTTGCTGATCGAGAAAGTGGTGCTCGGGGTCGCCGGAAGGTTGGCGTTGGCGGTGTCAGAGCTGATGCCGACGAAGAAGATGCGATCGCCCGTCGAGGCGCTGGTCGAGCCGCCATCGATGGTGATCGTTCCCTGGCCGCCGTTGGCACCGTCAATGGTGATGCCGTTGGGGTTGGTCAGGAGCGGCAGCATCGAACTCAGCGTGATGGTTCCGCCGCCGGCGATGTTGAAGTTGATGATGGCCGCTGCGGAGTCGGTGTTCGCAGAAACGATCGCAGCACGGAGGGCGGCATCGGATGCGGTGGTCACCGTGTAGGTGCCGGCCCGCAGGGACGGGGCGAGGAATGCCAGGGCACCGGCAATCAGCACGGATGTGCGCAAGGCGGTCATCCGGCTGGCAGCTCGCGCGGAAGCTCTGGAAGGAATGGGAGTGAGTGAGTCCATCGTTTGGGGATCTGGGTTGGGTTTCTGAACGCTCCGCGAATTAGGCGGAGACGGACTGCTGCAAGGAGGACGCCAGGCGCCCTCCCGGAAGGATCTGAAGCTTCATGGAGGTCGAGGACCCCGCGGCACCGTCAGGGAGGGTTGATTCCCCAGAAATGGTACGCGCTGAGTCTGTTACTTTTGGAGTAGGGAACCCCCCGCGGAATCTTACCGGGAAACTTCAGGTTTTTTTCCGGGATCTTTTTTGGAACCCCCTCCGGTGGGCGGAATCCGGGAGTCTGAATCTGAGAAGGGCGGTTGAAACCGCGGACGAACGCAGAGTTTGAAGCGGATGGAGAGGAAGATGAATCGTTGGACGCGGGGCCATCGAACGGTTGAAAATCAACCGCCTGCATGCCTCGAGACACGCCTCCCAGAACCGTCTGAAGACGGGACTCCAAACGAGTGAGGGAATCCTGGCGCCAGCGTCGAATTCCCCTTCAACGCTTCAACTTTTCAACCCTTCAACTGCCGTCGTTCCGCTATTGCGCAACCCCAGGCGCTTCCCAGGCCTCGAGGGCGTGCTTCGGCGCGCAGTGAAGGAGGACCCGATCTTCATTGGCGAAGCGGATCCAGTTGCGCGGGGCGATCGGGCTGATGCGAAGCCGCAACTGACGGTGCTCACCGCCGGAGGGCATGGCGTTCCAAAAATGGAGCGTCTGGTCCCCGGAGGTGGCCACGATCCGGCCGTCCTGGGAAACGGCGAGCGCGGTGACCCCGCCGGTCTGCGCGCGCCAGGCCTCGGAGGGGAGTTCCTGCCGTGTGGCCACGTCGAACACGCGGACCCATCCGTCCTCGTTGCCGACAAAAAGCCGCTTTCCATCGGGATGAAACGCGATGGCGGTGTCGTAGTCCTCCGCCTGTCCGAGCGGGAAAAAGCCTTCGTTGACGGCATCGGTCCGGTAGAGCCGGGCGCGCCGGCCGATGAATCCGGTGACGGCAATCCACCGGCCATCGGGGGACAGGTCGAGGCAATTGACCCCGCTGGCACCGTAGAGCATGCGTTGGTCGTCGGTGCCCGAGGTGGTGCGGGTCTCCAGGTTCAGCACGATGAGTTTTCCCGGGATGAGTCCCACGACGATGCGTTCATCGGCCGAGATCGCGCCGCGAATGCCCTGTCCGAATCCTGGATACGACCGAGTGCCCTGGATTCTCCAAAGTTCGTTCGGACCGTCCGCTGCCACGCCGGCGTCGATGGAGGACCAGATGAAGATCTCTCCGGTGTCGGAATCGCGCGTGACTGACCGCCCATCCTTCAGCATCGCGAGCGGGAAATGCCGCTCCGGGTAGCGATGGGTCCGGTTGGAGTTTCGATCCCAGAGTTCCGCTCGGAGGGCAAGGGTTTGGTACAGGGTGAATCGACCGTCGGAAGAGGCGGAAGGATGCTCCCAGGTGTTGAAGGTGGAGATGCCGCCGATGCGGGAGGCCGGTGCTGGAGCGGATACGGGCCAGGTTCGCAGCGTTCCATCGTCGCTCACGGTCGCCAGCGATGGCGATCCCGGAATGAAGGCGAGATCCCGAATCCGCTCCGTGTGGCCCAGCAGGAATCCATAGCGTCCCTTGCCCGCAGTCCGGCTGAGCAGTTCGAGGGGCGGGGTCTGGGGGCCGGCTTCACCTGCCGGCTGGCTCAATCCGGGAGAAGTGTCGTCGTCGTACGAAACGGGACCAGAATTGGTCATTCCCACCCGGAAGGTTCGCAACGAGGTGTCGCTGCTCGCCACCGCCACCACGGGATCGTTCGGGGCGAAGGCGATGGAATGGGCCTGCGAGGAAAGCGGCGCATCGAAGACCGTGCGGTGGATTGATGTATCAAAAATGGTCAGATCGGTGGCGCTGCGTGCCTGGCGTCCGGTCACAACCGCGAGATAGCGGCGATCCGGTGAGAGGGTGCACAAAGCCGGGGCCCAGTTCGTAAACAGCAGTTTTTCCGCAGGCGGCTACTTTCGGGTGGCGACGGCGAGCAAATTGGTGAGTGGCAGGACCTCCATTTCGGTGCCCAGCGGATGATCCCGTGACCAGACGACCCAGTTCCGATCCGGCGTGATCGCCATTGGGCCGAAGATATCCTCCAGCTTCCGCTCCACCGAGCGCGTGGTGAGATTGTAGATGCCGGAGGGTGCTGTGTAGGTGGCGCCCCAGAGGTTATTTCCCGCGAACAGCACGCGTTCGTTGTCGATCCAGAGCCCTCCCATCCGCCGGCACGCGGTGGAGTAGATCAACTCGCCGCTTTCCGAATTGGCGATGATGAGGATGTCGCCATCGCCGCACAGGAAATGCCGTCCATCGGGCGAAAAGGCCAGGGTGTGAAAGCCGTCGTCGAGAGCGACGTCGGTGTGTTTTGCGCGTGGATCCGGAACGGTGGGGCCCGGGGTGATGGATCCGGAGTGGGGATCGGCCCACCGAAGGACCCGGTCACTCATGAGCACGGCGAGCCGGCGTCTCACTGGTTCCCAGGCAATGCATCGCGGAAGCTCCGGATGGAGATTCAACGAGGTCACTTCATCCCCGCGGCACAACCATTGAAGCAGCCGCCACTCAAAGCCGCGCCGGCCGGCGTCGAGCGATGCGAGCAGTTCGCGTGCGTGGCCCAGGTTGCCCTGCTGGCGCGAGGAGAATGCCTGCGCCACGGTGGCGAAATAGGCGTGGTCGAGGGCGTTTGTTTCGGCGGCAAGGGCGCGGTGGGCGTTGCCGTCGGCATATCGACGCGCGGCTTCGGCGCGACGCCAGAACACGGTGGAGAACACGGCTCCGGTGATCAGGGCCAGCAGCAGCGAAGCCGAGAGGAAGGAGATCTTTTTGTTTCTGCGAACCCACTTGCCGGCACGTTCCAGCGGTGTAACCGGACGCGATTGAATCGGTTCACCGCGGAGCCATCGGTCGAGCTCATCGGCCAGCTCGCCGGCGCTTGTGGGGCGTCGGGCTGGATCTTTTTCGAGGCACCGGAGACAGAGCGTTTCCAGGTCGCGGTAGGCCGAGCGGGACGAATCCGAGATGGCGGATGACCTGTCGCCGCGTCGGGAGGCGGCGAGCGCACGCGCCTGGCCCGGCGGGGCAGGATCGGTGTCGATGATCTTTCGAAAAATCTCCTCCTGACTCTCTCCGGCAAAGGGAAGCTGTCCGGTGGTGAGTTGATACAGGATGGTTCCGAGGGCCCAAAGGTCGCTCGCCGTGCTGATGTCGCGCACCCGACCGGCAGCCTGTTCGGACGACATGTAATGCGGCGTCCCCAGATGCGCCGAGGAGAGCGTGATTGAGCTGTCCTGGTTGACGAGTTTCGCGAGGCCGAAATCGCTGAGGTAGGGTTTGCCCTTGGAATCAAACAGCACGTTGCCGGGCTTGAGATCGCGGTGAAGCACGCCGTGCTGATGCGCGTGCTGCACCGCACGGGCGATGGTGGAAACGAGCCCTGCTGCGTCGCGATCCGAGATTCGCGGAAGCGGCGAGGTCATCCGCTGCGCGAGCGAGCCGCCCTCCATGAGTTTCATGGAAATGAACGGCTGGCGCCGGTGTTCGCCAACTTCATACACCGGCACGATGTTGGGATGATCGAGGCGGGCCGCGGTCTCTGCCTCCAATTTGAAACGTGCCTTGTCCGACTCCCCTACCAGCAGGAGGCTGCGGAACAGTTTCAAGGCCACGAGGCGGCGCGTGCGCGTGTCCTCGGCCTCGTACACGGCGCCGGATCCGCCCAGGGCGATCTCGCGTCGGACAATGTACGGCCCCAGGGCGCAGGGCAGTGCGGTGGCATCGAAGCCGGTGTCGATCTGCAGCGCATCGTCCATCGTCGCCGAGGCGGATTCTGGCCCGGGGGACTCCGCGGGAAAGGCGTCTTCGAACAGGACCTGTGAAAGGGCGCAGGCGGCGCACGGCTGGTCCGCAGGTGCGCGCGCGCCGCAGGTGCGGCAGGTGCGCGTGGGGCTGGACTCGGGATTCATCAGGGTCGGTTGCGAACCGTGGCGGATGCGTGTGGAACTCGGCGCGGCGGATCAACAGGGAGCAGGGGAAACCGGACGAAATCTTACTGCTGCGGTGCGGATCCCTTCGAGCGGCCGGTCAGGTTCGCAGGAGTCGCACGAGGTGGCGGAGTTCATCATCCACCTCGGATTCGTGCGGCACGGTGGCCCGGATTTCCATGCGGACGCGTGCGGCGAACTGTTGTCGAAGGTCGTGCGCTGCCTTTCCGACCGCGCCTTCCGTGGTGCCGAGCCGTAGGGCGATGTCGCGGTAGTTCTCCGCATCGGGGCTGCCTTCGAGGGAGAGTCGGAGCGCAGCGAACAATTCACCGCGCCCAGCCCAAGCTGTAGCGACTTGGTTCAATGCGCGTGAAAACACCCCGCGGGCCCAGGCGCGTTCGAAGGCGACATCGGGCGAATCCCCGTCGCGCGCCAACGGTTCTGCGCGGAGGGCTTCGAGTTCATCCAGCGGCAGGGGAGAGATTCCTCCGCCGCGTTTGGCGGCCTGGTCGCGTTCGGTTTGGTCGCGCACCCAGCGTCGGAGCGCAACGAGCAGGAAGTTGCGAAACCGTCCATCGCCGGGCCTCAGCTCGCGGAGAAACTCGCGGCTGAGCAGATGCGCAAAGAATCCCTGCACCTGGTCCGCCGCCGCGTCGGGATCGGCTCCGCGTTGACGCAGGAAAATGTACAGCGGCTGCCAGTAGGCGCGCGCCAGGCGTTCCAACGCCTGCAACGACGCCGGTGCGTCTGCATCGCCGACGGCAAGGATCGCCGACCACATGGTGGCCGGAAACAATCCCGCCTGGCCGGGTGCAGGCGCAGGTGCGGGTGCGGGTGCGGGTGCGGGTGCGGGTGCGGGTGCGGGTGCGGGTGCGGATTCAGTCGCAGCCGCGGCCTTGGAGGCGTGCGGTTGTGCGGCGGTGGGGCTCAATCTCGATCTGATTCGATGGCGCGGAATCACCGGTGTTCCGCGAACCAAGTTTCAGAATTGGGCCACTTGGTTCGCAGCGAAAAGAAAAAAGCGGATCCCGCGCGTGCAGGATCCGCTTTTTTGAGGGCCGCAATGGGGAGGAGTTCCCCGAAGAACGGCGACTACTTCGCCTGGACTTCGTCCTTCTTCGGCGCGTCGGTCACGACAGGCTTGGCATTGGCGCCCACGGCGAACAAATGCGTTTGCGAGGCGATGTACATCGTTCCGTTGGCGATCACCGGAGTGCTATAAACCGGTGCACCAAGATTGGTCTCGCTCAGCACTTCGGCCTTGGCGCCACCCTTGGCGGCGAGCACGACGAAATCACCGTCCTCGTCACCCACATACACCTTGCCGTCGGCGACCATGGTGGAGCCCCACATGTGGGCCTTCATGTCGTACACCCAGTGCAGCTTGCCGGTCTCGGCGTCGAGGCAGTGCACGAATCCGGAGAAGTCACCGATGAACAGGAGCCCGGTCTTCGGATCGATGCTCACCGAGGAGATTGAGCGCTTGATGCCCTTGTAGTCCCAGATCACACCGGTCTTGGTGATGTCCCCGGTCTTGGTGGCATCGAGGCAGACCAGATGGCCCACGCCTTCGCCGTGTTCGGGATCCTGGCCGGTCGGCACGTACACGCGGTTTTTATAGAACACCGGCGTGGAGTTGATTTCGCTCGGGCCTTCCGCAGCGGGGTACTTGTAGGGCTTGCCGTTCTTGTCGGTCTTGTACTCGGGCGGATTGAGGTCGGCCCAGAAGACCTTCTTCAAATACGAGTTGTCCTTCTCTTCCTCGCGGTCGAGCACCGGTCCTGGAAGCACGGGAACGATCTTGGATCCGTCGCCCTTCTGGGGCTTGGCATCGAGCGCATAGAGCACGCCGTCGCCACCGCCGAAGAAGACCAGGTTCTTGTCCCCGATCTTGCCGGTGGAGGGTGAGGTCCACTGACCGTGAAAGATGCGCGGTCCGATCCCGGCGTTGTCCTCGGCGAGGAGCTTGCCGGTCTTTGGATCGAGCGCGATGAAGCTCGGCGAGGTCGGGGAGGGAATGTTGACGTGCGTCCAGTCCTGACCGTTGGAGGTGCAGACGTAGAGGATGCCATCGACCATCAGGACGGAGCAGTTCGACGCGTTGTGCGGGAACACGCCCAACTCGTCCATCATGTCGTAGCGCCAGATGATGTCGGCATCAGTCTTGCCGGGTTCCACCGGGGGCTTGCCGGTGTCGAGGGCCAGATACTTGGCCTCGTCGGTGTAGGGGCCTTCGTTGCCGTTGGCCATGCCCTCGGTGTCGAGGCACAGCACTTCGCATCGGCTGGTGACCACGTACAGGCGCTTGCCATCCACGAGGGGCGAGGCGAGGAGGCCCAGGTTCTCCCAGTCGTTCACCTTGCCGGACTTCAACTTCGGCACCACGAGCTGCCAGAGGAAGGCACCGGTCTTTTCGTCGAAGCAATACAGCACGCTGCGGTCGCCCACGTGGCGTTTGTCACGGGGCGTTTCATTGTTGGTGCCCACGTACACCTTGCCGCCGGCGACCACGGGATTGCCGTAGCTCTGGGAGCCGAGCTTGACCGCCCACTTCACATTCTTGGTGGTGGCGAGGTCGATCTCTTCGGTGCCGGACTTCACCTTGCCGGGGTTGAAGGACTCGGGCAGGCCGGTGGCGGTGGAGAAGAAATTCCGTCCTGGATCGTTGCCGCCCCACTGGGGCCAATCCTCGGCGGTGGTTGCGGCCGCGAGGGCCAGGCTGCACGCAGCGGCCCAGTGCAGGGCCGACATCGGGCGATTGAAAGTCTGCTTCATAGTCGAATCTGGTTCCTGAAATCGTGTCGTGCTTCTGCTGCTGCCGAAACTCAATTTGCGGTGACGCTGATGTTGTCGATGGCTATGCGCATGTCCTGCGGGGCGAACCCGTACAGGCCCGGCGAGCCCTCGGTGTGGGCGTGCTTGTGGGGCACTTCGATGTTCCACCCCTCGGGTTCGGCATCGCCCTTCTTCCACGCCTTGGCGCGGACTACGCCGGAACCATCGGCCGCGACATCGACGCGGGTCTTCAGATGATACCATGTCTCGGGCGACCACTTGAACGGCACGGCGACCTTGATGCGCTCCTGGTTGGAGTTGACCTCGATCTGCTGCGAGTTGCCCTTGAGGATGATGATGTAGCGCTGATTGATCAGGCCCACTTCCGACATCTTGCGCTTGTTGCCTTCGGTGAGGACGTCGGCCTCGACCGTGTAGTTCTTCATGTCGGGGAAGCCGAAGAAGACCTGTCCGCGCTGGAACAGTTTGTTGTCGATCGTCTTCACCAGCGCCTGGTTGGTGCCGCCGTCGAGATCCTTGGCGCGGACTTCAAAGCGGAAGCGCGCGGAATTCCACGGGAGCGGCGGATAGGCAAAGGCGGTCGGGGATTCCACCGTGTTGGTGGTGATGTTGGTGAGCGCGAAGGTCTGGAAATTCTGATTCAAGGGAATGCCCGGAAGCACGCGACCCTTGATGTATCCCGACACTTCCGAACCGTCGGCGAGCTTCAACGTGGCCTTGAACTGACCGGCGCTGCCCACCGGAACGCGATCTGCCACGAGCTGTCCGGCGGCGTTGAAGCTGCCCTTCATGGTGGCCTTCACCAGCGCGGTGGGAGGGATGAACGGTTCCCACTTCAACGTGGTGGGATCGACCGATTCGGTGACGGTGAAGCCGTTGGCGTCGAGCACGCGAATGCGGAAGGACTGGGTCTGGCCGGGGCGGAGGAGCACTTCGTACGGGATGGCCTGGAGCTGCTTGGCGGCTCCCGGAGCGGGCCACTCGGGAGCGGCCGGAGCGGCGGCCACGCCCGCATTGGCCCCGGCCTTGCCGAAGGCGTAGAGCTTCTTGTCGGTCTGCAGGTAGAGCTTGCCGTTGTAGCCCACAGGCGAACCGAAGACGCGTCCGGTGACCTGCGTACGGCTGATTTCCTCAGCGCCATCGGCACCGGGCTTGAGCACGATCAGGTCGCCATTGGCCACGCTGTCGGAATCGGTCGAGGCCGCGGTGGACGCGTCCTTCATCGTCACGTACATGCCGACGTAGAGGAGTCCGTTGGCGTAAAACGGGGTGCTCTGGCGTTGTTCGATGCCCACCTTCTTTTTCCACAGCACCTTGCCGGTTTCGGCATTCACGGCGCAGAGATCGCCGGTGCCGGTGACTTCGTACACGGTATCGCCCACGGGAACCGGAGAGCTGGCGAGGGAACCCACGGCATTGCGCCAGAGTTCAAACGTGGTGGGAGGGAAGACGTGCGGGGTGGTCGAATTGGTCGGATGCACCTGCGCCGGGGGAGGAATCCGGAACGCCGCCATGCGGCCGATTTCCGAGGAGTCGAGGTTCTCCGATTCGTGAAGGGCGATCAGGCGATCCTTGTAGCGGATCAACGCGGCGTTGATGCCGCCCTTGGCGCCGGCCTTGGCGAAGGCGAAGCGCCACAGGGGTTCGCCGGTGCGGGCGTTGATGGCGAGCACCGAGCTGTCGCCACCAGCGCTGTAGAGCACGCGCTTTCCATCCCAGAGGTCGAGCCAGGGCTGGGAGAAAGTGTTGTCCTGCGGACGGTCACCGGGGGCGCTCGACCAGACGAGCTGACCGGTCTTTTTGTCGAAGGCGTAGAAGCGGTCACCGGCCGCGCCGTGGGCGCCCCAGGCGCTGGTGATACCGCGGGTGATGACCAGTTCCTTGTCGATCACCGGCGAGGCGGTGCGGGAATTGGGGAAAGTGAGGCGGCCGAACTCCTCCATCATGGAGTGTTTCCAGAGCAGTTTGCCATCGGCGCTGAAGGCCATGAGCAGGCCCTGGGTGTGGAGCGCGTACACGTTGCCGGTCTCGGGATCGACTGAAGGCGACGAAGTGGCGTAGCGGGAATAAACGGTATCGCTGAGGAAATCGTTCTCAGCGTGTTGCCAGATCTGCGCACCGGTTTCGGCATCGAAGCAGGCGGTGATCTCGCGAAGTTCGGGTCCGTCGCCGAGGTAGCCGTTGATGTAGAGTTTGCCATCGGCGATGACCGGGCTGCTCTGACCGGGGAAGTCGATTGACCACAGCGGGGCCTTGGCATCGACCTTGGAGGGGAGACCCGTCTCGCGGGAGACCGAGGTTTGCTCGGGTCCGCGCCAGCTCAGCCAGCCAGTGGCGGCGGAGAGGGAACCCAGGGAAGCGACAGAGAAGTGGAGTGCGGCGTAGGCCGCGACAGCCGGGAAAAGGGAACGGTTCATACGGCAACGAAATCGTCCTGCAGACATGGCGCACCATGGCCACCTCCCCCCTCGCTGGCAACCCAAATGATACGGGTGCGTATCAATTCAGATCAACCTTGGCGGAACCATGTGAAGCCCCCTTCGGCGTGGAGCGAATCCCGGTAGAGAATGGTTTCTGAGCATCGAGGGGCGTGGGATTGAGATGCCGAAGGCCGCGTGTTCTTGGCAAGGGGGTGGGTTCCGGGATACACCGAGCGCGTCGTGGCCGCCAAAAAAAGTTCCCCCATGCCTGAGAAGGCGGAGTCGGAATCCCTTCCCGTGGATTCGCCGCAGCGTCGTCGTCTGCCGCTTCTGCTGCGACGGGCTTGGTATGGATTGAACCAGGCGTTCCGCCGTCGCATCGCCCACACCGGGGTGACGCCCGATCAATTCACCGCCATGCGAACGCTCACCGAGGGGGATCCCGAGGGCATGACCCAGCGGGAGTTGACTCTGGCCATGTCGAGCGACCCCAACACCGTCGCATCTCTTTTGGAACGCATGGAGGATGCAGGTTGGGTGGACCGCAAACCGCACGAGCGGGATCGGCGCGCCTATCGCATCCGACTCCTGCCCGCCGGACGCCAGCGTTTTGAGGAAGTCCGCGAACTCGCCATCGGGCTTCAGTCCGACATTCTCACCGTGCTGCCCGAGTCGGAACGCGAGACCTTCCTGGCCCAGCTCGATCTGGTGGCCACCGGGTGTCGCAAGGCGGCCGATGAGGCACCACGCTCGCGCTCCTGATCGGATTGGATCGGTGACTCGGACACCTCCGGAAAAATCTCATGGACCAGACCCCGCAGCCGCCTCCGTTGATGTCGGAGCCACCGTTCGTCGCGGCCCCGCCGGTGATGCCGGAAGCTCCGGTTCCGGACGCGTCGGCCCCGCTGCCGAAGTGGCGTGCGTGGGTGCTGTTGTTGGTGATGGCGGCGTACCCGTTGAGCCTGGGTCTCATCGGCGCGCACGGGCAGGAGGCGAGTTCCTCGCCGCAGGCCATGTTGCCGGAGACGGTGAAGGAATTGTGGATCAGCTGCGGGCAGAACCTCGGAATTTTCGCGGCGTTTTTTGTTCTCGCGTGGGGAGTCGCGCGTCCCGGGAAAGAGCGTCTTTACCTAAAGTGGCGCAATCCGTTTGTCGCCCTCGGATTGGGCATCGTGTGGTCCATCGGACTGCGCATCCTGGTGGCCGCGCTGGTGCTGGTGGCGGTGGCAGGGGTGTGGATCTGGGGGCATTTCCATGGTCAGTCGCCCGATGCCATGGAGGGGCTGCGTCCCAAAATTGAAAACGTCATTTCCCCCGCTGCGCTGCACAATCCGCTTTACCTGCTCATGATCCTCACGGTGGTGAGTTTCGTTCTGGCGGGTCTGCGCGAGGAGTTATGGCGAGCGGCGATGATCGCCGGCGTGGTGGGCGTGCTGCCCGTCCGGTGGCAGGGCCGACGCGGCGAGATTCTCGCGGTGGTGCTTGGGGCGATCGTCTTCGGGCTGGGGCATCTTCCCCAGGGAGTTGGCGGCGTGTTCCTCACCGGCGTGCTGGGGCTGGGCCTGGGAGGAATTCTGATCGGCCACCGTTCGTTGTGGATCGCGGTGCTGGCTCACGGGTTTTTCGATGCCACGTCGTTCCTTGGCCTGTGGGCTGCGGACCGTGCGGGTCTGCTCAAGCAAGTGCTGGGAGGGTAAACATCGAAGTTCGGAGACACGGATTGCACGGATTGCACGGATTTTCACGGATTCGGAGCCCGTGATCCTGCTGTGTTTCGAATCAATCCGTGTGGGTCCGTGAAATCCGTGTCTTTCCCTCCCGCTGTACCAGGATTGGGAGGAGGTCGCCGTCGTTTGCGATTCGGCTGCGGCGGGTTCCCAGCGCGGATTGAATGGACCGGCGGGTCTCGGCCTTGTCGTTCCACCACCGACTCGAAAGGTGCACCCAGACGATCTGCCCGATCGCGCAGGGTTTCAGTCGTTCGAACAATTCCGGCGGGGCCACGTGGGAAAGTTCCGACACGAGCAAATCCAGGGGTTTCTCCAGCAAGGGTTCGAGATCGCGGACGTGTCCGATGTCGGCCGTGTGGCCGATGCGCAGGGAACGGCTTTCGATCAGAAAACTGTATGCCTCAAAACAGATCGCAGGATGCGCGGCGGAGAACCGCCGGCGGAGTCCGTCGAGATGGGTCGTGGGAAAAGCGGTGACGGTGGCGTGCCGGCACTCGACCGGAACGCCGGGCTGGATGGGGTGCCACTCGATTGGAAATCCCAGCAGGCCGGCGGGAAGGAGTGTGGCCTCGAGCCAGGCCTGCAGTGCGGGGATCGCTCCGCCGGGGGCGTGAACGTGGAGCGGTTTGCGTCGGCGACCCAGCCACAGTCCTTGGATGAAGAGCGAGAATCCCCCCACGTGGTCGCTGTGCATGTGGGAGATCCAAAGATGGTCCACCTCCTCGGGGCCGAGTCCGGACGCCTGGTAGCCCTGGCTGAGTCCATCGCCGCAATCGACGAGCAGACGCGTGGAGCCGAGCCGGTAGTGGTACGAAGAATGACGGCGATCCGAACTGGGCCAGCCTTCGCCGACTCCGAAGCATCGCAACCACCCTGCGGGCCTGGGATCTGATTGGGCAGCCATGCAGTGGTTCCGGGATCCTATCCTACGCCGATCGTACCCACAAGCGGCAGCCGGAACCCGTGTCCGCGCCGTGCCGGGCGGGAGGGAAAGGTTCCCGGGCGATTCGTCGTTCGACAACCCGCGGTCGGGCTTGCAGCCTTGAGACATGAAACGTTTGCAGCAGCATGGATGCCGGGGGGCGATTTGGACGTGGCTGGCTGTGGCGGGTTGGGCGTTGGCGACCGGATGGGGCCACGCCTGGGATTATGAGTTTCATCGAATGGTGAACCAGGTGGCGCTGAAATCCCTACCGGGGGATTTCCCTAACTGGATCCAAGATCCCGCAGTGCGCGAACGCATCGCCTTCCTCTCCGGGGAGCCGGACCGGTGGCGGAATATTCCCGATCCCACGTTACGGCATGTGAACGCGCCGGAGCATTTCATCGATCTCGATGATCTCCCGTTGTACGGGCTTTCTGCATCCAGTTTAAGCCCGTTTCGCAGCGATTACGTAGCCCAGCTGGCCATCGCCCGGAGCAAGGATCCTTCGCGGTTTCCCGGGGCGAATCCGAAGGACGATCCGGACCACAATCGATGGATCCCGGGGCTGCTCCCGTGGCGCATCACGGAGGATTACGCGCGGCTGCAATCGACCTTCAGTGCGCTCAAGGCGTATGAGGAATTTGGCGGAACCGCAGATGAAATCGCCAACGCGCGGGCGAACGCGGTCTACCTCATGGGGGTGATGGGACACTTCGTGGGCGACACCGCGCAACCGCTCCACACGTCGCGTCACTACAACGGCTGGGTGGGGAATAACCCCCAGGGGTACACCACCAACAAGACCTTCCACGGTTGGATCGATGGCGGGTTCCTGCACGCGGCGGGGTTCAAGTTCGACGAGATCTCCGGATCGGTTCAACCGGCGCGAAATGTCTGGGATCTTAATCCGGGGCCGTCCCGGGAAAGTGTCTTTCCGGTGGTGATGCGATACGTGCTGGAGCAGGGCGAGCAGTTGGAGTGGGTGTACGTAATGGACAAATCTGGATTGTTGGATCCGAAGAACCCCCGGGCTGGCGAGGGACGAAAGTTTCTGGGGAAGCAGATCCTCCGCGGGGGGCAGATGCTGGGGGATCTTTGGCTTACCGCGTGGAAGACGGCGCCGAAGGACACGTTTCTGCAGTCGCAATTGGCACGCAGAGCGGTGCCTCGGTGAACCGGGTTGGGGAGGAGGTTGCCGGTCGGTGTGGGGTTCCACCCGGACTCAAAAGCGGCGTCGACGCTGCGCTCTGCCGCCGCACTCCAAAAGAACGAGGCGTGCCGTGGGAGGGGCGTCCAACACGGAGCCGCCTAAACGCGGTCCTGCAAGTCTGATCGCTTCGGACTTTGGACTTTGGACTTTCCGGTCTTCTCCGATCAGCAACTGGTGGGGACTTGTTGAAGCACCTTCACGCAGTGGGGAATCGCGCCAACTACAAACCCAAGGCACTCCACCGCACCAGAGGGTTTGCCCGGGAGGCAAATCACGAGCGTGGATCCAACCGCCGCCGCGAGGCTGCGCGAGAGAATCGCATTCGGAGTGATGGCGAGGGATTTCATCCGCATCGCTTCGCCGAAGCCCGGGATTTCGCGATCGGCGATCTGCAGAACGGCCTCCGGGGTGACGTCGCGCCGGGCCACGCCGGTGCCGCCGGTGGTCAGCACGAGCTGGCAGCCCTGATTGATCTGCGTCCGCACGGCGCGCTGGATCTCGGATTGGTCATCGGGAACCACGACTTCCGCCGCGACCTGCCATCCGTAGCCCGTCGCTGCCGCCTTGAGGGCCGGACCCCCGAGGTCTTCGTACACGCCCTGCGAGGCCCGGTCGGAAATGGTGATGATGCCACAAACGATCTGCATGCCGGAAGGCTGCCACAGCGGGATTTCGGGCGGGAGGAGAAATCGGACTCCTCGCCTTTTCTCGGGCAATTCCTATAGTCGCGGTCATGTCGGATCCGAATTCCGGTGGGTTTCAACGGCTGCAGAACGAGGTGAGCGTCCTGATCGACGAGGACGCCGTCGCGGCGGAGGAACCGCGGCTGAGCCGGCTGCACCGGTTTGTCCATTTTTGGATTCTGGTGGGACGCAATTTCATGCGCAACCGGTGTCCGGTTCGCGCCTCGGCGCTGGCCTACACGACACTTCTCGCCCTGGTTCCGCTGCTCGCTGTATCGATCAGCGTGGCCTCCCTCTTCCTGCCGCGCGATGAGGCGAAGCAGAAGGAACAACTCCTTCACCTGATCGATTCGAGCATCTCCAGCTTTGCTCCCACGCTTGGCCTCGGTGATCCGTCGTCCAATGCCAGCACGGGAAACTCGGGAACCGCCGGCTCCAACGCCCCGACCACTGCGGCCTCAAAGGCAGCCTCGCTGCAGGAGGCCCGTGAGAAGCGGTTGAAGATGGCGGAGAAGATCGTGGAGTTCGTGGGCAACATCCGATTCGGAACGCTCGGCGCCACCGCGATGGCGGGTCTTCTGTTTGTCGCCATCTCGCTGCTGCGAACGGTCGAGGCGGCGTTGAACGACATCTGGGGAGTCCCGCGCGGACGCACCTGGTTCATGAGCATCGTGCTGTATTGGGCGGTGATCACGCTCGGGCCGGTCGTGGTGCTGATGGCCAAAGGCGCGAATTACCTGCACGTGCTGCAGCCTGCGGCGGCCACCGCCTTGCATGAATCCGCAACCAAGGGTGAAGCCGCTTCGGCTGCCAATGGATCGTCCACCAACACCAACACGACCGCCGCTGGCAAAAGCAACGAGACCGTGCTTCCGGTGGTGGGGCTCAAATTCTCGGCGAATTGGATGCAGAAGACCTTCGTGGGGCATGTCCTCACTTCGGGCGCGTGGGTACTGTCCATCGGGTTGATGGGAGCTGCATTTGGAGCGTTGTACCTGTGGATGCCCAACACGCGGGTCACCTGGCAGGCGGCGGCTGTGGGAGGAATTGTGGCGGCGGGATTGTGGACGGTGAATGGGCACCTGGCGGCGCTCTACAATTCCCGCGTGGTGACCTACAACGCGATCTACGGCTCGCTCGGCATTCTACCGCTGTTCCTGGTGGGGATGTATTTCACGTGGCTGATCCTGCTGTTCGGAGCGCAGACGTCGTACGTGTTTCAGCATCGTCGCGCGTACCTGCAGGAGCGTCGCGCGGGGCGGGTGCACCAGTACGGACGCGAGTTCATTGCGGTCCGTTTTTGCACGCATCTGGCCGCGCGTTTTCGCGACGGACTGCCGCCGCTGAGCGGATCGCAGCTGGCGGATCAATTCGGCGTCCCTCCGAAACTGGCCAAGGACATCCTTCAATCTCTGGTCGCAGGAAAGGTCCTGATGGAAGCCGCCGGGCCGGAAACCACGTACGCCCCGGCGCGTCCGCCGGAACGCATCCGCGTGTCCGATGCCCTGGCCGCGTTGCGGTCCGGCACCGGGGTGGAGTTCCCCACCACGGCCGATGCGGCACGTCCCATCGTGCGTGCTCAGATCGAAGCGATTTGGTCCGCCGACGCCGCAAGGGCTTCGACCGTCACCTTCGAAGACCTCGCCCGGGCCGCTTCCGATTCGAACCCAGGTGCCGTCGCCGCCTCCTCCTCCAGCGCCAAGGCCTGAGTCGACCGATGGGGCGGATCGGGATTTGGAGTCCCGTCTTCAAACGGTTCTGGTGGGCGGGTGAAACGGTGTCGAAGGGGATGAATGCAGCCCCCGGACTTCCTGTCGCGTCCAACATCCGAGCCGCGTAAACGCGGTGCTCCATACCTGATTGCAAATGAAGTGAACCCAATGGCCCGGTGTTCGACTTCGGACGTTGAAAACTGGGCGGTCCCGATTTTGCGCTCATTGTGCGCGCAAAACACACATGGAGGTGTTGCAAAGAGGGGTTCAAAAGGGGTGAAACTAAGGGCAATCGTTTCTTCTCGATCCCAACGTTCAAACCTCAATCCCGATCCATTCCATGAGCCTTTTTTTGAAATCGATGTGTGTGCTGGGACTGCTGGCTGGTTCGGTGAGAGCGGGTTCGATGGAGGGCGCCGCTTGCGGGTCGGAGATGACGATCGAGCGGCTTTGGCAGGATCAGAGTTTGGAGAGTGCGGAATCGATTTTGAAAAAGCGGGCGGTGGCATCGCCGGACGCGTCGCACCCGTCCTGGTTCCGCGCGATTCCAGAACCTGCGATTCACGCCATTATTGCAGGAATTGGACTGGAAGCATTCGGGGCCTGGCGCATGCGCCGGCGGAAGTCCTGACGCTTTCGACGGAACGCGGAGAGAAGATCGGGCTTGGCGCGGTGGCAGGTCTGTGCGAGTTATCCGCCCTCCAAAGAAGAGTAAATCAGTTCAACGCGCCTCTCGATCCTTCATGAATTCCACTCCCACCCCGAAGACCTCGCGTCGGCGCAGTGGAAACGCCAATCGCAGGCTCAAGCAACGCATTCAAACCGGACTTCAATGGACCGGTGTTTTGGTGCTGGTCGCGATCCTGTTCGTGTTGTGGCGAAAGAGTTGAGAGGAGACGGGAAACGGCAGTTGAAGGGTTGAACCTGAAAACGGCAGTTGAAGGGTTAAAAAGTTGAAGCGTTGAAGGGGAATTCGACTCTGCCGCGAGGATTTTCTCCTTCGTTTGGAGTCCCGTCTTCAGACGGTTCGGGTAGGCGCGTCTCGCGGGATGCAGGGGGTTGATTTCCAACCGTTCGATGGGCCCGCGTCCAAAAGCAGAGCCGCGTAAACGCGGTACTCCAAACGTGTGAGGAACCCCGTCGCCTAGATCCGGCGTTGCGAGAGAAAACCACCGTGGGGCAAAGGCCGTGGAGACTCACCCAGCTGGTGAATGAATTGGAGGCGTATCCAACGATTCAGCTCCCTCCCCATCTGCGTTTATCTGCGTCAATCTGCGGTTTGAACTGCAGTTTCTAGGTTGAAGCGTTGAAGGGGGATCCGACGCTGCGGCGAGGATTTTCTGCTTCGTTTGGAGTCCCGATTTCAGACGGTTCGGGGAGGCGCGTCTCGAGGCATGCGGACGATTGATGTTCAACCGTTCGATGGACGCCGAATCCTGCGTTCGGTCGGAATGGATCCCCCACCGAGGACTTCTCCCTCGCCTGCACGAACCGCCTTTCGAGCCTCTCTGTTCCTGCTTTCCTGCCTTCCAGATTTAACCCTTTGGGTGAGTGCGTAGGCTGTGGACGTCCACCGGTCAACGGCTCGATGCCAGTTGGCGGATCGCTTCCAGGAGCGCGTCCCAATCCTGGGGCGTGGTGTCCCAACCCGCGCTGAAGCGGACGGTTCGATCGCTCGCGTCGCGGGAGTAGCCCATGGCGGCCATGACGTGCGAGGCCTGTTCCTTCCCGCTGGAGCACGCGCTGCCCGAGGAAACGGAAAACCCGAGCCGGTCCAGCTTCACCACCCAGCGTTGACGGCAGTCCTCAAACGCCGGGAGTTGCGCCGCCACGGTATTCCACAGCGCCGCAGAGGATCGACCCGGGATCTCCGTGCTGGGAACCTGTTCCAAAAGGCGCTCGATGAAACGCCCGCGCAGTTTCATCCGTTCGGGAATGGAATCGAGAGACGCCTCGCGTTCGCCCAGGGCGGCGATCATGGCTAGGATGCCGGGCGTGTTTTCGGTGCCCGCCCGACGCCCATTCTCCTGCGACCCGCCCACGATGGATGGGGTAAATCCCGCGGGGACCTTCAAGAATCCCACCCCCGGAGGCCCGCCGAATTTGTGCGCGCACCCGGAGACGAAATCGCATTCCCCGAGTCCCGCTGCGGGCATTTTGCCGACCCATTGGGCCGCGTCGCAGAAGAACAGGATCCCGGACTCGTGGCACCAATCGCGGATCTGCTGCCAGGGTTGCAGGATTCCGGTTTCATTGTTGGCCGCCATCACGGCGATGACCGCGGGTCGCGCGTGGGGACCTCGCAGACGATCCTGGATCCAGCCCGCATCCACCACGCCCTCGGGAGTTGCGGGAATGAGGTGGTGTCGTCCATCCAAATGCCGCCGCGCCGCCGCGAGCACACACGGATGTTCCATCGAGGAAATCCAAACGCTCTCCGTGGGCGAGAGTGTCGCCGCGAGATGCTGGAGGATCGCGTTGTTCGATTCGGTGGCGCCGGAAGTGAACACGTAATCCGCGGCCGATCCTCCGAGCCATCCTGCCAACTGTTCCCGGGCGGCGTCCAAGGCCGCGCTGGCCCGGGAGCCCAGACGGTGCAGGCTCGACGGATTCGCGGGATACTTCTCCACCGCATCGAGCCAGGCGTTCCGGGCTGCGGCGGAAACCGGATGGGTGGCGTTGTGATCGAAATACGGCACGCGAGGACGGAAGCGGAATGTCCGCGCAAAGGCGAGAATTCAGGTGGCACGGCGGGTTCCCTTTCGTAGCGTGTACCGAATTCGACATGAGCCAACCTGAGACCCAACTCTACAAGCGGGCGACCTTCGTGACCCAGCTTCCGGTCTCGCATCTGTATTCGCCCTCGCACTGCTGGCTTTCGCGCGTGGACGGCACGGAGAAAACCTGGCGCGTGGGGTTCACCAAGTTCGCCCTCCGCATGCTCGGGGAATTGGTGGACGTCCAATTCGAATCGCCGGTCGGATCCGTCGTCCGGCCCGGCGATGTGATTGGCTCCATCGAAGGCTTCAAGGCGCTGAGCGATCTTTACTGCGTGGGAACGGGTCAATTCCTCGGAGGCAATCCCGCCCTGAAGGACGATCTGGAATCCCTGCAACGCTCCCCCTACACCGGCGGCTGGCTGTATTCGTTTGAAGGAGAACCTGACCCGCGGTGTCTCACGATCGATGCGTACCGCGACTTGCTGGACGTAACCATTGACCGGATTCTGGAGAAGCAGAAGGCTGACGGAACTGCCGAATAAACTCATGACGGACACCACGCCAACGCCCCGCACGACCGCCACGACTCCGGCGCGTTATTACATGATCGGCGGGTTCCTCGGGGCCGGGAAAACGACCGCCGTGGCGGCCCTCGCCCAACGACTGGTTCAGAAGGGCAACCGCGTGGGCCTGATCACCAACGATCAGGGCAGCCACCTGGTGGACACCGCCATGCTCCGCGCCCGTGGATTCACCACCGAGGAAATTTCCGGCGGATGCTTCTGCTGCCGGTTCAATTCGCTCGTGGACGCGGCCAATCGACTCGATGCCGCATCGCGTCCCGACGCCTTCGTCGCCGAGCCGGTGGGTAGCTGCACCGACCTCGTGGCCACCGTCACCTATCCGCTTCGGCGCATCTACGGCGACCGCTTCGTGATCGCCCCGCTCAGCGTGCTCGTGGACCCCATCCGCGCCGAGCAGGTGTTCGGACTCGCCCCCGCGCGCAAGTTTTCCGACAAGGTCCTCTACATCTGGCGCAAGCAGGCGGAGGAAGCCGACCTGCTCGTGCTGGCCAAGGTGGACCTCCTCGATCCCGAACGGCGTCAACGCCTCGAACAACGCCTGCGGGAGGAATTCCCCGGGAAGGAAATCCTCGGCGTGTCGGCCCGCACCGGCGAAGGCATGGACGCCTGGTTCAGCCGCCTCGAATCCGGAATCCAGATCGAGCGCCCGTCGATGGCGGTGGATTATGACGTGTACGCCGAGGGCGAAGCGCTGCTCGGCTGGCTCAACGGCACCGTGGACGTCTCCGCCACCGCGGCCTTCGATGCCAATGAACTGCTGCGAACCTTTGCCGGTTCCATTTGCACCGCGCTCGATGGCGCGGAGATCGCGCACTTGAAGATCACCCTCAGTCCCGACGAGGGATTGGGCGACATCGCCGCAGTGAGCCTGGTTCGGAGCGATTTCATTCCCGAGCTTTCCCTGATTCTCGACGGCCCGGTTACGCGCGGACAAATGATCGTCAACATCCGTGCCGAAGCCGATCCGGAGCGCCTTCGCAGCGCGGTGGAACAGGCCGTGGCAACCCTCGGCGCGACCACCCCGGGCGTGACCGGCCGATTGGAACACGCCGAACAATTCCGTCCCGGCCGTCCCACCCCCACGCATCGTGATTCCGTGTTGGAGGCCGTCGCCCCATGAGTTCCCCTGCATCCGAAGTGAAATCCTCCCCGCCGGCGTTGTTGTACTGCCATTGCAAGTACGCGCAGGTGGTTCCCCCCGAGGTAAAGGCTGAGGTTTTGGAGCGGTTGTGCCAATCGGCCCTTCCGTTCGAAGCTGTTCCCGACCTTTGTGAACTCTCGGCTCGACGCGATCCCGCGCTGCGTCGCATCGCGGGTGCCGGCCCGGTGAAGATCGCCGCCTGTTTTCCGCGTGCAGTGAAGTGGCTCTTCGCTGCCGGTGGCGCGCCACTCGCGGCCGACACCACGGAGGTCATCAACATGCGCGTCCAACCCGCCGCAGAAGTGGTGGCCAGCTTGCTCTCCGAAGAACTCAAGGCCAACTTGCCCGCCGGCAAGGCCGTCGCCTCGGACGCCCCAGGCCAGTCGGTACCGCCCGATTCCGCCGACTCCGCTGCATCCGCCCCGGTCTCCTGAACGTCACGTACCAAATCTGATCATGGCTCTCACCGACATTCCCCTGCGCGTGGTCCTGTACGAAGGCGCCGGAGCTGCCGAGCTTCCGGCATCGGATCGCCTGCAGGCGGTTCGCGACCTGTTGGAGCGCGGCTTTGGCGTCACCCGTGCCGGCTCGGAGCGTCCAGTGGCCCCGGCCGATGGCAGCCCGGTGCTGGTGCTCGGACGCTGGGATGGCCCGGTCCCTGAATCGGAACCCGCCCCCAAGCTTCGCTGGGGTGGATTGAGCGGCGGTTCCGCTTCCGCCGCCGACCAGGCCGAGGCCGCCTGCGCCGCCTTTTCCGCCCCTGCTCCCGGAGCGTGGAAGCCGTGGTTCCCGGTGATCGATTACGACCGCTGCACCAACTGCATGCAGTGCCTGAGCTTCTGCCTCTTCGGCGTGTATGGCGTCGATGCCGGGAAAAAAATCCAGGTCCAGAACAACGACCAGTGCAAGACCAACTGCCCGGCGTGTTCGCGCGTGTGTCCTGAGGCGGCGATTCTCTTTCCGAAGTACAAGGCCGGGCCGATCAATGGCGACGTGGTGCAGGAGTCCGACCTCAACCGCGAGAAGATGAAGATCGACATCTCCGCGCTGTTGGGCGGCGACGTGTACTCGCTGTTGCGCACGCGCAGTGACCGGGCCAAATCGCGTTTCTCCAAGGAACGCGATTCCGACAAGGCGCTCGCAGAACGGCAGAAGTGCCTGACCAAGCTCGCTGCGATCACGGCGGACATTCCGCCCGAGGTGTTGATGAGCCTGCCGTCGCCGGAGGAAATCGCCCGCAAGGCCGAGGCGGCTGCGGCCCGTGCCGCTCAGCTGACCGGATCTCCCGCGCCCGGTGCCTGACTTTTGACCTCCGAGGCCTGACCCCAACGATTCCCGATTTTCCCTCCGCATGCTTCCCTCCCTGGTCTATCGAACACTCCGCACCGCGCGGCCCAAGTGCCTGCACAAGTTCTGCTGGAACTTCGGCGTGAAGGGGCTGGTGTCGGTCGAGAAGTTCAAGAGCCGGATCAAGCGGGGTGAGTACTTCCCGCCCTTCCTCTACCTCTCGATTCTCAACTCCTGCAACCTGCGTTGCCAGGGCTGCTGGGTGGACGTCGCGGCGGAGCGGCACGAGATCGATCTCGAGCAACTCAACCGCACCATCGAAGGCGCGAAAACGCAGGGGAACTCCTTCTTCGGAATTCTCGGCGGCGAGCCCTTCATGCACTCGCAGTTGATGGACCTGCTGGCGGCGCATCCCGACTGCTACTTCCAGGTGTTCACGAACGGCCAGTTCATCACCGAAAAGATCGCCACCCGCCTTGCCACGATGGGGCACGTCACGCCGTTGATTTCGATCGAGGGACGCGAGGTCACCAGCGATGCGCGCCGTGGAAACAAGGACGTGTTGAACCGCACGCTGCGCGGACTCGACCACTGCCTCCGTGCCGGCCTGCTCACCGGTGTGGCCACCAGCGTGTGCCAGACCAACATCGACGAGCTCCTCACTGAATCCTGGCTCCGCGAGCTGATCGACCGCGGGGTGCACTACGTTTGGTACCACACTTACCGCCCCGTCGGTCCCAAAATGAATCCCGCGCTCGCGCTGCGACCCGAGCAGCTCGTGCAGGTGCGCAAGTTCGTGGTGGAGATGCGGGCCAAGGTGCCCATCGCCATCATCGACGCCTACTACGACCACAAGGGCGAGGCGCTCTGCCCCATGTCCACGGGCATCAGCCATCACGTCGGTCCCACCGGCGGGATCGAGCCCTGCCCCATCATCCAGTTTGCCGCCGAGGACATCCGCGATCCGCGCGGCATTGCCATCACCATGCGCGATTCGAAGTTCCTCAAGGACTTCCGCGAACTCAGCGCGCGACACACCCGCGGATGCGTGGTGCTGGAGCGTCCCGATCTGGTGAAGGAAATCGTGCTCAAACACGGCGCGCGTGACACCACGCTGCGCGGCACGGCGATGGCGGAGCTCGATGCCATGAGCCCGCGTTTCAGCCAGTGGCTTCCCGGCGAGGAAGTGCCGGAAAAGCACTGGATGTACCGCCTTTCGAAGAAGTATTGGTTTTCCGATTTCGGGGCTTATCGCGACACCGCGCAGGACGCGGCCGGCAAGGCCCGGGCCCTGCGCCAGCAACTCCAGCCGGTGTCCGTCGCAAGTTCCAGCTCCCGCTCCAGCTCTAGCTCCATGTCCACCGAGACCCACTCCACCCCATGACCGCGACGCCTATCCAGTTCACGCCCAGCGCGCCCGTCGGGCTGCCCCGTCTCGTGCCCCAGCAGAAGTGGCGGCCGACCAAGAAGAACATCCCGCCCACCCTCGTTCAGCGTCAGCACATCCTGCACGCGGTGCGCGATTATGTGGCCGAGCACAACCCGGTGCCGCCGCTGCCCGCGCCCGATCTCAAGGTCCATGCCGACGTCATCGTGGCGAAGCTCGGATGCGATCCCATCTTCCGCGACTTCATCGGCGTGCTGCTGAACAACGAAATGTGGCGCGAACAGCTCGCCGGCGTGCCCTTCGAGCGGCGCCTCCTGCTGCTCCCGAAATGCCTGCGCGTCGAGGCCAAGTGCCCCGCGCCCTTCGATGAATTCGGCCTGCTCTGCAAACAGTGCGGCCTGTGCTCGATTCAGGATCTCACCCAGGAAGCCGAGCGACTCGGCTACGCTGTGCTTGTGGCCGAAGGATCGGCCATCGTCATGAGCCTCATCCAGACCGGGAAAATCGAGGCCATCGTCGGCGTCAGCTGCCTCAGCGTGCTCGAGCGCGCCTTCCCCTACATGGAAGCCGCGGCCATCCCGGGCGTCGCCGTTCCGTTGCTGCAGGATGACTGCATCGACACCAACGTGGATCTCGACTGGGTCTGGGAATACATCCACCTCACCGCCGATGACCGCACGCGCCGCCTCGATCTCGGCCGCCTGCGCGACGAAGTGGACTTCTGGTTCGCCCCGGCCTCGCTCGATCTCATCCTCGGCCCCGCCCAGGGCGAGACGGAACAGATCGCCCGCGAATGGCTCATGCGCGGTGGCAAGCGCTGGCGGCCGTTCCTCACCGTTTCCGCGTACCAGGCCCTCAGCGGCAAGGCCGATGCGGATCTGCCCACCGATCTCCGCAAGGTGGCCGTCGCGGTGGAATGCTTCCACAAGGCGTCGCTCATTCACGACGACATCGAGGACAACGACCGCGTCCGCTACGGCGAGAAAACCCTGCACGAGGAATACGGCGTGGCCGTGGCGCTCAACGTGGGCGATCTCCTCATCGGCGAAGGCTATCGACTGCTCGCCGCGTGCAAGGCCCCGGCGGACATCAAAGCGGAATTGATCCGCGTGGCCTCCGAGGGACAGCGCGAGTTGTGCCGCGGACAGGGCGCCGAACTGCTCTGGTCCCGCAAGCCCGGCGTCCTCACGCCGCTTCAGGTGGTGGAGATCTTCCGTCTCAAGACCGCCCCCGCCTTCGAAGTCGCCCTGCGCCTCGGCGCGCTCTACGCCGGACGTCACGACGAATGCAGCGACGTGATCGGTGCCTACAGCCGCGCGCTCGGGATCGCGTACCAAATTCGGGATGACCTCAGCGACCTCGGGCTTTCGGGCGAGACCGATGACATTGCCGGAATGCGTCCGTCACTCGTGCTGGCCATTGCGCGCGAACGCGCCTCGGGCGAGAAGCGGGCTTTGTTGGACCGTTTGTGGCGACGCGAGGGTGCGCCGGATTCCCGCGAGATCGAGGCGCTGTGCCGCGAGCTCAAGGCCGACGAGCGCAGCGAGCACCTGCTGGAGAGCTACAAGGAAGAAGCCATCCGCTCGCTCGCCGAACTGGAGCATCCGAGCCTCAAGGGACTGCTCCGTCGCGTGGTGGGCAAGATCTTCAACGACGTCGAGATCCAGGGCTGGTGCAAGGAGCAGGAAGCGCGCAATGCCGCCACCGCCCTCGAAGCGGTCGGAGCCTCCGCCACTGCAGCGCCTGCAACCATGACTCCGGCAGCGGCAGCGGCAGCGGTTGGTGCGGCGTGAGCCTGCGACTCCAGCTGCTTCAGATCGCCCGGTTGTCCCCGAGACTGCTGGGCGATTCCACCGATCTGGTCCGGAAGTTCCTGGAACGCCAGTTCGGTCCGGAAGGCGCCGCGCGCGATCGCGGCGGTCGGCCCGATCTTTACTACACGCTCTTCGCCCTGGCCGGTGCGCAGGCGCTCGATGTTCCGGCTCCCACCGATCGACTGCGTGCGTGGCTCGATTCGCACGGCGACGGCGAGGGGCTCGACTTCGTTCATTTGGCCACGCTCGCCCGCTGCTGGGCCGCCGTGGGAGGCGAGCCCGTTTCCCCCGCGCGGGCCACCGCGATCCTTGAACGCATCGAAGCCTTTCGGAAGCCCGACGGCGGCTACGAAGGCGATCGCGCACTGCAGCACGGCACGGCGTATGGCGCGTTTGTGGCGCTTGGGGCGTATCAGGATTTGGGCAGGACACCGGGTCGCGTGATCGAATTGATCCGGAGTCTCAAGCGACTCGAAACCCCCGACGGCGCGTGGAGCAACGCGCCCGGCATGCCGGTGGGTTCGCTCAACGCCACGGGCGGCGCGGTCACGCTGATCCGGCATCTCGGCTTTCCGGTGAATCAGGCGGTGGGCGACTGGCTGCTCGCGCAGTTTCATCCCGAGGGCGGATTCCTCGCCGTGCCCGGGGCACCGATCCCGGATCTTCTCTCCACGGCCACTGCGCTGCATGCGCTGGCCTCGCTCGAGCGACGCATCCCGAGCGGCGTCCATGAGCGATGCCTGGATTTCATCGACACCCTGTGGTCCGCCGAGGGCGGGTTCCACGGCCATTGGGCGGATGACGATCTGGATGCCGAGTACACCTTCTACGGGCTCCTCGCGTTGGGGCATTTGAGCTTGTGACCGATGCCCTGATCCAGCGAACGCGGGATGCGCGGCGCACTCTCGTTCGAACCCTCCATAACGAGCTCGGACCGGAAGGGCATTGGTCTGGCGAACTTAGCTCAAGCGCCCTCTCCACGGCCACGGCGGTGACTGCCCTCGCCGAGGTGGATCGCGAGGCGCATGGCCCGCTGATCCGCGGTGGACTCGCCTGGCTTGCGCGGAACATCAATGCCGACGGCGGCTGGGGCGACACCGTTCGCAGCATCAGCAACCTAAGCACCACCGCCCTCGTGTGGGCAGCCTTCGGTGCGGCGCGGGCCGATGCGGAATATCGGTCCTGTGTGGATTCCGCGGAATCCTACATTCGCACCCACGCCGGATCGCTGGAGCGCGTGGTGCCCGAAATTGAGGCACGCTACGGCAAGGACCGAACCTTCAGCGTGCCGATCAGCATGATGCTCGCGCTGAGTGGCCGGCTCGGAGCGAAGGGCTGGGATCAGGTTCGCTCGCTTCCGTTCGAACTCGCTGCGTTTCCCCGGGGTGTCTTCGGGGCGCTGCGTTTGCCGGTGGTGAGTTATGCGTTGCCCGCATTGATCGCCATCGGTCAGGTCATCCATTTCCGCACCGGCCGATGGAATCCGCTCCGCTCCCTGGCGCGAGCGAGGACGCTTCGGACGCTGATCACGCTCCAACCTCCCAACGGCGGATTCCTTGAAGCCACCCCGCTCACCAGTTTTGTGACCATGAGCCTCGCCGGCATGGGACTCGGGGATCATTTGGTGGCGCGCCGCGGTGTGGAATTCCTGCGTCAATCGGTGCGCCCGGATGGCAGCTGGCCGATCGATACCAACCTCGCCACCTGGGTCACCACGCTCTCGGTGAAAGCACTGCACTGGGACGAGGCCGAGATCGCGTCGCCGTCGTTCCGGAAGGAAGTCGTCCGCGATTGGATTCTCGCGCAGCAATACCACGTGGTGCATCCGTACACCGGGGCCGCACCGGGTGGATGGGCCTGGACGGATCTGCCGGGCGGTGTGCCGGATGCCGATGACACGGCCGGCGCGTTGATCGCGCTGCATGCCTTGCGCGCGGACGTGGATGCCAAAGATGCCGCGCTGGATTCGTCGGTGACTGCTGGAATCGAATGGCTGCTCGGGCTGCAAAATCGCGATGGGGGAATCCCCACCTTCTGTCGCGGATGGGGAACGCTTCCGTTCGATCGCAGCACTCCCGAGCTCACTGCGCACGCGCTACGCGCCTGGGCAGTCTGGCATTCGGAACTCGCACCGGAACTGGCGTCACGCGTCGGCAAGGCGGCCCGTCGTGCGGTACTTTTTCTGGAACAATCGCAGCGGTCGGACGGTGTGTGGATTCCGCTCTGGTTTGGAAATGAGGCCGAGGCGGCGCAGGAGAATCCCGTTTATGGAACCGCGCAGGTGCTGATTGCGCTTCACGACATTCGGTCGAGCGGGTTGCTTCCGGGGTCGACCGGAACGATGGAGTCGCGGGCGGTGGACTACCTGCTTCGGGCGCAGCGGACTGACGGCGGCTGGGGCGGCGCAGTGGGTTTGGTTTCCACCGTGGAGGAAACTTCGCTCGCGCTGCGGGCATTGAAACCGGTGGTCGATGCCACCGCGGCGGTGGAGCAGGGGACCCGATGGCTTTTGGATCGGCTGGAGGAATCGCCACTGCCCCAGCCCGCACCCATTGGGTTGTACTTTGCCCGGCTCTGGTATTTTGAGCGGATGTACCCGCTGGTGTTTGCGGCCGATACGCTGGGGGCCCTGAGCGTCAGCGCGAACCCACGTGGATAAATCAAAGAACGGCAGTTCGAACCGCAGATGGACGCAGATGGAAAGGGAGATAAGTCGTTCAACTGCCGGATTTTGGCCCCGGAGTTTTCTCACACGTTTGGAGTCCCTTGTTTACGCGGCTCTGCTGTTGGACGCGGGGCCACCGGAAGGTTGAAAAGTAGCCGTTTGCGTCCCTCGAGACGCGCCTCCCCGAACCGTTTGAAGACGGGACTCCAAACGAATGAGCAAACCCTCGCGGCAGCGTCGGATTCCCCTTCAACGCTTCAACTTTTTAACCCTTCAACCGCCGTTTGTAGGTTTAACCCTTCAACCGCCGTTCTCAGTCTAGACCAGCGTGCTGCCGTCGCGCTTCTCCAGCTTGATGAGATGCTTCTTCACCACCTCAACCTGCTTGGTGAGTTCAAACAACGCCTTGATCACTTCGGACTGCGTTGCCGGGTCGTTCAATTTTGCAACGAGCGGGTGCATGTGGGTGATCTGCGCGGAGATCTGATTGCAATCCGTGCGAAGCTGCTGAATGGCGGTCGAGGAATCCATTTCCGAAGAAGTCCCTGATCCGCAACCGGACTGGCAAGCACGATTCGAACGAAGTCGGTAGCGGAGCTTACGGATGGGAGCAGAACCCAACAGTTCGAGAGATCACTTCAACACCGTGGTGCGTTCCTGAATCCACTTCAGGTCGCGGCTGTTTGGGACGGTCAGGTTGTGGTCGATCCGCTGTCCAAGGCTGGCCTTGCGAAAGGTCCGCGCATCAAACCACCGATGGGCCTCGGCGTGTCCATCGGTGAATCCCACCACGCCGCCCTGATTGTGGTGGGTGGCTGGTAAATGAAAGAACTGGTCGTTCGCGTTTCCGGGCATCAACACCACGAACGCTGGCGTGCAAAGACTCTGGGGCGTCAGGTCCTGGAATTGAAACGTGTCCGCAGGGGCGGGGATTTGATCCAGCTTCTTGAAGGCCCGGTAGCGCGTGGAGAGCCGGTCCTGCATGTCCGCGTTCGGCCCGAGATACAAATTCATCGCATAGCTGCGCACCTGCGGCTGCGGACGCCCGCGACTGACGATGTACGTGGTTTTGTCCGACGGGCACTTGTAAATGTCCTTCGACTGGATGTACGGGGCGAAGGCGGCGTATTTGCGATCGACGAGGTAGCTGACGTTGGTGAAGGCATTGACGAAATTGTGGTATCCGCCGAGGACCCAGAGCTTGGGGCCCGTGCCGGAGGCGGAATCCACCTCGCCGTTGGTGACCATCGCATCGCCCGAATCCCCGGCGTAGAGCAGCGAAGTCAGACCAAGCTGCTTCACATTGTTCAGGCATTTGATCCGCTGGGCCTGCTGCTTGGCGCTGCTGAGGGCGGGAAGAAGCATGCCCGCGAGGATTGCGATGATCGCGATTACGACCAGGAGCTCAATCAGTGTAAAGGCGCTCCGCCTCGTGCGTGGGTTCTGCAGGGGCATGACATGGGAGAGTTCGCCAGACCCCGGAACGCTTTGCACGATCGAAAAACGGGAAGGGGATTCACCCAGCCTGGGTTGGGCGCTTTCGTTCCAATCGACGTTCGACGATCACCGTGCCGAGGGCAAACAGCCCGAGGATTCCAAGGTAGAACCCGGCCGTGGCCAGCGCGCTTGATTGGCCGCGGCGTCCATGTCCATCGCCACCCCGGCCCTCGCGGCGTCTGGGATTCGGGCGGGCAGGATCCCCACTCTGAAGTTCCCTCGACTCTGAAACCGATGCCGATGCAGGGGTGGACGCAGAGGCGTTGTTGGAGCGTGGGGTGGACCGAATTCGATACGCCTCCACACCTCCCGCGGCGAGCAGCGTGAGCAGCACTGTGGCGAGCACCCAGGGTCGAATGCGCCGCACGGTCAGTACGATCCAGTTCCAATGCAGCCCCACGTGAACCCCGACCACGCTGAGGATGAGAAATGCGAGGGTGATATGAACGGCCTGAATCCATCGCGCGTTGGGGACTCGGAGAGCGGGAAAGGCCACGCGGGAGATGAGGAGTCCGCTCACGAGAATGATTCCCATGGCGAGCAGCAGCAGCGCGTTGAGCTGGTATCCGAGTTTGACCTTGGGCGGGAGCGACGCGCGGCGGTATCGCATCGTGGTCTGCACCACCCAGTTCCAGTTCAGGAACACATGGAGGGCGAAAACGAATCCGATGAGCGTTCCGGCGATCTCATGGAAGGGCAGGCCGCCAAGCACCCGGGTGTTGAGGAGCAGGGCGAAGGTGATGGCCATGACCAGATCGAGGGCCAGTTTCCATCGGCTGCGACGCGGAGTGGATTCTTCCATCATGCGAGTGGGTACGGACCATGGCACGCGACCCTCGGGCGCGTCACGAGTTTGCCCGCGGAAGGAGGGGTGGCGGTTCACCTGGGAAACGGGAGTTGAAGGGTTAAAATTGTTGAAGGGTTGAAGGGGAAAAAAGTGTTGTTCCCGTGCGTATGAAGTCCTGCGTTTACGGGGCTCGGGTAGGCGCGACAGCTCAATGTTGAAGTTGAGCAACACGAGGCGCGAGCGGTTCGAAGCCGCGCCCCTTTGGAGTGCGGCGGGAAGCGGAGCGCCACGCCGCTTTGGTCAACGCTAACCCGGGAACGAGGCAAATGGACCGCAGAGGCGCGGAGACGCGGAGAAGCAACGGACTGAGGTGTTTCGCTTTTGATGCGGGTGCGACGGGACCGGTCGGGTTCACATCGCGGGCGGTTTTGAAAGCGGTGTCGACGCTCCGCTCTGCCACCGCACTCCAAAATCACACGGCTTCCGTGTGAGCCCATTTTTCATTTTGAATTGAGCATTTTTAATTGGCCCCCGCCTCATCCCACCGCCGCGGCGGCCACCTTCACCTGGTCGAGCAGCTTGTCCACCACAGTGAGAAACCGCGCCACGCCCTTGGTGACGGCGGCCGCCTTGTCGGCGGTTTTCAACACGTCGGCCAATTCCTCCTTTGCGTCGCGCACCTTCCCGAGGGAGACCGCGAGTTCGGACACTTCCGTTTTCAACGCCGCGGACATCAGCACCCGCAGCCGATGGCTCACTTCGTCGTGTTCCGTCAGCGCCGCCAGGCGAACCGGCATGGCCAGATTCGAATCGTTGACCTTCTCAAACAACGAGTCGCGCACTTCGATGAGTTGATCGATCAAATCTGATACCGTGTTCATGGGAGGGGTTGGTTATTGGGCTCCAGCGCGGACTTCCTTGAAAACCGAGTTGAGAAACTTCACCCGGGCCACCGCGTGTTCCAAATCGGAGAGGTCGAGTTTTCCGTCGTCCTCGAGCAGCGCGCGATGCGCCTTGGCGATGGAGAGGCAGGATTTGCGCAGACCCACGGCGATGGCGGGACTCAATTCCTTTCCGCGCAGCGCGGTCACGTAGGCGCGCGCCAAGGCTTCCCGGTGCTCCATCCATTTTTCCCGTTCGAGAATACCGGTCGGTGCCGTGCCCAGTGAGTTCCAACGTGTGTTGAGCGAATTCATGCGCGACTGGAATTCGTTCTCCAGAACCGCAGCCAGACTCGGGCCCTTGGTGGGCGCTGTTTTGGCGTCGTCGGTTTTTGAGAAGATCAGGGCGAGGCCGCCCAGGTAGTCGTCCAGGGGTTGCTGGGTTTTTTGGATCACCTTTCGGGCCCGGGATTGGGTCGATGCATCGATGATTAACTCTCCGAGCGTGGCGGCCACCGCAGTCAGGGTCCCGGCGCTGCTCTGGATGCGTTTCAGCTCCTCCGCGTTCGCGAAGCTTCCGAGATCGTTCAGGCTTGAGGAGGCGGCCGTGAATGACTTGGCGAGATTGATCGCGGGATCCTTGAGCTTGCCCTGATATTCGCCCGATGCGATCGCCCGAAGCGTATCGAAATAGCGCTCTACTGCGGCCAGTTGCTGGGTGAGTGCGGTGGCGGTCTTGGGATCAATCGCGTGAGCAAAAAGGTCCGGGGTCAGCAGGAGTTGGTCGCTTGCGACCGCGTTTTGAATCTGGGTTTCGAGCGCGGTGGATTCGATCCGATCGAGGAGTTCTCCCGTGCTCGTGGCGAGTTCCGCGCTGGCGGTGTGAACTGCGGTGGCGCGGTTGGAGGGAATCGATCGGCAACCCGAATTCACCCACAGAATCGACGAGATGCAGATCCAGAACAGAAGGCTGTTTCTGAACGGTTTTCCGGTGTGAGAAAGGGACGTCTCCATGGGGCAACGGGTAATTTCCTCCTGATACCAACGGAATGAGAGAACCCGGCAGGGCTCGCGCCGTCAAGGTGGGACAAAGCAGCGAGTTTGAACGCCTGCGGATGGGCCCGGTCAGACTGGCTCGGAACCTGTTGCCTTCTGATCTGTAGGTCGCCTTTGCGCCCCAGAGTTCAGCAGATTCCTTGAGCCTCCCTGTGATCGAATCCACCGAACCCGTGTCGAAGTCCAGCGACTTCGCGGCCATTCCCGTGCTGCTGCGCGGTGAGACAGGGCGCCTCATCGGGGCGACGCTCCATCCGGACGCGCGACGAATTGGGTTCTTGGTTCTTTGTGTCCTGTGCGGCGCAGGGCTTTACGGGAGTGCGATTGGAAGTTGGCGTGGGGAGGGACAGATGTTTTACACCGCGGTCAAAATTCCCGGAATCCTGCTCCTCACCGCTGCGGGCAATGCCGCGGTCAACGCCATGATTGCCCCGTTGCTGGGCATCCCGATCGGGTTCCGACAGACGATGACGGCGGTGCTTTCGGGGTTCGCCATCACGGCGTTGGTGCTCGCCGCGCTGAGTCCGGTGGTGTGGTTCCAACTTTGGAACCTCCCCGCCGCCGACGCCGAATGGTCGGCCCGTGGTCGCGCCTTTTATTCCATCCAGGCCACGCAGGTGATGGTCATCGGGTTCGCCGGTGCCGCGGGAAATGCCCGGCTGTTTCAACTGCTGTGCCAAATCTCGAAGGACTGGCTCGCGGCGGCGCGGGTCTTGTTCGCCTGGCTCGCGGGAAACTTCCTCCTGGGCACGCAGATCACGTGGATTCTCCGGCCCTATTTCGGATCGCACGCACTGCCGGTGGAATTCCTGCGCGACCATCCGCTGCAGGGAAATTTCTTCGAAACCTTTTACTACGGTCTGATGCAAACCCTCGGCGGTTCGTAGCGCGCTGAATCCACGCCTTTCCTTTCCCACGTCCCATCGCATGAATCCGAACTCCTCCACGCCCCCCGTCCCTCCGCTGATGCCTTCGAACGACACGAGTCCTGGCTTTGGTGGTTTGATGTTCCGGTTGCTGCGTCAGCCGGCCGCACTGATGAGCGATTCGAAGGGAGGCGAACCTGCAATGGGTTTGTTTCTGTTTACGGTGATTAGTGCGCTGGCCTACGGAGTGGTGGTGGGATCGTTCTCCAGTGGATCGATGATCTGGAAGGTGCCGCTCAAACTGCTTTGGGGACTCGTGGCCAGCGCGGCCATCTGCACGCCGAGCCTGTACGTGTTCAGCGTTCTCGCCGGAGCGACAATCCAAGCCCGGCAACTCCTCCGACTGGTGGGAGGGTTGCTCGCGGTTTCCACCTTGCTCCTGCTCAGCATGGCCCCGGTGGCGTGGGTGTTTTCCGAATCCTCGAGTTCGGTGGGATTTGTCGGATTCCTGCACTGGAGCTTCTGGTTGCTCTCCATCCTCTTCGGACTGCGCCTGCTCCGCACCTGCAGCCGCGCACTGGGCGCCACCCATGTGATTCCGTTTATGGCGTGGTCGGTGATCTTTCTTCTGGTGGTGTTTCAAATGGCTACCGCCCTGCGTCCCTGGCTGGGGAAACCTTCCGGCAATGCGCCGCACGAGAAACTGTTCTTCCTGAATCATTGGTCCAAGGTCATCGATGCTCCCGCGAATCTCGCACCGCCTGAAACAGGAACGGGAGATCGCGCCCAGGAATCACGCTCCACGGGAGAACGCTTTCCGCGCTGAGTGCATCGTTTTTTTCCCCTCCGGATTCCGCCTCAACCCTTCGCGGTTGAGGCCCCCTTTCCAGGCTGTTTGAAATGTTTTCTTGAAACGATTCCCACCCTCTTCAATAGTTAACCACATGGTTAACTGTTCCCCCAAGATGCTGGACCGGACGTTCAGTGCGCTGGCGGATCCGACGCGGCGCAAGATTCTCGCGGAGCTCGCGAATGGAGAGCGCTGCGTCACGGATCTTGCCCGGCCCCACCGGATGTCGCTGCCGGCAGTTTCGAAGCACCTGCGGGTGTTGGAGCGGGCGGGACTGGTTCGACGCCACCGCTGCGGGCGGGTGCACTCCCTCAAGCTGGAAACGAAGCCGATGCAGCAGGCACAGGCCTGGATCGAGTCGTACCGCAGGTTCTGGGAGCAGAGCTTTGATCGTCTCGACGACTACCTGAAGGAATTGCAGTCCAAGGAATCTTCCAATGAACCCAAACTCTGATCCGGTCCCGCCCCTCGTGGTCGAGCGCATCCTGAATGCCTCGGTGTCCACGGTGTGGCAGGCGATCACCACGTCGGACGCCATGAAACGCTGGTACTTCGAGATGGAGGGATTCCGTCCGGAGGTGGGATGCGAATTTGGCTTCACAGTGGAGCATTCGGGGCATCGATACGATCACCGGTGCCGCGTGACCGCCGTCGTGCCGCAGCAGCGGCTCTCCTACACCTGGCGCTATGATGGGCACGAAGGGGAGTCGCACGTGGTGTTTGAGTTGTTTCCGGAGGGCAAGGGGACCCGGCTTAAACTGACGCACACCGGTTTGGAGTCGTTCCCGAAGGTGCCTGCGTTCGATCCGCAGAATTTCAACCGCGGCTGGAACTCCCTGCTGGGGCAGGAGTTGCCGGATTACGTCGAGAACCTCGATCGCGAGTTGTTCCAATCGCGCGACTTCACCGCTCCGCGGGAATTGGTGTGGAATTCCATGACCCAGGCGGAACACGTGGTGAAGTGGTGGGGGCCGCGCGGGTTTACCTCGACGGTGGAGACCCTCGATTTCCGCGTGGGAGGCGTCTGGAGAATCGTGATGCACGGACCGGACGGGACCGATTATCCGAACGAGCATCACTTCCAGGAGATCGTGCCGTTTGAGAAAATTGTCATGACGCATCAGGGCCGATGCGAGGGGCGTCCGCAGGTGCTTTCGGTTGCCACCTGGACGTTTGAATCCCTGCCGAACGGTCGTACTCGGGTGAATCTCCGGATGGTGTTTCCGACGGCCGAGCATCGCGACACGGTGGTGCGCGAGTACGGAGCCATCGAGGGCGCGAAGGAAACGCTCATGCGCCTGGGCGAACGCATTGCGAGTCAGCGATGCGAGCCCTTCGTCCTCGAACGCGACTTCGCTGCGCCTTTGGAGCGGGTGTGGAAGGCGTGGACCGAAATCGATCAGCTCGCGCGCTGGTTTGGTCCCAAGGGCTTCACCAACGGGCGCGCCACGCTGGACCTGCGTCCGGGTGGATCCTTCCACTACAGCCAGATCGCGCCGGACGGACGCGAGTTGTGGGGGAAGTTCGATTACCTGGAAGTAATCCCGCTGCGAAAACTGACCTGGGTGAATTACTTCTCCGACGCTTCGGGAGGTGTCACGCGGCATCCGTTTACGCAGCTGGAATGGCCGCTGCGCATGTTTTCCGAGGCGACCTTTGCCGAGAATCAGGGCGGGACCCGGGTGACGCTCCGATGGGTACCGTTGGATGCCACCGAGAATGAAATTGCCGCCTTCAATTCCATGCGCAGCAGCATGTCCCAAGGTTGGTCCGGGACTTTCGAACGCCTCATCGCCCACCTTGCCGAATCGTCACCTGCTTCCGCCCTTTGAATTCTCCCACTCCTGTGAACCGATTCTCCACCTCCGAAGTCCACGCCCCGCCCGGGCACGTCCTCGAATTCACGCGCGAGTTTGCAGCTCCGCGGTCCCTCGTATTCCGCGCGTGGACCGATGCCGAACTCGCGAAACGCTGGTGGGGGTGCAATCAGTTTCCCGCAAGCCACATGGAAATGGACGTTCGCCCCGGTGGACCCTGGCGTGCGTGCCTTCGCTCCGATGATGGACACGAAATCTGGCTCGGCGGGGAATTCCTGGAAGTGGTCGCGCCGGAGCGGCTGGTCTTCACCTTCATTCGCGACGCCGCGCCGGAGATCGGGATCGTGCGCGTGGATACACGCGTGAGCCTTCGATTCGAGGAGAACGAGAAGTCGGGCCGAACCGTGATGCACTTCCGTCAGGAATTCTTCACCACCGCCGAGCTTCGCAACGACCACCACACCGGCTGGTCCACCGGGTTTGTGCGCCTCGATGGCATCCTTTCCGCATCGACAGTCGTATCCACCTGAACCACCTGAACCGCATTCACACTCTCAACGTAACTCCATTCAATCCTGATATTCCCATGAATCCTCGTTCCCTCATTGCCCGCTCCCTCCTCGTTGTCGCGGCCGCGCTCCCGCTTTGCGCCGCGGAATCCCAATCTGCGCCTGCGGCGAAGCCCGGCTCTCCGGAATTCGAACGCATGAAATCCCTCGTCGGCACCTGGCAGGGGCGCGTCGACGTGGGGCAGGGGCCGGTGGACATGGTCGCCACCTACAAGCTCATCGCCGGCGGAAGCGTGCTGGAGGAGCGCGTGTTTGCGGGCACGCCGATGGAGATGACCACCATGTATTTCGACAACGGCGGCAAAATCGCCGGCACCCACTACTGCGTGATCGGAAACCGGCCGCAGTTCCTGTTCAAGGCGGCCGACTCGAAATCCATCACCTTCGAGTTCGATTCGAACTGCGGCATCGATCCCAAGAAGGAATCCCACATGCACAGCATGAAGATCATCTTCAAGGATGCGAACACCATCGCCACCAGCTGTGGTGCGATCATGGACGGCAAGGAAGTCCCCGCGAAGGAGTCCGAACTCAAGCGGATGAAGTGATCCACTGCGGGATCGGGAATGAGGGTCGGCGAATCAGCGCCGGCCCTCTTCCGATGGAACGCTCTTCGGCGGAAACGCCAACACGCTCGGAAGTGGCAGGGAGGCTTCCGGGTGAACGGGATTGCGATCCAGAATCCGCAGCGATGGCTCGGACCGGGGCGTGCTACGCCCCTGCCGTGGCGGGCTCGTGTTCGACGAGCTCCTCCGATTCAGTGGCCGCATGAGCCGGGGCGAATCGTTCGCTGCTGAAGCCGGGTTCGAACCCGTGCTTGGAGAAACGCGCTTCCAAATCCTGATTCCGGATTTCTTCCAGCAGCACGCCGATTTCCCCGTCGGCCTCGCCCGGTGATCCCGGCAGGAGTTTTCCGCGGCCGACGTACAGCGCCCGCACCGTGTAGATCGTCCCCTTCACCGGCAGATTCTGAAACGCAATCCGGGTGATGGAATCGAAGGTGTCGTTGATGCAGACGACGCGCTGGCCTTTGGTGAACATGCTCGGGTACGAGTGACGGCCTTCAGGCTGGCACGGAGCTTCCAATCGGGTCCAGTGGCAACTCGATTGGAACCGCAGCCGAAACGCGGGCCACTTGCAGTCCCATCACGTCAAATCACGCCACGCCCGCCGGGGCGAAGCTGCAGATCGCGGCGCTGGGGTACGACGGCATGGTCTTCGCCTCCGTGAAATAACGGTAGGCCACGGAAAAATACCCCGCCCGCACCTCGGGACGCATCGGGAGCATGGTTCCCCAGGAGTTTCGGAAAATGAAACGGCCTCCTCCGTCTGCGGGATGCAGGTCGCCATCCCGATAGCCCACCAACACCACCGCATGAAACCCGTCGCCTGGTTCGAACTTCGGAGTGAAGGCAAAATGCCCGTTGTATTTCGCGGCGGTCACCGCCGCTTCCCGCAGGGGAATGTTCTTTGCGATCGCGTAGCCTGCGACCAAGAGACGTTTTAGGGCGTTGAGATCGTTGTGCTCCGTGGGGGCGAGACGTTGATACAGCGTTGGACGGTACACCGGCTCAGGCCACGGGCCGTTGGGATCAAAGTTGGGCACTCCGGGCTTTGAGGTCCGATAGGGCCATGCATCGATGGAACAGACTCCGAGTCGCTGCACGACGGGAAAGGTGTTGTGGATCGTGATGCCGCCCCCGGGGAGTGCGACGGGATCCCATTTCATTCCCAACCAATAGATCGCCTCCTCGGAGAGCTTCACCTTTGCCCCCGACGTCCGCCAGTTCATGAACTCGACGGTTCCCGCGATGGAAAACGCCGTGCAGGTGTTCCTTGTGGTGCCCTGATCCTGCGCCTCGGAGAACCCATCGAGATCGAGGAGAAACTCCCCCGGGAGCGGATCGTTTGGGAGGCTGTCGAGGACGGACGCCCCGGGCACGGCTGGGCTCGCATGAAGAAGTGCTTTGACGTCGTGTCCTGCTGCCTGAAAGGGCGGACTCGGGAAGCGGCCATCCAGGGATTCAATGCGCTCCACGATTCTCGGATCGACCTCGCGACGCACCATCGCCAGCACCTGGTTCGGATCCAAATCGGAACCCGGCTGGAGTTGTTGAAGAAACGAGCGAAACCGGTCCCGGGAATTGGAGTGCGCGAGAACGAGAAGCTCCTCGGCGTTCCGCGGAGCGAACCCTGAAAGGTTCAGCGAATGAACCAGTGAGGACACACGATCATGATCCCTTAGTGCGGTATAAATGGCCTGGATTTCCATAATGAGTCGCCCCTTCTCCCTGATCGAATACGGACCAGACTGGGCCGGGCCGGTCGTCGGTGGCAAGCGTGCGAAGGACGGAAATCGGTCGCGGGGCGACGAATTTCGTCCAAGAGCGAGACCCGATTCCCTCGGTGTCTCCGGATCGCCATTGACTCCCTTGTCATTGTGACGGCACTTGGTTCGGATGCGATCGCTTCCCACGTGGCTTCGTGAGACCGGAGTTCGGATCCGTGCTTCGGACGGAGCCGGCTTCGCAATCCTCCTGCTGGTCTGCCTCGTGTCCTGGATTCCACGGATGAACGCGGAATGGGCCATAACCCATGACTCGGTGATTTACGTGGGGGGCGCCCGAACGCTCGCGGAATTTGAGGGATACCGGTACTGGGAATGGATCGGGCGGCCCAAGATTGGTTACTTCCCCCCGCTTCACTCCCTGCTTCTTGCGCCGGCCTTCTGGCTCCGACACGGACTTTCCGAGGCCCTGACCATCATTCGATGGACCGTCTTTGCAGAGGGGCTTGTTGCCCTCGGTGGCATCTACACCCTGTTGCGGCTGCTTCGCCTTCCGTGGTTTGCAGCCGCAGGGATTGTCGCCTCCCTCGGAACCTCCCAGGCGTGGCTCCGATTGCAGGAGGGATTGATGGCGGATTATCTGTTCCTCGCGTTGCTCTATTGGGGAATTGTCTTCGCCTTCCTGGGGCGCGATCGATCCAAGAGCGCGTTTTATTGGGTCTGCATCGGCACCCTCCTCGGACTGCTCTATCTCACGCGGACCGCCGCGGTGGCTTGGTTTCCGCTGTTGATTGCGGGCGTTGCAGTGCCAGCCCTGGGGCGATGGAAGCGGGCTGCGGCCTTCGTTCCACTCGGTACGTTGGTGCTTGGCTGGAGTCTCTGGAAGTCCGGAACCACTGGATACTCGGAGGTCCTGAAAGATTGCATTGAACAGGAGGTGGGAGGTCTATCCCGCTATCCGGCCTTCTTGTTGCACAATTGGTGGGTCTCGCTTTCCGGAGAACAGTTCGGCGGCGCATTTGCAGGGATCTTTTATCGCCCGCCCCGGGTCTTGCTCGACCGGATGCCAGGTCTTTCATGGCTTCTTGAGGCGGGGCGTCCGTGCCTCGTTGCCGTCCTGCTCGCTGCGATTGCCCTTGAGCTGTTCGCCCAACTAAAATCGCTCCGTGGCGCAGCCATCGATTCGTCCAGGCGGGCTGTCCGGTCTGAAGTTCACGTCGGGTTGGATCTCCTGCTTGCCGCCGGTGCATCGCTGTACTTGTTCATGATCGTGACCCTTCCATCGCCGGCGTTCGGATGGTCGCGATACTTCCTGGTGGTAATCCCACTGTTTATGGCGTGGGCCTGGCTCGGATTTTCCAGGAATATGCCCGCTCGAATTCCATGGATGCCGGTTGCTGGCGTGCTGCTGGGGTTGAATACCGGATATAATCTCGCTTTGGAGCGGACTGTGATTCAACAAAGCGGATTCCTTTCCGACGCACCGCGCCTCGAAATTCGACAGGTAGCGGACTGGATTCGAAACCGTCTGCCGGCCGAAGCCAAAGTTGCCGGGGATTTTCGGATTCCGAGTCTCCACCTCGCCGAGGCCCTGGGGCGGCCGCTGGTGATCGATTATCTTGCGCCGGCTTCCAACTGGCAGCCGGCTTCCCATCGCGATGTCGGCTATTCACGCGCGGACTATGTGGTGGTCACCCGGGAGGATTTACCCTGGCACTTGCAGACCGGCATGTTCACCACCCAATACGACGTCCCCGGCAATCGTTTTGTAGTGCTTCAAGTGCTGCCATCCGCTGAGGAAGCCTTCCGGTCCAAACGGTCCATCCCTCCTCCTCGCGCAAAATAATCCCTCTGCCGAGAATTGGAATTGGGAGTGCATCGGCGATCGAGAAATTCTGGAATCGGGCGAGTGTTTCCGCGGTGCCGCCGCCCGGGGGCGGTAGCGATTCGAAGCGGGAGGAACGAGGTCTGAGCTAGGTCGTAGTGATTGCAGGTGGCGGGAAGTTTCGGATCCGGGACGTGTTGAAGCCCTTCAGTCGAATCTGTACCGTGATGCGAAGTCCAAGCGTCGATGGCGTGTGCTTCTCGTTGGCGATCGAAGCGGGTTTCTTCGAACAACGGAATCCTATCGACACACGGACCCGCTGATTCGCCCTGGCCCTCCTGACTGCTGGTTTCGAGTTCGTGCCCCGGCCCGTACCTTGTTGTCCAAAATATGATCGAACACCTACCCGAGGAGCTCACGGCGGTTCTCACCGGGACTCCCGAGCTGGGCGACGCCTACCTGGTGGGTGGCTGTGTGCGGGATTGGGTTCTCGGCGTGCCGAACAAGGATTATGACGTCGAGGTTTTTGGTCTCGATCTCGACCGGCTTGCTTCAGTGCTTTCCCGTTGGGGGCGCACGGATCTGGTTGGGAGGGCGTTTGGCGTGGTCAAACTGACCACCGCCTCGGGTGCCATCTACGATTTTACCATTCCACGTCGGGAGTCCAAGGTGGGAGCGGGCCACAAGGGGTTTGTGGTGACGTTTGATCCGACGCTCCAGCCCGAAGAGGCCGCAGCCCGGCGCGATTACACCATCAACGCCCTGTCCTACGATCCACGGCGTCGTGTGGTCCGCGATTTTTTCGGAGGCATCCAGGATCTCAAGAACAGAGTCCTGCGTCACACCAGTGGGGCGTTTGCGGAGGATCCGCTGCGGGTCCTGCGGGGCATGCAATTTGCCGGTCGATTCAACCTGACGCTTGCCCCGGAAACGATCGCGCTGTGCCGTCAGATCAAGGACGCGTTCCCGGAGCTTGCCAAGGAACGGGTTCGCGAGGAGTGGTTCAAATGGGCGGAGAAGAGCACGGTTCCTTCGGCCGGGTTGAGATTTCTCGAGGCGACGGGATGGATCGAACACTTCCCGGAGGTGAACGCGTTGCGGGGCGTTCCCCAGGATCCGATCTGGCATCCCGAAGGGGACGTCTTCACCCACACCTGCCATTGCTGTGACGCGATGGCGCGTTTGCCCGCGTGGCAGCAGTCGGATCCGGAATCCAAGTGCACCTACATGCTGGCCACGCTGGCCCATGATTTCGCGAAACCCGTGACCACCCATGAAGCCATGCGCGATGGGGTTCTCCGCATTGTTTCGCCAGGACATGAAGAGCAGGGCGGGCCGTTTGCTGAATCGTTTCTCGCGCGCATCAATGCCCCAAACGCGTTTATCGAACGGGTCGTGCCGCTGGTGATTCATCATCTGGCGCACCTTCAGACCCCGACCGATCGGTCGGTTCGACGCCTCGCCAAGAGACTCGAACCTGAGACCATCCACGGACTGATCCTGGTAATGACGGCGGACCACATGGGACGCCCCCCAAAGCCCGCCATAACGCCACCGACGGTGCTGGCCCTCCAGGCGATGGCAGAGGAATTGAAGCTGGCGCAAAGCGCGCCGAAGCCGATTTTGCTGGGCAGACACCTCATTGAGAGCGGACTCCGGCCGGGCACGGAGTTTGGTGAAATCCTCAAGGAAGCCTTCGAAGCGCAGTTGGAAGGGACCTATCAAAATCTGGATGGCGCATTGCAGTGGTTGAAACAGCACCTCGCCGGATCGAAGGACCGTTCTTCTTTGCCTCCGTCAAACCACGGAGCCAACTAAAGCCCCGGATTGGGTGAAGCTCTTCGGGCGGCAATTCATTTGCAGAGGAGAGCGACACCGCTGCGGACATTCCTTGCGGGCGATGGAGCTAGTGCTCGAGCGCCGCCTGTCCGCTGTCGTACTTTTGGGGTTGGCTGCCGGGGTCCGCGGCTGTTTTTCTACCAGCAGTCGGGGATGGTTCTCGTGATTAAAGTTGCAATCGGTTTTTCCGATCGCGGATGCAGCGTCAGTTCCCGATCCAACGTAAGGAGGCATGAGCCAAAATCAGTCAGGGTTGTTGACCGGACAATGCCAGTCCTGTCAGGGGGCCATCGAGTTTCCAGCTTCAATGAACGGGGAGGCGGTGGAGTGTCCGCATTGTCAGATATTCACGGTCCTTGCCCCGGTTGGTGCCCAGGAGGAACTCGCGCCAGTCAACTCGACCGAACCGACGCCGACCCCAGCCGAACTAAACGCCCCGGATTTGGCTGGCGCATTCCGCGGGGAGTTTGCGCATCCCAAACCGTCGATTGGATATTCGACGGGATTGGTTCTGGTAGCGGGAGCCATGCTCTTGATGCCCGTGATCTACCTGATGCTGATCGTCGCGATGGGGGGAGCAACCCTCGCCTGGGCAGCCATCGCGCCGGGCTGGTTCTTCTCCGAAAACGCAGTGGGATTTCCGCTCCTGCGACTGGCGTTCTATGTGGCGCCCATGTTCGCCGGATGCGTGATGATCGTATTCATGATCAAGCCGCTGTTTGCCGGCCGGCCACGGCATGCCCAGCCGCTCGCCCTGCATCCCGCCGTGGATCAACGGCTGTTTACCTTGGTCACCCAGATCTGCCAGCGGGTGGGGGCGCCGTTTCCAGCCCGAATTGATGTGTGTTGCGAGTTGACGGCTTCGGCCTCGTTCCGGCGCGGAGTCCTGAGTTTTCTGGGCAACGATCTGGTGCTGACCCTGGGGATGCCTCTGGTCGCCGGTCTGACCGTCGAGCAACTCACCGTGGTCCTCGCTCACGAGCTTGGACACTTCAGCCAGGGATTCGGCATGCGGCTCACCTACCTGATCCGGACGATCAATACCTGGCTGATCCGGGTGGCCTATCAACGCGATGACTGGGACTACGCTTTGGAGGAGTGGGCGCAGCGCGCGGATCCGCGTTTCCGAATCATCATCGTTGTGGCGCAACTCGGTGTTTGGTTTTCGCGATGGATCCTCAAGGGACTCGTGTATCTCGGCCATTTCATCGGATGCTTCATGATGCGTGAAATGGAATATCATGCCGATCTTTTCGGGATTCGGATCGGCGGCAGCAATGCATTTGAGTCCATGATCAAGCGCCTCCACGTCCTGGAGTATGTGCTCGCGAAGACCTCAAAGGACATCCGTCCGGCATGGAACATCAACAAGACACTGCCCGAGAATCTTCCCACGCTCGTGGCCCTTCAGGAGTCAAGAATCCCCGGGCCGGTGAAGGTGCAGATTGAGGATACCGCGGGAATCGGAACAACGCATTGGTTCCACTCCCATCCGTGCTCGGGGGATCGTATCCGGAGATCCCGAATGGCCGCAGACCCTGGGATGTTCCGGCTGAGCGCCCCCGCATCGAGTTTGTTCGCGAATTTCGAAGTGCTCTCCAAACAAGTGACCTCACTCTACTACTCGGAGGAGCTCGGTATTCCCTTGGCGTTGGCCAAGCTTCGGCCATCGGCCGAATACGTTGATCCCAGATGAGCGGCCTCTGCCCCGCGTGCCAGAAGTCCAAGTTCGGAGGACAGCCATCCCGGGCGGAGCGCCTGGATTCGTGCGCGTCTGAATTGGAGATCCGAAATTTCCCGTGGATTCGAACCCAACGGGGTTCATCTGCGGTTGCAAGCAGATGAGGTTTTTCCTGCGTCGCCCCACTCTTCGGGGTTCAACAGCAGGTTTCGACGGTGGATGCTGGGGGCTATTCCCCAAGAAAGGAATCCGTCCGAGCCAGAGTGGAAAGCAATTGATCTCCCCCGTGGATAATCACTGATCCACTTGCGTTTTCCCGAAAGCGCAAATCCTCCATTTTCCGCCCAAAATCAGCAGAACGCATCCATGGCACGCGGGGTGCAAGACCGGGGTGTACCAATCCTGATAATTAGAGCGAGGCCGGAATCCAGGTGGGACAGGAATCCAACGGAGCCGCGAACTAAAGCGTCATGGCGCAGGAATAATAGGCATTCAACGAATTCGCTGATGGGAGCGAATCCCAGGTCTTTCCGACACGTGCGTTCTTTTGGAGGAGGAGCGTCGTGGGCAGTGCGACAAAGAACGAATCCACAATTATGAGACTGCAATATTGCGGCAACGCCGTGGTCATCGCCGGCTGTTTTCTTGCGGCCGGCATGCAGGGTCAGGCCGGTTCAGCGACCTACAAATTTGATACCGACCCAAGCAGCGTTTTGAAGTTGTTTGGGACATCCACCTGGGTTCCGAGCGATGGCAATCCGTCTACCGGGGGATATCTTTCCATCACCGACGCGCTCAACAGCCAGCGTGGGGCCATTGTTTTCGACGATTTCGACAACGGGCTCGTGGTGAAGGGATTCAGCTTCAGCATGGATGTCCGAATTGGAGGCGGAACGGATTCCCCGGCGGATGGCATCAGCATCAATTATGTGAGAGCCGGGGATCCGGTGCTGACCGATCCGCTGAACGGCTGGGCCACCGGACCGAACGGGGAGAGCAATCTGCCCGAGGAAGGTGCTACTACAGGACTCTCCATCGGGTTTGACGCGTGGTACAGCGGTGGAGACAACTCCTGGAACGGCGCGGGGCGTCCTGCGGGAAAGGCGAGCCTGACCGATGACGTCATCGGCGTAAGCGTGCGCATCGACAACCAGCTCGTGTATCAGTACGCGCTCCCGACGCTAAATCCATCGGTCGGAACGGATCCGACTTCGCTTCAAACCGGTCCGCAGGATCCGAACAATCCGGGTTCTCCCGATCTCCTTACCTGGCAGCCACTCAGCGTGAATCTCGCCGAGGACGGCACGTTGGTGATCAAATATAAAGGCGTGGAACTCACGCCCGCCGGCGGGCTTCACACCACGTTTGCACCGAGTCCTGGACGCCTGGTGCTGGTTGGCCGAACCGGCGGCGCGAATCAAAACAACCATGTCGACAACATCAGCATCACCACCATTCCGGCGACCACGCCGACGATTGGAACGGTGACCGGAAAGCCCGACGGTTTCTCGTTTGCGATCAATGACGCAGGGCCGATTGCCGTGGATCCCGCCACGGTTCAGCTGAACTACAACGGGGCGAATCTGGCCCCTGGTTCGGTGAGCAAATCGGGCACCGCCACCACCGTGACGGCCAAGACTCCTTCGCTGATCCCGCCGGGATCGACCAACACCGTCGTGGCCACCTTCCGCGATGGCTCGGGCAACAGCTACAGCGCGAGCCGCACGTTTGTGGAGGGAGCCTACGCGGTGATTCCTGCCTCCTTTGCGCTGCCTACCGGAGCCGTGGACACGAACTCGAAGGGCTTCCGGATTCGCAGCTATCAGACGAGTGCCGACAACCAGAACAGCCTCGCCCTGACCGAGCAGGAACTGCAGGGCCTGCTCGGGGCGAATCTGGTGGATCTCAGCCAGTTCGATGCCTCCGGGTTCAAGAATGAAACCGGCGTGATCAACTACACCAAGGTCTCCACGGGCGACGGCACCGAAGGCAACTTTGGTTCCGAGACCGAGATTCCCGGATTCCCCGGCTCCGGTCCCAACGGCTACGACCACGCCGCCATGGAAATCCTCGGGTATGCCTACTTCCCGGCGGCGGGCACTTATACCTGGGGAGTGAGCAGCGATGATGGATTCCGTGTGAGCGCCGCTCCCAGCGTCACCGAGAAACTCAATACGGTGATGCTCGGTCAGTTCAATGGAGGACGGGGCGCAAGTGTTCCCGGAACCCTATTTACCTTTTATGTTTCGCAGGCCGGATATTATCCCATTCGAACGATTTGGGAGAACGGCGGAGGCGGCGCGAACATCGAACTCTTCTCGGTGCTCGACGATGGATCCTTCGCGCTCGTCAATGATCCAACGGCGTCGGCAGCGATCCGGTTCTACGCGGCAAGCTCTGTAGTCAGGCCCTATGTCTCAAGCGTAGCTCCTGAGCCTGGTTTATTTGCGGAAGGCCGTACTGTGGCCGCAAATGCTCCCATCCAGGTAGTGGTCAGCGATGGTTCCTCCACTGCGGTGGACTCTGGAAGCATTCGCCTTCTGCTAAACGGGTCCGCGACCAGCCCCACCGTCAGCAAGTCGGGAACCCAAACCACCGTCACGCTAAAGCATGATTACCCCAACCTGCTCAGCGTAGGCACCAACACCGTCGCGTTGATCTACACCGCAGGCGGCGGCACGCCGGTCACCAACACCTGGAGCTTCCTCGTGGCGCCCTATGCGACCCTCGATGCCGGAATGGCCTCGCCCGTGGGCTCCGGCGATCCGGCAAATCGAGGCTTCCGCATCAAGACCTACCAACTCGATGTCACCAGCCCAACCACCGGCACTGCCGGCGGAAATCAGGCTCTCAACCTGGTTTCGTTTGCAGAACAGGAATTGCAGGGATTGTTCGGACCCAACGTTGCCTCCACCACCGGTTTCAGTGGCGGCTACTATCGCGAGAGCGGCGTGATCAACTACGACAAGGATCCCACCGGCGATGGTCAACAAGGCAACTTCGGCAGCGAAACGCTTTTCCCAGGCATCCCCGGCAGCCCGGTCTATTCGAACCCTACCGAGAACTTCGCACTCGAAGTTCAGACCTATATCGAGTTCCCCAGCGCGGGATATTATACGCTCGGAGTGAACAGCGACGATGGGTTTGCCACCTATGAATCGACCGGGCCCGGCTCACTCTACGCGCTCAAGGTCAATGCACCGTCCGGCATCGCGGGTGCGATCGGTGCGGTCTCGGCGGGATCCGATGAGGGCGGCATCGGTCTGCCGCTGCCCACCACGCCCATCACCGGCAAGGTGGTGTATGCGCAGCCTCCGCTGGCCGACTCCGACATCACGAATGTGGCCGATGTCACCAACAACATCGTCCTCATCGACCGCGGATCGGTGACCTTCTCCGACAAGTTCAACCGGGCCATCAAAGCCGGGGCCAAGGCCGTCATCATCGTGAACAACCGCGATGACTCCAGCACCGATGGCATCCTTCCGGTGCTCATGACTGGTGTTGCCCAACCGATTGCCGGTGTGATGATCAATATCCACGATGGGCAAAAGCTGAAGGATCATCTGGGCGACCCAGGCGGTGTGGTGGTGAGCCTGGGCCAGGATCCGACCCCGAAGCTCGGCGTGTTCAATGGTGGCCGTGGTGCGAGTGACACGCTGTTCAGCATCGGAGTCCCGCAGGCGGGCGTGTATCCGATCCGCACGGTGTACTTCCAGGGCGGTGGTGGTGCCAATGCGGAGTTCTTCAGCGTGGCCTCCGATGGAACCAAGATCCTGATCAACGATCCGACCGCCCCGGGTGCTCTCAAGGCCTATGCCTCGATCAACGCCGTGGCGGCTCCCACGCTCTTGATCTCACGCTCGGGTGCGGATCTGATTCTCACCTTCACCGGCACGGTGCAATCGTCCGACACGTTGAATCCCTCGGGCTTCTCCAATGTCACGGGCGCCACGAGCCCCTATCGAATCAGCGGTGGATCCACCGCCTCGCTGAAGTTTTTCCGTACGACATACTAATACCTGTGGGTTCATCATAACGCGGGCCGGGCACGCAAGTGCCCGGCTTTTTCGGTTTCATGCCAACGGCGGGGAGAAGCTGCCGCCCTTCCGAAACCCCACGACGGCCGGCGCCTGCGTTAGTGGTTTGCCGACGCGGGTGGCTGCCTCAAGGCACGAGCCAAAGGTTCGTCTTGAGACCGGAAGCGTTCAGATTAGCGCGCCAGGCTTCATTTGCGCGGCGATCCGAGACCTGTTGTACACTGCCATCGGCCATGAGGATGCTTCCGCCTTCGGCGTGAAGCTCGGTGCTGAAGCCGACCACCGTGGACTCGTTGACGATCAATCGTCCCGGCCTCACGGGGAATCCGTTCGTGGTGAGATTTCGGTCACCCGATAAAATGGTCTGGTAGCTCTCCTCCCTGGCATTCAGACCGAGGAAGTAACTCAAATGCGCGGTATTGGTGAATCCCGCCCAGGTGAGCGGTCGTGGAGCGGAAAAGAACGGCTGCTTGGGTTGGCGTTGGAGGTCTGACGGACAAAGCAGCATCGTCGGGTCGCTCAGCTCGTTGGACAGTTGGAGCCAGTGACGCCAAAGCTGGGTGTCGTCCGCCAACCATTCACGCGTCCCCTGATTGGTGATCGAACGATCCATGGGCCATTGGCCGCCGTGGTCCGTGGAAAAGATGCGAAACGCCAGACCGATGTTCTTCAGGTTATTGACGCACCTAACTCGAGGCACGCGCGAGACGGGTCGTGAAATCGCCGGAATCAGGACCATCGCCAGGACGGCAAGAATCAGAATCACCCCGAGCACCTCCAGCAGAGTCAGCCCGCGTTCACTGGATGGTTTGGGAGATCTCACTTGGTGTTGTTCCTTAACGGCAACAACGCCGGGAATGGAATGAATTTGGAAAGCATGAAAACAGGAACCGGAAGCGTGGTTTGAAAGCGCCTCGTCGGTCATCCGGTATGGAGTACCGCGTTCACGCGGCTCTGCGGTTGGACGGTGCTTGAGCTTGGAGACGGCGGTTGAAGGGTTAAAAAGTTGAAGGGTTGAAGGGTTGAAGGGGATTCCGGATGCAAAGCGCCAGAGGACTGGCGCACTCCACGACGCTGTCGCGACTCCATCGTCCTCGCGTCGAAATCCGCCAGGTCTTGGACTGCGGTAGTCCTCTACCGCTTTGAACGGAGCCAATGCCGACTCCCTAAAAACCGTCGTGGAAACCGAAGAACACCGCGGATTCCAAAGGGAATTGGGAACTGCTTGTCCCAGAGAATTCCTCACCTGTTGAGTGAGCCCGCAATCCCTTCCGTTCACGCCTTTGAATCTGCGTCCATCTGCGGTTTGAACAGCCGTTTCTAGGTTGAAGGGGAAGTCGGGCACGCAGCCGATCGCTCTCTCCGTGAGCCTCAACCGAACGCCGAGTTCGCATGGCCCGAAGCCAGTTTCCGTGCTCCGTCCCTCATCGCCATTTCTCCAAGGGAACTCCTCATCCCGAAACGTACCAAACATGGGCGTTGTTGGGCTGAGGAAAAATGAGGTACAAGAGGCAAAACAAAGTGGAAGCGGTTCGCGCGGGTTGGTCTGAGAAAAACCACAAACCAAGTCACCCAATGAAAGCAAACACTGCCCTCTCGAAACTGGTTCAAATCTTCTTAAGTTTCGTCGCATCGGTCGCTCTCCTCCCCGACACCGTGTTCGCCGCCTACTACGGATGCGCCTACTCAAAGCCCGTCCCGCCAACCATCAGCAAGTGCAACTGCAACGATGGGAGCTGCCCTGGATCGGAATACAACCTGAACGGCTACACAAAATGCTACTCGGCAGTCTATGGCTACTATTCCACCCAAACGCCAATCTTTCTAGGCAATCGGTTTCCATGCACCTCTTCCTGGAACATACCTCGGCTCATCGCATGCTACGGTGCCGCAGGTGCTTGCGGATTGGGTTGCGCGCTCTCGTTTCCGGTCGTGGGTCCTGGTGCGTTTCTCTGCCTTTTGGCATGCGGAACTGGACTGGGTACGGGTTGCCTAAAATGTGACCTGGTCTCCTGCAACGTGGCATCAACCGGAGTTCCTGAAACCGGCATCGATTGCACCCTGCTGAACTCCTGCCCGAGTCCCTGATCAAAGTCCGGCGTGACTAGGGCAACCAACGGATCGGACACAGATGATTCGAATACTAGGACTCGGGAAACGTGGCTACGCCTTCGGGCTCGGTGCCATCGTCCTTTTCCTGGTCCGAATTAACGCAGAAACGTCGACGGAAGCAGTTGCGGTGGTCGAACAACTGTTTCAGCAAGCGACCAAACCGCCTCTTCCGTATCTTAAAATCCGCGCCCTCGTCGAAGAGAGCGAGAAACCCTGGACCGAGAAGCAAATCGACAAGGCAGTCGAAGAAAGCCTTGCCTACTCCAGGGAGAACTTCCCTGCCGAAGCAATCGCACGACAACGCGAATTCACCCGAAAACTGATTGCGCAACAGCATGGTGGAAAGCGATGGGTGGTGGTTCAGGAAACAATGATCCCGGGTGCAATCCGGTTTGAAAGCCGTGACTTTTCGGATCGAAAACCCTCGTTGGAAGAGGCCAATGGGGACGAATCAACCCTCTTTCAACAATATCAGGTTCAAAACTATTCGAATCCCGAACTCGGATACCGATTTCTAAAGGTAACCACGCATCCGAATGTTGAAGTGGTGGTGGATCGATCCGATCAACCGGTTCGAATTGCTGGCTGGAACCTTTTCCAAGCAAGGCATCTGGAGCCGCAAGCCGCTCTGTTCTTGGGGCTGGCGCTATTCGACAACAGCGATCCTGAGAGAAACAAGGTGCTCCAAGAGGGGTATGGTCCTGGTTTTCAGGAACTCCTCGGCCCACTTCCATTCAGCTCGCAAAAAGCCAATCAATTGCTCTCCGGATTGGCGAATGATATCCGGGCAAAGGTATCGATTGAAGGTAATAGGAGGCAGTTACGGGTCGATAGCGGTGGTGCTGGAATGAAGGTTTCCTCGACCTGGACAATGGATCAAACCCTGCCCTACCTGGTCACGGCGTTTGAGGCGGAATCCGGGGGAAACGGGTCCTATGGAAGTTATCGGATCGGCCAGTTTGAGCACGATTTTCCCAAGGAATGGCAGGTCGTAAAAAAAGAACTGAATCAGGATCCCGTCAGCCGGAAGATTACATTTCTTTCGGTTTCGACAAACCTGAACAAAACGAGCCTGTTCTCCACCAACAACCTTCCAGTCGGGAGAATCTGGGAAAGATTGGGAGACGGCACAATGCGTCCCATCAGTGGCATTACAAACTGGGATGGGCAGCAGTCGCCGCTCGCGAAGCCACCTCCCGCCCCGAAAAACTGGTTTCTTCAGCGTGCGGTCATTGTTGCCGCCATTCTTGTACAAGGCTGCCTCATCGGCTGGTACTTCAAACGCAAACGTGCCGCGATTTAGCAAACACCGTGTCATGAACTCAGCCGACAAACGGAGAATTCGGGCAAAGGGTCTTGGTGCGTGAATTCGGATCCGGTGATTCCAGCGAGGAGGCCCCAATGAGGAATACAATCGTTCGGCTCATTGGAATTCTCCTCCTCACAGTGGCGATCGCGAAAATCGTAGCAAGCAGGGGTGACGCCAAGGTCCTTTCCATTCTCGATCCGGTGCTCGGCCTTGAATTTCGGTGGAGTATGCGGATTGCCGCTGCAGCCGAATTGTTCGTCAGCGCCCTTTGTCTGTTGCGGACTCGATCTGCAAGCAGCGTCGGGATGCTGCTTCTGCTTTCGGTGAATCTTGCTGGATACCGACTCTGGCTTTGGGCAATCGGTTGGCATCTACCATGCACCTGCATGGGTGGATTGGCCGATGCATTGGGGATCTCATCGGAGGTCGCTGACCAGATGATGAAAGGGTTCCTGGGGGGCATGCTTTTCTTCAGTGGCTTCTGTGTCTTGATCGAAGCCAGGGCCATTGGAATGTTGAAGGGCGCTCGGCACCTAAACGAATCATTTTCTGATGCGAGGTGATCTCGATCGACCGGCTTTCATCGGTGGAAACCGAGAGCTGTGGCGTGTGCTTGATCGGGCGGGAAGGCTGTTGGCACTGATAGTTGCTCTTCGAATCGTGGTTCTTGGAATTGCCGCGATTGCGCTTCTGTACGCTGGGAACTATCGGCGGTTTTACGATGTGGCCACCCGCTGGCCTCGTCTCGGAGCCCCAACCTTTGCCAGCCACTTCATGGCCTGGGATGGTGCACACTATCAATTCCTTGCCGAGAATGGGTATGTCCACAACGCGGAATCTTGCGCCTTTTACCCGCTTTGGCCGGCGTTGGTTTCGCTGACGCTGCGGATGGGGCTGCCAACACCAATTGGTGCCCTCATTCTTGCCAATCTGTTTTCAGCGGTAGGGCTCACACTTCTCCATCTGTGGGTGAACTCCAGATACGGAGTTGACGTGGCACGATGGACCCTGGCGCTCATGCTTCTCTATCCGGGCGCAATCTTTCTGATGCTGCCCTACAGTGAGAGTCTGTTCTTGTTCCTCCTAGTGGGTGCGTTCGTCTCGCTCGAATCGAGGAGCACAATCTGGGCTTCAATCTTCGGTTTCGCGTTACCTCTTTGTCGCGGAAACGGTGTCTTTGTGATTTTGCCGATACTGTTCTACACCTACGCCAAGGTCAGGGAAGAGGCTGAACGGCGGCGGAACCTGGTTGTTGAGAGTCCGGGAATCGGTAAATCCAACCTATTGCGAATCTTCGAGGCGCTTAAACCTAGGGACGCCGTTCCCGTGGCGATGCCAGTTCTGGGTTGGGCGACGTATCTCCTGCTTGTGTGGACCTCGACGGGGGATGCATTCGAGGGCTTTCGCGCCCAAAGATTCTGGGGACACCGCCATTCTATTTCCAATCTGATTGACCCGATTAAGTTTGTGACGGAACTGCTGACCCCCACCTCCTGGCATGGGTTTGTAGGGTCCACCGTCGATCGGTTGACGTTCTTGGTTTTGATATCGTCGGTTCCGGTGATTCTTCGAAAGCGCGAATGGGTCTTTGGATGGATCCCAATGCTCCTTGTGATTCCCGCAATGAGCGGGAGTTTCACTTCTTTCCTGCGGTATGGAGCCACCTGCTTCCCCTGTTTTGTCGCTTTCGGAGTGATGGCGGGGTCGAGAAAAGAACGACAAGCGCTGTGGGTGGTAGCGACGTTGATGGGGCTGCTCCAGATGCTTTGTCTGTGGCGATTCCTGAACTTTGAATGGGTTGGTTGACGTTGAGCGCGCGAAGCCGAAAGCAACGGTGAATCTCCCGACGGCGTGGCCGACGTAGGCTTGCTGAGGCCCAAGATATTGCCTTCAAGGTATGCGTTCGGATCCATCGAGCATTGCAGCAGCCCCGACGCCGTGGGCCCAGGAGTCGACATTCGAGCGGAATATTTTCGGGGCCATTCGGCTGTTTCTGGCGCTGATGGTGCTTTTGAGCCATTCATTTCCTCTCACCCTGGGCGTTGAATCCTCGAATTCCACAGGGTTGTTGTTCGGTGAGCGATTGGGCAACTCGGCGGTTAATTGCTTTTTTGCAATCAGCGGGTTTCTGGTGGGGCGAAGTTGGGAACGCAGTGAAGGCAGTCGACAATACCTGATGAAGAGGATTGTGAGGATCTACCCTTCCTTCGTGGTGTTGATAGCCCTGCAGTTCTTCGTAGTCGTCCCGTTGATTCTGGGAGATCAATTTCCGGGATACTCTCCCAGGGACTTCTTTTCGGTTGTGCTGGGAATGCTGAAGCTGACCAGTTCCGGGCTGCCGTCGGGGCACTTTCCAAAACTCTTTCCAGGCAACCCGTATCCCGGGGAATTGAATGCATCACTCTGGACCATTCGGTACGAGTTCATTTGCTATCTGTTGCTACCGTTGGTTGGCCGCGGTCGTTGGCGGGTTTGGATTTGGGGCGGAGTTTGTTGCTTAAGCTCGATGGTGTATCTCTCAGAACTGGTTCCATCGACACCTCCGACCGTTTCGATGTTGATCGGGGACATCCGACCGTGGCCTCGGCTGCTAAGCTGGTTTAGCGGAGGTGTTCTGTTTTATGAGTATCGACGCCGTATTCCGCATTCCCCTTGGTTGGCCTCGGCGGCTCTGGTTACGATCCTGTTGTTTCAAGTTCTTTGGAGATCCGCCGTCGATGGTGCGCTCCTCATCTGCGGAACCTACCTCCTGTTTTTAATCGCTTACCTCCCGTTCCTTCAGCGGTTTGCGTTTGGACAGCTCGGGGATCCGTCCTATGGAATCTACCTCTACGGGTTTCCAATCCAGCAGCTGATTGTCACTGTTTGGAATCCAATTAGAACTGGAGGCCCCTACCTCCTTCTCCTGATCGCAGCGCCTATTGCACTTCTCGTCGGACTCGCCAATTGGCATCTGCTTGAAAAACGGATGCTTCGCCACCGGCGTCAGAAATGACGGTTCTTGGCTGCCTGCGATATAGAACGGGCAGTAATCACCATTGGTGCAAGCTGGGGAGCTGAGACCGCGGAGGATTTCCAATGGTCCGACCGTTTGGGTGGGGCGAGGTGGGTACGAAGCGGCAAATAGCCCTGCCTTCGGTCGGTGGAAGAGAAGTGGAGCCAGCTGTCGGGATTGAACCGACGACCGACGGTTTACAAAACCGTTGCTCTACCGCTGAGCTAAGCTGGCGCCGAAAGGCCCGCTCTTGGTAGTGATGCACCGCCCCAAGGTCAAGCCGGCGTCAGGGCCGGGCCCGCCACGGGCCAAGTTTAAAGGCGAAAGGAAAAAGGAAAAAGGGCGGAAGTCCAAAGTTTCAAGTCCAAGGTCCAAAGTCCCGGAACGCTGGCGCGGCAGCGAAGGCGAAGGGTCCAAGGAAAAAGGCAAAAGGAAATCCGAGCCTCAGCTTCGATCCCCGCACTCCGAAAGATCCTCCATCTCCCCATCGATCCGCCATTCCCGGCTCCCCATCCAGCATCCGGCATCCGGCATCCGTTCCGCCGATCTTCGATCTTCGATCTCCCCTCTCCGAGCTTCCATCTGCCATCTCCTCGGCGGCTTGGTGATCCGGGTTTGAATCCGTCGCTTGCATTTCCCGTCGGGTCTGCGGAACCATTTCCGACGTACCCCATGAAACTTCTCCCCGTGCTCAGCCTCGCGCTGATAACCGTGATTCCCGCCTTCGCGCAAGGCGTGGGATATTCCGACACCCCCGTGATCCGCGGACAAAAGTGGAAGGTCCACGACAAGGAGCGTCCGAATCCCCCCGTGGTCACCCCGGCCCCGACCTTCAGCCACGGCGCACCGCCCCCGAGCGATGCCACCGTGCTGTTCGACGGCAAGGATCTCTCCGGCTGGGAAAAGGACGGCGGCGGCGATCCCAAGTGGAAGGTGGAGCACGGCTACATGGAAGTGGTGGGCGGCTCCGGCGGCATCCACACCAAGGCGGAGTTCGGCGATGCCCAGCTCCACATCGAGTTCGCCACCCCGACCGTTGTGAAGGGCGAAAGCCAGGGACGCGGCAACAGCGGCGTGTTTTTCCACAAGCAGTTCGAGATCCAGGTGCTCGACTCCTACAACAACAAGACCTACGCGGACGGCCAGGCCGGCGCGCTGTACGGTCAGTGGCCCCCCCTGGTGAACGCCATCAAGGGACCCGGCGAGTGGAACAGCTACGACATCATTTTTGAGGCCCCCAAGTTTGATGCCGACGGCAAGCTCACCAAGCCCGCGTACGCCACCGTGATCCTCAACGGCGTGGTGCTGCACAATCGCAAGGAAATCAACGGCCCGACCAATCACCGCGCCACCGATCCGTACAAGGCCTACTCGGGCAAGGGACCGATCAGCCTCCAGGACCATGGCAATCCGACCCGCTTCCGGAACATCTGGATCCGCGGCATCGGCCAGTACAACTGACTTGGATTCGGAGATCGGAGTTCGGAGATCGAAGATCGGAACCACCGACTTTGGACTTTGGACCTGAGACTTCGGACCACCGCTTACGACGGGGCGCGGCTTGTGGCTGCGCCCCGTTTTTTCATTTCGGAAGATTTTTTCAGAGCCTCTGCTAGGTTGCGCGCGCCATGAGCCGGATGCAGGAACAGCGGTACGAGTTGAAATACTGGATCGATGAGGCGACTGCCCTTCGGGTGCGCGAGTACGTTCAACAGTATTTGGTCACGGACCCCTTCAGCGTGGGGCGTCCGAACCTCAGCTATCCGGTCCACAGCCTGTACCTCGATTCGGAAAGCCTCGAGACCTACTGGCACACGGTCAACGGCAACAAGAACCGCTTCAAGCTGCGTCTGCGCTACTACGATGACCGGCCGAATTCCCCGGTGTTTTTCGAGATCAAGCGCCGGTTGAACAACATCATCCTCAAGGAGCGCGCCTGCGTGAAAAAGAAGCACGTGGCGGAGATCCTTGCGGGGCATTTGGCGGAGCGGGATCAGCTGTTGTCGCCCAATTCGGATTCGGATTTCTTCGCCATCCTCCACTTCCAGGAATTGGTCACCAAGCTGGCGGCGCGGCCGATGCTCCACATCGCGTACATGCGGGAGGCCTACGAGAAGGAGAGCGACAATTCGGTCCGCGTGACCATGGACCGTCAGGTGTTCAGTGCGCCCCACAGCAGTCCGGAGCCCACGATCAGCACGGAGAATCATTTCAACGTGTTTGGCGACACGGTGATCTTGGAACTGAAGTTCACCGACCGGTTTCCGCTTTGGTTCAACGACCTGGTGCAGACCTTCAGCTGCACCCTCACCGGGGCGGCGAAATACGCGTTCGGAATCGAGCAAAAGGGCGCCGATTGGGCCCGCAGCCCGCTGCAGCGGCAGGTGTGATCGGAGATCGAAGATCGGAGATGGGAGATGGGAGATGGGTGTCCCGTCCTGAAATAGGTTGTCAGGATGGCGATTGAAAAACGGGCTGGGAAAGCGGTGATCCGCTACAGTGAGGCGTTCAAACTTCAGGTGGTGCGGGAGTTTGAAAGTGGGGCGTACGCGAGC
>CANGKZ010000024.1 GCA_947454705.1 Verrucomicrobiota bacterium
CCCCTCGATGCACGATTTGAGCCGCGAACCCCGGGTTCAACGGACGTCTCAAATCGGCAGTTATCCCAGGCGCCGACCTCCACAATCCTAACCCAGCCTCTCTCCTGACCTACTCGCAAGAGTGTCAAATCCTGACCCGGACTTGACCGCAGATGGGAGCTGGGAGATCGGGGTAGAGAAGCGAGATGAAGCGCAAGGCTCCTTTCGCCGCGTAGCCGCCACCGGAAGAAGGCGGATCATTCGATCCCCACCATGGCCTCCGCCCTTCCATTGGGGTTGCCGGTCGCGTGGGGGTGAGTCCGCCTCGTCCCTTCGGCGGCCACAAAAACCAAGCACGCCGCACCGCATCCAACCCAGTCCGCCTCTTCGTAGCCGCCGCCGGAAGAAGGCGGATCATCCGGTCCTAACCATAGCTTCCGCCCCTCCATTGGGGTCGCCGGTCGCGTGGGGGGGTGAGTCCGCCTCGTCCCCTCGTCGGCTACAACAAGAAGCAGACACAACGAAGCGCCGAACCCAGCTCCTCTCTGCGCCTCTGCGGTTCTCTTCGTCCCTTTTGCCTTTCACCTTTTTCCTTTTGCCTTCGCCGCCGCGCCGGCGGCGGCGGCGGCGGCGGCGGCGGCGGCGGCGGCGGCGGCGGCATTTGACCCCTGCCCCCCGGGCTTCTAGCCTGCGCATCCCTTGAACGCGAATTCCGCCACGACCGCTTCCGCCCGCGCGAAATTCATCCGCGACTCGCTCCCGCCCGGCGGCCTGTTCGCGGGGCAACAGTGGCGAACCTCCCCCGCCCCATTCCCGCTCGGACCGGATCTCGCGAAGGAAGTGGAAACGCTCGGACGCGTGCTCCTGCAGTTCTACCGCGCGGTCAACCTCCTCTATCGCCGCAGCGTCGATGGCAAATCGCCGGCGTGGATCGCCCAGTTGCTCGACCAGGGAAAGCCCGCCGAGTTGATCGCGCTTCAGCGGCATCCGGCCTTCAAGTCCGAGACGCCTCGCGTGATTCGTCCCGATCTCCTCCTGACCGAGGACGGCTTTGCCATCAGCGAACTCGATTCCGTTCCCGGCGGCATCGGACTCACCCACTGGCTCAATCAGGCCCACACGGCGGCCGCGAATCAGATCGATCCCGGACAGCCGCCCGCAATCCTCGGCGGCGCTAACGGCATGCGCGACGGATTCGCCGGGATCTTCGGCAACGCGCCGAAAGTGCACTTGGTGGTGTCGGAGGAATCAGCCTCCTACCGGCCGGAAATGGAATGGCTGGCCAAGAAACTCGGAGGCGACCGGTTCGCGGTGCGCGACTCGCACTTCACCGACTTTGCGGATGGCGATGCGGTGTACCGGTTCTTCGAACTCTTTGACCTCGCCAACGTGCCGAGCTCGGGGGCGATCTTCGAACGCGCCACCGCAAAGCAGATCCGCCTCACGCCGCCGCCCAAACCGATTTTCGAAGAGAAGCTGCTGTTCGCGCTGCTGTGGAATCGCAACCTGCGCGAGTTCTGGCGTCAGGAACTGGGTGAGGGATTTCTCAACCGGTTGCTGAAGGTGGTTCCGCGGACGTGGGTGCTCGATCCCACGCCGCTGCCCCCGCAGGCGGGATACCCAGGATTGGAACTCACCGACTGGACGCAGCTCAAGTCGCTCAGCCAGCGCGAACGGGAGATCATCCTGAAGGTGTCGGGATTCCACGAGACCGCCTGGGGCGCGCGCAGCGTGCATCTGGGCAGCGACCTCAGCATCGCGGAGTGGAGCGTGGCGGTGGATCAGGCGCTGGCGTCGTTCCCCACCTCGCCGCACATCCTGCAACGCTTCCATCGTCCGCGCGTCGTGGATTCCTCGTACGTGGAGCCCTCCGACGGCCGGATCATCGGCATGCCGGGCCGGGTGCGGTTGTGCCCGTATTATTTCGTCCATGGCGAAGGCGACGCCGCGCGTCCCACCCTCGGCGGCGCGCTCGCGACAATCGTCCCCGCGGACAAGAAAATCGTCCACGGCATGACCGATGCGATCCTCGCCCCCTGCTCCGTTTAAACCCACGGCCGCGGGGAGTAGACACGGATTTCACGGACGGACACGGATTGGGAGTGGGGCGTTGGACTCTTGAGTCACTCATGCACTAAATGACCCATTCCATTCCTGATCCCTCTGCGCATTTCGATCTGCGTTCATCCGCGTTCATCAGCGGTTCAATCCTGATTCGAACGAGGCGTTGGAAGATCAACGCGATTCCACCAACCGGAAGTACCGGACGGGATCGTTGGGCTGAGGATCCAGTTCCACAGCGGTTCGGATTCCGAGGGCGTCTTCCGATTGGGTGAATGGACGATCGGAGTCCATCCACGGTCCGGCGACCGGATCGGTGGTTTCCTGGAGTTTGACGGTGCCTTCCGACCAGCTCGCGATGAATTTCCCGTTCGAGGCCGACGCCACCAGATTCGGCATCGGCATGGGCATCGACGAGTCCATGGACATCAATTCCCCGGATTCCGGATTCCCCAAGGCGGCGAGCATTTCCGGAGTCAACGCGGTTTCGTGGAACTGAACTCCAGCGACGTACAGCTCCGCACCATTTCCGTCCGGAGTGTTGAACAGCGTTCCCGTCTCAGCATTGGAATCCGCTGCGTCCATGGGCACATCAAACGTGCCGGCCATCTCGCCCACCGACTGACCGTTGAGATACAGCCGCAGGTGATCCTGCGATTCTGCATCGCTGGCACCAGACATCACCAGGGCGATGCGATTCCACGCTCCATCGATCAACGGCATGCTGGAGGAGAAATCGACCATCATCCCCTTTGCTGCAGTGCCGGCGACGCGGAGTCGTCCATCCATCGCGAGCCAGAGCTTCAGTCCCCCACCTTCCAATTTGGATCCGTGCGGAAGCTGGAACAACACCGTCGGACCATTCGTGGACGGAGGGGCGAACAAATCCATGACCAGCGAGTAGTTCGAGTTAGTCGAAGTGGAGCGACGCGGCAGACGGATCATGGAATCCAGCGGAAGCATCGCAACATGGGTCACGGGCACCGAACGTCCGCCGAGCAACGGCAGGTCGAACTCCTCACAGGTTCCCCGCGAGATTCCCACCAACGGCGGACCCGAAATGATCACTCCCGTGCCGTGCACCGGCGACAACGGATCCAACGGGCCCTCGGCATTCCACCAATTCCAGATCCAGGGGAATCCGTGGGTCACCTTCAGATTAGCGGCCTTGCTGCGGGTGCGTCCGCAGGCGTTGGAGACCACCACCGAATAGTTGCCAGCATTGGAATATTGGAGCGGGGCGATCAGGAGGGTCGCGGTATCCGCCCCGAATACGGATCCGCCGTTGGTCAGCGCATTGCCGTTGAAGTACCACTGATAGGTCATGGGCTGCGTGCCCGAAACGGAGACGGACATCGTGGCCAGGCCGAAGCGCGGACGCGTGGTTGAGACCGGTTGAACCGTGACGACCGGCGGCGCGCACCCGTTGCAGTTCGCAATCGCTTCGGTGAATTCCACGCGAAGCCCGGTGATCCCCACAATGGTCTCCTCACTGCTCACCACGAAATAAAGCGTGTTGGTGGCCGGGAACTGGAGGAACCCGCTGTGAATCGAAAACGGGGTCCAACTTGTATAACCCGCCGGTGCAGGCGCGTTGATGGCGGCGACCAGATCGGAATGATTCTGCCCGTTGAGGAACATCTTCGCCCGGTCGTCGGCGGCCCACCGCCCCGAAATCGCCACGGTGGCCAGGTCCACGCCGGGCGGGAGCACGAACCGATTCGAGTACACAAATTCCCCCAGCGGATAGCCCTGAACGGTGAGACCCGGGCGTATCCATCTCGATACCGTGAACGGCGGCAACCCCCACGGCGATGTAGCGACCCGCGCGTCGGGCGCGTGGTAGTAGCCGGCCGTGGTCGGCGTGGTCAAAGGCACTGGACCCAGCGTGTAATGAGCATCTACCGAGCCCGCGGGCACCACGGCATGCGACGCATCCACGCCGGTGTTGAACAAACGATCCAGGAACGAGTGCGATCCGCCGGTGTGAATCGGGATGGTGCAGACGGTTTGATTTCCGGCGGCGTCGGTCGCGGTGACGGTCACGCTGGTGACGCCCGGGGCAATTGCACTTCCCGCGGCAGGAACCTGAGTCAGCACCAAGTCTCGTACCGGCGTGCAGTTGTCGGTCGCGCGCACCAACGCCAGCGCGTCGGGAACCAGGCATTCATCAGCCTTCACTTCCCTGGGGCAAACCAACCGCGGCGGGGTCCGATCCTGGCCACACACGGTGACCTGGCATCGGCTCACGTTTCCGCATCGATCACGAACACTGACCGTCACCACCCGGCACGGTCCATCCACCACCGCCCCCGCAGGCGGGTCCTGAGCATAGACGAGCGCATCGGCCGGCGTGCAGGAATCGGTCGCGGGTGGATGAATCTCGGGAATGCGCAGCGTGCAGTTGGTTCCAAGGGGGACCGTGAACTGAAGGTGGCTGCAATCGATCATCGGGGCGTCGTTGTCTACGATTTCGACCGTCTGGCTGAACGTCGCGACGTTGCCGCACAAATCCACTGCTTCCCAAGTCTGGGTGTAGCGCACCGGGCACGCGAGGTTGGTGACCACACCGGTGATCCGCAGCACCACATTGGTGCCGCTGCACACGTCGGTCACCTTTGGCGCGTCGAACTTCCAGGACGTTCCGCAGGACACCAGTTTGTTGGTACTCCCGCTCAAGGTCGGCGGTTGGGTGTCCTGCAGGGTCACCGACTGGCTGCAAACGTTCGTCTTGCCGCATCCGTCCGATACCGTCCAGGTGCGTGTGATCACGCGCGGACAAACCCCGTTGGTCACCGTGCCGGATACCGCAATGGAGATGTTGGTTCCGCAGGTCGAAGTCGCCGTTGGAGGTGTGAAGCTCCAGACTGTCCCGCATTCCACCGTCTGGTTCGTCGGGCACGTGACGGTCAACGCCGAAGGACAATCCGCTGTGTAAAGCTGTCCCTGATAATCGGCCGCAACCAGCACACTGCCATCGCCGGACATGGCGACCCCATGCCAGTTGTGCTGCATCGGCACGGAAGTCCAGGTGACCCCGGAATCATGCGAGATGTAGAGATATTCGTTGTAGGCCGCCGCGAGGATTTGGGTGCCATCGGAAGACATGGCAAGCGCATGCCAGGTGTTGTTGGACTGAACCGCAGACCAGGTGGCCCCCGTGTCGTGGGACAAATAAATTTGACCGTTAAAGTCGATCGCAGCCATGTCCACGCCGCTGGCTGAACACGCGACGTTGAGCCAGCTGCGAGTCCCCGCCGACGACTGTAGAGTCCACGTCGCGCCTCCATTGATCGAGGTGTAGAGGGCTCCGACCGAAGCGGCTGCGACCTGGGTCTGACCCGATGCAGACATTGCCGCAGCGTGCCAGTTCGCCACGGAGAGCTGAGGTGTCCAACTCACTCCCGAATTCGACGACACGTAGACCTGTCCGCCCGCTGCCACCGCGGTGATACTTTGACCATTGTCCGACATCGCGACCGCGTTCCAGCTTCGGGGCGATTCGGTGGGAGTCCAAGTGGCCCCGGAATCATGCGAGATGTAAAGAACGCCGGAATTCGCGGCGGCGATGATATCCTGTCCCGTGGCCGAGCAGGCGACCGCCCACCAATTGTTAACGCCACTCGTGGGCTGCGGCACCCACGTGATTCCATGATCGATGGAAGTATAGATGAGTCCTGAATACGCTGCAGCCACCTGCAGATTGCCCGATCGGGATGATGTGGTGGCAGTCCAAATGCGATTGGTGTCACGCGGACTCCAGTGGTCTCCGGGACGACAGACAACGACCGGGGTGGTGCATTCCGACGTGTAGAGCCGTCCTTCGTAATCCGCCGCCAGCAGCGTGCGGCCATTCCCAGACATGGCGAGCCCGTCCCAATTTCGGTTCGAGTCCTCGGGAGTCCAATTCGCACCGGAATCGTGCGACATGTAGATCATGCCGTTGTACGCCGCGACAACGATCTGAGTGCCGTCCGCCGACATCGCGAGGGCGTGCCAGGAGTTGTTGGGAAGCACGGCCACCCACGACACGCCCGAGTTCTGGGAAAGATAGACATGCCCGCCAAAATCAATCGCGGCCATCCGCGTGCCGTTGGCCGAACAGGCGACGGTGTACCAATTTCGATTTCCAGCATTGGGCTGGAGCGTCCAGTTCGCCCCGCTGTCGGTGGAGGTGTAGATGCCGCCGCCGTAGATTGCGGCGACCTGGGTGACTCCGGAGGACGACATGGCGATCCCGCGCCAGTCGGCCTGGAACAGATGAGCCGTCCAAGTAGCCCCCGAGTTCGCCGAGGTGAAGACCTGTCCATTCGACGCCACCGCCGAGAGGTTCACCCCATTCGCCGAGGAGGCGACCGCGAACCAGGTTCGGGGCGATTCGACCGTGCTCCACGTCACGCCGAAATCATGCGAGACATGAAGTTGTCCGAAGTTCTCCGCGGCCAGGAGGTGCTGCCCGGTTGCCGAGGTAGCGACCGCCCACCAGGGATGAACCCCACTACCCGGCTGAGGGACCCAGGTGGCACCGTGATCGGTGGAGGTGTAGATCAAATCCGAATGCGCCACGGCGACAAGGAATCCGCCATCTTCCGAAGAAGCCGTGGCCGTCCATTTCCGATTCGATTCATGGGGTGTCCAGGTATCGCCCGGACGGCAGACATCGGTGGGAGTGGCCGGGAGGCTGTCGGAAATTCGAATGGTGTGATTGCGCGCATCGGCGATCACGAGTTTACCCGCGGGCGTCAGCGCGATTCCCGAGGGACCAAAGAACGCGGCCGCATTGCCCACGCCATCGGCCGTTCCGGAAGTCTGCGCGAGCCCGGCCAGCGTGGTGACCGATCCGGTCGGGGAAATCTTTCGCAACGCGTGATTTCCCTGATCGCAGACAAACACGTTGCCCGCGAGATCCACCGCCAAACCGCAGGGGCCGCCGAAGGGACTGATGAACTGCAGCGCGCTGAAGCGTGAGGTGCCGAGGGGGCCGTCAGTGAATCCGAAGAGGTTCACCGCACCAGCAATGGTACTGACGCCGCCGCTGGCTTCGATCCGACGAACGGTGAGATTTCCCGCATCCGAGACAAACACGTTCCCCGCCGCATCCACCGCGATTCCGCGCGGAGTGTTGAATCGAGCCGTCGTGTTCGGTCCATCGAGACTGCCGAATTGCCCCGGGACTCCTGCGTAGGTGGACACCACGCCCGACGGAAGCGCGATTCGCCGGATGCTCTGGTTGTTCTGATCGGTCACGTACAGCACCGAGCCGTCGACAGTTAACGCCAGACCAAAGGGGTTCCGAAATTGGGCCGACAGGCCGGCTCCATCCGCGATTCCCGACACTCCAGCGGTTCCGGCGAGGGTGGTCACATTTCCGCCGGATATTTTCCGGATCACGTGGTTGTTGTAGTCGGCCACGTACACCGTTCCCGCCGCGTCGATTGCCACACCGGTCGGACGATTGAACTGCGCCGTCGCCACCGGACCATCGAGGTATCCATTAACGCCCACAACGCCGGCCAGGGTGGACACAACCGCATTCGCATCGATCGTGCGGATCGTATGATTCAGTGTGTCCGCCACCACCAACCGTCCGTCCGCGCCCGCAGCGATGCCCCAGGGTTGGTTCAGTCGTGCAGCTGCGCCCGTGCCGTCGAGAGAGCCGCTGTTGCCTCCGGATCCGGCCAACGTGCCCACCTGGACGGGCTCATAAATTGATTGAGCGACCACGCCGCCGAGGTGCATCAACGCGGTCAGCACGAGCAGCGACAGCGTCTTCTGGAGGATTCGAAAGGAATTCATGGCTTGGGTTCCACGCCCTCCAACAGGAATCCCGAGAAAAGGATGTGAGAATTCTTCGGATATTTTTCTCCCCCGACTCGCTCGTCGGTCTTAGCGACGGTTTACAGGATCGCGGGAGTTGCTCCGTCAGAAGCGGTAGAGGACTGGCGCAGTCCAAGACCTGGCGGATTTCGCCGCGCGGAGTACGGAGTCGCGTCAGCGTCGTGAAGTGCGCCAGTCCTCTGGCGCTTTCGAATGCAGGACGGACTTCTCCTTTAGCCTCCGCGTCACCGCGCCACTGCGGAAGCGATTCGCTTTTCCCTTCAACCCTTCATCCTAGAAACGGCAGTTGAAACCACAGATGGACACAGATTCACACAGATAGAGAGGGAGATGGGTGGTTCGACCGGGCTCGAACGGTTTCACCTTCTGGGTGATCTATGAATCCTTCCGCTCCGCTCAGTTCCATCTGTGTTCATCCGTGTCCATCTGTGGTTGAACTCTTCTTCAACTGCCGTTTCTAGGTTCATCATTTCAACCCTTCAACTTCCGCCCCGTCACGGAAGCGGATGGGCCTCATCCAACGTAGGAAGCGATTCCACAAACGCGCGTCCCCAACCACCAACCACCAGACGGGTGCCATCCGGAGAGAATCGCACAAACGAATACATGCCCTGGGAAACCACGGTGGCGGCCTCGCGCCGTGCCGGCCAGCTCCAGAGCTTCACCTCGCCCACCACGGAACACGAAGCCAGCGTGCGGCCGTCCGGGGAGAACGCGACATCGACCAGGGCGTGTTGATGCCCGTGCAGAACGCCGGTTTCGTGAAGTGTGGCCGCATCAAGAAGCCGGATGGAATGATCCTCGCAGGCCACCGCAATCGTGCCGCCATCCGGGGAGAATGCGACGGCCCGTAAATCATTTCCGGGAAGGCTGCAGGAAACTCCCACGCCGGGATGATCCAGATCCCACAAACGAAGCCCATCCGGTGGAAACATCGCCAACAAACGATGGGAATCCGGCGCATAGGCAATGGGTTCGCCGGGATTCGTTGCACCGGAAGTCGTCCAATCCCCCAGCCGGCGGCCGGTGAACGGATCAAACCGCGTGACTCCCGTCTGCCATCGAAGGTGCACCGCGAGCTCCGTCGCGGCCGGATTCATCGCCACGCCCAGCACTTCGTTGGTGTTGTTCAACTCCAGCTCAAGCCGACGGGGCGATGTTCCATGACGCGATAAATCCCAAATCAACAGCGGAAGCTTTCCGTTCTCGGACCGACTCCCGCGCGCGAGCAACGATCGACCGTCGGAGGAAAACCCCTGCGGCAACCACCCTCCCGACGGTTGTTCAAGGGGGACCGATTGGAGCGTCGCGAGATTCAAGAGCTGCACTTCGAACGCCTTGCCCGGGATGCTTTCACGACGCGCCGCAAGCCATGAGCCGTCGGACGAAATCACATACGGCGGCCACAGACTGGTGATCGCCGTTCCGGTCCCTTCGCCCTTCACGGGCCAGATTCGGACTGACCGATCGCGTCCGCCGCTCACCAGCCATCGTCCCTCCGGCGAATACGCCACTGTCCGCACGGCATCGAGGTGCCCGATGCATCGCCGATCCATCCGACCGGTTCGCAGATTCCACACCGGCACTGATTGATCCGGACTCGCCTTCGCCAGAAACGCGCCATCGGCCGAAAATGCCAGCGTTTCCCCAAAGGCGGCCTTTCCGGCAAGCCACGTCGGTGATTCACCAGCGGAGCGCGAGGCCAAAAGAACGCCTTGTTCGCCGGCCGCCGCGGCAAACCGCATTCCATCCGGGGAAACGGTCAACGACCCATTCAATTCCGGGACCGTCTTCACCACCTCGGCGCGACGGATGTCCCACCACTCGGTGCCGATCTCGCGTCGCCGCGTGACCAGCGCCACGGACCCATCGGGCGTGAACGCTTCGAAATCCGCGATCGGCCCCACTTGCAGCACGTCCGTTCCACGCCGCCATTCCACCACGCGTGCGCGCGACGGCGACGTCCCGCCGCTCAGTTCTCCATCGGTCACACCGATCCATGCGCCGTCCGAAGAAAGAGCGACACCCTTCGGATTCCGACCCGAATGGCTCCACACCACAGCTCCGGACTTTGCGTCCAAAATCTTCGTCCGCCCCAACGCATCGGACACCGACATCCACGCTCCATCGCGTGACAAACTCACCTTCTCGATGGCCACATCGGAGGGCTCCCAAGCCGCAACCTTTCTTCGCGATGCGAACTCCCAGAGCGAAACGCGCCCCGAGGATTCCCCCACGGCGAGCCAGCGTGAGTCGGCGGAAAAACTCACCACTTCAACGCTGTTCGAAAACATCGACAGGAGTTCATGCGGATCTCCGAGGCACCGTTTCCAAAGAAGTCTCCATTCCACTCCGCGCAAATCCCCTGCGCCGGATTCCCCAACTCCGCCGGAAACCTTCGGCTTGGGCCGGTAGGACTCCACGATCCGCCGGGCGACGTTGAGATTTCCATCCTCGATCGCGTGCTGGGCCAGCAAGAGATCCGCGGCATAGAGCTGTTGCCGCGTCTCCGTTTTGATCCGGTCCGCCTGGGCCGCCGCGTGACGCGCTTTCATCCCTTCGGCCAGAGCGCCATTGCGTTCGCGTCGCACTTCACGATTTGCCACCAGGAGCACAACGAGAATGGACACCAGGGCCAGCGCCCCGAGCCCCGACACCGCGGCCGCCACTGGATGACGACGTCCCCATTTCCCGATCCGTTCTCGTCGCGTGCTCGGGCGCGCGAGGATGGGCTCATGACGCAACCACCGCTCCAATTCCTCCGCGAGCGCTTCTGCGGAAGCGTACCGGTGCTCCGGTTCCTTGCGCAGGCACTTGTGGCAGATCGTCTCCAGATCGCGGTCACCCAACGAAATCACAGGCTCGTCGTTCGCCACCCGTTGAAGCACCTCGAGCAACCCTGATCCAACGAACACCGGATGGCCGGCCAATATCTCAAACAGGATCGCGCCCAGGCTGTAAACATCGACCGCGGTCGAGAGCGCCACACCGCCCTTCACCTGCTCCGGCGCGAGATACGCGGGCGTCCCCACCACGGCACCGCTGAGGGTCAACCGCTGATCCGTCTCCAACGCGAGGGCCAGACCGAAGTCCGATACGAGGGGCTCGCCCGATTCATCGATGAGAATGTTCGAGGGCTTGATGTCCCGGTGCAGAATGCCGCGTTGATGCGCGTGATGCACCGCACGCGCCACCTTGGACACGAGGGCTGCGGCCCGGCGCGGATCCATCGGCGCTCCTTCCGCGATCGCCCGTTGAAGCGCATCCGCCAGGCTCCCGCCCGGCACATGCTTCATGGTGAAATACGGCCGGCCTTCCTCCTCACCGACTTCGTAGATGGGCACCACATTTCGATGCTCCAATCCGGCGACCGCCTCCGCCTCAAGCCGGAACCGCTGCATGGCCGCCTCGCCTGGCAGTCGGGTCTGCAAGACCATCTTGAGCGCCACCACGCGGTTCAAACTCCGCTGCCGTGCGCGATACACTACACCCATTCCGCCGCGGGCGATTTCCTCCAGGATCTCGTAGTCCGCGAGACCACTCCCGGGCGATTGAAGCGGGTCCGACTCCGGAAACTCGGCAGGCGTGGCGTGGATCAACGACTCCCACAGGCACCGGGCGCACAATCCCTCCGTTGCTGCGGGCGACAGCGGGCTCTGGCACTGCGGACAACGTTGAAATTCGGACGGCATTTACGGATCAAGCTCGAACCGTTCCTACAGGATCCGCACCGAATCGATGCAGGAAAACTTCCACCGCTGAATTGAATGCGAACTCGCCGCCAATAGGACCGGCCGATGCGAATTCATGCGCGGTCGAACGCGGCAAAGAGTTCGCGGATCTCGCGATCAATGTCGGTCTGGGTGGGTTGAACCATCGTTTGCGCCACTTCCATCCGGATCAATTCCGCGAACCGCCGACGCAACCGGTGGATCAATCCCTTGGTGGCCGGCAGGCTCAGCTTCAACCGCGCGGCAGCGGCCGAAACGGAGTCCCCATCCCGCTCGGCGAGCAGGAACCCCTTCACCTGTTCGAAGCGCCGGCTCCCGTCGTCGCCATCGCACTCCCGCCGCAAACGGGCCAGGGATCGTACCAAAATAGATTCAGCCCATCGCCGGTCGAACACCCGGTCCGGGCTCGATTCATCCGCGGGCTCGGCGAGGTAGCGCCCCTCGGCATCGGTTTCATCGAGCGAGAACACCGTCTGCCCGCCCCCGCGCTTCAAACACCGCGCACGCTCGCGCTCGTTGGCGAGGAGGTTCTTGATCGATGCGATGAGGAACGAACGGAACCGTCCTCTTTCCGGCGACACCGAGGCCAGTCCCTGATTGGCCAGCAGCCGCGAAAAGAATTCCTGGGTCAGGTCGGCCGCGGATTCCGGGTCGAGTCCGCTGCGTCGCACAAACGAATACAGCGGATACCAATAGTCCCGGCACAGCGCCTCCATGGCCGCGGCGGAACGCGGCGACCCCGGATCGCGCGCTTCGATCACAGCGCTCCAGTGCGTGCTCAGGAACTCACGCGGACCGCTCCGGGGCAGGAGAACGGATTCAGACAGGGCCATGAGAGGGGTTGAAGGTGGAGAATCGGCTGAACCGGGAGCCACCCTGCCCCAAATTTGATTCCCGGCGCAACGCCCCGCTACACCCTCGACCACACCTCGATCAGGTACCGCAACTCCTCCGATGCATCGGCCCCCTCCGGCAGCGTTTGCTGAATCTCGTTGCGCACCGCATCGCGGAACCGTCGGCGCAGGCGGTGAATGGCCACCTTCAACGCGCCTTCGGTCAGCCCCAGCTCCCGGGCCAGTTCCATCTGGCACGGCAACTCCCCTCCGAGCAGCGCCGGTTTGAGCCGGTCAAACTGCGACGCTTTCCCCGCTTCGGAATAGTCAGCCCCCACCGCATCCACCGCGCGGCCGAGGAGCGTCAACGCCCATTCCCAATCGAACTGCGCATCGTCCAACGATTCGTCCGAGGCCGGATCCGCAGCCTCCGGTTCATTCAGCGATTCCAGCACCGCACCGCCGCCGCGTTTGAGACGGCGCTCGCGCTCGCGCCGGTCCGATTCGAAATGGCGCAGCGCCCCCAGCAGATAACTCCGAAACTTCCCCCGTCGCGCATCTGCCCCGGCGATTCTTCCCCCTTGGAGCAGGTGAGCGAAGAACTCCTGGGTCGCATCGCGGGCCGATTCCTCATCCCGTCCGCCCTGCCTCAACACGCGAAACACCGGCTGCCAGTAGGCCTCGCACAATTCCGAAAGCGCCACCCGCGCCTCCTCGGTCGTCCCCTGGGCGCGATGCACCAGCGACCAACGGGTCGGCGCAAACCAGGGTTGAGGCTCGGCGGAGGAACTCATGGAAGTCGGGGCCAGGCCATGTCCACCTGGTTGGTGCGCGTGCCGCCCGGAAAGGTCTTGGACTTTCGGATCACGGTCATTTTCGGGTGATTCGCACCCGTGGGGCCGGAAATCAGTTGGAGCACCTCCGACTTCCGCATGCGGATTTCCTCCTCGTCCTGATCTGAGTTGCCATCCAGCAGCCGCGTGCAGAGCACGAGTTCATCCCGATCCTTCCAAAGCACGGACTCAAACGAGCGCAACCACTCGAGCGCTTCCGTGTGTCCGGATCTCGAAGCAAACACGATGAACGCGGCGAGCAATCCGCCATGGCCGTTCTGCAAATGCGTGTAGGTGTCGGCATCCGAAAAACCGCCGCTAAAGCCAGGAAGCGCAAAGATCAAATCGAGATCCGAGTTGCTCATGAGGAGGACACGCATTTGAAAGAGCAGTTCGCTCGCCTTGCGATAGTCCGAATTCGAGGCGGCACGAAACACAGCGCCCACATCAATCCCCGACTGCCGCACCTTTCCGGTCGGGAGAAGGATCAAGGTTCCACCGTTGCGGAGATGCGTTTCCGCCTCCTTCTTTTCTAGGAATGGGCCCATCAAGGCGCTTGTGAACCGATTAGCCAGGATCTGAGAATCCCGGGCCAATTGTTCACGGTAGCGGGTCTCGGTCATCGGCTGCACCGAACCGTCAGCGAGGTAAACGAATCTCCCCGACGGCCCAAGCGGAGAGGCAAGGAGGACGGTCCAAGGCCTCGGATTGGTCCACCCGGCGCCCACATACTCGATGCGTCCCCCGGTGACTGGATCCACCAGCCATTGATTCCAGATGGACCAATCTCCGAGCTCCGCCAGATTGGTGGAAGTGGGATAGATCGTTCCCTCAGGAGTGTTTTTTGCCGACGTTCGGAGCACCGCCCCGATCTTGCTCAGGTTGTTCACGAGTTCGATACGACGGCGCTTCTCCTGCAGTCGTTGAATCCCCCAACCGACCGCCGCCACCAGCAACACCAAATTAGCCACTCCGATCCCAGCGGCGAGGTACTGCCGCAGTTGCGGTCGCTGACGCCGGATCTCCCACACGCCGAACGCCATCGCCAGCATCCCGAGGATCAAAACGATCTCAGGCACTCCGGGAACTCCCGGGAAAAGAACCAGTGCCATGGCAATCAGCACCACGGGAACCCAGTACCGCATCCGCTTGAACGGCCACATCCAATCCACTTTTGATCCGGCCAATCCCTCCACCTCCGTCTTCACCTGGTCGGCGGATTGCTGTCGCAGCTCCCGCTCGTTGGCCAGCGCGCGCAGGACGATTTCATCGACGCGGGCATCGAGCGTGGCTTTGGCCGAAGGCACTTGGAACCGCCCAAGCGGAAGCTCCCCGGTGAGCAATTCGTAAAACACCACGCCGAGCGAATAAATGTCGGCCCGGTGATCCACCTGCTCCGGTTTCTCGACCTGCTCCGGGGCCATGTAGTGCGGCGTTCCCAGGCGCGCGCCCGTGCGGGTGAGCGTGGCATCATCGAGCACGGATTCCGGACCTCCAACCATCTTGGCGATGCCGAAGTCCGCAATCTTCACCCGTCCCTCGGCATCGAGGAGAATGTTCTCGGGCTTGATGTCGCGGTGCAGCACGCCCTGGGAGTGCGCGTATTGAAGCGCATCGCACAGCGGCGGAATCAACGCCAATGCCTGGGCCGGAGTGAAGCGACCGGAGCGCAGCGTCTGACGCAAATTCGCCCCATCCACGTGTTCCATCAGCAGGTGACAGAACCCGCCCCGTTGCCCGAAGGCGTGGATGCCGACGATGTTGGGATGATGCAGTCGGGCCAAGGTTCGAGCCTCGCGTTCGAAGCGTTCCACGAAGGCGGGGTCCGATGCGAATTCGCGCGGAAGGATCTTCAACGCCGACACCCGGCCGGACTCCCGTTCCCGAACCCGGTACACGCAACCCATTCCCCCTGCCCCGAGAAATCCGAGCACTTCAAGATCCGGAAACGCGGCCGCAATTTCGCTCAATGCCGGTGGCTTGGCGGGGCCGCGGCGGACATCAGACTCCGTGGCCGTGGACACCTCCTGCAGCAGGCAGCGTGGACACATCCCCGCCGGCGCGTGGGCCGGGACAGGAGCCCCGCAGCGCGGGCAGTTCGAAGCCGAAGGAGAGGTCGGTGCGGATCCCTGAGAATTCATACATCCCAGACATGGGGTCTTTCCGATCCGAAGTTACCGACAAATCCCAACAGCCCTAGAATCAAATCCACGACTCAGGTTTTCATGCGAGCCCGGTCGAGACAATCGGCCACCGCCTTGAGCAAGTGGCCAGGATCGTAGGGTTTCGCGAGAAAGCCATCGACCGGGGCCGGAGAAACACCAGCCGCCATGCCAGACGGAAGATCCGAGCTGTATCCGCTCGTAAACAGAACCGGCAGATCGGCGCGCTCCCTCCGCAGTTGCAATGCCAGATCTCCTCCACTCAACCCTTCCGGCATGACCAGATCCGTGAACAACAGATCGATCATTCCCTGGGAGTTCGCCCACAGTTTCAACGCCGCCGGACCATTCGCAGCCGGCACGACGTCATACCCGCCCCGTTCCAGGATCGACTGGGCCATCGCCCGCAACGCCGGTTCATCTTCCACCAACAGGATGATCCCCCGCCCCTCCAGGCATCGCACCGGCCCCGCCGCGGTGCACGGGGGCGAATCCGTTTCCGCGCTGACCGGCAGGTACACCCGAAACTCACTACCTTTGCCGGGCACGCTGTCCACTTCGATCCACCCCTCGTGCTGGCGGATGATTCCGTACACCGTCGCGAGACCGAGTCCGGTGCCCTTCCCCGGCTCCTTGGTGGTGAAGAAGGGATCAAAAATACGCGGCAGGTGCTCCACGGAAATGCCCCCGCCCTGATCCGTGACCGAGAGCCGGACGAAACGCCCCGGCCGTGCCAGCGGATGAACCTGCGCGTGCCCGTCGCTCACCTCGGTGGAATCGACCCGGATCTGCAAGCGGCCTCCCGACGGCATTGCGTCGCGTGCGTTCACGGTGAGATTCAACAACACCTGCTCGATCATGCTCGCGTCAGCGCGGGCACGGGGGAGATTCGGCTCCACCTGCACGTCGATGGGAATCTGCTTTCCCACCAGCGGCTGCAGGAGACCGGTCATCGCAAGGGAGACTTCTCCCACGTCGAGGTTCACCGGTTCCATGGCCTTGCGACGCCCCACCAGAAGCAACTGCCGGATCATCTTGGCCGCGCGCTCCACGGCTTCCTGGATCTGACGTGCAAATTTCCGGGTCTCGGCTTCCGCCGTGGTTTCCGAAAGCAGCGAGGCGGCGCAATGAATGATGGCGAGGATGTTGTTGAAATCATGGGCCACTCCGCCGGCGAGCTGCCCGATCGCCTCCATTTTCTGTGACTGCCGGAGCTCCGCTTCGAGTTTCTCCCGTTCCATCTCCGCGCGCCGTCGTTCGGTGATGTCGAGGGAGAAGCCCACGATTCCTACGATGTTCCCGTTCTCATCGCGGTACGGAAGCTTGTCGGTCAGCATCCACCTCGGGCCGTTCGCAGTCTGGAGCTCCTCGACGATTCCCCGCTTGGGAATGCCCGTGGACATGACTTCGTCCTCGTCCCGGAAATACCCATCGGCCTGCTCACGCTTCAGCTCACGGTCGGTGAATCCCTCGATCTGTTCCCGAGGGAGCCCCGTGACCCGCACCGCCTCGGCGTTGACGCGAAGCAGCCGGTGCTCCCGATCCTTGAAAAAGATCAGCGCCGGGACGGAATCCAGAATGAGCTGCAACTCCTTGCGGTGGCGCTCGAGTTCGAGCTCGGCGATCCGCTGATGCGAGACATCCAAAAGAATGCCGTGCCAGAGCACGCCTCCCTCGGGATCCCGCTCCACCACCGCGCGTCCCTCCATCCAGGATTCAGCCCCCGACACCACCGAGGCCCGAAATCCGAGCCGCCAGGACTTCAGAGACGCGGCGGATTCCCGCAGGGATTCCACCACCCGCGTCCGGTCCTCCGGATGGATGCGTTCCAAGATCGGCCGGGCATCCGCCTCCAACGCCTCTCTCGAAATGCCAATCAGCGCATCCGCTTTTGGACTGATGTAGGAAAGGGAGAAGATTCCGTCTGGTCGCAATTGGAGCGTGAACACGATTCCGGGAAGATTTCCCGCGAGCTTGCTCATCCGCGTTTCGGCCTCCAGCAGCATCTGCAGCGCCTCCTCGGCCATCTTTCGCTCCGTAATGTCGCGTACCACCACGTGGGTCAGCAACCCACTGCTGCGCTCCAATGGACTCAACCGCACCTCGGTGTGAAGCCATCCACCGTCCGGCCGCAGAAAGGTCCACTCAATGCACGGGGATTTGCCGATGACCGCATTGTCGAGCAGCCGGTTCAACTGCTCTTCCGAGGCAGTGCCACCGGCCTGAAAGCTGGGGGAAAACTCGAGTATCGAATGTCCGACCAACTCCCGGCTCGACCGCTCCAGCAGCGCGAGGGTGCTGGGATTGCAGTCATCCACGGTGGAGCCGCGCAACACGAGGATTGCGTCATGCGCGGATTCAAACAGGGCCTTGTAATCCAGTTGATGTTCCCGCGCCCGCCGCTCCGCAAACAGCAGCCGATCTCGCTCCTGCAACAAAAGGCTCTGCCGGGCAAGGGCGGTGCCCGCAACGATCATCGATCCCGCCACCGCCACATACTTCACCGAAGTGACTGTACCAGGAATGGTCAATGCAAGGATGAGTCCCACAGCGGTGATGATCAGCACCACCATCGGAAGCAGGCGGAGGATTCCCTCGCACCGGCGATCCCATTGAGGATTGGTCGACCGTGCGGCCCGCCAGCGCATCGCTCCGTAGCCGTTGAGCAGCGCGGTCAGGGAAAAGCACGCATTGTAGAACGATCCGTCCTTCAACACTGCATCCAGCGCCAGCACGTTCCATTGAATGTACAAGGTACCGCTCCAGAGCAGCGACACCAGGAGCGCGATCCATCCTGCATTCGCGCGGAACCGCAAGGTCGGGATCATCATGACCGCCACCGATGCGGCGGTCATGATGCACGCCGGATAGGCAACCATGACCAGAAACGGGAAAAGCGCCGTGCTTCCCCGACGAGGGAGGTAGAACGCCAGCGTCAGCATCAACACCACCACCGACAGCGAAACGGCATCTAGCGCAAACGTCTTAAGCTGGGATCGCGGGACGCTCACACGCAGGGCGGCAATCAACCCCACGAGAGTGCACAAACCCAGCAGCAGATAGAAAAAGTCGGTCGGCGAAGGAAACTGCCGTGCGTCCGCGAGGATCTGGGCATCCGAAATCAATTGCCCCACCGCTGAGGCCACCAAACCTGCGGTAAACCATGCCCTGGGCGTCCGGCAGTCCGGTGTTGCCGATCGCACGCCCATCCACCCCATCAAGGCCGCAACGACGTACGAGGCAGTCCAATGAAGGTTGTCGAAAAAAACGAGCCATTCCTTGGTGGAGGCGAACAAGTCCCCCACGAACCCGGCCACCGTCAAAGCCCCCGAAATCCACAACCCCAGGACAATCCATCGACGCGCCGGCCCGGCGGCCATGGCATCGGTGGACACAGGGGAATTCATGCGTACCAAAAAAAGTTACTGCCGCCTTTTGCGCGCATCAATGCGCATCCCCGACAATCACCTCCGAATCGTGAGGACGCCCAGCACAAACCTCCGCATTGTTCCATTTTTGATCACCTCCTGCTCCGGCTATCCGGAAACCGGTGTTGATGCGGTCGTTCGCATGGCGTCGATTGGGGTGCCGCTGTTCTTGACTCCTGTGCGTGGCGGCTGGTTGATCTTGCATCGTGACCCGCATCGCCTTCTGCATCGCCAGCGCGCTGGTGTTGACTGCCCTGAGCCCCGCGGCCCTCGGGGAAATTCTCCTGCGCGATGGGGCGTACCACGCGTTCCCTGGTGACTCGTTGCAAGAGGCGGTGAACCGCGCGGCCGACGATCCCAAGCACAAACGGGTCATCGTCCATGAGGGAACCTACGCGCCAGCGCGTCCCGCCCAGGCGCTGGTGTACCTCCATCGACACCACGAGGGTGTCCAGTTGATCGGACTCGGCCGCCCCACCCTCACCGCGGCCAGCGCCACGATTGCCGACCCGGCAAAACGTTCGTCACCAGCGGTGGTGAACCACCTCCTCTACCTCGGCGACGGTCTTTCCACCAACACCCTCGTGCAGGGATTCCGCCTCACGGGGGCGAACCATTTTGTCACCACGGCCGACACTTTTCTCATCGAGCCGGATCAAACCGTGCGCAAGGGACGCTTCTACTATGGCGATGGCGGAGCGATCAAGGTGTACCACCGATCCTACCCGGTCCTGCGGGATCTGGAGATCTTCGACAACTTCGCCAGTCCCTGCGCCGGCGGGATTTCGATTCAACACGAAGGAGCCACAAACGGCGTGGTCCACATCGAGAACTGCATCTTCCGCAACAACCGGGCGGAAGTCACCGGGGCCGCCTTGGATCTCCTGTGGGGCAGCTCCGCGCGCGTGGTGAACTGCCTGTTCGAGGGAAACGTCTCCAACACCGGACCGGGCGAGGGGGAAAACCCGTTTAACAACAACGGTGCCATCACCGTGTTCCCACGATCACGCCTGATCCTCGAACGCTGCACGCTCACCGGGAACCGAAATGGAGTGGATGATCAGAGCGGGCTCGGCCAATACCTCCGCTGCATGTTCCGCGGCAACACGCGCGATGGGGGATTCACGCCGCAAACGCGCTACGAGCTGGATCTTCCCAAGGGAGGGCTCGTGCAAGACTGTGTCATTCAAGGCCCGATCCGCGATCCGCTCTCCGTCGTGGATCGCTCCCGGAATCGCCTCACGGAATCCACCGAGCCGCACCTCGAAGACGCCGGAGTCGGGTTTCAACCAACACCAAAGGCGGTCACCCAACCCTGACCCAGGAAACGGCGATTGAGTCTTTGAAGAGGGATTCAGTTACGGCGGCGTTGCCACGCCGCGGGGCCGATTTCCCCTTCAACCCTTCAACTTTTTTAACCCTTCAACTGCCGTTTTTAGGTTCAACCCTTCAACTGCCGTTTTTAGGTTCAACCCTTCAACTTCTCGTTCCACCCAACCCGCGCTGCCATTCACTCCGGCTCGGTGAGCTTAATCAGACGATTGGAACCCAAGTCCTGCGTCACCACCTGGTGCCGGCCGGAGGGCCAGTCCACTTCCACCTTTTCCACCGTCGAGGACGCACCAAGTCCGAAATAGAGCGGCAACACACTCTGTCCGAGGTGGCCGGATTTCCCGTCGTGATACTGCGTCCAGACCCGGCCGCCAGAAGTCACGCGAACCAACGCTCCGAGCCCGTCCCGATTCGATTTCCGTCCGATCAGCTGCACCTGGATAAAATGCACCGCGTGCGACGCCGACAGATCGCTGATCAACACCTGCGGCGCATCACCCATTTCATTGGTCACGATGTCGAGATCCCCATCGCCATCCACATCCAACACCACTGCGGATCGACTGCTGGCCACCGCCGTGAACGGCACCTTTCCCGTGCGCCCGCGCGCGAGCGGATGCGCGCGATCCGCTCCATCGCAATCGAGCACAAAGGCCACATGCGTCCGCTTGGCCGCGACCCGTGGCTCCACGCCAAGCACGAACTCGGAGTCGGCGAATCGTTTTCCCCCGTCGTTCAACAACAGAGAATTGATGCCGTAGCGAAACCCGAAGCCCATGCCCGCCGGTATGAACACGTCCTCGAATCCATCGGCATTCAAATCTCCCACACTGACACCCCAGGGCCAAAAGGTCTCCGCCCCGATGGAATCGGACACCTCCGCAAACGTCCCATCGCCCTGATTTTGATAAAACGAATTACCGAAGATGTTGTTCGCCGCTCCCTGCAAATAGGCATCGGAGTATTCCGTGGTGCACCACTTCTCGCTCTTCATCTTCTCGAAGCTCTCACGGAAATCCACCTTGCTGAGCTTGGTCTGCAATCCGGTCATGTCGGAGTGCATGTCGGTCACATACAGGTCCGGCCTGCCATCCTGATTGTAATCAAAAAACTTCACCCCCATGCCACCCCAGGAAGTCTTCGGAAACACCGAGACTGTCTTCTCCACAAAGCGTTTCCCGCCCTGGTTCTCCAGGTAGTGATTGTCCCCCTGCATGTTCAGCAGATACAGGTCGGGAAAGCCGTCGTGATTCAAATCCGCAAAGGTCGCATCGCCACTCCACGACACGAGCTTCAACCCCATCTCCGCAGTCACATCCTTGAACCGCAGGTTTCCCTTGTTTTTGTAGAGGATCGAGTGCTCGGTTCGATCCGGAAACAGGTGTCCGGTGAAACCATTGGTCATGCCCACAAAGTATCCGCCGGGACCTTTAACTTCCGTGGTGAACCGCCCGACATTGCAAATCAGGATGTCGAGCAACCCGTCGTTGTCGAAATCCACCAGCACGATCCCGCTGGAATGTCCGGAGAAGGCCACGCCGGCGGCCTCCGTAATGTCTTCAAACTTCCCGCCCCCTTTGTTGCGGAACAAATGGTTTCCATGACGAACGGTGGTCACGAACAGCTCGGGCAGACCATCGTTGTCGAGATCGGCAAATGAGGCTCCCACCGAAACCTGGTCGGGCAGCCCCACCCCGGCGAGCGACGTGATGTCCTCAAACTTCCCTGCCCCGAGGTTTCGATACAGCCGGTTGGTCCCGAGTTGGGTGGCGAAATAGAGGTCGGGTCGTCCGTCCCTATCGACATCCGCCGCGGCGACGGCGCTCCCATGGTCGTAATGATTCCCGCGAAAATGTTTCCCGGCGTCCTCCACGATCTCATGTCGGAACGAAATCCCGGTGTCGCCCAACCGGTCGGCGAATTTGAAATCGTGGATCGCCCCCAGCTTGGTCGCCGAGGCCCGCTGCAGTGCCGCGCGCTCCTGAAGCGCCACATCCATGGCCGCCGGGTCGATGAGCGATTTCGCTACCGCCGGCGAAGTTTGGGCCAGTGCTCCTGCCGCACCTGGCCCGGCCCACAAGGCAACCGCCCCAACGACACTCCACGCCATCGCCCTCCCGAATCGCCGCGTGATGTTGAGATGCGGAACACCGGTCGATAAATCGAAACTCGAACTCATGGGGAATCTTTGGCGCTTTGCAGACAAGCCCGTGCATGGGGAAAGCGATGAAGCCTCATCGCTTTCACAACCCAGGGCTCGCGATGCAAGGCAGTCCGGAAACTCATGCGGTTACACACCTTTCCGCACGCATTTCCAACGAGATCACTTCATGCGATTTAATAACACGAAGCCGAACCCGCGAACGGATCAGATCCATATTACAACACTCATTCCGCATGTTTTGATGTTTTATAATATCATGGCCCAATCGAAGGTGACTCCGTTCCTTCTGCCTGCCGATGCGGTGGAAATCGATCGCGGCGGGGGCACCCGCAGGGAATAAGGGGTAGAACGGCTCAACCGAAATGCGGCAGTTGAAGGGTTAAAAAGTTGAAGCGTTGAAGGGGAATCCGACGCTGCCGCGAGGGTTTTCTCATCCATTTAGAGCCCCGTCTTCAAACGGTTCGGGGAGGCGCGTCTCGAGGGATGCAGCGGGTTGATTTCCAAACCTTCGATGGCCCCGGGTCCAACAGCAGAGCCGCGTAAACGCGGGACTCCATACCCAATTCACTTCGTCTGCATCCCGTTCGGAGTCCCGTCTTCAGACGGTTCCGGTGGGCGCGCAACCTTTTCCCCACACACCCATTCACATGCTCGCACCCAACATCAGAGCCGTGTGAACGCGGGACTCCATGCGGGTAAGCCCAGCGTTGGCCCCTTCCCTCCTTCGATCGCCTCCGATTTTACCGCTTGTCAGATCGCGGGGATCGCATCGCAGGATACGCCATGTCGTCCCATTGGTTTAGGTCGTGCTTCTGGTCTCGCTTGCTGTGCCGGGCGATCGTCATGGCCGTTGGAATGGGCCTTTTCGGGAGTGCCGCGGCCGCATCCGCGCCGCCGCCGAACATTCTCTACATCCTGGCCGATGACATGGGCATCGGCGACGTCTCCGGTCTGAACGCCAAGTGCGCGTGGAAGACTCCGTCGATCGATCGTCTGGTCCGCGAGGGACGCGCCTTCACCGATGCCCACTCGGCCTCCGGGGTCTGCAGTCCGAGCCGCTACACCCTGCTCACCGGACGCTACTCCTGGCGCGGGAAGCTCAAGTCGAGCGTTCTCCACGGATACGATCGTGCCCTCATCGAAACCAACCGCATGACTGTGGCCGACTACCTGCGTCAAAACGGGTACGCCACCGCCATGGTGGGCAAGTGGCATCTCGGGGTGGACTGGGTTCGCACCGGCACGAATGTGGATGCAGTGGATTTCTCCAAGCCGTTTCGGGGCGGCCCGGTGGATCACGGATTCGATTCCTACTTCGGCATCAGCGCATCGCTGGACATGCCGCCGTACGTGTACCTCGTGGACGATCGATCCAGCACGGTGCCGACCTCACGAATCGGCGACAGCCCCAAGCCCGCGATGTGGCGGGCGGGCTACATCGGGTCGGACTTCCGCCACGCTGAAGTGCAGCCACGCTTTCTCGAGCGTTCCCTCGACTGGCTCAAGCAGCGCAAGGCTGCAGGCGATTCCAAACCCTTCTTCCTCTACCTGGCCTTGGCATCACCCCACACACCGATCGTTCCCACGGCCAACTTCGCAGGCAAAACCCACACCAATCCGTACGGCGATTTTGTGACCGAGGTCGATTCCGTGGTGGGCCGCCTGCTGGAATCGCTCGATCAACTGGGCCTCGCCTCGAACACGCTGGTGGTCTTTACCGCCGACAACGGCTGCGCTCCGGTGGTGGACCTTCAGGCCCTTGCCCGCTTCGGACACGATCCCAGCGCGGGCTTCCGAGGACACAAGGCGGATCTCTTCGAAGGAGGACATCGGGTCCCCTTCGTGGTGCGCTGGCCGGGTCGGGTGCCTGCCGGAACCCGAAGCGCAATGACCATCGGACACTTGGACCTGCTCGCCACCTGCGCGGATCTGCTGGGCAAACAACTCCCAGACCACATTGGCGAAGACAGCGTGAGTTTCCTGCCGCAGCTCCTCCGCGGTGATGACGCGGGTCCATCCCGGGAATCGTTGGTGCACCAATCCAACAATGGATCGTTCGCCATCCGACAGGGCGAGTGGAAGCTGCTGTTGACTCCGGATTCCGGCGGCTGGAGCGAGCCAAAGCCCGGAAGTCCGGAATCCAAGACTCTGCCGCGGTTTCAGCTGTATCATCTCGCCACCGATCCCGCGGAAACCCGCAACGTGGCGGATCAACACCCCGACCGCGTTGCCCGCATGGGGGCGCGCATGAAGGCCCTGATCGAGAACGGCCGCACCACCCCGGGACGGCGTCAACCGTACGTGGAGGCCGATCCCTGGCCCCAAACCGCGTGGCGCACCGAATTTGGAACACCGTCGCTGAAGTAAACCTCGGTCAACGAAAGCCGATTCTTCTACCGCGCGCGGTGCAGCCGAAGTGCAGCGCAAACCGGCTTTGCTTTTCCGGACTCTTCGCGCCGCTGCGTCTCTGCGGTTCACCTGCGTGGGAAAACCGAACGAGGGAAAAGCGCCAGAAATGCGCGAAAGAAACGGAAGGAGCTGATTGGCGACCCTACCGGGATTCGAACCCGGGTCCCCGCCGTGAAAGGGCGGTGTCCTAACCGCTGGACGATAGGGTCACTGCAAATCAACTAACCAGCTAACCAACAAAACCGAACTGCACTGCTCTGCTTTACTTTGCTCACGTGTCGCTCGTTTCGGAGCAACTCGGCGCGGCCTGGTGGGTTGGCAGGGATTTGAACCCTGGACCAACGGCTTAAAAGGCCGCTGCTCTACCGCTGAGCTACCAACCCGTTCAGGGCGGGCGCGCAAAATACTGTCCAAACCTTTTGCCGCAAGAGCTATTTGCGTAAAAGAGAAGATAATCGAAAAGCCACCGCCGAGGCAACCTCCCGATCGAGGCCGATTTCAGCCGCGCTTGGGGCGGATCAGAATCACCTTCTTGTCGCTTCCCTCGACTTCCACGCTGTGGGTCTCGACATCCGGATCTTCCTTCAGGGTCTGGTGCACGACGCGGCGATCAAAGGCATTCATCGGCTCCAGCTCAGTCACATCGCCCCAACGACGCACCTTCTCCGCGGCCTCGCGGGCGCGCTTGATCAACTGCTCCTTCGCCTGCTGGCGGTAGCCGCCAACGTCGAGAACGATGTGGGGCACCTTGGTGTCTCCCTTGAACACGAGACGGTTCACCATGAACTGAAGATCGCCCAGAGTCTGACCGGCACGGCCGATCAGGCGACCGGGGTCTTCGGTTTCGATGTCCAGCAGGATCTGTTCGTCGGCCTCGCGGGAGGTGACGGTGGCGGTGAAGCCCATGTGAAGCAGGAGGCTTTCGAGAGTGGCCTTGGGGTCCATGGCGATATCGGAAAAGTCAGGAAATTGCGTCTGAGATACGAAGCTCGGTTCGATCGGAAAAGGCAGTCGGAAAGCCGGTCAGCCGCGGGCCTTGACGACGGTTACGCCACCCGAGCCTTTGGAATCGGTCGAATCGTTCATCTTCGTGTACTTGGTTTGCAGGACCGTTATCAGGTTCTGCACCGTCCAGTAAAGCGTAAGACCCGAGCTGTAGTTGTAGAGGAAGGCCACGAAGAACACCGGCATGTACTTCATCATCTTCTGCTGCGCCGGATCCATCTGTGGAGAAGGCGGCGTCAGACTCGCGAGATACAGCGAGGTCATGCCCATGAGGATCGGGAACAGATTGAAGGGCAATCCCACGCCCTGAACCCCGAGGAACGGAATGAACCCGAGTCCGGGAATGACGAACAGTGTGTCGGGCTGCGACAAATCCGCGGCCCACAGGAAGCTTTCACCGCGCAGCTCGATGGCCGTGCGGAGCATGAAAAAGAATCCGATGAACACCGGGAACTGAATCAGCATCGGGAGGCAGCCTGCCGCCGGATTCACCTTGTTCTCCTTCATCACCGCGAGGGTCTTCTCGTTCAACTTCTGCGGGTTGTCCTTGTACTTCTCGCGCAGTGCCTGGAGCTGCGGCTGGATGGCCTGCATGCGCTTCATGGAGCGCGTGCTTGCTGCCGTCAGCGGCCAGAAGAGGCCCTTGATGATGATCGTGATGGCCACGATCGACCATCCGTACGAGGGAATGAAATTGTGGATTCCGTTGAGGCTCAGCAGGAGTCCCTTGGCGAAGAAGCCGGTGATGCCGGAGAAATCCATCACCAGGTCCAGCTGCGGATCAATACGAGACAAGGTGAAGTACTCCTTCGGTCCCGCGTAAACCCGGAACCGGTGCTCAAACGTTTTTCCCGGGGCCAGATTGGTTCCCCCGATGAGGAAGGCGGTCTGATAGGCGTGGGGATTGGCATTCAGCTTGCCGTCGGCTTCCAGCTGTTCGCGCGTGGGCCGCGGCAGCGGGTAATTGCGGACGATCACCTGTTCCGCCGGATGATCAGGAACCGCGATGAGGGCAAAGAAGCGGTTGTGCACCGCAGCCCAAACGACGTTCGACGAACCAGCCGTGATCTCGGTCAACGGCGTTCCGGGAATGCACCCGAACTTGGAATTCGCAAAGCGGGTGGCCTCGAAATGTTCGCTGCGTTCTCCGTTGAACCAGAAGGCGCCGGTGTTCTCGCTCGTTTCGTGCGGATCCATCGGGGAACCCGTTCCAATCACCAACTCACGCGTCGGGATCGTCACCGACTGGCTTCCAGAGTTCTCCACGCGCACCGAGGCGTTGAACTCGTAATTGGTCGAGAAGCTGAATTCCTTCACCACCTTCAGCCCGTTGGGCAGGACCTTCTCGGCCTTGACTCCGGTCGCAGTCTTGGAAAGCGCGTACGTCTCGTCCGTGCCTTCGCCCGGAGCATTGAAGAAGGAAAAGGCCGGTAGGAAAGCCGGTTTGTTCAACGCGGCGAGCTCCACCGGGCCGTCGGTCTTCTTCGTGCGACCCGCCTTGGCCGGATAGTCCTTCAGCTCGACGTACTTGAGCCCACCGCCCTCGGAGGTGAACACGGCCCGCACCTTCGGAGTGTCAATGGACAGGGTCTGCTCGGTGGCCGACGACCGCATCGGAGGCAGCGGACGCGGACCAGCGACCGAGGAAGCCGTACCCACGTTGGGGGCTGCCGGAACGGCAGCGGCGGAATCCGAAGCGGATTTCGTCGCAGCCTTGGCCGCAGAATCAGCGGCCGCGACCGGCGCGTTGGTGGACGGGCGTGGGCGGTTTGGGTCGGGCTTGGCCAGGTAATTGTTGACCAGGTAGAACCACCCGAGGAGGAAAACGAGTGATGCAGCAACGATGCTGATGCCTTTGCGGTCCATTAGTCAGAGGGAAGAGGAAAACGAGTGCGGATGAGAATATCCGGGCTTGGCGGCCGGGATGGGATCGAGGCCGAAGCCACCCCACGGGTGACAGCGGCAAAGCCGACGAAGCGCGAAAGAGCCACCCCGAATCGCTCCATGGGCCTCAATGGCCTCGGACGCGTAATTCGAGCAGCTGGGAATGAAACGGCAGGAAGGCGCGGGGCCGATCAGCGAAAAACGCAGCGGAATCCAGACCCGGCGATACGCGCGGATCAGACCCAACAGGACGTATTGCGCGGCACTCACGCAGACGCGGTCACGGACGTGGACTCCGGGGTAGAACCCGGCTTGGCCTCCGACTGGAGCAACCCAACCCGCTTGAGCGCAGCAAGAAAGTCCCTCTCCACCGCCTCCGCAGAACGCGGGGCGATGGAGGGACGTGCGACTAAAACGAGGTCCACGGCGGTTGTTAGACGGTGCTGATTGCGCCGAAACGCCTCCCGCAACAGGCGGCGGGCGCGGGTTCGCACCACAGCGGACCCGATCCGACTTCCCGTCACGACCCCGAGGCGTGATCCCGCCCGGGATACGGACGGCGCCCAATTGAGGATAAGGCATCCCTGCACCCACCGCTGGCCGTCCGACTTGAGGCGGGAAAACTCCCGCGAAGCCCGGAGCCGGCGGTCGCGACCAAACCCGAATAGGTGTCGCGGCGCGGAGCCCATGGGTAAATCAGACCTGCGTCAGGCGTTTGCGGCCGACGCGACGACGGTTGGAAAGGATTCCCCGGCCGCTCTTGGTCTTCATGCGGGCGCGGAACCCGTGCTGACGCACCCGGCGGATCTTCGAAGGTTGGTACTGGCGTTTCATGTGTTCATCACCGTTCCCGACAGGAGCGGAGCGGGAAACGGTACCAATCGAACAAGTCGCGTCAATCCCTGCGTGAAAGTAGTTTTAGTCGACCCCGCTTCAAGCCTCGAAAATCAACCCTCGGGGACATCAAAACCCATGCATTTGCTCAGAAAACCAACCTTTTTCAATCGCGGGAGTTTCCGGGAAAAAATTTAGGATTTCTTCCGCTTACCCGGCACGAAACGCCCCATCGGCATCGTTTCGAGCGGTCAGTTTTTCGTAGGCCGGGCAAAAGTCCAAAGTCGCGCGAGGCATCCAGCATCCAGCATCGCCCCTGCGAATCAGCCGCCTTTCCGCGGCCCCAGCCCGACGATGTCGATCAGGGCCTTTTGCAATACCATGGCCTCGTCCAGGCTGCTGCTGACCAACTGGACGTTCGCCTGAAGCAGAACCGACATCGCACGGATCAACTCCGGCAGCTCGTAGTTGTCGGTCTGCCGCATGGCCTGGAACAGCACGAAGGGATGCGAGGCCAGCGGATTGAACCGACGATCTTCCGGAAGCGCCGCCGGAGGAATGCGGTCGAGCTGGGATTTGAAGGAATTGTAATCGCGCGCCGGCTTCAAAATGCCCCGGATCCGAAGGTCCTTGAGCATGAGAAGTGCGCGGATCTTGGTCAGCAATCCGTAGAGCAACCCGATTTCAGACTTCTTTCGGTCGATGCCCGCGCGGATCTCCCACAATTCCTGATCCAGCACGCGCATCAGCTTGCCGAGATTCCGCTCGCCGAGCGCCTCGCCCAGCGCAAAGGCCTGCGCCAGCTTCTGCTTGGTGGTCAGGATTTGGACATCATCGAGGGTGATTTCCGAACGATCCCCCACGTACAGCAGGAGTTTTTCCACCTCGCTCGCCAGCGCGCGCAGATTCGGCCCCACGCGGGTGACCAGTTCGGCAACCGCCTCGGCCCCGATGCTCTTGCCACCGGTTTGCACCAACCGCATGGCCTCGGACTCCGCATGTGCGGACCAATCCCGGTCATCCGCCGAGAGCGCCGCAAACAACTCCACACTGCCGGTCTTCTCGATGGTCTTGAAAAACGAGCGTCGCTTGTCGGGTTTGCCGCCCGAGATCAGCAGCCGGACTCCATCCCACCGAAACGTTTTGAGCGTTTCCGCCAGGCTTCCGAGCGCGGCAGTCACGGCGGCGCTCGATGCGGTGCGGTCCTCACCGAGAAAGGTGCAATCCTTGAACCACACCACCTTCGCCCCACCGAAAAACGGCAGTGTTTGCAGGGCTTCGTGAAGTTTGGAGAGGCGCCTCAGCGCCTCCTCGGAATTCCCCGCGCCGGCCTCGACCACCTCGTGGTCCATGCCTCCAGCCTCGGCGCACCATTGCTCATAAAGCTGACGCGCGCGTTGCTTGACCGAAAATTCATCGTCGCCGCAGACCAACTTCAGCGGCGCGCTGGAGGCCGGGGCAGCCATTACTTGTCCTCGGGTTCCTCTCCAGCTCCGCTCTCCCCTTCCCCTTCGTTCTCCGCAGCGTCGGGATCCTCCTGTCCGATCCGCGCCAGCACTTCGCTCATGTCCTCCACCTGATTGAACAGATGCGAGGTCACGTAAATGGGCTTCTTCTGCATCGCCGCGAGGGCCAGGCAATCGCTCGGACGCGCATCGATCTCGACCAGCTTCTCGCCGAGCTCGTTCTGCTGTTTGAGAATGAGACGCGCAAAATAGGTCGAGCTGCGGAGCTCGGTGATGACCACGCGTTCCACCGAAATTCCAAATCCGGCACACATGCGGCCAATCAGGTCATGGGTGAGCGGACGCTCGTGATGAGCGCCGCGCAGGGCCATGCCGATGACATTGCCCATGTTGAGCTCCACCTGGATGACGAACACCTTCTCGTCATTGCCAACGAACAGCGCACAACCGCTGTTGGCGGGGAGGAGCCCCCGGATCTGGACCTGGACCACGTCCTTCTTCATTGGCGCAATGTGGGCGGCGGAGAAGGCTAAATCAAGCTGCGGAAACCCTCGCGACCGGAAGATTGCGTGACGCATCCGGTTGATCCAGCGCTTGCCTTCGCCGCCGGATCCCTCGCAGGGTTTCGCTTTCGGCAGCCCGCCGGGCCGATTCAATCCGCATGCATCCTGACGAATCCATCCACGTGGACGGCACCGTAACCGAAGCCCTTCCCCAAGGGCTTTTCCGCGTTGTGTTGAGCAACGGACACGTGCTGGTGGGTCATCTCGCCAAGGCGCTCAAAGCCGCGGCATTGCAGGTGCCCACCGGATCCGTCGTGGAACTGGAACTCTCGCCGTGCGACCTCTCGCGCGGACGCATCCTCGGAGTAAAACCCAAGGCTTAGAACGAAGACCGGGGCACGTTTCGATGCCCGCAGCTCATTCCCTACTCTTCGTCGAACTCGCCCTGGGGAACGATCATCTTGAACAGCGGGATGCGAACCACGATGCGTCGCCCCGTTTCATCCAGCCCCAGATAGGCCCCTTCCGCGGTCGCCGTCCGCGTGGCAAACACGTGTCGGCTGTTGTAGCTGAATTTCTCGCCCGGAGGGATCACCGGGAACTCCCCCACCACTCCGTCTCCTTCCACCACCAGACTGGTGCCGTCGTCGTGACGCACCACCCACTTGCGCCCCTTGAGGGTCACCGTGAGATCGCTGTCGTTGTGGATGCTGATGAAATAGACAAAGGAATGCGGAAGATCCGGCGAGGCCGACTCCGGCAACCGCTGATAGACGATGCGGTCAATGGTAACACGCAGTCCTTCCAAGGATTCGGGCTGCGGGGATTTATCGGCCATGGCTTCGCAAACGGTAGGGGACTTGGGGGCTAAGTCCAAAGTCCAAAGTCCAACGATCAGGCGGGCTCTTGCTGGGAGATGCAGTGGAAGGAACCCAAGCCCCAGATCAGTTCCGTCGAGTCGACGCCAATGACCCGGTGCTTCGGGAACACTCCCTGCAGGATCTTTAGGGCTTCGGAGTCCCGCGGATCCCGGTAGGTCGGAACGAGCACCATGCCATTCGCGATGTAGAAATTGGCGTAGCTCGCCGGAAGACGCTGTCCGTCGTGCTCCAATCGTCCCGGCATCGGCAGATCCACCACGCGCAGCAGTCGTCCCGTTTCATCGCGCAGCGTTTTCAACCGCTCGGAGTTTTCCTTCAACGGCTCGTGATTCTCATCCGTGGGGTCCGGCTCCACCACCGTCACCACGGTGTTCGAATCCACAAACCGTGTCAGATCATCCACGTGCCCGTCGGTGTCGTCTCCGACAATGCCATCGCCCAGCCAGAGAATGTTCCGCACCCCCAGGTAATCGCACAAATACCGCTCGATCTCGGGCCGGGTGAGATGCGGATTTCGATTGGGGTTCAGCAGACATGCCTCGGTGGTGATGAGCGTTCCGGTGCCGTTGACATCCAGCGATCCGCCTTCCATCACGATCCCCGGCGAGAACAGCGGCAGTCCACGGAACGCCGCGACGTGCTGCGGCACCGCGTCATCCAGATCGAACGGCGGATACTTGCCACCCCACGCATTGTATCCCCAGTCCACCACCGCGCGCTCGTGGCGCCCGCCCTGGTCCCGAACCAGGAAGATCGGGCCGTGGTCCCGGCACCAGGGCTCGTAGCTGGGGAAATGATGAAATTGAACCCGACCCAGCGGCGTACCGTTTTTGGTAAGCAGACCACGGACCCATTCCTCCATCTCGCGGTGCCACACGTTGATGTGAACCTCCTCCACCGTCACCAGGTGCTTGATCAGCTCCGCATACACCGGTGGAACGGTGTCGTATTTGCCCGGAAAACTGATGCCTTCGGGCCGCGGCCAGCTGAACCAGGTACCCGCATGGGGTTCCCATTCGGCCGGCATTCGATATCCCAGGGAGGCTGGAGTCGGAGTGGTGTTCATCGTGACGCCCCGGAGTGAAGCGAATGGCGGCGCGGTGGCAAGCCGTCGTGTGGTCGAAGATTTGCCCTCTCGACATCTCGCGCCAATTCGGTAGGACCGCGACGGCATGCCGACGTCGCGACTCATCGTCTTCGTACGCGCCCCACAATTGGGCGCGGTGAAGACCCGCCTTGCCGTCGCCCTCGGCCCGGATGGCGCGCTGGCGGCGTATCGACGGTTGCTCGACACACTATCCCATTCGCTGAAACACCTTCCCGGAGTCGAACTCCGCCACACTCCGGATTCCGCCGGAGACCTCCTTCAGCCGTGGCTTCAACCCGGTTGGACGCTTGCCGGACAGGGTTCCGGCCCGCTGGGCGAACGATTGAGCCGGGCCGCGGAACAGGCGTTTCAGGACGGAGTGGAACAGCTGTTCATCATTGGCTCCGACTCACCGGAAATCACAAAAAAGGACATCGAGTCCGCATGGAACGCGCTTAGAACCACCGACGTCGTGCTGGGACCGGCCGAGGACGGGGGCTATTGGGGAATCGGTCTGCGGGGTCCGTTTTGCGAGGTGTTTCAGAGCATCGACTGGAGCACCCCCGCCGTACTCCAACAAACCCTTGCCCGGGCGCGTCAGGCCAATCGATCCATCACGCTGCTGCGAACCTTGTCCGACGTGGACACCGAAGCCGACTGGCAGGCTTGGCTGCGCCGGGTCGATTCCCGCTGGACTCCTTCCCGGAAATCCACGTCCTGACCCTGGCCAACGGGTTCCTTCGGTTGCGCCTGTGGGCTTCGGTCGTACCCTCCGGCATGTCTCGAATTCTTATCGTCGCCGGATTGGTCGGCGTGGCGATTGTCAGCTTCGCCGGATGCCAGGCCACCCGGGCCGGGTACGAAACGGCGCCGTATCGCGTGCTGCAAAAGGACGGCCGCGTGGAGCTTCGCGACTACCCCCCGCTCCACATCGCGGAAACCCGCCAGGGAGGCGACGACTTCATGCGCCTTTTTCGGTACATCTCCCGCGACAACGCGGCCGACCAGAAAATCGCCATGACCACGCCGGTGTTCATGTCCGAGGGAGGCTCAGGCCAGCGCACCATGGCCTTCGTGTTGCCCGGGAAATTGTCTTCTCCCCCGTCGCCGAAAAACGAACAGGTCGCGGTGCGTGAACTCCCCGGCGGAACGTTTGCGGCTCTTCGTTTCCGGGGCGGTCGTCAGGGTCCGGATGGCGAAGCCCTCGCCCGCCTTCGCACCTGGCTTAAGGAACACCAGCGAACCGCCGTGGGAGAACCCATGTTTGCCTACTTTGATCCTCCCTGGACTCCCGCCTTTCTGCGCCGAAACGAAGTCATGCTTCGACTCCAGCCCAAGCCCCAGCCCTGATACAGCCCCGGTCGGTTCATTCCCCACTCCCCGAATCCGTGCTGAATCTGTGTTAATCCGTGTCTAAACGTTCCGCTTCAGCCACCGGATTCGTCACCAAAAATCCGCGTGCGGAATCGGGTTCGCCCGCTAGCCTTTCCCGCGTCACCCGATCTTCATGAACACATTCCAACGCACCTGCCTCGCCGCCGCCGTTTTCGCCTCCACCGCCCTCGTCGGGTTTGCCGATGATCTCGCCAAGCTCGAGGGCAAGTGGACCACCAAGAAGACCGGTCCCGACGGCAACTCCTACACCCAGACCATCGAGGTCAAGAAGGGCAAGTTCCAGTTCCGCGTGCTGCGCGGATCCGACGACCTCGTCATCTACGCGGAAGGCGCGCTCAAGACCGAGACTTCCGGTCCGTTCAGCGTCGCGCATTTCACCGACATCAAGGCCGGTGCCTCGGAATCTGATACCAATCCGATCAACGACGATCGCGCCTCGGTGTATATCCTGAGCGACGACACCTGGACGGTTGCGCAGAACTTCGACAAGGAACGCGACGGCCAGAAGCCCAGCGCCGACGTCTACACCCGCTCCAAGAAGTAACCGCGGGCGAGCGCGAGGAATGATCCTCAACCCGGACGCCGCGCGACTTTGGAGTGCGGTGGCAGAGCGCAGCGTCGACACCGCTTTTGAGTCCGGGCGAAATGCAACAGCGACCGGTCACCCGTTCCATTCAGCGGGGTGACCGGTCTTCCTTTCAGGCGATTCACTCACCCTTAGCTTGCCGACCAAAGCGGCGTGGCGCTCCGCTTCCCGCCGCACTCTAAAAGAACGTGTTCTCGTATCTGTCGCGCGTTCCGACTTCTCGCCGAGCACTTCGACTGCAGCGCGATTCATCGCCGGCAGTTTCAAAACAACATTCCCTGCGGATCCTCCGGCGGCTTCGGCGGAGCGATTACGGCCACGGAACCCGGAAGTGGTTCAATGCATTGCGGCCCATCGTTTCGCGGATTCCCCACGCCCGCGCCGACGCGGTAGCATTCCAATTCCGACTCGGGACAAGGCCGGAGCAGTTCGAGGAGTTTCTCCGGCGATGCCGTGTCGGCGAGCCAGCGTTCCGCCGATTCTCCCGACAGGATCACCGGCATGCGGTCGTGCACCCGCGCAGTCACGGCGTTGGGTTCTGTGGTGATCAGTGAAAACGTTTCGCGGATTTCGCCAGTTTTTCCCGCGTCTTCCCACGTCTCCCACAGCCCCGCGAGGAGGAAGGGTTCGCGGTCGGGACGCACAAAGCGCCACGGCTGCTTCAACGCCCCGAGCGTCTGCCACTCGTAGTAGCCATCGGCCGGCACCAGGCACCGACGACGCCGAAATGCCGTCCGAAATGACGGCTTGGTGGCCACGGTGTCGGCACGCGCGTTGGCCAGGGAGTTTCCGATTTTGGCGTCCTTCGCCCAGCTCGGAACCAGCCCCCAACGCAACTCGCGGATCACCGGTTTCCCGTCTTCGAATCGAATGATCGGAGCCAGCTGCGACGGGGCGATGTTGAATCGTCCGGGACCCTTCCATTCGACCCGAATGTGGGCGAATTCCCAACGTCCCTCGCCCTTTGCCAGCGTGTAGCGGCCGCACATGGAGCCGAGCCTCGGCAACTCCCGATGCCAACACAAGCCCCGGAACCGGAAGCCCGCTGCAACCGGTGCCGCACCAGGGTTGCACCGCACGGCCACGGCATCCTAACCTCGACGCTTCATGAGTTCTGAACTTTCCGCGCCCCGCGCCGATGGCCGTCAACCGGGGCAGTTGCGTCCGATCCGTTTCCAAAACCACATCGCCCCGCACGCCGCCGGCTCGACCCTGATCGAATGGGGCAACACCCGAGTGATCTGCGGCGTGACCATCGAGGAATCCGTTCCCCGCTGGATGAAGGATCAGAAGGTCACCGGTGGATGGATCACCGCCGAGTATTCGATGCTCCCCTACTCCACTCTGGACCGGAAGGCGCGCGACATCTCGAAGCTCAAGCTCGACGGACGCTCCCAGGAAATCCAGCGCCTGATCGGCCGCTCCCTCCGCGCCGTGCTCGATCTCGAAAAATTTGGTTCCCGCACTGCTTGGGTGGACTGCGATGTCCTCCAGGCCGACGGCGGCACCCGCACGGCGAGCATCACCGGTGCCTGTGTCGCGCTCGGTCTCGCCATCCGCAAGCTCATGGCCGAGGGCAAGATCACCGAGAACCCGCTCACGCCCGTTGCCGCCGTCAGCTGCGGCGTGGTGGCCGGACGCCCCCTGCTCGATCTCAACTACATCGAGGACCGCGACGCCGCCGTGGACATGAACGTGGTGATGAACGGCGCCGGACAATTCATTGAAATCCAGGCCGCCGGCGAGGAATCCACCTTCAGCGACGACGAACTCGCCGAGCTCCTCCGCCTCGCCCGCTCCGGGGTGAAGGAACTTCTCCAACTGCAGGCCGCCGCCATCGCATCATGAACAAGGCCCCCACCCGGCTGTTCCTCATCCGGCACGGCGAAGTCGAATCGCGCTACCACCGCATCTTCGGTGGCAGCCGTATCGACATGGAGCTCTCCCCCGCCGGACACGCCCAGGCGGAGCGCACCGCATCGTGGCTCGCTCGTACCCAATTTGATGCCGTGTACCTGAGCCCCATGCGACGCGTGGCGCTCACCTACGAGCCCTTCCGACGCCATTTCCCCGGCGAGCCCGTGATCATTCCCGAGCTCCGGGAAATCGATTTCGGCGACTGGACCGGCTTCGGATGGAACGATGTGGAACAGCGCTTCGGCATGTCCGCCTACAACTGGCTGCACCACCTGGAGCAGAATCACGTTCAGGGCGCAGAATCGATCGATCACTTCCTGGGCCGCCTCGGAACGTCGCTGGATCAAATCCTCTCCGGTCCCGGGGGCCGCACCGTCGCCGTGTTCTGCCACGGCGGGGTGATTCGCGGTCTTCTCTCGCGCCTGCTGAGCCAGCCGTTGCGCTGGTTCGAACACGTCGAAATCGACTACGCCGGGGTCACCTGGGTCGATGTCGGCATCTCCAAGGGCGGCAAACTCCGCAACGAAGTCCAACTGCTCAATTTCACTCCATGGCGCGATCTCCCCTGAACTCCAAAAGCAAAACGCAACCCAAGGCGAAGACTGAGGCTAAGTCCAAGGCCAAAGCCAAAGCTCCCGCCGAGGCGCCGTTGCGCCAGGTCACCGTCACCGGATGGCCGGAGCACGAGGATGTGCTGTCGGTGATTCTCGAACGCGAATTTGCCCAGCAGCCCGGCGTGTACACGGACGTGGCCACCGGCCTGTCGTCGGTGAGCGTGTTCCTTCCACTCGCCGATGCCGACAAGGCACCCACGCGGGCGCGTCTGCGCGCGGCCCTGCGTGAGCTCGCTGCGGCGGGTCATGTGGTCGAACCCGGCACCATCACCGTGCGGACCGTTCCGCCCCAGGATTGGTCCGAGTCGTGGAAGCGACATTTCAAGCCGCTCGAAATCGGCCCCTCGCTTTTGGTGAAGCCCACCTGGAGCCGACGGGCTCCGAAGCGCGGACAGCAGGTGGTGCTGCTCGACCCAGGTCTCAGTTTTGGTACAGGCCAGCACGCCACCACGCATTTCTGCCTCACCCAGGTGGCGGCGCTGCGATCGGGGGTTGAGGCTCCCACGTTGATGGACATGGGCACCGGCTCCGGAATCCTGGCCATCGCCGCGGCGAAGCTGGGATACGCCCGGGTCGAGGCGTTTGATTTCGATCCCGACTGCGTTCGCATCACGGCGGAAAACGCCGCGTTGAACGGGGTCTCCGATGCTGTGAAACCGGCGCTTGCCGATGTCACCAAACTCCCGCTGCGCAGCCGTGAGCACTACGACGTGGTGTGCGCAAACCTGATTTCGGACCTTCTGATCGCGCATCGGCAGCGCATCCTCGCCCGGGTGCGTCCCGGTGGGTCCGTGGTGTTGGCGGGCATTCTGGCCACGCAGTTCAAGGACGTGGCCACGGCCTACGCCGGCGAAGGCTGGAAGGTGATCAAGGCGAAAACGGAGCGCGAGTGGCGCTCGGCGATGTTGCGCCGGGAATCGAACTGATCTGATCCAGAGGCGCCTCCTCCCCGCTGCGGCGAGCTACTTCGCCGGCGGGGTGGAGCCCGGACTGTTGGTCGATCGGGGGGTCAGCGTCTCGATCATCGATTTGATTCGCGCCGCTTCGGTGGTGCGTTTCAAGGACTGGGCGAGTTCGAATTCTTCCTGCAGCACCACGAGGATTTCCGGGTGTCCCGGGAACTCGCGGGCAAACTGTTCCAGCGTGGCCATGGCGCCCTTGGGATCGACCTTCTTCTGCCACCCGGCCACGCGGCGCATCAGGGCCCCGCGCTGCTGCGGGGAACCGCCACGCTTCAACGAACGCTGCCCCCATTCGATCGCCTGCTGGGGCTGGGACAACCCGGCGTACACCGTGGCAATGCGCTCGGAAAGCAGCGCGCTCTTGCCCGAGAGCGGCTGGGCCACGAGCTCCTGAAGCACCTCGGACGGATCCCGACGTTCGAGCAATTGTCGATTCGCCTTGCGCCACAAATCCCATTCCAGCGCCGGGTTCTTCTCGGCCCGATGATCCGACTCCAGCTCGGCAAAGGTGCGACCAAAGGGCCGGTACAACGGGTCGCCGATCACCACCGTCTGCCAGGACAGCACCGGCTGACACGCCATCGCCGCCTCGCCGACATTCGCCCGCTGGTCCGCCAGGCGTTCCACGAACAGGCCGATGTTTGGGGTCAATTCGAGGTACGGTTCCTCGATGCAGCCGAGCGTGACCGTCGCGCCCTTGGTGATCAGCGGTCCGACCCAGTTCGCCTCCTGCGATCGAAGCGCGAACGCGCTGAAGGAATGGAGATGGTAGGCAATGGCCCCTGGCATGAACTCCACGACCGGGAGCTTGAACGGACCGTCGATGCCTGCGGCGTACCACCCGGCATACACCGCCACCTGCGCGAACGGCTGGGCCACGCTCATCGTGTCGGGGGAAATATCCACCACGGTTTCGTAGCCGTGCCGACGCGCCACGGTGGCCACGTTGGTGAGCCAGAGATCTCCGGTGACATACGATCCCGCGGTCAACCCTCGCATGTCCACGTAGGCTCGGCCGTTCAATCCGTCGCGCTCCGCCGCGAGCGACTTGTCGATGAGCGCCTTGGCCATCTTCGACGTTGGCGCATCGATTCGCGTCACCGCAAACACACCGTTGGTCGGGTGGATCACGCTGAGATTCGTGGTGGTGTACATCGGATTCCGCACCGGCCCCCAGGCCGTGGTCCGTCCCGCCAGCGGCAGCAGCGCGAGCTCCCCATCCACCGACCCCTCGTTGCGCTGCAAATGCGCGGGAAGCATCTTGAAGACTTCCTCGAGGTGGTTGGGGTCGTAGTTGGGATCGTGATAGATCCGGTACGGCAACCCCCAGCAAATCGCGATGTAGCGCACCTTGGAGTACAGCGCGCGATACAGCACCCGCCCGGGTCGGCCCGGCTTGGAGGGCGAAATATCGGTCGCGAACACCATCAATCCGCGATCGCGCAACTGCCGGATCAACTCCTCCTGGAACAAGCGTTCGTAATCAGGGCGGCTGATGTTGTCGCCGAGCGGAACATCCAGCCCTATGACCTGATTCGTGGGGATGTTGCGCTTGGAAACGTAGTAATCGGCAACCTCCTTCGATTCCACGGATTGCCGGGAATAAAGCACCAGCACCGAGCCCGCTTCATCCGCGTGGGATTCGACCGAAACCCACCACCACCCCAATCCCAGCGCCAGCAGCAACCACGCAGCGCGCAACGAACGTTGGCAGTCGGTCCCGCGAGCGGAGGAAGGCAGACCGGAATTCATGAGATCGATGCAGCAGCCCCGGCGGCCCCGTCCTTCGGCCCCGGCGACACCTTCAGTCGCGCTGTCACATGCGCCATCAGCACGGCAAAGGTCTCCTCCACCGTCTGGCCCGTGTTGTCCACGCGCATGGCGTCGAGCGCCGGAATGAGCGCCCCCTTCTTGCGGGTCATGTCGAGACGGTCGCGATCCGTGCCCGCCGTGTTGCCGCGCCCCTGCATACGCTCGGCGCGGGCCTCGGCATTGGCATCGAGAAAAAACTTCACCGGTGCGAGCGGAAACACCTCGGTCCCAATGTCGCGCCCCTCCATCACCAGCGGACCGAACTGCACGCAGTCGCGCTGACGCGCCACCATCCAGTCGCGCACCTTGCCGATCTGCGCGATCACCGGCACCACGCGCTCCACGCGGTCGGTCCGGATTTCCTTCTCCGGAAAATACCCGTCCACATGCAGCCACGCGGCCCCGTTCACCGCCTTCAATTCCGATTTCCAGCGCCGCAGCGCGGCCACCACGGGCCGCTCGGTGGTGGCATTCAACTGCGCCGCGGTTGCCGGCAGTTCCACGCCCTTTTCCAGGCAGTGCCACGCCAGCGTCCGGTACATGGCCCCGGAATCGACGTAGGTGTAGCCCAGTTCCTTGGCGAGCTTGCGGGACAGCGTCCCCTTGCCCGACGCACTCGGCCCGTCCACCGCAATCACGTGCGGCAGGGACAGACCATTTTGGGTACGGGTGGAAGAGGAGGAGGTTCCACGAATCATGGGAGAGTCACTCACGCGGCAAAAAGGTCGTCGGGTTGATCGAGGCGTTTGGTACGTTTTCCGGAGGCCGGATCACATTCCCAGATCTCCACGCCCAATCCGTGGGGCGGTGGCTGCTGCAGCTTTTGGAAGAAGTTCGGGAAGGTCTTTTTGACGCACGAAGGATCATGGATTTGCATCCCCGGCACGATCAAGCCAAGCGTCGCAAAACACATCGCCATCCGGTGGTCGTGGTAGGTCTTGATGATGGCGCCGTGAAGGGGCGCACCGGGAGTGACCGTCAGGGTGTCGCCCGTTTCCACGATGTTTCCCCCGCATTTCCGGAGTTCATCGTGCAGCGCCTTCACCCGTTCGCACTCCTGCAGACGCAACCGGCCGAGGTCGGTGAATGCCACCGGGGCATCGGCGAGTTTCGCGGCGGCGACGATCGCCGTCATGATGCTGTCGCCCAGGTCGCGGTGACGCGAGATCTCGGAGCTCTTCCCGCCGGCGAGCCGTGCTAGGTGGGATTCCGAATGCTGATCGATCTGCCATCCCGAAGTCGGCCAATGACGGACCGAGACCGAGGAAGGGCCCAACCGTCGCAACAACTCATGCGCCGCCCAGAAATAGCTTCCGCTCGAAGCATCGGGCTCGATCTGAAATTCGCCGCCCGACTTGGGAAATGTGGCCACCAGTTGGCGGGTCATCTCGACGTACGGCAGCTCTTCCTCATCGCCGCCGTCCACCCCCACTTCCCATCCGCCGACCGAGGCCGACAGCAGCAGCGCGCTGGCGAACTGCGAACTCTCGCCCACCGACACCGTGACCGAACCCGGACGTCGCCCGCAGCCCTCAATCAGCACCGGCAGCTTCTGGGTGGGCGATTCCACGCGATATCCCAGGGTCCGCAGCGCATCGAACAACGCCGCCTGCGGACGCTCGTGCATGCGTGGAACTCCGCTCAACCGGTAGAATCCCTGTCCCAGGCACACGAACGCCGACAAGAACCGGGCTGCCGTTCCCGCATTGCCCACAAACAACTCGCGCGGAGTCTCGCGTGTGCCGCCCGGCGGGACCGTGCCGCCCTGCCCCGTCACGCGCATGGTGCGGTTGGCGGATTCATCGGGATCGGCCTCCACCTCAACCGCAAAGCCGAGACGCCGCAACGCATCCACCATGGCCTCGGTGTCCTCGCTCCACAGCGCGCCGCGAAGTGTGGTCACGCCGCTGCCGAGCGCGGCGAGGATGAGGGCGCGATTGGTGATGCTCTTGGATCCGGGAACGGTGATGACCGATCGGACGGGCGACGCCGGCGGAATCAGTTCGATGAGTTGAGGCAGTGGCACGGGATCAAAAAAGGAACACGGTCACGGAAAGGATTGAACCTAGAAGCGGGTGTTGAAACCACAGATGGACACAGATTAACACAGATAGAGAGGGAGATACGTGGCTCAAGAGGTCTCAAACGGTCTCACCGTCTGGGTGATCCATGAATCCTTCCGTTTCGCGCGTTTCCATCTGTGTCTATCCGTGTCCATCTGTGGTTGAACTCTTCTTGAACTGCCGGTTTTAGGTTGAATCGTTCGCCTTCGGGCCGATGCCCGCGCGGCGACGGAGGGCAATTAATCCGTTCCCCCCTTGGTTTCCTGGCTTTGCTGATCGAGCCAGGCGTCGCGTCGCGACTTGGCGTTGGCGAAGAATTCCTCCACCCAGGCCGCATTTTCCTCGTCGAGGGCGCGGCGGAACTCGGTGAGATCTTCCAGGAATACCCCGAGAACGCGCGACAGGTGACGCCGGTTGGCCAGGGCGATGTCGCGCCACATCTCGGGCGAACCCGATGCGATGCGCGTGGTGTCGCGGAATCCGCCGGCGCAGAGGCGTCCCTGATCGGACGGATGCACCGGGCTCAGGACGTAATTCGCGAGTCCGGCCGCAGCCACGTGCGGCAGGTGGCTGGAACGGCCGACCAAATCGTCATGCCGGTCGGGCGACATGGAAATCACGCGGCTTCCCAGCGCGCTCCAGAATTCGGTCACCCGCTGCACCACCGCCCGCGGCGTCCGGCTGGTGGGCGTGACCACACAAACCGCGCCTTCAAACAAATCGGCCCGCGAGGCCGCAGCCCCGGTGCGTTCGGATCCGGCCATGGGATGGCTCCCGATGAAGTGCGCGCCGACCGATTCGGCCAGCGGTTCAATCGCTTCCACGACGGTGCTCTTCACGCTTCCAACGTCGGTGATGATTGCGCCCGGTTTCACGAAGGGCAGCAGATCGGTCATCAGCGACTTCATCTGCCCGATGGGGCTGCACAGCACAATCCAGTCGGCCCCCTCGACGGCGGTGGCGACATTGCGCGTGACGGTGGTCGCGACGCCGAACTTGAGACATTCGTCCACAGCCGACGCGCGACGGACCAAGCCCGCCACGTGGGTGGTCAGACCCCGCCGTTGCACGGCAAGCCCCAGCGAACCGCCCAGCAGACCGACACCCACGAGGGTGAATTTTCCAAGGTGCACCGGTGAAACCTACGGGACGACCTCCGCGCAGGGAAGGCAGGAAGTCAGTGGGAAAGGAGAATGAATGCAGACGCCGAAACGCCTGCCTCAAACCGCGGCCGAAACAGCTGCAGCGGCGGATTCGCGAACGCGCTCAAGAATCACGTCGGCCAGCAACGGCTCGGTGCCGATTCCCTGCGAATACCACACCCGCCTGTTTTGACGATCCACCGGGCTCGGAAACGTAGGCAACCCCGCCTTCAAGCGCGCCTGCACCTCCGGCTCGGGCTCGCCCAGCATCACCGGGATGTCCTCGTAGCTGTGCAGACCATCGCTGATGAAAAACGGCACCATGACCAGATTGGGTACCTTCGCCATGGAGTAGCAGTCGCCGATCTTCGGAGACTCCTCCATGAACACGGAATGCGTCTCGGCGTACAGGCCGCGGGCGGCGATGCGTTCGACCTGTTGTTCGATGGCCTTGCGGGAGTTTTCGTTGTTGCTGGTGCCGTGACCGGCAACGAAGAGCGCGGTTTCGTGCGTGGAGGGAGGAGTCGCGCCGGGTGCACCGGGGAACCGTTCCATCACCTGACGGGCGCGGGCGAGGATCACCTCTGTCATGCTGGAATGAGTGCCCACCGGACCGCAGTAGTGCAGCAGTTGGCCGTTGCGTTCCTGAATGCGGGCAAAATCGGTCTGTCCGTTGCGGCAAAATCCGAGTTCGCGGGGAATCACCTGCTCGGTGAAATAACCATCGCTGATGAACAACGGCACGATGAACACGCGTCGCGTAAAGGCCCCGCGCAGCACGCCGGCCACGGTGGGATGCTCCTTCCAGAACCCGGTGAGCACCTCGGCGAAGAGGCCGCGTTGACGCAGGGTGTCGGCGTGGAGGTAGGTGGGATCGGCCGATTCGGCGTTCAGCGTCGAACCGTGGCCAATCAGGACCAGCGTGGCATCGGAAAACTCGGAGCTCATGAAGGAGTGCAGCTGCGGCGATAGAGTGGCATCAAAGCCGGATCTATCAACCACGCCGCCACCAACTGCGTCCCTCGCGCGGCGCGGGGGAGGCGGGCGCGGCTTCCTGTCCGGTGAAGTGCCGGATGAGGAACTGGCTGCGCGCCGCTTCGAGCGCCATGCGGAATTCGTCGTAGCTCTGGAACCGCTCCTCGGGTCGCTTGGCCATCGCGCGGCTGAGCGCTTCGCTCGTGGCGTGGCTCACTTCCGGATTCACCGTGCTCGCAGGCACCAGCGCGGTGTGGATTTGCGCGGCGACCACTTCGTCCACTGTCGGCGCCTCGAAGGGCACGTGCCCGACCAGCGAGTGGTAGAGCGTCCCGGCGAGCGAATACATGTCGCTCAGAAAACTTTCACCCGTTTGCTGCACGCGCTCCGGCGCGATGTAGTACGGGGTGCCAAACACCGGGGCGTAGTTGTCCTTCTCCGCGTCGGTCTTCCGGGCCAGGCCGAAATCGACCAGCTTGGGTTCGCCGTCGCTGTTGAAGAGGATGTTCGAAGGCTTGATGTCCAGGTGCAGCAGCCCGTGCTTCAACGCGGTGGCAAGGGCGCTGGTGACCTTGATGCCCACGTCCAGCACGTCGAGCTCGGGCACGCGTTTGTGGGTTTCGATCCGGTCATCGAGGCTTCCGGCATCGGCCAGCTCCATCACCAGGTACTTGTGCGCGCCTTCCTGGTCGAAGGTGTAGATGTGGATGATGTTGGTGTGATTCAGCGCCGCGCAGGCCCGCGCCTCGGCGGCGAAGGCGTTCACGGCGTCTTCGTCCGACGCCAGTTCATCCTTCATCAACTTCACCGCCACCACCCGGCCCAGCGTGGTGTCAAAGGAGCGGTACACGGTTCCCATGCCGCCGGACGCGATCTCCGACTGCAATTCGAACTGCCGAAGCTGCATCGGCATCATGATCGACTTCCCACACTTCGAGCAGGGAGTCTTGTCCAGAGGATTGAGCGACCCCGAAATGAACACCTTGGCGGTGCAATGGGGACAGGCAACGAGCTTCAGCGAGTTGCGGGCGGGCTGCATCATCTTGACGTGGCGCGGGAATGTACTGGGCTGGCGCGCAGGAACAAGTGCGCTCTCAAAGTCTGTGAGAGAAATCCTCGGAACCCCATCCCCCAATTCGGGCGAACCGACTCCCCGCATCGCATTGCATCGATGACAAGAAGGTTTGTCCCCGTCGCATCCGACTCATAGGGTCCCGCCGATGAAGTCATCGGGAATCGTGTATCTGGTAGGCGCTGGTCCGGGCGACGCAGGATTGCTAACTCTCCGCGGCGCGGAACTCCTGGGCCGTGCCGAAGTGGTCGTGTACGACGCGCTGGTCAACCCCGCCCTGCTCCGCCTCGCCCCGCGCACCGCGGAGGTCATCTACGGCGGCAAACGTTCCCGCCAGCACGCCATCCCGCAGGAGGACCTCAACCAACTGCTCGTCAACAAAGCCCGCGAAGGCAAGGTTGTGGTCCGCTTGAAGGGTGGCGATCCGTACGTGTTCGGCCGCGGAGGCGAGGAAGCCGAGGAACTCGCCGACGCTGGCGTGCCCTTTGAAGTCGTGCCCGGCATCTCCTCCACCGTCGCCGCACCGAACTACGCCGGCATTCCCATCACTCACCGTGACTTCTGCGCCAGCTATCAGGTCATCACCGGACACGAGGATCCGACCAAGCCAGAGTCCACCCTCGATTGGGCCCAGATTGCCAAAACTCCCGGCACCAAGGTGGTGCTGATGGGCGTGGAGCGGATCCGCGAGATTGCATCGGAATTGGTCCAACACGGCATGCCCGCGACCACCCCGGTGGCCATGGTTCGCTGGGGCACCACGGGTCGGCAGAGCTCGATCGAAGGCACCCTGGCCAACATTGCCGACGTGGTGGCGGAGAAGCAGTTCACCGCTCCGGCGGTCACCATCATTGGAGGCGTGGTGTCGCTTCGCAATCGACTGAATTGGTTCGAAAACCGTTCCTTTTTTGGTCAACGGGTCGTGGTCACCCGCACCCGCGAGCAGGCCAGCCAGCTCACCCGACAGCTGCAGGAGCGCGGGGCCGACGTGCTGGAGATCCCCACGATCAAGATCGCGCCGCCGACCGATTTCAACCCGCTCATCGAGGCCATTTCCGGCATCGGGGAATACAGTTGGATCGTCTTCACCAGCCCGAACGGCGTGAACGCGTTCTTCGAGTATTTCTTCAAGGCCTACGACGACCTCCGCTGCATGGGTATGTTGCGCATCGCGGCGGTCGGCCCGGCCACTGCGGCGCGATTGAAGGAATTGCACCTCCGGGTCGATGCCATGCCCGAGGAATACGTGGCCTCCAAGGTGGCCGGCGCGATTGCCAAGGTCGATGAGCTGGAAAACCTGCGCATCCTCTGCATGCGCGCGCAGGTGGCGAATCCCGACCTCATCGTCCAACTCGAACTCAAGGGCGCGATCGTGGACGACGTGGCCTGCTACCAGACGGTCACCGAAACCGAGGATCGCAACGGAGCCGCCGCGCGTCTGGCCGAGGAAGGGGCCGATTGGGTCACCTTCACCAGTGCCTCCACGGTGGAACAATTCCATGCGCGGTTTGATCTTCCGAAGCTGCGCACGCAGTTCCCCGGGATGAAAACCCTCACCATCGGACCCGAGACCAGCAAGGCCCTGACCGCGCTTGGAATCACGCCTGATCTTGAGGCCAAGCCCCACACGATTGAAGGCATCGTCACCACGCTGGAGAAACATCTCGCGCCCAAGGGCCGGGGTTCGAAGCGTTGACAATTCACGGATTGAGACCACGGCTTTGTCATGCTTCGACTTGAAGATCTCGCCGCCCTCGCCGCGAACCACGCTGCGGATCTGAATTCCCCCGTCGCCGGGTTTGAACTCGGCCGCCACCGGTTCTCCGACGAAGCCGGGCCGCAGCTGATGGGCGTGATCAATCTCTCGGCCGATTCGTGGTACCGCGAATCGGTCTGCCTCGGCGCCGATGCAGCGATCCGACGCGGACACATCCTGGCCGCGCAGGGAGCGGCGATTCTCGACATCGGAGCCGAATCCTCCCTCGCCCATGCCGAGCGCGTGGAGGAAGCCGCGCAAACCTCCCGACTGCTCCCGGTGGTGCGCGAACTGGCGCAGGCCGGTCATTTGGTCTCGGTCGAGACCTACCACCCCTCGGTCACCCGCGCCTGTCTCGAAGCCGGCGCCCGCGTGCTGAATCTCACTGGCACCTCACGCAGTCCGGAGCTGTTCCGCATGGTGGCCGATCACGACGCCGCCGTGATCATCTGCTTCGTCCAAGGCAGCAACGTGCGCGAAGTGGGCGATCTGGAACTGGGAACCGATCCGGTCGGCGCGTTGATGGATTCCTTCGCGCGTCAGATCGACCTCGCCGTGTCGCAGGGCGTTCGGCGTCTCTGGATCGACCCCGGCCTCGGCTTCTATTACCGCAATCTCCAGGACTCCTCGGTCCGCATCCGGCATCAGATGAACGTGTTCCTGAACTCGTTCCGGTTGCGTCGGCTCGGCTGGCCCGTGTGCCACGCCCTGCCCCACGCGTTTGAATGCTTCGAGGACGAGGTGCGCGCGGCCGAACCGTTTTTCGCGGTGCTGGCCTCGCTGGGCAAGACCAGCCTGTTCCGCACCCACGAAGTTCCCCGCACCCGCGCAGTGCTGGAAACGCTTCGCCGTTTTTGACCACGCGTCCGTGCGCTTTCGCAGGGATTTTTGCCGGATATTTTTAATCGTTCCTTCGTACCTTTTTCATTCCCCCCGAACGGCCGGCTCCGCCACCTTTCCCGAACCATGCCGTTGAACGATTCCATTCTCGCCGAGCTGCGGTCCAGCCTTGGCGACGCCCAGGTTCTGACCTCCCCCGAGGATCTCGCCACGTACTCCTTTGACGGCACGGCGGCGCTCAATCAAAAGCCCGGCTGCGTGGTGTTCGTGAATTCCGCCGCGCAGGTGGCGGCGGTGCTCGCGATTGCCACCCGCACCGGCACTCCCGTGGTCACGCGCGGATCCGGCACCGGCCTCTCCGGCGGCAGCCTGCCCAGCCCGGGATGCATCGTGATGTGCACGGTGCGCATGAACCGCATCCTCGAAATCGACGAAGCGAATCTCACCCTGCTCACCGAGCCCGGCGTGACGACCCTGCAAATCGCCGAGGCCGCGGCAGCAGTGGGGCTGTTCTATCCGCCCGATCCGGGATCGATGAAGATCTCCACCATCGGCGGCAACGTGGCCGAGAACTCCGGCGGACTCCGCGGGCTCAAGTACGGCATCACCCGCAATTACGTGATGGGCCTCCAGGTGGTGCTGCCCAACGGCGAAATTCTCTTCACCGGCAACAAGTGCGTGAAGGACGTGGCGGGATATTCGTTGAAGGATTTGTTCGTCGGAAGCGAAGGCACGCTCGGCGTGATCACGCAGGTGCTGCTGAAGCTCATCCCCAAGCCCGCGGCGAAGAAGACCCTCGTGGCCACCTTCTCGCGCATGGACTCCGCGGCGCAGACGGTCAGCGACATCATCGCGGCGAAGATCATTCCCTGCACTCTGGAGTTCCTCGATCGCACGACCATTCATTGCGTGGAGGACTACGCCAAGATCGGCCTTCCGCTCGATTGCGAGGCGCTGCTCCTGATGGAAACCGATGGGCATCCCGCCCAGGTGGCCGAGGAAGCGGCGAAGATGGAATCCATCGCGCGGGCCAACGGATCGATGGAAGTGCGCGTGGCGAAGGATGAAGCCGAGGCCAATCGGCTGGCCAGTGCGCGTCGATCCGCCTTCAGCGCGCTCGCGCGGGTCGCGCCCACCACTATTCTCGAAGACGCCACAGTGCCCCGCAGCGAGCTCGCGCGGATGGTCCGGTTCGTGGAAGAGATCGCCAAGAAGTACAACCTGCGGATCGGCACCTTCGGCCACATGGGCGACGGCAACCTGCATCCGACCTTCCTCACCGACGAACGGAACACCGAGGAGATGCACCGCATCGAACTGGCCTTCCATGAGATCTTCGACGAAGCCATCCGGCTCGGCGGGACCATCACCGGCGAGCACGGTGTGGGCGTGGCGAAGAAGGGATTCCTGCCGAAGTTCATGGGCGACGCCCAAATGCGCGTGATGCGCGAACTCCGAAAGAGCCTCGACCCCCAGGGAATTCTGAACCCGGGCAAGATGTTCGATTGAGCAGCCGCGTGCCGGAACACGCGGAGGGAATCGAAGATCGAACATCGAGATCGGTGGAGGGCTTGGTTCCACCCGAGCCCCATCTTCGTCTGCGGACAGCGCGTGAAGTCGCAGTCCAAAAATTCGGAGGAAACCGCGGAGACGCAGAGGCGCAGAGAGGGGAAGATGTGGAGGAGATGGCCGTTGCAAACTGGGCCATAGGGCGTCGCTGCGCGATTTTGGAGTGCGGTGGCAGAGCGGAGCGTCGACACCGCTTTCGAAACCGTTCGTGGTGCCGCACCGACCGGTGACATCGCATCGGCATAACAGAGCATCCCAGAATACCACTCTGCGTCTCCGCGCCTCTGCGGTTCATTCGCGCGGTTGCACGGTGGACGTTGACCACAGCGGCGTGGCGCTGCGCTTCCGCCGCACTCAAAGCACTCGGCGTTCCGTTTCCTGCGTTCCAGATCCCCTCCTCCGCGGTCCAGCTCGATTCGACTCCTGCACCAAAAACGAAACGGCCCGCTCTCGTATGCGAGGCGGGCCGATGGGTGTCGTGTCGACGGAGGCTGATCCAACTCAACTCAGCTGAGCTCAGCTCAATTCTTCAGGCGGATCGCGATCTGCTTGTCGAGTTCGCTGGCGAGGTAGATGTCGGGCAGGCCACCGTTCTTGCGGGCCTGCACGGTGACGCGGCTGACGCGGGGTTCGATTTCGTCCACCTTCACCCACACGGTGCGGCCGTCGATACTGGCGGTGACGATCTTGCCGATGGTGTTCTCACCGGTGAGCGTGCCATTGAAGGCGAGCGTTTCCTTGGCGGCGGCGAACACGGCTTCGACAGGACGCTCGTAGCGACCCTCGATGGTGTCACGGCCCCAGGGGGTGCCAAACTTGTGATGCCCCTCGGGCGTGCTGTAGCAGCCGGTGGTGGTGAGAACGCCAGCGAGAGCGAGAAGACCGAGCAGAACCTTCATCATGGGGACCAATGGGAACACAGTCGGCAAGCCGGTCAAGCCCGGGTTCGCGGTGCACCAAAAAGAACCCTCCGCAAGGAATTCGGCGCGGGGTCTTTCCCCTATGCGTCCACAGTGTGCACGCAAACGAACTCTTCGTTGCGGGGAATTGACAATACAGCATCCCGCTCCTAAATTTTTTTTCGATTCGGGCTGTAGCACGTTTCTTCAGCGGGGTTCCCCACCCCCACCTCCTTGGCGTCTGCGGCCCGAATCACTCTTTTTTTAAAAGCGCGAGGTTTCCCCCGGTTCAGATGCGTCCCGCGGCTTGTAGTTTTCCGGTGGATCACCCCGCTGTTCTTCCACGTTTTTCCCTGCCGCCCCGAGCCACTTCCCCTTATCCTGATTCCAGAATGCTTTCGCAGAAGGCCAAGTACGGAATTCGGGCGTTGTTGTACCTATCGCGGCAGCCTGCAGGGGCGCCGGCGTTGATCCGCGACATCGCGGAGAAGGAGCGTCTGCCCAAGAAGTTCCTCGAAGCCATCCTGTTGGAGCTGAAAAGCGCCGGGATTCTTCACAGCCGTCCTGGCAAGGGCGGCGGCTACATGCTGAACCGCCCTGCCAAGTCGATCACGCTGGGGCGGGTCATCCGCCTGATTGATGGTCCGCTGGCTCCAATTTCTTGTGTCAGCCAGACGGCTTACGCACCGTGCCGCGACTGCCTGGATGAAAAGACCTGCTCCATTCGGGCCACCATGAAGCTCGTTCGCGACGCAACCGCTTCCATTCTGGATGAGACAACTTTTGCAGATCTCATGGAACAGGAGGATCGGCTTTCGCTGCCGAATTCCGGGCTCGATTTCACCATTTGATCCGGGGATTCCATCACCGGGATTGCCGAAATTCTGGTGCCTCAGCAATTTATTGAAAATTTCAGGACAAAAGCGTTGACGATTTTGTGCAAGTCTCTAGAACAACCGCCCACCCCGCGGGGGTGTAGCTCAATTGGTTAGAGCGCTGCCCTGTCACGGCAGAGGTTACGGGTTCGAGCCCCGCCACTCCCGCCATTCCTTCCCAAGGAATGTTTCCCCACGAGGTTTCTTCGAGTGGTCCATTCCCCTCTCTCGGTTTGATTCCCCAATTGGGTGCCCGCGTGCATTAATTCACGACCGATTCACAGACCAAGCTGCAAAGCCCCGGAATCGTCCGATCCGCAATGGAATACAGGACGCCCCTCCCCTCCCTGCGCCGCCCCAGGATCCCGGCATTGGTCAGGGTCTGGAGATGACGCGAGGTATTCGCCTGGCTCAGCCGGGTGATCTCGACCAGTTCGCCCACCGATCGTTCACGCACGAGGAGCGCCCGGACCAATTTCAACCGGCTCGGCTCCCCAAGAGCGCGGAAACGCTCCCCGATCCGATTCAGCACCTCATCGCTCAGTTCCCCCGATTCGTCCCAGTGTTGGTTTGTCAGGTTCATATTTTATTTGCATATAACCATATAACGATATATTCATTTCGTCAACGAGCCGCTCATCGCAATCGCGATGGAAGCCCAGCGAAACCAGAACCAACACCACTTCCCCCCCCAAAGTCCACATGACCACCGAAAACGCCATTCGAACCCTCGCGGGCACCCTCATTGTTGCCAGCGTGGCCCTTGCGCACTATGTGGACCGCTCCTGGCTCCTGCTCACCTGCTTCGTCGGCCTGAACCTCGTTCAGTCGGCGTTCACCGGATTCTGCCCTGCGGAGATCATTTTCAGAAAACTCGGCATCACCCAGGATGGCTGCTGCTCCAAGTCATCAACACCTCAGTGAGCCATGACTGCTTCTCGTGCGGATGAACGGGGCGTGGTGATTGTGTGTCCCGCCTGTGGACAGGGCAGCCGTATTGCCTATGGCGCGCTCACGGCTCGTACCCGGTGCGGACGGTGCCGGGCTGATCTTCCGAGACTGAACGGAGTGGTCGAGGTTGCCGATGAGGGAGCGTTTGACGCTCTGAGTGCGAATCCTGTGCTCCCGGTGCTGGTCGATTTCTGGGCGCCTTGGTGCGGCCCCTGCCGCAGCGCCGCGCCGGAGATCGAACGTCTCGCCCAGCTCTCGGCAGGAGAGGCGGTAATCGCAAAGGTCAATACCGAAGAGTTGCCATCCATTGCCACGAGGCACCAGATTCAGTCCATTCCCACCTTCGTCCTGTTTCGCGCCGGCGCCGAGCTGACGCGCACCTCGGGCGTGCAGCCAGCCAGCCGACTCCGCACGTGGATTCAGCAGGCGTGCCGCTGACCCCTGGCACCACGACCCAGACCGCCTCCACCGAATCCCCCCTTCTTGTGAAAGCTCCCTTCCTTCCCGCATTCAGGCTCCGGCGTGCAGTTCTCATCGCGACCGGCCTCGCCACGCTCATCGTTTCAACGGCCTGCAAACGTGAATACACCCCGGCACCGATCTCCGCCCAAGCCGCGGTTAAGATCCGAACGGTGACGGTCTCTGGCGAAGCACGAACGGGCACCGAGGAAGCGGTGGGAACGGTCCGCGCACGACTCCGCGCTTCAGTGGAAGCCAAGGTGGCGGGGCGGATTCAGGAACTTCTGGTGTCTCCCGGACAGTTGGTCCACAAGGGCGATCCAGTGGCGGTGCTCGACGGACGCGAGATCCGCGCTCGATTGGACTCCGCCCAGGCAGTGCTGGAGCAGGCGACCAAGGACTACAACCGCACCGCCAAGTTGAATCTGGACGGTGCCGCCACGGCCGCCGAAGTGGATGCGGTGCGCGCCCGCCAGCGCGTCGCCGCCGCCGGCGTCGCGGAGGCCGAAGCCATGCTCGAACACACCCGCGTGATTGCGCCGTTCGAGGGAGTCATCACCCGCAAGCTGGCCGACGTTGGCGACCTCGCCACCCCGGGCCGTCCGTTGGTGGAGATCGAGGATCCCACCCAGCTTCGGTTCGAGGCGGATCTGCCGGAGGCCCTTGTGGATGGAATCAAACTGGGTTCAACGCTCTCCATTCGCCTGTCATCGTCCCCGGAATTGCTCAAGGGCGTCGTCAGCGAGATTGCGCCCATGGCGGAATCCGCAAGCCGGACCTATCTGGTAAAGCTCAGCCTACCGCAGTCCACCTCGATCCGGGCCGGACAGTTCGGCCGCGTGGGAGTGCCGATTGGCGAGATCCGCGTCCCCCACCTTCCCGCCGCCACCTTGGTGCAGAGAGGACAGCTTGAGTTCGTATTCGTGATCGATTCCGGAAAAGCCCAGTTACGGCTGGTCCGGTCGGGAAAGCGCTTTGACGATCAAATCGAGATCATCTCCGGATTGATTCCCGGTGAAAAGGTGGCGGCCGACAAGCTAGCCGAACTCCGCGACGGCCAGCCCGTGGAACTCGTTCCTTGAACCCTCCTCCTGTGAACGCCTCTTCCCCCATTCCTCCTCCCACCGCGGCCGCGAATGCGAGCCTTGGACCCGCAGGCCGGATCGCCGCCGCATTCATCGACTCCAAGCTTACCCCGCTGGTGGTCATCGCCTCAGTGCTGCTGGGGTTGTTCGCCATCTTGATGCTCCCCCGCGAAGAGGAACCGCAGATCAAGGTTCCGATGATCGACGTGCTTCTGAGCATGCCCGGCTCCTCAGCCCGGGAAGTCGAGGAACGCGCGACGCGGCCGATGGAAAAGCTCCTGTGGGAAGTGCCCGGTGTGGAATACCTCTACTCCCAGTCGCGGGAGGGAGAGGCGATGACCATCGTTCGCTTCAAAGTCGGATCGGATCCGGATGCCAGCCTGGTCAAGATTTCCGAAAAACTCCGGTCCAACATCGACCGCATGCCCCACGGGGTGGCCTTCCCGTTGATCAAACCGAAGTCGATCGACGACGTCCCGATTCTCGCCCTGACCTTCCACAGTGCCCGCTACGACCCGCTTATTCTTCGCCGACTTGTGTCGCAGGTGGACGACGCCGTGAAACAGGTGCCCCTGGTCGCGGAGACTACGGTCATCGGCGGAGCGCGCCGTGAACTCCGGATTCAACTCGACCCGGCACGACTGGCGTCCCGGGGACTCAGCGCCGCCGGATTGATCCCAATGTTGAGGCAGGCCAATCGCCAGTTTCGAAGCGGCGAACTGACCTCCATGAATCAGTCGGTGATCGTCGAATCCGGCGGGTTTCTGGAGAACGCCGAAGACGTGAAAAACGTGGTGATCGGGATCTCAGCCGGGAAGCCGATCTACCTGCGGGAAGTGGCTGACGTGATCGATGGGGCCGAGGAGCCATCGAACTATGTCTTCTTTGGAGCGGGGCGTGCCGGCGGCGGATCTGCCGGATCCCCCGCAGATGAGCCCGGAGTGACCCTCGCCATTGGTAAACAGGCCGGCGCAAACGCCATCGCCGTGGCGGAGGATGTCCTTCGAAAAGTGAATAGCCTCAAGGGATCTCTCATCCCGTCCGACGTCACGGTTTCCATCACCCGACACTACGGTGAAACAGCGGCGCAGAAATCCAACGAACTGCTGCTCCACATGGGGATTGCGGTGATCAGTGTATCCATTTTGATCTGGCTCACCCTCGGCTGGCGGGAATCGGGCATCGTCGCCGTGGCCATCCCCGCCACCCTCGCCCTCACCCTGCTGGTCTTCTACCTGTACGGATTCACGCTCAACCGCATCACGCTGTTTGCGCTGATCTTCAGCATCGGAATCCTGGTCGATGACGCGATCGTGGTGGTGGAGAACATTGTCCGGCACTTCCACCTGCCCCAAAATCGAAACACGCCCTGGACTCTCATCGCCGTCGAGGCCGTGGGCGAGGTGGGCAACCCGACCATCCTGGCGACCTTTGCCGTGATCGCCGCGGTGCTCCCGATGGCATTCGTCGGTGGACTAATGGGGCCCTACATGCGCCCCATTCCCGTCGGTGCCAGCGCGGCGATGTTCTGGTCGCTGCTCATTGCCTTCATCGTCACCCCCTGGGCCAGCATCCGGATCCTGCGCTGGAAGGGCGGCGAAGCCCGCCTCGCCGCGCTTCATCATTCCCACCAATCCCAGGCCGGAGGGAGCACCTCGCAGGATGACTTTCTCACCCGACTCTACCGCCGGGTCATGGATCCCCTGCTCCATCATTCCCGATGGCAGTGGGCGTTTCTCGCCTCCATTTCCGTCCTCCTGTTGGCGGCGATGGCCACCGTCGCGGTCGGCTGGGTGAAGGTCAAAATGCTTCCGTTCGACAACAAGTCGGAATTCCAAATCATCCTCAACATGCCGGAGGGCAGCTCGCTGGAACGCACGGCGCAGGCCGCCCGGGAAATCGCCGCTGCGGTGCGTGATGAGCCGGAAGTGACCCATTACCAGATCTACACCGGAGTCGCCTCTCCCTTCAATTTCAACGGCCTCGTCCGCCACTACTTCCTGCGTCGGGGAGCCAATGTCGCCGACATCCAGGTCAACCTCGTGGGAAAGGAGGATCGCAAGGCCCAGAGCCACGAAATCGCAAAGAGGGTCCGCCCCGCGGTCGCAAAGATCGCCGAGCGATTTTCCGCCCGGGTCGCCGTCGCCGAGGTTCCCCCGGGCCCGCCCGTGCTCCAGACGCTCGTCGCCGAGATCTACGGTCCCACCGATGCCGCACGCGAGGCTCTCGCTTTGCAGATTCGCGAGATCTTTCGCACCACGCCCGGGGTTGTGGACCTGGATTGGTACGCCGAGGCGGATCAGCCCAAGGCCCGATTCGTCATCGACAAGGAAAAGTCCGCCCTCCACGGCATCAGCGCGGAAACCATCTCGCAAACCCTTCGAATCGCCGTCGGTGGTGAATCCGTCGATCTCCTGCACGTTCCGCGCGAAAAAGAAGACGTGAACCTGGTGCTCCAGCTGCCCCGTTCAGCTCGGACCCGTCCCGAGGAACTCCTCGCCCTCCGGGTTCGCAGTGGCGATGCCAACGCCCTCCCCGAACCTGCGGGTGTCCGATCGGGCCCGCCCCTCGTTCCACTCCGTGAACTGGTCCGGATCGAGACTGGAATCGCAGACAAGAGCCGTCATCGGAAGAACCTGATGCCGGTGACCTACGTCATTGGCGACGTCGCCGGAGTGGTGGAGAGCCCGGTTTACGCCATCGCGGAGATGAACCGCCGCATCCGGTCCCTGCCCGGAAACCTCAAAATCTACAACGCCTCGATGCCGTTCTCCGATGCGGAGCCGTCCGTAAAATGGGATGGCGAGTGGCAAATCACGCTGGAGGTGTTCCGGGATCTCGGCATCGCCTTCGCAGCTGTGCTCGTCCTGATCTACATCCTGATGGTGGGATGGTTCCGATCTTTCCTCACCCCGTTGATCGTCATGGTGGCGATCCCCTTCTCCCTGGTGGGAATCCTCCCCGCCCACGGCATGATGGGGGCCTTTTTCACCGCCACTTCCATGATTGGTTTCATGGCGGGTGCGGGCATCGTGGTGCGCAATTCCATCATCCTCGTGGACTTCATTGAACAGGGCCTTCGCGAAGGGATGCCCCTGGCCCAGGCCGTGGTGGATGCTGGAGCGGTCCGATTCCGCCCGATGGTGCTGACGGCAGCTGCGGTGATCGTCGGAGCGGCGGTCATTCTGGCCGATCCGATTTTCCAAGGACTGGCCATCGCCCTGATGGCGGGGGAAGTCGCCTCCCTCTTGATCAGTCGAATGGCCGTTCCGGTGCTGTACTTCATGGTCCATCGGAGAAGCGCGACAGCACAGGTCAAACCGGAGGCCGCATAAATCGCCCCGCTTCCGAACCGGCCGTCAGTCGACAACACTGAGCCCGCTCTCTATTCGGGCCGAAGGACATCGATGGGATTCATGCGCGCGGGCGCCAAACCGGGGAGCGGATCGATCCGCTCCCCGGTTGTTCACCCACTCCTGCGTTCACTCAGGGATGGAACACGTTCACCACGACCGGGAGGACGATCTGGGACTGGGATTCCACCGAGGTCTGCACCGACACCGTTCCGCTCACCGTCTGGGTCGGCACCTCGTTCAACCGGGCGACCAATTCAAAGGCCTTGCCGGGTTCGGTCTCCACCAGCTCCACACTCACTCCAGGAATCGAGCTCATGGCCTTGGTGATCGTCACCGGCCGGCCGGCCGAGGAGCGAATGGCAACCCGCCGGACCACCATTGCCTCCGGTCGCGTTCCGCCCACCTTCTGATCGTCGGTGATGCTCCAATAGAGCGCCTCGGGAATCAGGGAGATCTCTCCCATCATCTGTCCCGACAGATACAGACTGGAGACCGGCGCGTTGGTCTGATCCGCAGCGTAGATGTGGACGTACTCATTGAATCGGCGCGGAGCCCCGTCGCGCTGAACGGTGATCCGGACCTTCGTCGTGCTGTCCCCCGGCTTGTCGCCGGGCTCGACCACCGCACGAATCCAGGGCTTGGAGGCAACCAACCGATCAATGCGCAGCGCCCCGCCGTCATTGCGGGTGAGCGTTGAGACCGCGGTCGCCTCATTCACACCGAAGGCGAGATTCGGCGAGAGCGAGACCGGTGCGAGTTCGTACAGAGGGGTGTAGTCGGCCCGGATGGTGAGCGACTGCTCGGGGTTGGCGGCATCGTTCGAGGTCACCGCGATGTGCTTCTCCAAGATGGCCCGGTACAGCCCGAGGCTGAGGACAAACCGTAGCTCGCCCGTCTCTCCAGGATTGAGGGTGTCAGGTTTCAATTCCGGTACGGTGCATCCACACGACGGCTTGGGCGGTTGCAGCTTCAGGATACCAGTGCCGGTGTTCTTGAACTTGAAGACCCCGGACACGGTGCTGACCTGGGCAACTTTTCCAAAATCCACGGTGGTGGATTCGAAAACCAATTTTGGGGCTCCCTGGGCAAATGCGCTGGTCGCCTGAAGACAAAGCATCAGGAGTCCCACGGGAAATAATACGGTGTTTTTCATAAAGAATTCGCGACTGCGACTGAAGCCCCCTTCGTTCCGCGCCCGGATTCAATCAGGACTGCGTGGAACCGCTTCGCCGTGGTTGCGGCGAGCGTCCGCACGCCGATGGGGGCGCCGATCGCTCACCGGGAATCATTCCAGCGGAAGCGATCGATGCAGGACGCTTGATCAGCATCCCGGGTTTCCCCCGCAGTTCCCATGGGGTGTTTTACCCAAGAATCAACCCACTGAACCCCGAACCCTGCGGCGGTAGGAATTCACCCCATGGTGGGATTTCTGGAAGGAATCAACCTCCATCCCTGTCAGGAGTTTTCTTTCCAAGCTGATCCCGCCAAGCCCCTCCTCTTCCACCTCCGCTTCGCCTCCCATTTCCCCTCCTCCTCCTTCGATATGAATCATCAGCACGACCACGGCAGCAGCCACACGGAGCCCACCCATTCGAGCTCGGTTCAATTCAAGTTCTCTTCCCCCTCCGCAATCTCGGTGTCGGTGGCGGGTTCCTTCAATGGATGGAGGCCCGACACCAAACACCTCCACCGGGTCCCGGGCGGCAACTGGTTGATCGAGGTTCCGCTTCAGGCCGGCGTGTACGAGTACCGGTTCGTGGTCGATGGCGCCTGGACCGATGATCCGCACTCCACCGAGACCGTCGCCAATCCGTTCGGAAGTCGAAACGCGGTGGTGAAAGTCGCCTCGACGCCACCCGCGGCGGCGGCCTCCAAACGTCGCAAAGCCTGACCGGTTGCTTCGTGCCTGTTTTCTCCAATTCCAAATCCCAAATCCAAAAATGGTTCACCACTCATGAGCTCTCAAAAAGACGGAATTCTCACGGTAAACTCGGTCGGCATCGGCACGGTGACTCGCAAGATGATCCGTGAGCGGGCGGTCGAGATTGCCCAGATCAATGGCCGTTCCGCGCACTCCGTTTCAAAAAACGACTGGGAGGATGCCAAGGCCGAACTGAGCTACGACACCGGCCCGGAGCCTCGCGAGAGTGCGCTGGAATTAGTCGAAAGCTCGACGCCTTGGGATCCGAACTATGGCAGCAGCGGATTCAAGACACTGGTTTCCGGCGGGGAGGATTCCGATTCGGATTCCGAGGGACGCAGCACCCAGGAACAACTGATGGACGAAGGAATCGCGGACGCCGAGCACGATCAGATGCTGCAGGCCTCGCGCCTTCCCGAAGACGAGGAGTAGTCGCGCCGCCCCCTTCCTCTTCCTCCTCCACCTCTCCCGCATGATCCTGTCCGGTTCCGCCGCAACTCCGGCACCAACGCCGGCACCAGTGCTTCGTTCGAAACCTTCCGAACCGGATTTCTCTGCTCCGCACGAAAACCCGGTGCGTCGCAACGACCGGCAGCTTCTTATCCGCATTGCACGCGTCGCCATGCTCAACTTCGGACTGGAACCCGATATTCCGCCCGAGGCACTTGAGGAGGTAACGGTAATCCAACACGCATCGGTCCATCCGCGCGTCGACGCGGAGTGCCGCGATCTGAGGGATTCGTGCTGGGTCTCCATCGACAACGACGACTCACGCGACCTGAATCAACTCACGCTTGGCGAGGCCCTGCCGAATTGCGGCATCCGAATCCTCGTTGCCATTGCCGATGTGGATCAGCGGGTGCCGAAGGGTTCCTCCATCGATCTCCACGCCCGGCACAACACCACCTCCGTGTACACCCCGGCCATCCTGTTTCCGATGGTCCCCGAGGCGCTTTCGACCGACCTGACCTCGCTCGACCAGGACGAGGATCGGATCGCGATCGTCGTGGAGATGGGCTTCGAGGCTGACGGAAGAATGGTTTCGTCCGCGTTGTACTCCGCACTGGTGAGAAACCACGCCAAGCTCGCGTATCGGAGCGTCGCCGTGTGGCTAGAGGGAGAAGCTCCACCACCGCCCGGAGTGGCCGGCTCCCCGCGGATCGAGGAAAGCCTCCACCTGCAGGACGCGCTGGCCCGGCGCTTGTGCGCGCTGCGACATCGGGAAGGCGCCCTCACGTTGGAAACCCCGGAGCCACACGCCGTGTTCCAAAACGACGCGCTTGCGCACCTGGATCTGGATCCCACGAACCGGGCGCGTCAGATCATCGAGGAATTCATGGTGGCGGCGAACGGGGTCACCGCCACCTTCCTGGCGGAGAAGCGATTCCCAAGTTTGAGGCGCGTGCTTCGATCGCCCGAGCGGTGGAACCGGATCGTCGATCTGGCCGCCCGCTACGGACTCACCCTTCCCGACACCGCCGATTCCAAAGCGCTCGAGTCCTTTCTTTCGCTCCGGCACACCGTAGATCCGGATCATTTCCCCGACCTTTCCCTCGCCGTGGTAAAACTCATCGGCCGGGGCGAATACGTGGTGGAACTTCCCGGCGGAACCAGTCCCGGTCATTTCGGCCTGGCCGTGGAGAACTACTCCCATTCCACGGCACCGAACCGGCGCTATCCCGACCTGATCACCCAGCGGCTGCTGAAGGCGGCGCTCTCAAACAGCGCCATCCCCTACACCAGCACGGAACTGGACGAACTGGCGCGGCACTGCACGGAGCGGGAACAGGATGCGACCAAGGTGGAACGGCGAACCCGAAAGTCGGCAGCGGCGGCGCTGCTGTCGGACCGGATCGGTACCCTTTTTGATGCCCTCGTGACGGGGGCCTCGGTCAAGGGAGTGTGGGTCAGGACTTTTCTCCCGTCGGTGGAGGGGCAGCTGGTAAAAGGCGGCGAAACCCTCGACGTGGGCGACCGGGTGCGGGTGAAGCTGGTCCTTGCCGATCCCGAGCGCGGATTCATCGACTTCGTTCGCGAACCGGCCTGAGTCGAGCTCGGCTTCCTCCGACAGAATCAAACGGGCGCGAGTTTAAAACTTCGCGCCGGTCTCCATTCCTCCGCCGACTCAAGCCAACACAGGCACTCGGGATTCTCTCCGCAGCCCCGGCAGACGGGCCGGCGGACCGTTTCCAACTCCCCACCTTCAGGGACGCTTGCGTGCACCGCGGGCCGCGGCGGCGCGGAGAGCGGAATGGGACCGACCACGCGCAGCACCGAGTTTCTTCCTCCGAAAGGATTGGGAATGGTCTCCTCCGATTCCGGATCCTGCATCCACACGCCGTCCACCACCCAGCGGTACTCGTATCGGCCGGGAAGCAGCCCCAATTCCGAAACCCAATGCGTGGCGTCGGTCCTCCGCAGTTTGCCCGCGCCGGGCTGCCACTGGTTGAACGTGCCGGCGACTTCCACCGAATTCACCGCAGGGCGGGTAAATTCAAATCGAACTGCGATCAGGTGAGAACGACCGGGGCGGATGAACTCAAAATCGCTTTGAAAGGTCATGGTTCGTGGTCGGAGGGAGCCCTCTGGAGGGACCGATCAGCCAGAGGTTCCAACCTGATCCCAACCCTACGATTCCGCGGGGCGCATCACCATGGGGTCTAGTACGCAGCCTCCCTGCTTGCAGACGACGCAAAGAAAAATCCGGCCGACGCCAGAGGCGCCGACCGGATCTGTGGGATTCAAGGAGCAGTGCGGACTACTGGATCTCGATGATCCGGTAGAACTGCATCGGCCTGCCCGAGGTCACCGGGTCCATGAACTCCAGGGGAGATCCTGTACCAGGAATGGTCTTCAGGTCGGTCCAGGCCGCCCCGCTCAGCGAGGTGGTGGTCTGGATGAGGTAGGACTTCCCGGTCACAGACGGGAAGGTGAACTTCAGGTTGCCGGCCGAGACGGACGGCGAACCGGTGATCTCGACCAGCGTCGAGGGCGTGATCTTCGAACTGCAATCGGCAGTGGATCGGACCGTGGCCCCGAGGCAGAAGTCCACGCCGGTGGCGGTGACCGTGTTGGTCACCTGGCTTGAGCCGGCGACCGCCGTGTAGCTGCCCGTGAACAGGACCGAAGCCCCGGGTTCAAGGGTGATCGGGCCGAGGACCGGCACCGCGTTGGTGGCCCGGCTGGAGAAGACCAGCACATTGGTGAGAGACACGTTGCCGGTGTTCTTCACCGAACCGCCAAACACGACCAGGCTTCCGACGGGAACCGGTCCGGGAGGACAGGTCTCAGTCACGCTGATCGCCGGAAGCGTCGCCACCGGGCAGGAGGCCGAGCTCGTGATCTGCCGGTCGCCGCAGGTATCACGCCCCGAGGCGGTCACCTGCACCGAGCAGCTGTTGAAGGGCACCGTGTAGGTCCCCGAGTAGGCCGCGGATTCACCCGGGGCAAGTTCCAACGGTCCAAGTACCGGACTGTTGGTCCCCTGGGGACCGAAGACGAAGACGTTGGTCATGACCACGTCCCCGGTGTTGCTCACCCGACCGCTGAAGGCGAACACGCTTCCCATGGGGATCGGGCTCGTCGGGCAGTTCGGCAGCAGGGTCAGCGCCGGATTCGACAGCAACGGACACACCGCGGTGGCGGTGAACACCACGTTGGTGCCGGTGCAGCGGTCCTGACCGCGGGCGGTCAGTGTATCAATAATGAGGCAGCAGCAATGCGGTGCGATGTAGCTGCCGGTGAAGTCCACCGAGGCTCCCGGCGCCAGGGTGATCGGGCCAATGACCGGCGTGTTGTTGGTCGGCTGGTTGTCGGTCACGTAGACATTCACCAAGGTGACATCCCCCGGATTGCTGACCGTGCCGGTGAAGGTGAAGAGACCTCCGCGTGCCGTGGGCAGGAGCGGACAGTTCTTGGTGACCAGGATCCGGGGCCGGTTGATGACCAGGCAGGAACTCGTGGCGACGCTGGAGACGGATTGGAACGTGCAGACGTCCATGCCGCTCACGGTGACCGATCCGCTGTCGCAGTAATCCTTCGGCACGATCAGGGAGACCGTGTATTCCGCGGATTCCCCGGGAGCGAGGGTGATGGGGCCGAGAACGGGTGCGCCGTTGGAGGCCATCGGATCGATCACCGTCACCTGGACGAGCGTGATGTTGCCGACGTTGGTGATCGAACCGGTGTAGGTCAGAAGTTCTCCGGGGTGGACGGCCAGGGGAGGACAGGTCTTGGTGATGACCAGCTTGGGCGTGGTCAGGACGGTGCAGGTGCGGGTGTCGGTATCGCTCACGGTTTCACCCGCGCAGCCCTGGCCGGTGGCCTGGACCGTGCTGGACACGACGCAGCAATTGGTCGGCACCGAATAGCTGCCGTTGAAGCTTGCCGAGGCTCCCACCGCAAGGGTCGCCTGGGTGAAGATCACCGTGCCCTTGCCGGGTCGGTCGCTGGTCACGATGACGTTGGTCAGCGTGATGTTCCCGAGGTTGCGGACGATGCCGGTGTAGGTGAGGACGCCGCCCTGCAGCACGCTTCCGGTCGGACACACCTGGGTCACCCCGATGGCGGGTGTGGTGAGAATCGGACACGTGGAGGAGGCGGTGTTGGTCACCGAGACGCCGCAAATGCTCGCGGCGGTCGCGGTGGAAATGCTCACGGTGGAGCAATTGGTGGCCACCAGATAACTTCCGGTGAAGGAAACCACGGCTCCCGGAGTGAGGCTCAACGCCTTGAAGATCGGGGTCGATCCACTCTGGTTGTTGAGGACCACGATGTTGGTCAGCGTGACATCACCGGAATTCCGGACGGTGCCCGTGAAGCTGAGCAACCCACCCGGTCCGGGCGGTGTGGTGGGACAGGCCTGCGTGAGAACCAAACCAGGCGTGGTGATCAAGGCGCAAGAAGCGGTGGCGCGATCCGACACTTCGACCGTGGAGCAGGCGTTGGCTGCGGTGACATTCACGGTCGTGGAGACCGAGCACGCATCCGCAGGGGCGCTGAACAACACCGTGAACGGAGCCGAGGCTCCCGGAGCGAGGGTGATGGGGCCGAGCACTGGCGTTCCCGCACCGGGCTGATTTCCAGTCACACGAATGTTGGTCAGGGTGACATTGCCCGAATTCCGCACCGTGCCCGTGAGGGACACCGGAATTCCCGCGCCGACGGCCACGGGAGGACAGGCAAGCGTGATGGTCACGGCCGGAGCGGTGGTCACTGCGCAAACCGTGGTGGCAAAGCTCGTGGCGGGATTCTGTGTGCACACATCCTTGCCGCTGCCGGTGAAGGTGGTGGTGATGGAACACACATCGGCCGGGATGGTGTAGCTCGCGGTGAAGTTCGCGCTCGCACCCGGGACCAGGCTGGCCACGGTGAAGAACGTCGTGTTGGCCGCGGGACGATCACTGGTCACCACCACATTGGTGAGGGTGATGTTGCCGGTGTTGCGCACCGTGCCGGTGTAGGTCACCAGGCCGCCCGGAACCAACGTTCCAGGAGGACACACCGCGGTCACACTGATCGATGGAGTGGTCAGCACCAGGCAGGTCGTAACCACTGAGTTCGACACCGGGACTCCGCAGAGGCTGGTGCCCGTGGCGGTGGCGATACTGGTACTGGAGCAGTTGGTGGGGGCCAGGTAGCTGCCGGTGAAGGCCGCCGAGGCTCCGGGGGCGAGCGTCAACGCGGTGAACACCGGGGTGACACCGCTAAGGTTGTTCAGCACGACGACATTGGTCAGCGTGATGTTGCCGGTATTGCGAACGGTGCCGGTGAAGCTGAGCAAGCCCCCCGGAACGGCTGAAGTAACAACGCAGGCCTGGGTCACGACGATCGCAGGGGTGGTCAGCAAAGTGCAGGTCGCCGAGGCCACGCTGGTGACCGAGGTGGTGCCGCAATTATCAGTCCCCCGTGCGGTGACGGTGGTGCTGACCGAACAGGCATCGGACGGCGAGGTGAAGCTCGCGACGAACGGAACCGAGGCTCCAGGCGCAAGCGTGATCGGTCCGATCACCGCAAGCACCGCAGCGGGCTGATTGTTCACCACGTAAACATCCTTGAGGGTCACGTTGCCGGTGTTGCGCACCGTGCCGGTGAAGCTGATCAGACCGCCCGTGGTCACGGGAGTCGCAGGACAGGCCAGCGTGACGACCACGGCGGGAACCGTGGTGACCGTGCAGACCGGGGTGGCGGTGCTGACCACCGAGGCGAGGCTGCAAAGATCCTGGGCGGTACCAGAAAAGATCGTGGCGATGGAACACACATCGGCGGGAACCGTGTAGCTCGCGGTGAACGGCGCCACGGCACCGGGGGCGAGAGTGGCCGCCCGGAAGACGACGGTGCCGGCGACCGGACGGTCACTCGTCACGACGACGTTGGTCAGCGAAATGTTGCCCACGTTCTGAACCGATCCGTTGTACAGGACCAATCCACCCGGAACCGGAGGAGTGGTCGGACAGTTGGCCACGACCAGGATGGCCGGGGTGGTGAGGATGGCGCAGGTCGCGGAGGCGGAGCTGGAGACATCGCCGCCGCAAAGGCCGGAGGCCCGCGCGAGGAGAGTGTCGGTCACCGCGCAATTGGTCGGCGCGGGATAGCTTCCGCTGAATTTCGCCACGGCACCAGGAGCCAGCGAGGCGAGGGTGAACACGGCGGTGTTGGCCGAAGGGCGATCGTTCACCACCACAATGTTGGTGAGGGTGATGTTGCCGGTGTTGATCACACTGCCGGTGAACACCACGAGCTGTCCGGGAGCCACGGGGCCTGCGGGACATTCCTTGGTCACCCGGATCCCGGGAGTCAGCACGTTCTGGCAGCTCACCGTCGCGGAGCTCGTGACGATGCGCGGAGTGGAGGTGAACTCATCCGATGCCTGCACCGTCAACACCGCCACGCTGGGGATGCAGGGATTCGCGGGAATCCAGCTGCCGCTGAAATTCGCCACCTGACCCACGGCCAGATTGGTCGGGAACAACACGGTGAAAAACCCATTGTTCACAGCATTGGTCACCGTCACCCCCACGAGGGTGTTGTTACCACAATTGGTCACCTTGCCGGTGAAGGTGATCAACCCGTTCTCGCCGACGCCGCCGACACACAAGGCGGAGATCTGCACGCAGGGTTCATTCACCTGGGTGTTCACCCCCTGAAAGCCGCCGCCGCTGCTGTTCACGTCATTCTGATGGATCACGCCGATGTCGCGCGCGGTCGCCAGGATCGTGCCGTCGGCCTTGATGTCCTGGGCCCGGACGACGTAGCTGACCACGTCGGGATAGAAATCCGTATCCCCCTGGTGCAGCGTGGTCCGCCGGAGCGCCACCACATTGGTCTTCCCGTCCGGAGTAACGATAAACGCCTGAATCTCCGTCGCATCACAGACAATCCGGCCGCTGCCCGCGATGCCGTTGAAGACGTTCACGCTGTAGAACAGGGTGTCGCCAATGTGAACATCGGGAATACTGGTGAAGAGGTTGATGCCGAGTCCGCTGCCCGAGCAGTTGGCCGGGGATCGATCCGCCTTCACCGCAACCAGGCCCAGCCACAGCATCAATCCTCCCACCCACCACGCGGAGGCTCGACGCAACCAGACCTGGAAAAGGGTTTTTGCGAAGGGGGCTTCGCTTCGACACAAGCGATTCGGCGGACTATCACCGCATCGCGGTTCAGGAGTTTGATTCAAGAGGTACAATGGATTGAGGAGTTGGGGGACGCTGGTTGATTGGTTCGATTTGCGGAGCCTTCGCGCACGGAGCGTGGCTTTGAGGGTGCAGCGACACTTCGCGGCACATCTCCCCGCATTAACCCCAGCCTGCTTCAAGACATCGCATGGGTTCCATGGGGTGTTCCCCCCAGCAGGCCAACCAGTAGCAATGCACCCCATGGCGCGGCTCTGGAAATCGACCGATCAATGCTCTAGCGGCTCCTGCATTGCTCAAGGGCGCCCCGACTCTCCACGCCCATTTCATCCGCATGCTCCCGCAGCCCGAAACCACCCCGCATCGAGTCCATCCCCGGTGCGTGCTGATCCTCAATCGTGGATCGTCGAGCCTGAGGTTCGCCCTCTTCACCCTCGACCCCGTTCCTCAACGGATCTGGAGCGGAACCGTGGAACGCATCGGATCCAAGAACACCACCGCTTCGTGGACCCAACCTCCCGGAGATCCGCAGACTGCGCCGAATCTCGAGCTGAACGACGAGCGAACCCTCCCTGAATCCGTCGTTCGATGGATCCAAATGCGCCCTGAGTTTCCCGCACTCGTCGCGGTGGGACACCGCGTGGTTCACGGAATGCACCGCTCGCAACCCGAACGGGTGACTCCGGAATTGATTCAGAAACTGCGCCGGATTGTTCCGCTCGATCCGGAGCACTTGATCGGCGAGTTGGACCTGATCGAGGCCATTCAGCATCGGATTCCCACGCTGCCGCAGGTGGTTTGCTTCTACACCGCGTTCCATCAAAGCCTCCCACGGGTGGCGCGGATCCTTCCCCTTCCCCGCCGATTCGAAGCGCTCGGGTTGATGCGCTTTGGTTTCCACGGGATCGCGTGCGCTTTCCTGATGGAGGCGCTGAAGGAACTGCATCCAGGCAGTCCCGGGCCCGGCCGCGTGATCCTCGCCCACCTCGGATCCGGCGCGAGTATGACCGCGGTCCGGGACGGCCGGAGCCTCGATACCACCATGGGCTTCACCCCGGCCGGTGGGCTGCCCATGGGAACTCGCTGCGGCGATCTCGATCCCGGAGTAGTACCTTTTTTGATTCAATCCTGCGGCATGTCCGCGGCCGACGTGGTGGCTCTCCTCAACCGGCAGTCAGGAATGCTCGGCATCTCTGAAACCAGCTCCGACATGCGCGATCTCCTCCGGTGCGAGGCTTCGGATGTCCGGGCCGCCGAGGCGATCGCGGTGTTCTGCCACGAGGGACGCAAACGCATCGGAGCCCTTGCCGCCGTGCTGGGAGGTCTCGACACGTTGGTGTTCGCCGGAGGCATCGGTGAGAACTGTCCCGCCGTCCGCGCGCGGATGTGCGAGGGGCTTCAATTCCTCGGCATCGAGTGGATGCCCGCTGCCAACGCGGCCAACGCCGCCGTCATTTCCGCCCCTGGATCGCGCGTGACCGTGCGCGTCCTCCACACCGACGAAGAGGGCATGATGGCGCGATCCGTCCAGGATTGGCTCACCCCGGACCCACGCCCTCCCGAACCGCTCCGTTCCGCAGCTCCATCCCACTCCCTTTGACTCCTCCTCTTCAGCCCCCACTCGCGACGCCCACAGTTCACGCAACGCCTCCCGCTCCCCATGCGGTCCAGTGGTATTCCCTCAACGGACTTCGCAATCGCAAAACCACGGTGATCGCAGCACTCGCACTGCTGGCAATCCTGGTGCATCTCGTTCTCCGCTTCGGAACCCGACAAAAACCCGACACCGAACTCATCCCCCTGTTTCTGATCCTTGCGCTGGGAGGAACACCCCTCCTCTACACGCTGGTTCGAAAACTGTTTCGATTCGAAGTCCAATCCGACCTGCTCGGCGGCATTGCGATCGTCACTTCGATCCTCATGGAGGAGTACCTCGCCGGTTCAATCATCGTGCTCATGTTGTCGGGCGGCGAAGCGCTGGAAGCCTACGCGCTCCGCAGCGCCTCCTCGGTGCTCGCCGCGCTGGCCAGCCGAATGCCGTCCATCGCGCATCGAAAGAAGGACACCGGAACTGCCGACATCGCCCTGTTGGACATCGCCGTCGGCGACCTCCTCGTGGTGTATCCGCACGAGGCCTGCCCGGCCGATGGAATCGTGGTCGAAGGGCACGGAACGATGGACGAATCCTACCTCACCGGGGAACCGTTCCAGATCACCAAGACGGTTGGATCCAGCGTCATCTCGGGTGCCGTCAACGGCGAGTCCGCCCTCACCGTTCGCACCACCGAAAAGCCCGCCGACTCCCGCTACGCGAAAATCATGGAGGTGATGCGGGAATCCGAATCGAAACGCCCCCACCTCCAACGGCTGGGCGATCAACTGGGGGCCGCCTACACCCCGGTGGCGCTCACCATCGCCTCCATGGCTTGGGTGTTGTCGGGGGAACCGGTTCGGTTTCTCTCCGTGCTGGTGATTGCCACGCCGTGCCCGCTGCTACTGGCGATTCCGATCGCGATTATGGGATCAATCTCCCTTTGCGCGCGCCGGGCCATCATCATCAAAAATCCCGCCGTGCTGGAGCAGATCTCCGGATGCCGCGTGGCGATCTTTGACAAGACCGGCACCCTCACCTACGGGGAGCCGAAACTCACCGAACAGGTCATCGCCACCGGATTTCTCGCAAAGGAGGTGCTCACCGCAACCGCGGCCCTCGAACGCTATTCGAAGCATCCCCTCGCCCGCGCCATTCTCGACGCGGCAAAGGCGGATGGGATCGACCTTCGATCCGCCAGCCAGGTGGCGGAACAACCCGGACGCGGACTCGAAGGTCTGGTTTCGGGAAAACGGATCCAGATCACCAGCCGCACGCTGCTCACGCGACGGAGATTCGCGGAGCTGGACCGGATTCCGCCGGTGGAGGCGGGATTGGAGTGCGTGGTGGTGGTGGACGGGCACTACGCCGGTGTGTACCGATTCCGGGACGCTCCAAGGAACGAGAGCCGGAGCTTCATCCATCACCTGGGACCCAAGCACCAGTTCGACCGCACCATGATCCTGTCCGGGGATCGTGATTCCGAAGTCCGCTACCTCGCCAACCTGGTCGGCATCACGGAGATCTTCGCCCAGCAGAGCCCGGCCGAGAAACTGGCCATCGTTCGCAAGGAAACCTCCAACGCCAAAACCCTGTACGTCGGCGACGGCATCAATGACGCGCCCGCCATGATGGCTGCGACGGTGGGAATCGCCATCGGCCAGAACTCCGACGTCACCGCCGAGGCGGCCGGCGTGGTGGTGATGGACAACTCGCTGGAGCGCGTCGATGAGTTCATCCACATCAGTCGGCGCATGCGCGTGATCGCCCTGCAAAGCGCCGTGGGCGGCATGGCTTTGAGCCTAATCGGCATGGGATTCGCCTTCACCGGACACCTCAGCCCCGTGAGCGGCGCGGTGCTGCAGGAGATCATCGATGTCCTCGCGGTGCTCAACGCATTGCGCGCGGCATTTCCTCCCAAAGTAATCCACGATCTATGACCCTTCCTCCCGTTCGCACCACGAACCTCCATCCATGAATCCATTTCCCGCCCCAGCGCCCGCCCCGCGTCACTCGATCCCGGCGCTCGTGGGATGGTTGCTCCTCTGTTTCGGCGCATCGGCATCCGCCGCGTTTGGAAGTCCGGACGCCTGGTACGCCGCGCTGCACAAACCCTCATGGAATCCGCCCCCGTGGATCTTTGGTCCCGTGTGGAGCCTGCTGTATGGAATGATGGCCTTTGCGGCATGGATGGTTTGGAAACAGGGTGGATGGCGCCAGCAGCGCGGACCGTTGGGATGGTTCTTGGTCCAATGGGCGTTGAACGCCGCCTGGACTCCCTTGTTCTTCGGCCTGCACCTGCCCGGAGTCGCACTGCTTGAAATGCTCCTGCTGTGGGCCGCCATCACGTGGACGATTCGCTGCTTCTGGACGGTGAGAAAAGCCGCCGCATGCCTGCTTGTCCCATACTGGCTCTGGGTCGGATTCGCCGCTTTTTTAAACCTCACACTGTGGCGGCTGAATCCGTAGCGCGATGCCCTGAGCAGTGACCGAACCGCAAAGAATCCTGTTCCCCCGGAATCCCGAAGTTCCGCGCTGATTCAATTGCCACGAGCAAAAGAGAATTCGAATGACCACTCCACAAATCCTCCTGATTCGACACGGGCAGACCGAATGGTCGCAAACCGGGCAGCACACGAGCCGGACCGAGATTCCACTAAACCAGGAAGGACGTTCGGCGGCGCGCCAATTGGCCGAACAGCTTCAGGCGTTTCCCATCAGCCGGGTATTGAGCAGTCCACGGGTTCGTTCGATTCAAACCTGCGAATTCGCCGGAATGGCTGACCGCATGGAGATCGATCCCGACCTCACCGAATGGGACTACGGCAGCTACGAGGGACAGACCTCCCCCGAGATTCTCGAAGCCCGTCCCGGATGGAATCTGTTCACCGACGGTTGCCCGGGCGGCGAGACTCTTGAACAGATCTCCGACCGGGCCGACCGGGTGATCAGCCGAATTTCAAACGATGGGGAAGTCACCGCGGTGTTCACCCACGGGCACTTCGGACGCGTGATCGGTGCGCGCTGGATCGGGCTTGCCGCGACCGAGGGACGCCGCCTGCTGCTCGATCCGGCGTCGATTAGTTTGCTGGGCTTCGAGCACGGGAATCCGCGCACTCCGGTTCTCGTGCTTTGGAATGCCACGGACCGCTGCATCACGGGACGATCGCTGGCAGGATCCCCGATCTAAAGCGACGCCGAAGGCATCGCCCCACGCCCCGCATCAGAGTCGTCCCGTGAGAACCAGGATCAGCACAATCAACAACACCAAGCCGAGCCCGCCGCTGGGATAGTAACCCCAGCCCTTGCTGTGTGGCCATGAGGGGAAAGCGCCCACCAGCATGAGAATGACCAAGATCAAAAGAAGAGTTCCGAGGGACATAAAAAGAGGTTCCAAACCATCACTACCAAAGCGCCTGTAAAACTGTTTTAGCTCCGAGGGCTCCGATTCCACAGGCTGCCGATGGATTTCATTCCAATCACGACCGCCACATAACAAACGGCCTGAATCAGAAAGAAATCCACCCGCAACCTTGATCCAATGAGACGCGGCTTCGGCCTCCACAGCCATGGGGTATTCTCCCACCTCGGCAGGCCGGACTTCGGGCACCGCGCAGGATCAGGAATACACCCCATGGGGATTACGTTCATTCGCGCGTAGCGTTGAACCGATGTATTCCACGCAAAGACTGTTCCGCCCGATTTCCGTCGCCACGTTCCTCTTCCTGATTCCTGTCAGCTCCCGCCTCGTCGCCCAGTCCACAAGCGATTCCTCCGATCTCTACCCGGCACGCGAATCCTCCCTCGACCTGTTCGGCTCGGCCGCAGTGGGACAGCAAACCCTGGATCACCTCTCCGGTCTGAAGGTGAACCGCGACTTCCGCCTCGGCGCAGGCGCGGGGATGAACTATTTCGTCACCCGCAATATTGGACTCGGAGTCGATGCCTACACGGAGAACACCAGCCACAGTTTCGTCGACAGCACCTCGCTGAACGTCATCGGCCGCCTCCCGCTGGGCCGCAGCGGATTCGCTCCCTACGTTTACGGAGGCGTCGGCCGCGTGTTCGATGCCAATGAGGCGTGGTTCGGCCAGGGCGGAGCCGGAATCGAGTACCGCTTCAACCGGAAGGTCGGCGTGTTTCTCGATGGTCGATACGTCTTCCCCGACGGCCTCACCCACTACGGCCTCGGCCGCCTCGGCATGCGGTTCACGTTCTGATTGCTGCCGTACCGTACTGTACCGTACCAGTCCTGGTCCCGGATCGGCCGGCACCAGGACGCCCCTCCGCTTTCCCAGCCTCATTTATGAAACACCCCACCTCCCAGCGCCGGTTTCGCTTCATCCCCGTCCTCCTCAGCCTCGTGGTGCTTTGGATTGCCTCCGGCTGTCACACGGCCAACGGGTTCGGAAAAGACATCCAACGAACGGGCGAGATGATCCAGGACGGCACAAAGTAACCGCCGCAAACCTCGCCGCGCAGCCCCGGGGCGCGGCGGGCCGCGGACTTAGTGCTTTCGTGAAGGAAGCGAACCCAAACGTTCGCGTTCCATCAGCGTTGAGTACCGCCCCTCGGTGGCGAGGCCGTTCCAATCCGCACGCAAAAGCAGCGCCTGCTGCGCGGCGGCGATGTTCTCCTGCCGACCGCCCCACACCCGCATCGCTGTGGATTGCAGGGCACGACCGAAGGAGAAGGTGAGCTTCCACGGCCCCGTGTTCGCACGGCAGATTCCATCCAGCCGGCGGGTCGCTTCCACCTCCCCCTGCCCTCCCGACAAAAACACGATCCCGGGAACTGCCGCCGGCACCGATCGCCCCAAACACCGAAGCGTCGCCTCGGTCACCAGCAAATCGCTGGCCTGATTGAGACACGTGCGCCCGGACACCACCATGCCCGTCTTGAGAATCAATCGCTGCAGATTGACCCCACGTTCGGCCAATGCGGCAAATACCCCCTTCAACACGCGCGTCGTTCCCGCCTCGCATTCCTCCAGCGAGTGGTCGCCATCCATGAGAACCTCGGGCTCGACCAGCGGAACCAAACCAGCCTCCTGACTCCACAACGCAAACGAGGCCAACCCGACGGCGTTTTCCCGGATGCACGCATCACTCGGAAGTCCGTTTCCCACTCTCAGCACCGACCGCCATTTGGTGAACCGCGCCCCGGATCGGCGGTACTCTTCCAGGCGTTCCAGCAGCCCTCCCAATCCTTCCGTCCTCTGTTCCCCGTCCATTCCCGTGAATGGAAGCAATCCACGATCCACCTTGATTCCCGGCACCATTCCACAACGCCGCAGATACATCGGCACCGGGGTGCCATCGTTCATGCGTTGACGAAGCGTTTCCTCGAACAAAATCACCCCGGAAATCCGGCGGCCCAACTCCGGCGACGAGAACAGCAGCGTTCGATACATCCGCCGATTCTCCTCGGTGGACTCGATGTGATGAAGGGCGAAGAGCCTGTCGATCGACGGGAGACTCTCGTCCGCCGCGAGAATCCCCTTTCCGTTTGCGAGCAGCGCAGAGACCGCCTCCTGCATGTCGGCGATCGACGGCGCCCCGGCGGCGCGTGAATCGGATGAGTTGATGGAAGAAGGAATCATTGGGGTTTCACCGAAGAGCCGCGGAGGTCTTCAAAGGTTTTCAAGATGGCGTCCTGAATCCCAGGCTGGGAAAGGTTCCCCATGTGTCCGCCCTGCGGAAACACGGTCAGCTGCCCTGATGGAATCGTCCCCTGCAGCCAGGACAAATCCTCTGACGTCATCAGAAAATCATTCCGATTGTTGAGCACGCGGACCCGGGTGTTTCCGGAAAGCCCCGACGCGTAGGTCCTCAAATCATCCGCACCCTCCAATGTCTCTGCCGACACCTCGGGCAAACCGTGCGTGCGGTAGTAGGGAATCACCAGGCGCTCTAGGTAATCGCGGTAGGAATACCTCAGAATGCGTTGATACGCAGGGTCACGACGCAGCGAGCCCGCCGGCATTCCGACCAACCCCTGATCATGACGCTGCTGGGTGCTGAAAATGATATCGCGAAGCAGATAGCGAAACGTGGCGCCAATCAGGAAACGCGACTCGGTGGAATCGAACGGCAACTCGGAGCTCGGCTTGAAACCGCTGCGTTGAAGCGACGCCACCTTGAGCAGCGAGTTCTCCATGTTGCGCCCGCGCTCCGCCAACGGCCAATCCCGCGGGGCCTCAAAGAACTCATCCAATCGCGACACCCCATGGAACAGCGCCACCGGCGTGCTCAGGGCCACGAAGCGATCGAACCGCATCCACGACTCCGGCCGCCCCTCCGAGGTGGCCGCGATGTACAACGTGTGGAAGGCTCCCATGGAGGTCCCCAGCAACACGGTCTTTCCCAGCCGCCCCCGGTGATCCCGTCGCAACTGCCGATCCACCGCCGACATGGCCTCGTGCAGATCCGCTCCATCGGTCGGAAGATATCCCGGCAGCGCCGAGGTGGATGCGTGCTCCATGAACTCCGCATGAAACACACTGCTCACGCACACCGCGGAGAACCCATTTCGGTACACCATCTCCGCCATCGCGAGCGAGGCGTGGGACAATCGATGCGATCCCAGCCCCGGCGCGATGTACACCACCGGCGCATTTCCGGGCTGAAGCCAGCTGGTGTATTTCAATCGCTTCCCGGTCGAGGGAATCCGGACCGACCGCGTGTGGCCCCGGCCCGGAAATTCAGGATCCTGATGGCTGAAGTAGATCGACTCGATGGTCTCAAGCGACGCCTCATCGGGCGGCCCCTTGACCGAAAGATCCACCGCGTGGTTCGAGCGAACAAACGTCCACGCGTATTGGATTTGGGAATACGGATCCATTTCTGCCCGGCTGAACCGCACCGATTCATCCACCGTGTCCGAGAGCCCGTTGTAGGTCGCGGCGTAGGAGAAATAGGAATACGGTCCGAGGTACGACAACGGTCTCCCGGCGACGGGTTTGTAGGGAGCAACGTACAACAGCGGATTCGCCGCTGTATCTGCAGCGAGCCCCACGGCATCGCGTTCATTGCTCGGCCCGAACAACGGAAGCATGAGAAAACATTGAGGATTCCAACCCCAGGTACCGAACGTCTGTCCAAAGTCAGCATCCGACTTTGGAACTCCCCATCGCGTGGCGACATCCCAGATTCCCAACACGCCCGCCGTGGAATTGTAGGCAAACCGATAGGTCTCATCCCGCGCCCCGGTCCAGCGTCCCTGGAGCGACAGATTGATCAATCTTCCGGGGAACGTGAGATTTCGGGAGAAACGTCCGATGCCCTCCCGCACGGGCTTGATCACCACGCGGCGATACACCCAGGCGGTGGGTTTGATGACGCCGATCAACAACCCCTTGTTGAACTGCCAGACGATGCGATTCAGCGGCTCGATCGGATCCGGCACCGACGGAGGCAGCACCACCGGGTCAATCGGGAACGGAGGAACGGCCTGTCCCAATACATGGCCCATCTCCCCGGCTGCAAGCAGCAGGGTGGTGCCCAACCGGGCGATGCGGGCAGCGCGGACGACTCCGGGAAAAAGGAATGCTGAGTTCAAGGAGGAGTGAGGAAAAAGAGAATCAACCAACCAACCCAAGGAATGAGTGCCTGCGAGCGTGCATTGGGAGGGATTGCCCCATCAGACCGGAGACGGTATCCCCCACCACTCCCATCCTCACGGCACCGTTCAAACGCCAGCTATGGGGTGTTTCCCGCCCCCGCGCTCGCGCCGGCGCGAACCTCACACCTTGAATTCCACCCGATGCTCCCGCCGATCATCGACGAGTGGGACCCCGTTCCCGGCCATCGCGACCCCATCCACACTGAGTTGGCCCGATTCGCCGGAACCCGCGGCCACCCGGACGAAGGCGATGTGATACAACGTCTGACGGAATCCATGGCGCGACATGAACTCCACCGCGTGCCGGTAGCGGTCGCGCGTCGAGAAATCCATGGCCGCATACACCCCCGCCGGATCCGTCCGCAGCGTCGCCTCCACTCCGCTCAGTCCCTCGACAAACTTCTTCCAATCCCTCGCGCTGAGAAATCGCAGACTCGAAATACTGTGGCTCACCGACACCTGGTCGGAGGCCTGGCTTTGGCTCTCCTGCTGAACCAGCTGTTCGATCGAAAGCCCCCGCTCGCCCAGGCGCTGCTCCAACCACCCTCGGGCGAGATGAAGCACCGGACTCTGACGCGACAAGCGCTGGCAGAACTCCGCAACGAACGAACTCGAAATGGGCAGGTCCGACTGCGCCATCTCCGCCACCACCACGACCAAGTGCGAGGAATCCTTCTCCGCCATCGCCTGCAACCGATCCACCCAATGCTCCGCCACGGTCCGATCCTCGCGGGCCAGAATCAATCGGGTGGTGATCCGCTGGAGATTCTCAATCAACCCCAGCCGCAGCATGATCGGGATCGCCCAAAGCTCACCAATCCGGAGCGATGACACCGTTTGATACGCCGCAATGAATCCGCGCAACGGTTCGGCATCGATCTGCGCATCGACGTGCGAGATCAGCTCCAGGCCGATGTCATAAACGCGCGGCAATCCCACCGAAGGGCCATTGAGCAATCGCGGCAATTCCCGGCTGTATCCTCGCGGCAGATGCCGACGCGCCAGCTGGGTTTGCTCCTCGATCAGATAAAAATTATCCAGCAACCACTCGGCGGCGGGAGTGATTCGGCGCGTGGGATCCAGCGCGAGCGTGTTCCGATTGAACACACGGAGCACCCGCTCGTTGTCATCGAGCCGCTCCAAGAGCCGGTTCGAGCCGCGGCGAACGATCACCTGATGTTCCGCGGCGAGCGAGCGAGCCCGACGCGCCAGCTGCTCCCCGCTGAACAACTCCGCGCGCAAGGGAGGCTCGGCCGCACCCGCACGGGGACGCGCCTGGGCGGCGAACCAATCCCGAATCCACCCTGATGTCATCTATCTGCATGGAGAAACGAAGAAGAACCCCGCGAGAGGTGGCACCGCATGGATCCGACTCGGCGGATCCGGGATCGACGACTCCGAGACCTCCTCCCATCCACGGCGCCCGACGGGATGAGTGTCGATGAAGTTGGGTGCGCCCCTCCGAATCCGGTGGCGCGATCGGAATCGTGCGCAGTCCCCGAGCCCGCCCATATGGGGTAAAACCCGACCGGCCCGAGAAAGTCATCCCCGCCAACGCGCAATCCGCTCAATCCATGCGCGACCCACCCCTGAACTCGCAGCGCCCAACCCCAAACCCACCGATTGGAGGAGGTCGTAGGCTGGGTGGTGGATGGCCAATTTTCGGGCGTTCAGATCTGCGTCGATCTGCGTTCATCCGCGGTTGAATCGTGCTTCAACCGCGTCCGGGGAATTAGACGCCCGCCCCGCGCGGGGGCGCGCGGGGCGAGTTGGTGGAGGCGGCGGGAGTTGAACCCGCGTCCCTGGGAAGACCACCAGCAACGAACTACATGCTTAGCCGTACTCATTTTTCTGCGAAGTCGTGACCGTACGACATGGACCGACTCCGCCTAGCTCGCATGAAATTTCTCGGTCAACAACGCGCGAACTCCGCCGTCAACCATGCCTGCTAAATGCGTTTGTATCCCTAAGCAGGCGTCCGGGTACAAACGTCGAGCCGTTTAGGCTGCGAGGGCCAACTCTTCGTTAGCAGTTGATGTTTGGTCCGGTTATTTACGAGGCCAACGAACCATCCTCGGCATGCCATCGCTGAAGGGATTTCCAAGTCGAAACCAGTACGCCCCCAACTCAACATTGACGGCGTCAACCTCGTTGCCAAACCGGGGGGAGTAAAGTCCAAAGTCCAATTCCAGAGGGATTGAGATCGAATTTGGAAAGCATGAACCCAGGAAAGGAACACCCGAGATTCAAAAAGCAGAACTCTTAATCCCGCATCCCGCATCCCGCATCCCGCATCCCGCATCCCGCATCCCGCATCCCGCATCCCGCATCCCGCATCCCGCATCCCGCATCCCGCATCCCGCATCCCGCATCCCGCATCCCGCATCCCGCATCTCCCATCCCGCATCTCCCATCTCCCATCTCCCATCTCCCTGTCACGTCCTGATTTCCGTTTGTCACATTTCTGGTGGAGATGCGGGCTGTTGGAGGGCGAGGGGGAGCGGAGGTGAG
>CANGKZ010000025.1 GCA_947454705.1 Verrucomicrobiota bacterium
ACTGGTGGCAGAGCCTTCTGGAAAAACTGAGCTGTCGCTGGCTCAACTGCATTGCAGTCCCGCCAAAACCTCCAAACGCCTATGCCTGAGCACAAAAACTTCACGCATATCCAACCCGGATTTAGCTCTCCAACTGCATAGATACGGCTTCAGACGGTTCTGGGAGGCGCGTCTCGAGGGATGCAGCCGGTCGATTTTCAAACGTTCGATGGTCCCGAGTCCAACAGCAGAGCCGCGTAAACGCGGTACTCCATACGGGTGAGCAGAACGCCGCTCTTCCCCTTCAACCCTTCAACTCTTCAACTCTTCAACCTTTCAACTTCCCCCCAACTTCCCCCCACCCACTTTTCCCGCTCGTCGGGCTGCCGCGGGTTCGCTATTGCCTCCGGCATGATTCCCCGTGCGTGGTGGCTCCCAACGCTGACGACCTCCGTCGCCCTGACGGCCGCCGTCGCTACGCAGGCCGCCGCCTTTCCCGAGCCGTTCAACAGCGAGAAACCCGGGCTCGCCCCCATGCCCGCCACCAACGCGGCCGCCTCCTTCGCCATGCCGGCGGGATTTCAGGTGCGGGTGTTTGCATCGGAACCCGACATCCGCCAGCCGATCGCCATGACCACCGATCCGCGGGGCCGCCTCTGGGTGGCGGAGAACTACACCTACGCGGAATCCGGGGTGAACTTCGCCACGCAGTTGAAGGACCGCGTGGTGATCCTCGAGGACACCGACCACGACGGACGCTTCGACCGCCGAACCGTCTTCTGGGACCAGGCCTCCATCCTCACCAGCCTCGAACTCGGCCGCGGCGGCGTGTACCTGCTGTGCCCGCCGAAGCTGCTGTTTGTGCGTACCAAACCTGGTACCGATGAACCGGCCGGGGATCCGGAGGTGCTGCTGGACGGCTTCACCACCACGACCGGCAACCGCCACACCTTTGCCAACGGGCTCAAGTGGGGGCCGGATGGATGGCTGTGGGGGCGCATCGGAATTTCCAGCGGGGCGAAGATTGGGCGTCCGGGCAGCGACGATGCGGCCCGCACCGAGATGCGCGGCGGGATCTGGCGGTATCATCCACAGCGGCGCGTTATCGAAGCAGTGGCCCACGGCACCACCAATCCGTGGGGACTCGACTGGAACGAGGCCGGGGAACCGTTCTTCATCAACACAGTCATCGGCCACCTGTGGCACGCGGTTCCGGGCATGCATTTGAAGCGCATGCACGGCGACGATGTGAATCCGCGGGCCTACGCGTTGATTGACCAGCACGCGGATCATTACCACTTCGACACCGCGGCGGGCTGGACCAAGTCGCGCGCCGCGTTTGACGGAAGCCAGTTCGCCGCCGGAAGCGATTCACTCGGCGGCGGTCATGCCCACGCCGGATTGTTGATTTACCAGGGCGACAACTGGCCTGCGTCCTATCGCGGCGAACTCTTCACGCTGAACCTGCACGGACGCCGGCTGAACCACGAACACTTGGAACGCGACGGATCCGGCTACGTGGGGCGCCATCGGCCCGACTGGATGCAGGTGGGCGATCCGTGGTTCCGCGGGCTCGACCTGATCCAGGCGCCGGACGGCAGTGTGTACATCTCCGATTGGTCGGACACCGGAGAGTGCCACGACAGCGACGGCGTGCACCGAACCTCGGGCCGTATTTACTCGATTTCCTACGGTCCCTTCACCGGACCGTTCGAACTCGAGGACCTCGCCACGGTTCCAGATTTGGTACTCCTCGCGCACGTGGCGGATCCGAACGAGTGGATTTCGCGCCAGGCGCGTCAGGTGTTGGCCGACCGGGCGGCGGCGGGCCGGATCGATCCACGGGCGGCGGGTTACCTGCGTTCGCAATTCGACCGGCCCGGAACGGCGCGCGATCGGCTGCGTTTCCTGTGGGCCGCAAATGCAGTGAACGGGCTCTCCGTGGACTGGCTGGCCCGGCATCTGCGCGAACCCGACGAGTACATCGTGAGCTGGATGGTGCGGCTGCTCGCAGACCAAATCGCGCTCAAGTCGGATGACGTGATCCCCGCCGACGTGCAGTCCGCCGCGAAGAAGGCCCTGAACCAATTCGCTCCCGGACGTCATGCGGCACTCGTGGACCTTTATCTCGCCTCGGCGCTGCAACGCTTCCCGGCTTCGGAGCGGGCCCCGTTGTTGCAGGCCCTGATGGCCTCCGACATTCCGGAAACCGACCTCAATTTCCCGCTCATGCTGTGGTACGGACTGGAGCCGCACCTCGGCACCCACCCGCGCGGCGCGGCGGACTGGTTCGCGGCGTGCCGGTATCGACAGGTGCGGCAATTCATCGCGCGTCGAATGGCCGAAGACCTTCCCGGCGATGCCTCCGGTATCAACGCCCTGCTGACCGAAGCTTCGAAACCCGGCGAAAACGCCCTGCAACGCCGTCAGGACCTGCTCCGCGGCATGGCCGATGCGTTGCGGGGAATCCGTCGATGCGACGCGCCCCCGGGCTGGAGCGGATTCGCCGAATCGCTCGGGAAACCCACCGATCCCGAACTGCAGGCACGCCTCCGGGAATTGAGCGTGGTGTTTGGCGACGGGCGCGCTGCAGATGAGCTGCGTCGGCTCGCGGCCGATGGCACCGCCGATCCGCTGGCCCGACGCAACGCGCTGCGGGCGCTCGTGGATTCCCGCGCCGAGGGTATTGGGCCATTGCTCCGGTCCGTGCTGTCGGATGGCGCGCTGCGTCCGACCGCCCTGCTCGGATTGATCCAGCTCCGCGATCCCGAAGCGGCGGCGCGAACGGTTTCGAACTACCCGTGGCTCGGATTGGAAGAACGTCCGGCCATCGTCGGTGCCATGGTCACCAGCCCCGCCACCGCGCGGGCGTTGCTCGATGCGGTGGCGTCGGGCGTGGTGCCGCGGGGGGATGTCACCGCGTTCCATGCGCGTCAGATCGCCGGTCTCGGCGATGCCGCGCTGGCCAAGCGGCTCGCTGAAGTCTGGGGATCCGTCCGCGTCGCGGACCAGGACCACCGGGCGACGATCGAGCAGTTCAAGTCGCGCCTCACCCCAGCAGTTCTCCGCACGGCCGAGCTCGCCAAGGGACGCGACACCTTCCAGCAACTCTGCGCGCCCTGCCACCGGCTCTACGGTGCCGGGGGTGAGGTTGGACCCGATTTGACCGGGTCGGGCCGCTCGAATCTGGACTACCTGCTGGAAAACGTGATCGATCCCAACGCCGTGGTGCCCGCGGGGTTCCGACTGACCACGGTGTCCTTGAAAGATGGGCGATCCCTCTCCGGAATCCTTCGCGACGAGAACGCGCGAACCGTGACACTCCAGTCCCCGGGGCAGAACCTGGTGATCGATCGCAACGAGGTGAAGAAGCTGGAGACGAGCCCCCAGTCGATGATGCCGGAAGGCCTGCTGGAGGGGATTCCCTTCGATTCCGCGCGAAACCTGTTGGCCTACCTGATGAATCCGGGTCCAATTCCCGCATCCCAAAAACGTCCGTAGCCATCAGGAACGATGGAGCAAATTAGGGGATTTTCGGACCCCCAGTGAGGAAGACAGATCCGATCCGGATTGGCAGCCTGACCGGACAAATCTCCGGGGTGAGGCGGACCTTGGGAGTCGGCGTTTTGCCGTGTCGTCATTCATTCGTGAGGCAAGTCGAAGTTGGATTCTGTGAATAATCGGCGAGTCATTTTAACGGGAACCGTCTGGGACGGAGTTGCTGCTGCGCCTCCCCGCCGCGACAGCTCCGCGAGTTCCAACCGGTCGAACCATTCCGCCCGCCCCATCATCTCGGTGGAGGCCTCGCCCCAGCCCGCCCGCTCCCGGCCCGCGCCCCACGGCGAACCGCCGGTGTTCTCGGCCCCGGGAGTAACCATGGTGGGCCGCCTGCTGCTGGCTCACGGCACTTCGATCGACGTGGGCCGGATTTCCGGAGTCGGTGCCGAGCAGGCTCGCACGCTGCCCTTCGGTATTCTGGCCGTGGTTTGCGGCAGTCTCGCCATTTCGGGAATCGGCTACGTTCTCAACGGCGACCCCGCCTCCCAGGCCGTCATGCCCGCCTTCACCTGGCTTGGCATCTGGCTCTTCACCGTCGCTTCGCTGCTCAGCGCGCTGCGCGCCTTTACCGCATCGCAGTGCTGCAATGTGGTGATCTCGACCTACGACGGCCACTCGCACCGGATTCCGCTCCGGGGACGCGAACAGGCCCGTCACCTCGCCCGCGCCCTGCACCGGGCCATGGCGGTGCCCGTCCGCCGCGCCGGTTGATCGGTCGCGTTGCGGAGTGCGGCGTTGAAACCGCTTTCGATTTCGAATTCAGGCGGTGAATCCAATCGAACCCGACCTTTTCGCGGTCATACCAAAAACGGGACACTCTCTGCGCCTCCGCGGCTCTGCGGTTTTCTTACCCCTTTTCCCAGGTTGGCGTTGAGCAAAGCGGCGTGGCGCTCCGCTTCCCGCCGCACTCCAAAATCGCCGTCCCACGTCTGGTACCTGGGGGCCGTTCAAAGCGTCGACACCACGCCTGAACCCGCCCCGAAAATCACACCTCGGCCCATTGGCGCAGGAGGTTGTGGTACACGCCGGTGAGCTGGACGGAGGAGGGGTGGTTTGGATGGTCTCCGTTCAAACGCTGGATCGCCAGGTCGAGATCGAGCAGCAGCGACCGCTGCGTGTCGTCACGCACCATGCTCTGGATCCAGAAGAAGGAGCAGACCCGCGCGCCGCGCGTGACCGGGGTCACGTGATGCAGGCTGGTCGCCGGATACAGCACCATGTGACCCGCCGGCAGCTTCACCCGCTTCACACCGTAGGCATCTTCCACGCACAATTCGCCACCGTCGTACTCCTCGGGTCCGGCGAAGAACAGGGTGGCCGAGAGATCGGTCCGAATTCGGTGCCCGGTTCCCGGGACCTGGCGGATCGCATTGTCCACATGCGTGCCAAAGGACTGTCCGCCCGAGTACCGATTGAACAGCGGCGGAAACACCCGCAACGGCAACGCCGCCGTGAGGAACAACGGATTCTTTCCGAGCGCGGCCAGGATGACGTCCCCCAGTTGACGCGCGACCGGATGACCCTCGGGGATCTGCACGTTGTCCTTCGCGCGGGCGGATTGCGGACCCGCGGTCACGCGTCCATCCACCCACTCGGTGGAATCCAGCAGCGCACGCGCCTGGGCAACCTGTTCGGCGGACAGGACGTCGGGAATGGAGATTAACATAAGGTCAAAGCGGGAAGGTTCCGTGTTGGGATCTCAGATCAGAATTCAGAATTTGAAGTTGGCGCTGAACAACGCGGACACGCCCGAGCCGGGAACGAGGTGTCCGGGATGCACCTGATCGTAGAAGGTGTTGTCGGTGAGGTTGTACACGTTCACCTGGAACTCGAGATGCTGGCTCCAGCGGTACTTCACCATCGCATCGAGCGTCCAATACCCATCGACCTCGCGCAGGCGGCCGGTCACCGGATCCAACGGAACCGTGGAACTCGCCGTCCGGTCGCCCACGTAACGCACGCCGCCGCCCACTTCCCAATCGCGAGGAAGCTCCAAGGTGGACCACAGGCTCAACGTGTGGCGCGGCACGTTGGCGAGCGGGTAGCCGACGCTCAACGGGAAGAAGCGCGAGCTTTCCACCTCGCTCTCCATCCAGGCGTATCCGGCCACCACGCGCCATCGCTCGGTCAAACGCCCGCCGGCTTCGAGCTCGAAGCCTTCGACGCGATGCTTCCCCGCCAGCACCAATTCGTTGGCGTTGGCCGGATTGGTTTCGCGCGCATTCGACTTCTCGGTTCGAAACACCGCGCCCCGCACCGACATTCGTCCCTCCAACAGATCCCACTTCGATCCCAGCTCGAAGGTTTGATTCTCCTCCGGCGGAAGATTCGCATTGCCGGCCGTGAGCGAGAGCGACTCGGCCGAGGGGTTGAACGACGTGCCGTAATCGAAATACACGCTGCCGTTCGCCCGGGGTTTGTAGATCAGCGCGCCGCGCCAGCTCGGCATTTGATCCACGCGTTCAAACGCCTGCCCGGTGAGCCGATTCGAAACCTCGGAATCGAACCGATCCCACCGCACGCCGCCGGCCACCTCCCACTGCGGGCTCAGCTTGATGGTGTCGATCGCATACAATCCCACGGTGGTTGCGGTCGCGCTGATCCGCGAGCTCACCGTCGAGGTGCCCGCGAAGGCCTGCGATGAATCCGGCGCCAGGAGTCGCGTGGTGGGAACGCCGGTCCAGGCCAGCCGGGTCGGGTCCGACGTCTCGCGTCCCGCCTCCACCCCCGCCACCACCGCGTGCGACCACGACCCGGTGTCGAAATGCCCCACGACATCGAACTGGTTTTGGAAAAACGTCTCGGTGCTCTCGCCCGTGAGCTCGTTGCGTCGGACCACGATTTGATCCAGCGGGGTGGACGCCGTGGGCGCCGCTCCCGACAACGTGGTGGTGGCCTGCGGTTCGGTGATGCGGAAGGCACGATCGTATCCCGCGTACCGAATTTGATCCCGCAGCGTCACCGACTCGTTCAGGTCGTGAACAATGCGGAGCGTACCGATGCTCGCATCCGTGCGCAGGTAGTCGTCGCGGAAACCGTAGAAATTCTTCCGCGCCACCGGGGCAGGCCGTCCGAGGAGCCAGGGCACGCCGTAGTCGGGGACATTGTCCTCGGACTGGTGGAAGAAGCTGAAGACGGCATGCGTGGAGGGTCCGAGCGCGAGGCTGAACGATGGGGCCACACCGAACCGGTGATTCTCGGCCACGTCGCGTCCCGCGACCTCCGACTCCTGCCCCATGAGGTTCAATCGAACCGCGCCACCGCGACCCAGCGCGGGAATTGGTTCGTTCAGATCCAGCGTGACCCGTCGCGTGGAATCCGTGCCCAACGACACCGAACCGGCCACCTGCTGGGTCGGCAGCGGAGCCTTGCTCTCCTGCTGGATCACCCCGCCGGTGGTGCCCCGGCCGAAGCGAATCGAGTCCGGCCCCTTCAATGCCGCCACGGATTCCAGGCTGAACGGATCCCGGTAGTAGCTTCCGAAATCGCGCATGCCATCGAGGAAGATGTCTCCGCGCGCGGAGAACCCGCGCAGCGTGAGGCTGTCGCCCTGCGATCCGCCTTCGCCCGCCGCGATGCTGATGCCGGCGACGTTTCGCAACGCATCGCGCAACGTGGACACCCCCTGGTCATCCATCGTCTCGCGCGACACCACGGTGATCGACTTCGGCGTGTCGCGCAGCGGCTCGGTGAATTTCGGCAACGTGATCTCCTCCCCGGGCCGGCCGGTGACCACCGACTTGTCCATCGCCGCGGGCGCTTCCGCAGCCCCGGCAAGCGGAACGAATCCCTGCGCCACCAGAAGCGCTGTCAGTTGAAGCGTGGAGGCGGTCCAGGTGCGGAGAGTGTCGGAGGAAGCCGAGTGGGAATCAGAACTTTTGGAATGGGGAGTCATGGCGGAGGTCAACGAACGAACATTGGACGCCCTCTGTTGTAGCCGGTGTTCCCGATCCCTGCTCCCGACCCGTTGCCAATCTTTGTCGCGCTGTTGTTGCCGATCGTTTGCGGTTGTTATCGGTGGATTGCGAAGCCAGTCCGAAACGGGCCCCGGACCGTCGTTCGTTGCGGTTTTTCAGCACGGGGACCGCGGCTTGAATTCGGACGGATGTGGTGGAGTCTGCCGCGGGACAGCTTTCTTTCACTCGCATGAATGCACGACGCGATTTTCTGAAACAGGTGGCGATGCTCGCCGCAACCGGCGGCGTGGCGGGTGGGTTCCCTGCCTCCATCCAAAAGGCCCTGGCCATTGATCCCACCCCGGGCAGCACCTGGCTCGACGCGGAGCACGTGGTGATCCTGATGCAGGAGAACCGATCGTTCGACCACTGCTACGGCGCGCTGCGCGGGGTTCGCGGCTTCAACGATCCCCGCGTCATCGCCCAGCACGATGGCAAACCGGTCTGGCTCCAGAGCAACCGCGCCGGCGAGACCCATGCGCCGTTCCGGTTGAATCTCCGCGACACGCGCGCCACCTGGATGAGCTCCCTGCCTCATTCCTGGGTCGATCAGACCGACGCCCGCGGCGGTGGATGGATGAACGGCTGGCTCGATGCCAAGCGTTCCGGCAATCGCAGCTATTCCCGCATGCCGCTCACGATGGGGTACTACGATCGACAGGACCTGCCTTTCTACTACGCCCTCGCCGACGCCTTCACGGTCTGCGATCAAAACTTCTGCTCCTCGCTCACCGGCACCACGCCGAACCGGCTTCATCTCTGGACCGGAACCATCCGCGAGCATCCCTCGATCGAGTCCAAGGCCAACGTCCGGAACGAGGATGTGGACTACGGCGTGGAGGCACAGTGGAAGACCTTTCCCGAGCGCCTCGAGGAAGCCGGCGTGGACTGGCGGATCTACCAGAACGAACTGTCGCTTGCCTCCGGGCTCCACGGGGAGTCCGACGCGTGGCTGAGCAACTTCACCGACAATCCGATTGAATGGTTCGAGCAGTACCGGGTGCGTTTTTCCCCGAGCCATCGACGCCATCTCGCGTCGCGCATCGAATCCCTCCCGGGTGAGATTGAGAAGCTGGAGGCCGAGCCCGCCTCCTCGCAGCGCGACAAGAAACTCGCCGCAGCGCGCGCCGAGCTGGAATCCGCCCGTGCGGAACAGGCCCGCTACACCGACGCTTCATGGTCCGCCCTGAGCGACCGGGAGCGTCGCCTCCACGAGCGGGCGTTCACCACCAACGTCGCGGATCCCGACTACCGGAAACTCTCCACCCTCACCTATCGAGACGGAGAGGCCGACCGACGGATGCAGGTCCCGAAGGGAGACGTGCTGCATCAATTCCGGAACGATGTACGCGAAGGCCGACTGCCCGCGGTGTCGTGGTTGGTGGCTCCGGAGAATTTCTCCGACCACCCCGGCGCCCCGTGGTACGGCGCGTGGTATGTCTCGGAGTGCCTCGACATCCTCACCCAGAATCCCGAGGTGTGGCGGAAGACGATCTTCATTCTCTGCTACGACGAGAACGACGGCTACTTCGACCACGTGCCTCCCTTTGTGCCGCCCGATCCGGACGTTCCAAATTCGGGCAAGGTCTCGGCCGGCATCGATCCCTCGGTGGAGTACGTGCGAATGGCGCAGGAGGACGAACGGCAGAAACAGCATCCGGGCTCCGCGCGCCGGGCCGGGCCGATCGGGCTGGGATATCGGGTCCCGCTCGTGATCGCCTCGCCCTGGAGCCGCGGCGGATATGTGAATTCACAGGTGTGCGACCACACCTCGATTCTCCAACTCCTGGAAAAACTCCTTCAACACCGGACCGGAAAATCCGTGCGCGAAACCAACATCAGCGCGTGGCGCCGCACGATCTGCGGGGACCTGAGCTCGGTCTTCCGGGCCGATTCGGGCAAACCGGCGGAGGTCCTGCAACCGCTGCGTCGCGATGCGTTTCTCAGCGGGATTCATCAAGCCCAATTCCGTCCGCTCCCGGAGGGATTCAAGGCGCTCACACCCGAGCAAATCGCGCAGGCGCGTCGCGAACCCCACGCCGCCGCCTGGCATCCGAAACAGGAGGAGGGAACGCGTCCCTCCTGCGCACTGCCGTACGAGCTCGCGGTCGATGCGCGCCTGGTTCCGGATTCGACCGCGGTGGAACTCCGATTCTCCGCCGGACGCACGCTGTTCGGCAGCCGCGCCGCGGGGGCTCCGTTCCAGGTGTATGCGCCCACCCTCGGCAGGGGCACCGTTCGCTCATACGCCGTTGCGGCGGGCGATGCGTTGACCGATGCGTGGTCGATCCCGGAATTCGCCGATTCCCGCTATCGACTCCAGGTGCATGGTCCGAACGGATTCTTCCGCGAGTTCGCCGGCTCGGCGCAGGATCCCCGGATCGACCTGCGGGTCGAGTCCGCGACGGGAAAGCAGCCCGGACTCCGGATTCGTTGGACGCACCGAGGCGGCACCGCCCTGAAGCTGCAGGTGGAAGACCTGGGCTACGGGCGACCGGCGAAGGAGGTCACCCTCCAACCGGGAGAAGGCGAGCTTCAGTGGGAGCTCGCGGCGAGCCACGGTTGGTACGACCTCGGTCTTCGCATCGAAGGTGCCGGCGAGTTTGTGCGTCGCTACGCCGGACGTATCGAAACCGGTGCAGACAGCATCAGCGATCCACGTATTGGTTAGTAACGGGGGGTGAACCTAAGAACGGCAGTTAAAGGGTTAAAAAGTTGAAGCGTTGAAGGGTGAGGTGCGGCAGTCCACCAAGCCTTTGTTTTTGAGAGACGAGAATGGCCAACGCCTTCAGGCCTGCGTTTAAGCGACGTGGATTTCTGCAGATCCCGCGGGGACGACAGAGGAGTCATTCTGCCGTCCCTCCGGGTTTTGGTCCGTGTCTACACGCGAACCCCTGCGAGAGTTGCCGGTCGGTCATTGATCCCCGCCCGGACTCGAAAGCGGTGTCGGCGCTGCGCTCTGCCACCGCACTCCAAATAAATGCCGCGGCCTTTCCCCCTTCAACGCTTCAACTTTTCAACTTCCGCCTCCAGATCCAACCCTTCAACTGCCGCCCCCATTGACATGACGCCGATCCGCGGATTACCCATCGGTGTCTTGCGCCCTGTGTGTCAGTTGCTCTTGGTGACCGCCCTCTGCCTGTCAGTGGGGCTTCATTGGGGTATTCTGCAATCGGTCGCGTGGGCCGGAATGCTGGTGCGGGAGACGCAGACTTCCACGGTTCGCGAGGCGATTCACGCCACGTTCGACGGGCATCACCCCTGCGGCCTCTGCAAATTCGTCGCCCAGGGCAAGCAGACCGAGCACGGGGAAACTTCCGAAACCGAGGTCAAGGAACTGGATTCCACCCTTCCGCTCCTCGAGACCGCGGTCGTCTTCGTGAGCACGGTAACGGAACGGGAGGGCTTCGACGCCTTCGCGCCGCCGCGCCACGAACGACCGGGCGTGCCGCCTCCCAAATCCGGCGTCCTCTGACCCGCAGAGATCCGCGACTCTGCGGTCCGATCTCTCGCATCCCGTTTCATCACGGCACCCACGCGGTGAGGCCGTCTCCGGCTGCACCTCGATTCCGTTCCCTGCGACAATTTGCCACAGGGAGTCCAGCCCAGGCCCGTGCGAGGCTGTCCCATCGATTTCCGAGTGATCGGCGCTGTGACGCACAGCTGCGGATTGGGTCGGGGATGCGGTGAGGCAGGTTGCAGCGGCGGGGCGTCACACATTCAGGTTTTCGGTGCGCCCTGGTGTTCCTTCCGACTCGCGAGAACAACCGCATTCCCGACCTCCGTTTCTGTCCGACCGTGAACGACCTTTCATCGAACGCAGCAAATACTCCGAAGCCGGAACCGAATCCGTCCGCCGCACTCGACGGGGCCGATTCCCTGAGCCCGCGTGTCCGCTGGGCCATCAGCCTTCTCGGAATCCTGGCGGTGGCCGGCGCGCTGCTCGGCGGCTTTCTGGTGGGAGGTCGCGCCAAGTCTCCGCCCATTCCCCCGGATCGCCCGAGGCAATTGGACGGCTTCACGCTCACCGAGCGATCCGGTCGAGTGATCACCCGACGCGATCTCCGCGGGAAGATCTGCGTGGTCAACTTCGTCTCCACCAGCTGCGGCATGGGCTGCTACGACATCAGCCGGCGCATGGCCGAACTCCAGGCCTGGGTGAAGGACCAGCCTGACGTTCAACTGGTGTCCCTCACCGTCGATCCGCGCAGCAACTCGCCGGCCACTCTTCAACGATTTGCAAAAACGGTGGGGGCGGATCCCGAACGATGGTGGTTCCTCACTGGCGATCCCGACGTCCTGTTTCCCTTCATCGAAATCAGCTTCCTACCCAAGCGCACCGGGGAGGATCCCTCGCTCATTCCCGGCGGATTCGGCCACGCGGATCAGATCGTCCTCGTCGATGCCAGTGGGGCAATCCGCTCCTACTTCGATGGCAACAACCCCGCCACCCCGATCTCCATTTTCGAGGAGATCCGCCGCCTGCGCTGAACACGCTTTTCCAAAAATGAAACATCTCCAACCCCTCCTTGCCACGCTGCTGCTCCTTGCCCCCGGGCTTACCGGGTGCGGCGACCGACGTGGCTCGGCTGGTTCCGTCTCCCCCCAGGCGATCAGCAATCGAGTGTTCCAGGTGCGCGGCGTGCTGAAGGAGCTTCCCGTCGATGGACGGAGCGCGGTGATCCGCCACGAGGAAATCCCGAACTACATGCCGGCCATGACCATGACACTCCGGGTCAATGAACCCGCCGAACTGCGGAACCTCGTTCCGGGCGATGCCGTGGAGTTCCGGCTGGTGGTCACCGACGAGGATCATCACATCGAGTCCATCCGCCGCATCGGCACCGGAACCCCCGTCACCAACTCCACCGCATCGGCCTCCGACCCGGCAGTGCCGCCGCTGCGCGTGGGAGAGCTCATGCCCGAGGTCTCATTCCTGGGCGAGGACGGCAGCCCTCACTCGTTGTCGGAATTCCGCGGACGTGCATTGGCGTTTACGTTTGTCTTCACCCGGTGCCCGCTCCCGGATTTCTGCCCTCGGATGTCGAAGCACTTCAGCAAGGCGCGCGCGCTCCTGACGAAGACCAGCGGCGCCTCCGGTCGTCATCAATTCCTCTCCCTTTCCTTCGACCCAGCCTACGACACGCCCGAAATTCTCCGCACCTATGCCCGCGGGTACCGGGGCGCGGATGCGGAGGCTTGGATGTTTGGAACGCTTTCTGCCGACGCGTTGAAAGCGATCGCTCCCCGGCTCGGCCTGTTCGCCGTCGAAGCCGGAGGCAGCATCTCGCACAATCTTCGCACCGTGGTGGTGGACCCTTCGGGACGCATCCATCGGCTCTTCGACGGAAACGAGTGGACTCCCGAGGATCTGGCCGACGCGATGGCGGTCGCCGTGGCTGCGGCTCCTGCAAAACCGTGAACCGAAATCGCACCGTTGATCGCGCACTGGAAGGCCGATAGAACCGCGTCAGGAGATCCACGCCACGGGGTGCATGTCAGCCGAGCCCTAGCGAATCCAGTCCCACTTGAATTCATGAACCACGGATGAACTCCTCACCCATTCAGCCCGTTCTCACGCTTCCCCTGCTGCGTCAGTTGCGGTGGAGCGCAGTGGCGGGTCAGACCGTCGCCGTCGCCTTTGTGACCTGCGCGCTGGGACTGGCACTGCCGCTTGCGCCGGTCGCGATGTGCATTGCGTTCACTGCATTTTCCAACGGGCTGCTGCATCTTGTCCCACCCGGTCGCGGCGAGAGCCCGAAGAACCTCGTCGGCATTCTCGCCGCCGACGTTCTCCTGCTCACTGCCCTGCTGCACTTCACCGGCGGCCCGCACAATCCGTTCAGCTCGTTCTACCTCGTCCATGTCGCACTCGCGGCTGTGGCGCTTCCGCTTTGGGGAACGGGATGCATCGCCGCGCTGTGCTGCGCCGGGTTCGGCCTGCTGTTCTTCGGACGCCAGGTGCTCCCGATCCCCGGGGATGCCGTGTGCGGCGTGGGGCCGAACCTGCCCCTGAGCACGCATCTTCAGGGCATGCTCGTGGCATTGGTACTGACCTCCGGGTGCATCGTGGTGTTCGTCAGCCGGCTGCAATCCGCATTGCGGGTCCGGGAGCGTGAACTGGTTGCGGCCCGCGAACGCGCCCGCGAGCAGGAACAATTCGCGGCACTGGCCACCCTGGCCGCCGGCGCAGCGCATGAATTGGCCACGCCTCTCGGAACCATCGCGCTCGCCGCAGGGGAAATGGTTCGTTCCCTGGCCGCGAGTCAGGGCCAGAGCGAATTGTCCGAGGATGCCCAACTCATTCGCGAGGAAGTGGCACGATGCCGCCGGATCCTGGATCGACTCCAGGACCAGTCCGGCGATGCCCCCCGCTGGATCGAAGTGGACGAACTCACCGGACAACTGACGATGCGCTTTCCGGAACGCCTTCAACTCCGCCGCACCGGCTCGGCCTCGCGCTTTTGGGCGCCCCACGGCGCCTTGCTGCAGGCCCTCGAATCCCTCGTGAAGAACGCATTTGATGCCAGCACGTCGGAGGGCACGGTGCGGCTCTGCATCGACGCGCGTCCGGATCGGGTCCAATTCGAAATCCTCGATCAGGGCACCGGGTTGACGACCGAAGCCCGCAAGCACGCCGGCGAACCCTTCTTCACCACCAAGCCCGCCGGAAAGGGAACCGGACTTGGACTTTTTCTGGTACGCCTGCTGGCCATGCGGTTTGGCGGAACCTTTCTCCTCGAATCCTCCCCCGGCGGCGGAAGTTGCGCCCGACTGGAACTTCCCCAGGGACTGCAACCCGCATGAAGCCCCCGGTGCTGCTGGTCGATGACGATGCGCCCTTTCGCGAACGCCTCGCGCGGGCGTTGAAGTCTCGCGGCGTGGAAACGTTGGCCGTCGCCTCGGGCGAGGAAGCCATTGAGTCCGCGCGAACTGGAGCCTTCTCCGGCGCGGTCATTGATTTGAAAATGCCCGGCATGAGCGGGCTCGAGCTCGTTCGCGAACTCCGGGTCCTCGACCCGGATCTCACTCTGGTGGTGCTGACCGGATTTGGGAGCATCGCCACCGCGCTGGAAGCCGTTCGGATCGGCGCGCGGGATTATCTCACCAAGCCGGTCGATCCCGACCAGTTGCTCGCCGCGTTGAGCGGAATGGAGCGTCCGCGCGAAGTCACCCCGCTTCCGTTGCCGGAAATTCCCACGCTCGACCGGGTGGAGTGGGAACATATCCAGCGGGTCCTTGCCGAGTGTTCGGGAAACATCTCTCAGACCGCGCGATTGCTGGGGCTGGATCGACGATCCCTCCAGCGCAAACTCGCCAAGCATCCACCTGCGGAGTGATCCGCAAGCGGCGGCAAAGAGGTGCGGCAAAATGCCTCATCGGCGCATGCGAAACTGCGGCTAGATTCCGTCCCGCATGATTCGCAACGCCGTCCGCATTACCCTGCTTGTCTCACTGGCCGCGCTCGTCGCACGCGGGGCCGCGCCCGAGGAAGTCCTCAAACAACTCGACCCCGCCACGGGAAAGCCGAAGGACACCACCACGGCATTCACGGTCAGCGGCATTGTGAGCGCCCGCGCCACGCTGCCGGACCAGCGCGTGCTGGCCTTCGTCCACAGCTCCGGGGCCGCGGGCCTGCCCGTGGTGGTGGGCAAGGCCGATGCCGACAAGCTCTCGCCGCGCAATGAACTCACCCTCACCGGCACTCTCGGCGACGGCCCCTTTGGCCTCGGTGCGCTGCTGGTGAAGGAAGGTTCGGTGAGCCTCACCGCCACCAACAAATCCGTCGGAGCCTCCGAACCCCGCGGGGCGGATTTTTTCAAGGACGCCTCTTCGCTCCAGTTTCGATACGTCCAGTTGACCAACGTGACCTTTGCCGACGCCAAGTTTCCGGGCGGAGGAAAAGCCGTGGTGAAGGGAACCGGTGGGGACGTGACGCTGTTGCTTCCCTCGACCTTGAAGGAGCGCGAGGTGCCCGCCGGTGCGGTGAACGTGTTTGGTGTCGCGCTGAAGGCGGAGGGCGAATGGCGTCTGTTGCCGGCGCGGTTTCTGTCGGTGAACAACAAGACTTCGGTGGCGCTGGCCACCAAGCGCACGTGCTTCACCTGTCACAACCCGGATCTAAAGGGTGTGGGGCCCTCCTATCGCGACGTGGCCGCGCGGTACAAGGACGACCCCGAAGCCTCGGCCAAGTTTCAACTGCAGATGGAGAAAGGGGGCACTGGGAAATGGGGCGTGGTGCCGATGCCACCGCTCGGTGCGCAGGTCCCGGCGGAAGAGCGCAAGCAACTCGCCGATTGGATTCTGGGCTACAGCTGGGACGCGATCCTCGCGGAGTAAAGCACAGCGAACCCGGTCCGACCGGATTTAACGGCAGCAGTCTGCAGAGCCTGGAAGCACGCGCACCTTGGAGTGCGGTGGCAGAGCGCAGCGTCGACACCGCTTTCGAATCCGCGCGGAGAATGAAACCGACCGGTGACCCTTGCATCGGTACCAAAATCGAACCGCCCAGCCTCCTCTGCGACTCCGCGTCTCTGCGGTTTCTTAGCTCGGTTCGAGGGTTGGCGTTGAGCAAAGCGGCGTGGCGCTCCGCTTCCCGCCGCACTCCAAAGTCGCCGTCCTCGTTGGAAGCCCGAGCGAACAACTGAAACCGTCCGCACCTTTGCCCTTTGCCTTCGCGCGGCACGCGCGTCCTTCACGCGAGGACTTCGCGGATGACGCGCCGATCGAGAACTCCGGTCAGGCGTTGATTCAACCCGCTGTGGAAGTACGCGAGCCGGGTGTGATCCAACCCCATCAGATGCAGGATCGTCGCGTGCAGATCCGACACGTGGCACCTGTTCTCCACCGCCTTGAAGCCCAGTTCATCGGTCGCCCCCACCGCCTGCCCTCCCTTCACTCCGGCCCCGGCCATCCACATCGAAAAGCCATGCCAGTCGTGGTCGCGACCCGGCTTGCCCACGCCTTCACTGGTCGGCGTCCGACCAAACTCGCCTCCCCAGACGAGCAGGGTGTCCTCCCACAGTCCGGTACGCTTGAGATCCGCGATTAGAGCCGCGATTGGCTGATCGGTTTCCGCGGCGTGGAGACGATGATTGGCAATGCAGTCGTTGTGACCATCCCAGGTGTCCTCGATGTGTCCGCCTCCGGAATACAACTGAATGAATCGCACGCCCTTCTCGATCAGCCGGCGTGTGATGAGGCACTTCCGTCCAAAGTCTGCGGTGACCTTTTGATTCAACCCGTACATCTCGCGCGTGGCCTCGCTCTCGCGACCGAGGTCCACCACCTCCGCGGCCGAGGTCTGCATGCGGTACGCGAGCTCGTACGATTCAATGCGCGCCGCGAGTTCGGATTCGCCCGGGCGTTGCGCGAGGTGTTCCCGGTTCAACTGCCCGAGCAGATCGAGCGACTTTCGCTGCCGCGCCTCACTCGTGCCCTCCGGAGTGGCGAGGTCAAGCAATGGCACCCCGGTGCTGCGAAACAAGGTCCCTTGGTACGCGGCCGGCATGTAGCCCGCGCCCCAGTTCGATGCGCTCCCGATCGGACCGCCGCGCGGATCGGTCATCACCACAAAGCTCGGCAGATTCTCATTCAGCGCCCCGAGCCCGTAACTCAGCCACGCCCCGAGGCAGGGGCGGCCGATGAAGATGCTCCCGGTGTTCATCTGCAGGCAGCCCGAGGCATGCGCTGCGGTGTCGGAGTGCATCGACCGAATCACGCAGAGGTCATCGGCGAACTTGGCGGTGTGGGGAAACAGGCTGCTGATTTCGAGTCCGCTCTTTCCGTGTCGCTTGAACTCAAACGGCGACTGCATGAGGCGCCCGATCGGACGCCCGTTGGAGCCCACCTTGGCATCGCCCGCGTACGGCTGGCCGTGGTACCGCGTGAGCGCCGGCTTGGGATCGAACGTGTCCACCTGGCTGGGCCCGCCGTTCATGAAGAGGAACACCACATGCTTGGCCCGCGGACGGAAATGTCCCGCATGCGGCGACAGCGGTCCGGGAGCGGCCGCGTTGGCCGGGGTACCGCGCGACAGCAAATCCGCCAGCGCCAGCCCCGCGAACCCGCCACCCACCTGCCACAGAAACTCACGGCGGGAGCGGCCGCACGGAGTGGGATTCGGAATGAAGCGCGAGGAAAGTGGGTTCATGGGAAGCGTCTCACTCCGGGTACGCGAATTCGTTCAGATTGAAGATCACCCGGCACACCTCCGACAGCGATCCCTCGCGCAGATAGCCAAGCACCGCGTCGCGCTCGGTGGGCGTGGGCGGACGACAAAGCGCGAGGCGGTAAGCCAGCTCCACTTGGCGGGCCGGATCCGGTCCCGCTTCGAGACGCAGACGCTCCGCGAACCGGCGCGACTGCTGTTGGATGAATTCGCCGTTGAACAAGGTGAGGGCCTGCGGCGCGATGGTCGTCACCTGCCGACGCGGCGAACTGCTCACGGTGTCGCACAGATCCAACACTTCCAAAAAGGGAACCACGAGGCCGCGCTTCACGAAGGCGTACACAGTTCGACGCGACGCATCGGATTCCGACGACCGGGGCCAGATGGAGTCGCGATCCGTGTTCGCCTCCAGCGCGGCGTTGGGAATGGGGAGGAAGACGCCGCGTCCGCCCATCGTGGGATTCAACTGCCCGCTCACGGAAAGAATGGAATCGCGCAACGCCTCCACTTCCAGACGACGATACGCCGGGCGAAGGAAGTATCGATTGTCCGCATCGGCATCTGCGGAGTTGTTCGCGCCCGGTTGGATCCGCGACAGCCGCCACGCCTGCGAGGTGAGCAGCATCCGGTGAAGCGACTTCAGCGACCACCCGCCCTCGTGCACGAACCAGTCGGCCAGCCAGTCGAGCAGCTCGGGATCGGCGGGCGGCTCGCCCATGACTCCGAAATCGTTGGGCGTGCGAACCAGGCCTGCGCCGAAATGTTGCTGCCACACCCGATTCACCATCACGCGCGCTGTGAGCGGATTGTTCGGACTCGCGATCCACTGCGCCAACGAGAGACGCCGCCGCGTCGTCCATCGATCGGGATCCAACGAACGCATCGTGTGACGCGCGAGCACGGCCGGACTGGCAGCGTCCACGCGATCGCCCTTCCGACCCGGGTTGCCCCGGATCAACACGTGGGTGTCGGGCGGCTTGGGCGTTTCCTCCGACAGGAAATAGCCTTCATCGATACGCGCATTGAGTTCCGCCAGCCGTGACGACTCTGGCCCGGCCCGCTTGAGCGTTGCCGCCTCCTGCACGTCGCGACGCGAACCCGCGGGGCGGGTCAATTCGGTGCGGCCATTCTGCGGACGCGTCAGCGGCGCAAACACCGCGACCATGGAGTAGTAATCCTTCGCGGTGAGTGGCTCGAATTTGTGATCGTGGCACCGCGCGCATCCCAATGTGAGACCGAGGAACGCCTGGCTGGTGGTGCTGACGATGTCATCGAGCTGATCGTATCGGTCGGTCGCCGGATCCGCGGGTTCATCGTCCCAGTTGCCGAGCCGCGCGTAGCCGGTGGCGATCACGGTCTCGGCGGTCGCATCGGGCAGTTCATCGCCGGCGAGCTGCTCAATCACAAACCGGTCATACGGCGTGTCGCGATTCAGGGCGCGAATCACGTAGTCGCGGTACTTCCACACCAGCGGTTTTTCCGCGTCGCGTTCGTATCCGTTGCTGTCGGCATAACGCACCACATCCAGCCAGTGACGCGCCCAGCGTTCGCCGTAGGACGGACGCGACAGCAGGGAATCGATCACGCGATCGAGTGCCGCATCGCTCGGATCCGCCGCAAACGCCTCCTGCTCGGCCAGCGTGGGCGGCAGGCCGGTGAGATCCAGATGCACGCGGCGCAGCAATGCCGACGGATTCGCGCGCGGACCGGGCTTCCATCCCTGCTTCTCCCAGCGGGACAAAAGGAAGGCATCCACCGGAGTTCGTCCCCAGTCTTTCGCGGCGGTCTTCGGAATCGCAGGACGTCGAACCGGCTGGAACGCCCAGTGATCCCCGGGGGCCACGGGCACTGCCTCATTTTTGGGATACGGCGCGCCGGCTTCGATCCATCGACGCAGCAGCGCAATTTCATCGACCGACAAGGGACGCCCTTCGAGGGGCATGCGTTGTTCCGGATCCGATGACGTGATCCGGCGAAGCAGTTCGCTCATCCCTGCGGCGTCGCGGGTCACCACCGGCCCGTGGTGTCCGCCCTTGTGCACGAGCACGCCGGCATCGAGTCGCAGCTCGCCTTTCTGCTTCAGCCGGGAATGACACGCAGCACAGCGCTGCTCCAACAGCGGCTTCACCTCGCGGACGTACTCGTCCTCGGTCATCGGCGCGGCGGCCGATGCACTCACGCTTCCGCAAACCGCCAGCCATCCCGCGACGATCCAACGAACCAGTTCCCTCCGAAGCCACGGCCCGGAAACGGAGTATTGCTGGATCGTGGGATGATTCATTTCCAGGTGGCGAGGAATTCGATCACGTCCCGAAGTTGAGCCGACGAAAGCACGTCGCCCATCGGCGGCATGGGCGACACCGGATTCGCTGCGGTGCGTTCGATGTCCTTCTTCGCGATCTTTCGGAATTCACCGGTGATCAGGCGCAGCGTCAGCGCATCCTTACTTTCCGTGGCGCGCACTCCATCGAGGGTTTCCCCGTCGCGAAGGAACACCGTGGTTTGAGCAAAGCCATCGGCCAGCTTGGCGCTCGGATCGATCAACGACTCCAGCAGCAGCTCGCGACTGAGGCGCGTACCAATTCCGGTCAACACGGGTCCGGCCTGCTTGCCCTCGCCGCCGGCGTCGTGGCAGCGGATGCACTGGGATCCCACGTGGGTTCGGAACACGTCGCGTCCGGCCGAGGCACTTCCACCGGTGAGCACGAAGCGAAGTCGGTCCACGCGGGGACGATCGCCGCGTGTCTGCGGAAGGGCGGCGAGCAGCGTGGCGAGGGTGGATTCGTTGCGCGACTCCGCGGCCTCGACGGCATCGAGGGCGAGCTCCGGAGCGAGGCGTCCATCGCGCAGTTGTTCGAGGGCCTCGTGTAGATACTCGGTGGCTGCGGCGTGTTTGATTGATCCGGCGAGGCGGAGGAGTTTCTGACGTTCCGGGACCGAGGCCTTCGGGCCGCGCATGCGCGCCTCGCGCACGAAGGCTTCGGGATTCGATTGCGCCACGATTTCCCACGCCGCGAAACGCAGTGCGACGTCGGAGTCATCGAGCCACTTCGGCCAGCGCGAGGCCAGGGCCACGGGATCGCGCTTGAGCAGGAGTTGAAGCGCGGAGCGACGCACCTCGGCGGAGGTCTTCGCCGCGGTGACCCATTCGAGCAATTGCGCGGAACTGAGGGCGATGCCGTTGCGATCCGCGAGCCGCAACGCTGCGGTCCCTAGACGATCGCCGGCGCGAATCCAGTCGTTGAAATGCTCCTGGATCAGGCGGTTCCCCAGCGCGGGCGATGCGGGGAGAAGCGGACGCACCATGCCTTCCACGCGATCCACCCACGGCGACTTGTTCCAATCGCCCAGGCATTCCAACGCTTCCAACCGGATCGTCTCGGGCCGCGCGGAGTCGAGTGCCACGCGGAGCAGACGGCGCGCATCTTGGTCACGACCCAGCCGGAGTGACGCATTCAACGCGCGGCGGGTGAGCGCCTCGGGTTCGCCGGGCACGACGGTCTCGGCGCGGACTGCGAGCGCGGCGAGGGCATCAGGAATCGATTCATCGTCGTGAATCGCACGCACCACTTCGGCCAGCACCAACGGGTCGGAATCCTTGAGGAACCGGACCACCTCGGAGGCCTGATGCCGTCGCAACGCGAGTACCGCGGCGATTCGCACCCGCGCGGAGGGATGCGTGGACAACTCGGCCAGCGCCTCATTGGACAGCGCACCGGCGAGGCCCATCACCAGGCCGTGACGCAGGAAGGCTTCGTCGGTTCGGTTTTCCTCCAGCGCTCGCAGCAGCGATTCCTTTTGCGCCGACCCTCCGGCTTTTCCCAAGGCGAGTCCCGCGTGATATCGAACGCGTTCGCTCGGATCGGAGAGCAATTGCGCGAGTCGGGGCGCTGCGGATTTCAACCGAAGGTCCCCGGCCATCCGCGCGGTCTGCGCACGGATCTCGGGATCCGCGTCCTCAAACGGCAGACTTTCCGGTGCGATCGGCTTTTGCGATTGCCCCACTCCCCACAGCGCGTGGATGCGGGTCATCTGCGGGAGATCAGTCCGTGCGGCCGCCTGAACCAATCCTGATACATCCCCGCGTCGGACCCACTCGAACTGGGCCTTGAGCCGGATGCGCTGATCCGCATGGCCGAGGAGGGTGAGGAGTTCAGAGACGGGGCGATTGGTGAAGGACGAGGCGATGAGTCCCTTGACCTCGGCGCGGATGGGAAGCGCGGCGGCCTTGGGATCGTCGAGCTTCCACAGCGCGCCGCGTCCGCTCGGATTCCACATGCCATCCCAGTCGGCGAGGAAGAGCGATCCATCGGGCGCGAACTGGAGCGAGCTGGCCATCATGCCGGAGACGAACGTGTGTTCGCCGGTCATCTGGAACGTGGCGCCGCGCGGCTGGGCCTCGAAGGAGGTGATCTTCTGCACCGGGAACTGCACGAGGAAGAAGTGGTTTCGATACGCGGCGTTGAGCGCGGTACCCGGGTTGTATTTGAAGCCCGACGGACCGACGGAGTAGTTGGTGAGCGGCGGGGTGATGTGGGCGGGCTGGCCGGGGAACTGCGGGATCCACATGCGTTCGTCGATCCACGGATTGTACTCCGGCGCGCCGGTGAAGCGGCGCCATCCGGCATCGTGGAACTGCCAGTGGATGCGCCATCCGGAGTCGCTGCCCTCGGCAATGTGAACGAATCGCTCGCGCTCGTCGGCAAGATCGCCGTCGTTGTCCACGGAGAACCAGTTGCCGTAGGCGTCGAAGGCGATTTCCTGAACGTTGCGAAGGCCCGACGCGAACACCTCCAGATTCGTGCCGTCGGGATTCATCCGCAGCACGCCGCCGGTGTTCGGATAGTGGAGACGCTTGCCCTCGCGGTTCAGCACGGAGAAGCCATTGTCGCCGATCGAGAAGTACACCTTGCCGTCGGGGCCGATGACGAGGCCGTGGAGGTCGTGTCCATCGAAGCCGGCATGGACGCCGAATCCGCGGAAGAGCGATTCCTTGGTGTCGGCCACGCCATCGCCATCGAGATCGCGGAGCCGCCACAGATCCGGATAGATGGTGACCAGCACATCCTTGTCCCGCGCCAGCACGCCGGCGAGAACGCCGCTGATCTCCTCGTTGAATCCCTCGGCAAACACCTGCGCGCGATCCGCGCGTCCTTCACCGCGGGTGTCCTCGAGTCGGTGCACCTTTTCCTTCACGCCCTGGAGGTCGCGCCAGTCGTGCGATCCATCGCCGTTGAGGTCCCTGAGCCACGAAGCGTTCTCGCGGCTTTTCTCCGGCGCCATGCGACGGCGGAAAAAACGGCGCAGGTCATCGACATTCTGATTGGCGAGATCCTCGACCAGCCAGTCGGGGTGCGACCGGATGTCGATGTCCACCGAGCCGCGTCGGGCGGTCTCCACCACATACACGCGGCCCTGCTCGTCGAAGCTCAGTGCGACCGGGCTGCGAAGCATCGGTTCGCGCGCCCAGAGGGAGAGCTCGAATCCGGCGGGAGGAACCACCCGCGCGGCCGGGGGACGGTCCTGGGCAAGAGCGGCACTGGAGGCTCCGGTCCCCAGGGCCCAGGCCAGCGCCACCGCGGCGGCGCAGCGACGAAGGGTTCGGTTCCGTGCGTTGGAATCGGCGTTCATCGGAGAAGTATCGTTTCTGGTACGCTGCGGAATCAGGGAATCGCGAGTCCACCGGTGGCGATGGGGAATCGACGGGGCACGCCGGGGCCGTGTTCGACGATCACCCAGTCGGTGCCGCGGGATTCAATCCGGTCCACGCCGCGGAAGTCCGCGGGCACTTGTACCAAAAAGGAGGCATAGCTGCGGGTGGTCGTTTCGCCGGAGTCGAGGTGATCGAAGAGCGGGAGGTCGAAGATGCGTCCCTTGCGGGTGAGGATGGGAAAGGGCTGATGGAGTCCGGTGGTGCCGAATTCGAGTCCGCGCGCCGAGGGGCCGGACTTGTCGGCATTGCGCCACAGGCTGACCCAGGGGTAGTCGCGCGTGCGCCACAGGTATCCGATGAGGAGGCCGTGCCGGGGCGTGGCGGCGGTGACCCAGCCCAAGTCGCCGTCGATGGCGAAGGACGACACCGCGGGACGCGGATCAGTGCCGAGATGCCGCAGATCATTCTTGGTTCCGTCCTGATCCACCCCGCGCGGCCAGCGGGTGGTGGGTGTTTCAGGATTGGGCATGGATCCCCCCTGGGCGAAGCCGCGTCCTCCGTTGCAATCAACCACGGTGGTCGGATCGAGGAACGGCGGGGCGATGGTGGGGTGCTGGACCATGTTGTAGATCCGGCCGAGTTTGCCCTCGTTGGAAACCTCCTCGCGAACCACGTAGAAGGCGGAGCCGGCGGCGAGGCGGACGGTGCGGCGAATGGCGAGCCCGGCCAGCGGAAGGCGGGCGGACATGGTGGTGGTGATCGTGTCGGCCGAGACCGTGGGGGATTGGTCGAGTCGCCAGGTCACCGAGGCGGCCTCACCGTGGTAGGGCATGCCGTTGGCGCCTTCGGCCTTCGAAGGCGGACCCCATCGGTCGAGGCACAGGAAATGTCCGTGTCCGTGCGGGGCGATGTCGGTGGATTTGGGAGTGCCCCAGTCGAGTGGATTGACCACAGGGGCGGCGGTGCCCGAGGTCACGCGCTCGAAGCGGCCGATGGCTCCGCCGGCGAGGTCGATGTGGAGTCGTGCGGCCGAACCCTCCAGCAGGACGCCGGGCCGCGTGCCCTCGGCTGCGAGACTTCCCGGACAAATCGAGAGGGAGACGGAGACGGAAAGGGCGAACAGCGATGGAGCGGCGCGGAAGCGGTGCATGAACGGGGTGGAATTCACCCCGATTGGGTCAGAGCCGGGCCTGCGCCGACAAGCGAAACTCTGGGAATCGACCGGATCGGCCGAACTCAATCCCGGACCTCAACCTCAAACGGTCGGGAGCCGGAGGGGAACCTCGTAGTACTCGATGGCCCACTCCTCCATGTAGCGCACGCGCTCGGGTCGAACGCAGTACACGATGAGGTTGGGATTATCGATCGACCCGAGATACCGGCGCAGGAGCGGATTCTCCGTCCAGATTTCCTCGAGCGTGGCTCGTTGGGTCACGATCTCCGCAACGCCGGTGATGCGCACTTGGTTGTGCTTTTCATCCAGGTAGCACAATTCCACGCGCGGATTCACGGCGATTTCGGCCGTCTTGCCGTAACGCCGCAGGTTCGCGATGTAGATCGTGAACCCGTCCGTCCTCACCGGCGACACCGGGCGAAGCCGCGGCTGGTTGCCGTCGATGGTGGCCAGCACCGGAAAACGCGCTGACTTGATGACCGCGTGGGCACGGCCAACGAGGTCCTCAGGGGAAATCAACTTGAGCGCGAGTTCCGGCATAAATTGGAAGTTAAATCCTCAGAGCTTGGCCATCGCATCGTCGAGCGCTGCGAGGAGCGTCGACATGGTCTCCTGGGTTTCGTCACCCATGTTGGAGATGCGGAAGGTGGTGCCCTTGATCTTGCCGTAGCCGCCATCGATGAGGAACCCGCGTTCCTTGGCGAGCTTCTGCAGCTTGGCGACATCGACCGTGCGGCCGCCGGGCTTCGCGCCGTTGTTCACGCAGGTGAGGGTGATGGATTCGAATCCGGCCTCGGGGAACAGGGTGAACCCGTGGCGGGCGGCCCAGTCGCGCGTCTGCTGATTGGTGGCGCGATGACGGGCATAGCGATTCTCCAATCCTTCGGCGAAGAATTCCTCGAGCTTGGACGCCAGCGCGTACACGTGCGGGATGCTCGGCGTGCTGGGGGTCATGCTTTCCTTGGCGTTCTTCTCGAACTCCACGAAGTCGAAGTAATATCCGCGGTCGGACACCGTGGCGGCCTTGGCCAGCGCGGCGGGCGAGCAGGTGAAGACGGCCAGGCCCGGAGGCAGGGCGAACGCCTTCTGAGTGCCGGCGAGCAGGACGTCGATCCCGAGCTCGTCGAAGTTCAACGGCACGGCGGTCATGGAGGACACGGCATCCACGATGAACATGACGTCGGGATACTTCTTCTTGAGCGCGGCGATTTCGGCCAGCGGGCTCATGGTGCCGGTGCTGGTCTCGTTGTGGATGAGGGTCAGGGCATCAAACTCACCGGTGGCCAGCTTGGCATCGATCTGCTCGGCACGGATGGGGGAACCCCAGGGCACCTGAAGGCCTTCGGCGGCCTTGCCGGAGCGCTTGGAGACGTCGAGCCACTTGTCGGAAAACGCGCCGCACATGCAGTTCAGGACCTTCTTGGTCACCAGATTCCGCAGCGCGCCTTCCATCACGCCCCAGGCCGAGGAAGTGCTGAGGTACACGAGCTGTTTGGTGGACAGCAGGGTCTGGAGACGCGGCTGGATGCCGGCGTAGAGATCCTTAAACCCCTGACCCCGGTGCCCGATCATCGGGGACGACAGGGCGGCGTAGGTTTTGGGACTGACTTCGACCGGACCAGGAATGTGCAACTTGACGTGAGCCATAACGCAGGCGGTGAACCTTCCACACGTGGGAAAGACAGGCAAGCGTCACAGTCCTCCGCATTTGCCCTCGGTTTCGGGGTGGCCGACCACCGATGGGAAGCGACATCCGGTGCACAAGGATCCGGCGGCGAGGCAGAAATCGCGTCGAACCTGCAGCAATCCCTGCTGTCGGGCGGCGGTCCAACGGACATCAGCCTTGGCTCCGGCCCACAAGCGTCGTCGCGCGAACTTGAGGTCCCCATTGTCCTGCCCCTTGGGCCATTCCATCCATCGGCGTTCCAACCGGAGGGCGCGGTCCTCATCCCCCTGCATGCGCGCCTCGGCGATCATCCAGGGCAGGAACACATTGATGGCGAGATCGGTGGTCCGGGCAGGGCCGATCCAGGGAAGCAACCCGGAACGGTCCCCGGCCCGGAGGGTCCAGTGGGAACGCCAAAACGCCTCTGACGTGGAATTGAACCCCTCGCACAACTCGCGAACAAACCAGGCCGTGCTGGTGCGGCGCCTCCCTTCGAGATTCAGGAAGGCCCGCACCCGGTTGATCCAGGTGGGATCGGCAATCCATCGTGCGGCGAGCGCGAGTCGACGCTGGGGATGATTCAACGGACGGACGCCCACGATCCGCCAGGCCTTTCGTGGCAGGATCAACTCCTTCCAGTCGGACTGTTCCTCCCACCAAATGTCCCACAGACTCTGCACGTAGGCGGATCCCTCCCCCTGCCGCATACCCGGAGGGAGAAGTCCGGCGATGCCGAACAGCATGGCTTCGCACACCTGCACGTTGCCCTTGGGAAGTTGGCGCGCGGCAATTTCGGCCAGCCGGCGCATGGGCCAGGAATTCTCCCGATATCCGAGAGCTCCAAACACGCCCTCCCACAACACCGCCTCCCAACCCACGCTTCGGCCCCGCGCCGCAAACTCCGCCACCTTGCGGTTCAGGCGCACGCGGGCTGCTTCGTCGAGCAGGGCTTCGGTGCGGTCGCGGTCGACCCGGGACAACGGCCCGCAACAGCGACCCGGTGTGGTGGCAGGAAGCCGTTGAATGGCCTCGTCCTCCAGCCACGGCGCCATTTCGTCGAGCGGACAATCCAGCACATCGCTCACCGCGAGCACGGCGCGATCCACCGGCCGGGACCCAGGCCCCCACACCACCTGCAAAACCACCCGATCGTAAGCCGGATTGCTGGCATGCCCGTGTCCGAACCAACCCGCGGGATGCAGGTCCACCTCCACATCCCCCACCAGCGTGAGACCAGAGCCCAATTGGATCACGGCATCCTTGAAATCCGGGCCCGATTCCCGATTCCAGAACCCAGGATGCAGCACGCGCACCGGCCGGCCATCCAGGGCGACGAGCTTGGTCCGCTGCAATCGCTGATGCCGCCAGATCTGCTGCAGCCAGCGTTCGGGAGGGGAACCCCCTTCGTTCAACACAAAGGCTGGATTCTCGCGTCCTTCAAGCCGGCAAACCCCATAGTTTCCGTGCGTCCAGGCCCGTGGAGTCGATGATTCTGTCATAGGTAGGAAATGAACTTCCCACCATCTCAGCATAGTTTCCGGACCTCTGGGAACTGTGCTCGAAATGAACATCCCAGATTCTGAATTGTCAGCGGAACCGGTTCCATGATCTATCGTTCCATGATTTCGCTGCGTTGTGCCTCGCTGGGCCTGGCCCTGGGGTTCCTGGCTTTGATGACCGCGCCCGTGATCGGCGCAGAGGAAGACGCGTCCGCCACTCCTCCCCCCACCACCGCAGCCCCGCCGGTCCCCGAGACCTCACTCGACATCCGGCGCGACGCGACGGTCATCGCGGTGGAACGCGTCATGCCCAGCGTGGTGAACATCGCCACGCGCACCTGGGTGAACAACGAGACGGCCTACGAGCGCATGCTGCGTGAGTTTTACGGCTATCGACGCGAACCCTCGGCCAACTACAACCGCGGCTCCGGCGTGGTGATCTCCGAGGACGGCTACGTGCTTACCAACGTCCATGTGGTGCGCGGAGTGGATGACATCTGGGTGCAGTTCAACGACGACTCCGAACCCATCCCGGCCGAGCGCGTGGCGCTGTCGCAGGACAAGGACGTGGCGCTCCTTCGCTTGAAGCCGTCGAAGCCGCGCAAATTCCGCGCCGTGAAATTCGCCAAGGACAACGACCTGCTGCTGGGCGAGACGGTCATCGCGCTCGGATATCCCTTCGGCCTGCGCGGATCGGTTTCGCGCGGGATTCTCAGCTCGAAGTCCCGACGCGCCTCCGACACCGACGTCACCGGGGAACGCCTCGACATCGGCGACTGGCTCCAGACCGATGCCGCCATCAACCCGGGCAATTCCGGCGGACCTCTGGTGAACCTCCGCGGCGAATTGATCGGCCTCAACGTGGCCGTGCTCCGGCCCGACATCGGTGCTCAGGGCATCGGCTTCGCCATCCCGATCCACCGCGTCAACCAGGCCCTCGCGGAAACCCTCACGGGCGAATCGGTGGACCATTTTTGGTTCGGCGCGCGGCTCAAACCGGGGCTGCGTCCGCTGACCGTTCAGAGCGTCCAGCCTGGCAGTCCGGCCGACAAGGCGGGTATCGAGGTAGGCGACGCGATCCTGAGTCTCGACGGCAAACCCGCGGGCAGCGTGATCGATTTCAACCGCACGCTGGTGGCCGCCGCGCGGGATCGCGAAGTGGAGCTAACCCTTCGGCGCAACGGGGAAAGCCGGAAGGTGCAGCTCCGGCTCGTGGACGAAAAAGCCTTCTTCAACAATGAACTCCTGCGACGACGACGACTTGGGTTCACGCTGCGGCGGGTCGATGGCGGATTCGTGATCCAGACTGTGGAACGAGGCGGCCCCGCCTCGGCGGCGCGGCTTCAGCCCGGACACTTCGTCACCAGCATCGACGATCAGCAGCCCGACGACCTCGTGGGCGCCGCCAAGGTCATCTACAACCGGGCCCACGGGGACCAGATCCCGCTGCAGGTGGTGGTCATGGAACGCTCCGGATTCCTGGTCAACCGCTACGCCGCCGAGGTCACTCTCAAGAGCCGATAACACGGGCACTCCAACCGGTTTTTCCGGGAATTCCGGCGAAAACCGGGCCGGACCGCGAAGAGACCGGCGCGATTCCTCCGCAGTTCAGCCTTCCTCCCGGGCGCGGGTGCTTGGCAAGGTGCGGGAACTGTGCGCGAGCGCTGGCGCGAATTCACCGAGCAGGCAGAAACCTGGCTGCTCGCCGTCATCTTCCAACAACAGCCCGGCAAAAAAGCCGCGGCGGTGCGCTTCATCCTGCTCGCATTGAGCCGGGTGTTCGCGCTCGCGGTGAAGATCCGCCGCGTGCTCTACAACGCACGCATTCTCCGCGACTCCACCCTCGGCGTGCAGGTGATCGCCATCGGCAACCTCACCGTCGGCGGCACCGGCAAGACGCCCGTGGTGGAGAAATTCGCCCGCGCGCTCCAGGACGCGGGACGCAAGGTCGCCATCCTCTCCCGCGGCTACCGCTCCCGCCCCAAGCCGCTCGCCGAACGCCTGCTCGACAAGGTGCTCCTGCGCGAAGACACCACGCCGCCGCGCGTGGTGAGCGATGGACACTCCCTGCTGCTCGACTCGGAAACGGCGGGCGACGAACCGTACATGCTCGCCTCGAATTTGAAGGACGTGGTCGTGCTGGTGGACAAGGACCGCGTGAAAGCCGGCCGATACGCGGTCGAGCATTTCGGGTGCGACACCCTGTTGCTCGACGACGGCTTTCAATACTGGAAACTCCGCGGTCGCCGTACCGACGTGGTGCTCGTCGATGCCCAGCAACCCTTCGGCAACGAATACCTGCTTCCCCGCGGAACCCTTCGCGAACCGCCGTCGCACCTCTCCCGCGCCAGCGTGGTGTTCCTCACCAAGGTCGATCGCAGCACGCCGGAAAAGAGCCGCAAGACCGATGAACTGCGCGTGCGCGTGGCCCGGCTGAACTCCCGCGCCGAAGTCGTCGAGTGCCTGCATCATCCGCTGTATTTCGAAGATGTCTTCACCGGCGAGCAGTTCGGCCTCGACCTCCTTCAGGGGCGCAAAGTGGCCAGTCTGAGCGGCATTGCGCAGCCGGAAAGCTTCGAACAAAAGCTCACCGAACTGGGCGCGGACATCGTCCTCGCGCGCCGCTTCGCCGACCATCACCGGTTCAGCCAGCAGGAAGTGCTCGATGCCATCAATCGCGGCAAGAAACGCCGGGCCGACATGGTGGTCACCACGCAGAAGGACGCCGTGCGGTTTCCCAAGCTCGACCGCCGCGACCTGCCCATTTATTTCATGCGTGTGGAGATCAAAATCACCGCCGGAGCCGACGGCTTCGACGAAGCGGTGCGACGGATCTGCTTCAAGTGAACGCCCTCCTCGCCTGGCTGGCCCGGGGATTCATCGGAATCCTACAGATGTTGCCGATCGAGCTGGTGGCACGCCTGGGTCGGGCCGCCGGGGCGATTGCCTTTGTGGTCGATCGACGCCACCGACGCGTCGCACTGCAAAATCTCGATCTCGTCTTCGGGGCCGAGAAATCCGCCGAAGAACGATTTGCCATCGCCCGCGAAAATTTCCGTCGACTCGGCGAGAACTACGTCTGCGCGATCAAGACCGCGAGCCTTTCCCGCGAGGCCCTTGCCAAGCGCCTCGAATGGGTCGGGATTGACCAAAACCTCGCCTCCGAGACGCGTCCCATTGTCGGTGTGGTTGGCCACTTTGCCAATTTTGAGCTCTACGCCCGCTTCAAGGAACAGGTTCCCGGATGGCGCGTGGGCACCACCTACCGCGCCCTGCGCCAACCGGGCCTGAATCGAATCCTGCTCGAACTCCGCGAACGGAGCGGGGCTGAGTTTTTTGAGCGACGCTCCGGGGCCGAGCCACTCCGGCGCGCGCTGAATGCGGGAAAAGTGGTCATCGCCCTGTTGTCCGATCAGCACGGCGGAGATCGCGGACTCTGGCTCCCATTTTTGGGACACCCCGCTTCCTGCAATCCCGCCGCTGCGCTGTTTGCCCTGCGATACGATGCGGCGCTGCGATCCGCCGTCTGCTACCGCACCGGCCTCGCGCGCTGGCGCGTGGAGATCGAACCCGAGATCCCGATCCACAACGCCGATGGCACCGCGCGGTCCGTGGAGGAAATCCAGCGCGACATCAATCACCGGCTCGAATCCGCCATCCGACGCGATCCGGCCAACTGGTTCTGGGTGCACCGCCGATGGAAGCCCGCCTCCGCCTGGCAGAAAGCCCAGTTCGGGGCCGGGGCCAATGCCGAGGCCGCGTCCGAGCCCGAGTGACCCGCCTTTCCCCCGTGTCCACCCTGCGTTCCACGAACCCCGATCCGCAGCACATCGTCGTCCGATCCGTGAACTGGCTCGGGGACGCCGTGATGACCACGCCCGCGCTGCGCCGCCTGCGACAGCGGTTTCCTTCGGCCCGCATTGAACTTCTGACTCCGGCAAAACTCGCGGACCTGTGGACCGGTCATCCCGATCTCGACGGCATCCTCGCGTTCCAAAAAGGAGACAACGTGCTGGCCGTCGCCCGGCAACTCCGGGAACGCCGGTTTGATCTGGCGATCCTGTTTCCGAATTCCCACCGGGTGGCCCTCGAAGCCTGGTGCGCACGCATTCCCCGGCGATTCGGCATTGCGCGTCCGTGGCGGAATCTTCTGCTGAATCAGGTCGTCGAATCCCCCGCAGGGATCGCCACCACGCGGAAACGCACGCCGGAGGAGATCCAGTCGCGTCTTCGCAACGCCGCACTCCCGCCCGAACCCGCGCCGGGCCCCGAATCGCATCACACCGCGCATTACCTCCGCCTGGTCGCGGGATTGGGCGCGGATCCCACGCCGGTCGCTCCATTCCTCACCGTTTCCACTGCCGAACAGAACGCACTCCGCCGCCGCTGGGATCTTGACCCCCAACGCACCTGGGTGGGAATCAATCCCGGCGCCGAATACGGGGCGGCCAAGCGCTGGCCCGCTGCGAATTTCGCTGCCTCGGCGCGCCTGCTGGCTGCAGAGGGAAACCGGGGATTCCTGCTCTTTGGCGGTCCGGCGGATCGAACGCTTGCCGAGGGGATCGCTGCGGAAATTGGATCCGCCGCCCCGGTGCGAATCCTCGCCGGCAAGACCTCGCTGCGGGAGTTGTGCACCGGATTGTCGATCTGTTCCGTGGTGCTCACCAACGACACCGGCCCCATGCACGTGGCCGCGGCGGTGGGGACTCCGGTCGTGGTTCCTTTCGGCAGCACCTCGATCGAACTCACCGGCCCCGGCCTGCCGGGTGAAACCAAACACCGCCTGTTGCGGCCCTCCAACGCCCCCTGCGCACCGTGCTTCCTGCGGGAATGCCCGATCGATTTTCGCTGCATGGCCTCCCACACGGTGGAACGCGTCACCCAATCGGTGAGGGAGGTACTGGCCGAGCGCAATCCGACCTGATACCCCTTTCCCCGTGGCTCGTCGCATCGTCCTGGTCTCCGATCTCCTGCCTCCCAAGCGCGGGGGACTCGCAGACCACACCCACCGCCTCGCGACCGAGCTCTCGGCCACCCATCCGGTCACGGTCCTGACCTCGCCCGGCGCCGGTCCGAGCGATAAGTACCAGGTTCGATCCAGCATCGGGGATTGGAAGGATCTCGATTGGATCATGGCGGAACTGTCCGAGTATCCCAACGATTCCGTTCTCCTTTGGCAGTACGTTCCGCACATGTACGGACGCGGCGGGGCGAATCGGAATCTGCCCCGGCTCTGGCGCGATTTGAAAAAGGCGGGGAACCGACAGGTGTTCATCGCCCACGAGATCATGGCCGACCTCGACTGGCGGCCGTCGCGTCTGTGGTACGCCCTGCAGCACCGTCGGCAATGGCAGGCCTTGGTTGATGCCGCGGATGCCATCCCGATCTCCACCGGTCGCTGGGTCGAGGAATGGTCGCAGCGGCTTCCGGCCATGGCTTCCAAATTCTCCCTGCTGCCTTCACCCACCAGCATTGAGCCGATCGCAGTGGGACCCAATCATGCCCGCGAATGGCGCGTGGCCCGGGGCATTGCACCGGAGGCCAAGATTCTCGTGTACTTCGGCACCATCGGGCCGAACAAACAATTGTACTGGGTCATCAATGCCTGGCGTGCCGCACGCGCGGCGGGAATTCCGGTGGTGCTCACGGTGATTGGCGGCGCCCCGGATTTGGGACTCCCGCCGGCGCTGCGGGAATTCTATCGCCCCTTGGGTTATCTGCCGGCCGCGGAAGTCTCGGCCGCACTGCATGCCTCCGACCTTCTCGCCCTGCCCTTCAGCGACGGCGTGTCGGAGCGTCGCACCACGCTGATGGCCGGTCTCTCACACGGACTCGCGGTGGCCACTACGATCGGTCACGGCACGGGAAAAGAACTGGCTCAGGCCAATTTCCTGGGTCGCTGCCACGCCAACGATGAGAAGACCTTCGTGGAAATGATCTCCGCGCTGTTGCGCGACGACCACCAGCGCCGCGCGCTTGCGGAGGGCGGACGAAAGGCCAATGCCGAGCTCTACTCCTGGCCGGTGGTCATTCGCCGACTCCTTCCCCTGCTCGACCCCTCTGCCCACCGAGCCGCGGCTTGACCTTGCGCGCCGGACGCGCATGACTGGACGCATCTCCGCGTGAATTCATTCCGTCCCCATTCGCCATGAACCTCCGACTCCTCTCCGCCGCGCTTCTCAGCCTGGTTGTCGTTTCCACCGGATCCATCGCCGCCGAAGGGACCCAATCCGGGTCGTCCTCCGGATGGACCCCGCTCTTCGATGGAAAGACCACCGCCGGATGGCACTCCTTCGGGAAGCCGGGCTTTCCGGAAAAGGGCTGGGTGGTGGAGGACGGCTGGCTCAAGCACACGGCCAAGGGCGGCGGTGGCGACATCATCACCACCGACTTGTTCGAAAACTTCGAACTCCGCTGGGAATGGAAGGTCGCCCCGGGGGCCAACAGCGGCGTGAAGTATTTCATCGATGAAAAACGCGGCGCGCCCATCGGACACGAGTACCAGTTGATCGACGATTCCCTGCATCCCGACGCCCTGGTGGGACCGAAGCGTCAGACCGGTTCGCTCTACGACGCCCTTCCCCCTGGCAAGCGCGAGCTGCACCCGCCCGGACAGGTGAACACCTCGTCCATTCTCGTCCGCGGCAACCACGTCGAACACTGGCTCAACGGCCACCGCATTCTGTCCTACGAGATTGGCTCCGCCGAACTCGCCGCGGCCAAGGAAGCCAGCAAGTTCAAGAAGGAAGCCAAGTGGGGCACCAAGTTCGCGACCCCGATTCTGCTTCAGGACCACGGAGATGAAATTTCGTTCCGCAAGCTGGAGATTCGGCGCCTGAAGTAATGCGCGGTCAGGGCCTGCTGCGGAAGTTCATCGAGTCCGGCAAAACACTCGCATCGCGAGCCCGGACGCCTATCGTCGCCGCGGGAGCCGTTCTCCCGCAGAATTACCGTCTTCCAGTTCCATGCTACGCCTGTTCCTGAAGCGATCCCTCCTCGCCCTGGTCGCGTGCACCCTGGCCGCAAGGGCCGAGTCCATCGTCTTTCCCAAGGACGCGGGAATCGTCGATGTCACCCAATCCCCCTATTTCGCCAAGGGCGACGGCAAAACGGATGACACCGAGGCCCTTCAACAGGCGCTGATCGATCATCCCAGCACCAACAAAATCATCTACCTGCCCAATGGCGTGTATGTGATTTCGGGCCCGTTGCGCTGGCCCGGATCGGAAGACGGGGAGCTCAGCCAGCGGGCCACCATTCTTCAGGGGCAAAGCCGCAGCGGGACGATCATTCGTCTCACGGACTACGCGCCCGGATTCAGCAACAGCGGACGTCCCAAGGCGTTGGTCTGGACCGGGACCTCGCAGACGAAACACTTTCGGAATGCGGTCCGGAATCTCACCATTCACACCGGAGCCGGAAATCCCGGAGTGATTGCGCTGCAATTCATGGCCAACAAGCAGGGATGCGTCCGCGACGTGACCCTGATCGCCGGAACCCCGGGCGCGTCCACCGGGCTCGATCTCAGCCACGCCGAACAACTCGGACCCCTCCTCGTCAACCGGGTTCGCGTCGAGGGATTCGACCTCGGCATCAGCCTCGCCAATCCGGTGCAGTCGGTGACCATGGAAGACGTCGAACTGGTTGGCCAGGGCGTCGTGGGCATCCGCAATCGAGGGCAGGTGGTGAGCATCCGCGGCCTCCGCAGCACCAACAGCGTCACCACCATTCAGAATTCCGATCCCACCGGCTTCATCACCGTCACTGAGGGCGTCTTCCAAGGCCTTCCGTCGAAACGACCGCAACCCGCCATCGTCAACAAAGGCGTGCTGTTCGCCCGGCAGCTCCGGACACCGGGCTACACCAACGCCGTGGAAAACCGCACCGGCAACGGCGACGGAGCCCCGGGCCCGGAGGTGCGCGAGTTCGTGTCGCACTCCATCGTCAACATCCACCCCGCGCCCCAGTACGCCCTTTACCTTCCCATCGAGGAAACCCCCGATCTTCCCTGGGATCCGCTGGATCGCTGGGCCAGCCCGCTCCAGTTCGGTGGAGTCGTCAATGATCGGAAGGACGCCTCGGCGGCGATTCAGGCGGCCATCGACTCCGGAGCCACCACGCTCTACTTCCCCAACGGCAGTTGGACCATCCGCAAGACCGTCGAAATCCGCGGCAAGGTCCGGCGCATCATCGGCTGCGAGGCCCGCATCATTGCCGAAGTTCCGGGGGGCCGACCCGCCTTCCGCATCGTCCCGGGCAGTGCCCCGGTGGTCCGATTCGAACGCCTTGAAGTGGAACCGCCGCTCCAATCGTTCCTGGAACAGACCACTTCCAACACCCTCGTCCTGGCCGACCTCTTCGGCGCCAGCCTGGTCAACAGTGGCAAGGGCAGCGTGTTCGTGGACGACGTGGCCTCCATGACCCAGTGGACCCTTCCCCCCGGCTCACGCCTCTGGGCGCGTCAATGGTGCGTGGAGGTGAACGGAACCAAGATCATCAACGACGGCGCGAGCCTCTGGCTTCTCGGGCTGAAGACCGAGCATCCGGGGACGCTGATCGACACCCGAAACCAGGGAAAGACCGAGCTGCTCGGCGGCCTTTGCTTTGCCAATGGCACGTACAAGCTCCACCCGATGTTCCGCATCGAAAACGCCTCGGCCACCTTCTCCATCGGCGAAACCTCGCTGAGCGGAACGCCGTACTCCACCCTCGTCAGCGAATCCCGTAACGGGCTGAACCGCTTTCTCTCCAGCCAGGGCATCTCGCAGGATCTCCCGCTGCCCACCCGCATCGGCGGCGTCGCCCTGCCCCTCTTCACCGGCTACCACGGCATCGGAGACGTCGCCCCAAAATCGGGCATCCCAATGAACAAAACCCCGGCGAAGTGAACTGACGTCCGCGCCCCACCCGGCAACCTCCACCCTTTTGCCTCATGCCTGAACCCACCAAACAGGACCTGCTCGTCGGAGTGGACCTCGGCGGCACCAAGATTCTCGCCGGCGTCTTTACGCCGCAGCTCAAGCTCCTCCAATCCACCAAGCTCAGCACCAAGTCCGAGCGCGGATTCGACGCCGTGGTGGATCGCATCGCCCGCTGCGTGCGCGACTGCGTGGATGAGGCCGACCTCTCCATCAAACAGGTCCGCGGCATCGGCATCGGCGCCCCCGGCGCGATCGATCCCGACTCCGGCGAAGTCATTTTCGCCCCCAACCTCCAGTGGAAGGGCGCCCCGCTGAAGAAAGCCCTGGAAAAGGCCCTCGACCTCCCGGTGTTCGTCGAGAACGACTGCAACATCTGCACCCTCGGCGTGTACGAGGCCGAGCTGAAGAGCAAACCCCGCAACGTGGTGGGTATCTTTTTAGGTACAGGCGTCGGCGGCGGACTGATCCTCGAGGGCAAGCTCTACGGCGGATTCAATCGCACGGCCGGCGAGCTCGGGCACATGGTGTTGCAGGTCGGCGGACCCAAGTGCGGATGCGGCAACAACGGCTGCTTCGAAGCCCTGGCCAGCCGCACCGCCATTTTCCGTGAGATCCAACGGGCGGTGAAGGACGGCGGACGCACCGTGCTCACCGACATGCTGGGCGACAACCTGGAGGAGCTGAAAAGCGGCGACCTCCGCAAGGCCCTCCGCAAGGGCGACAAGCTGGTCGAGAAGGTCGTCGAAAGCGCCGCCGAATACACCGGCATCGCCGTCGCCAACCTCATCAACATCTTCAACCCCGAAGTCGTCATCGTCGGCGGCGGGGTGATCGATGCGCTGGAGGACGAGATGATGTCCATCATCGTCGAGACCGCCATGGACTACGCCATGACCGGCACCACCCGGGGAATCGAGATCGTCGCCACCAAGCTCGGCGACTTTGCCGGCATCACCGGCGGCGCGGTGCTGGCGCGTCAGCGCACCAAATAAGGGACACGGCCCGCCCGCGACTCCGGTCCCTCGGATCAGTCGTTCCCGTCCGTCCCGAAATCGGCCACCAGCGGCACCGGCGCGGGCGACACCTCGTGCCACCGCGCGAGCGCGCGACGGACCGCCTCCACCGGCAGGCCCACCACGTTGCTCTGCGAGCCCTCCACGGCGTCGATGATCCGGTGTCCCTCCTCCTGAAGCGCGTAGGATCCGGCCTTGTCCAGCACGTGCACGCGTTCCAGATATCCCTCGATGTCCGCGTCCGACAACGTGCGGAATCCCACCCGCGTGGAATCGGAGAGCATCCGCACCTTGGCGGCCGACCAATGCACGAGGCAAACCCCGGTCACCACTTCGTGCACCCGACCTGAAAGCCGGCGCAACATGGCCCGGGCGTCGTCGAGATCCTTCGGTTTGCCGAGCGGCTGCTGATCGAGGAACACCAGCGTGTCGGCCCCGAGCACGAGTCGATCCGGCCGCAGCGGCGCCACGGCGAAGGCCTTGCGCTGGGCGTTGATTTCACACAGGCGGCGCGCCCCGACGCTGGCATCGTGAAGCTCCGTCGCCTCGCTGGCCATCACCTCAAAATGCGGCAGCACTTCGCGCAAAAGACTGAACCGGCGCGGCGACTGCGAGGCCAGGATCACCGGCGGATGATTCGCACTCATTTCGTGCCCTCCACCGCGCGGGCGATTGCGGCACTCGCCGCGGCAAACGCGGCATCGTCCAGCACCGGAGTTGAACCCGCAGGATCCACATCGGTCGCCAGCGTGATCCACGACTTGCAGCCGCCGTACTCCGGACGGACCGGCAGCTCCACCGCCGAGGGCAGACGCCACACGCGCAGAACGAGCGCATGGATCGCCTGTTCACCGCCCCAGTCGAAGCGATCCGCGATCACCTCATCGCGCCACACATGCATCCCGCGCAGGCGCTCCGCGACCGCCAGGGATTCCAGCCGCCACCAGGTGGTCACCTCGGCGTAGGATTGGATGCGTACCTTTTCTGGTCCGGGAAGCGTGGGGGCCAGTTCCTTCAACCGGGCTGCGGCCGATGGAATCACCTGTTCGCCCTGCTGGTGGTACAGCGTGGGAAACAGGAGGAAACGCGAATGCTCCACCTGGAACGATCCGGAGCCCTCGGCGATTCCTCCTTTTCGAAGGATCACCACCTGTTCTCCGCGTTCCAGCGCATCCACGACGACGGCCCATTCCTTGAAGGCAACCTGCATCCGCCGAGCTTCAGACACGTCCTGTCCGAGAGCAAGAGCAGGCGGTTCGTTCGGCGGTTTGATCGTGCTTCGTTCGAAATCTTTTCAACCGGCGTGCCGTGGGTACGCTATCGCCATGTTCTCACTCGCAGGCAAGACCGCCCTCGTGACCGGCGCGGGCTCCGGCATTGGAGCCGCCATCGCTGAAACCTTCGCCACCGCCGGCGCCGTCGTGATCGTGGCCGACGTCAATGCCCTCGGCGGCAACGCCACCGTGGAAACCATCACCCGCGCGGGCGGACAGGCGCTGTTCGCGGCGTTGAACGTCACCGACGAGGCCGCCTGCGTCACCCTCGCCGAACGCGTCCAGGCCCAGCACGGACCGCTCGACATCCTGGTCAACAACGCCGGCATCGGCCACGTGGGCACCATCCTCACTACCAGCGGAAACGACTTCGACCGCCTCTACGCCATCAACGTCCGCGGCACCTTCAACGTCACCAAGGCCTTCCTTCCCGCGATGATCGCCGCCGGGCGCGGTTCGGTGATCAACCTCTCCTCCACCGCCGGATTGGAAGGCCTGCGCGACCGCCTCGCGTACGGCGTCACCAAGCACGCCATCACCGGCCTCACCCGATGCCTCGCGCTCGACCACGCCACCACCGGCGTGCGGATCAACTGCCTCTGCCCCGGCCGCGTGGAGACGCCGTTCGTGAAGGCGCGTCTCGCCGAGTATCCCGACCCCGAGGCCGCCTACCGCGAAATGTGCGGCACCCAAGCCAACGGTCGCATGGGACAACCGAAGGAAATCGCCGCCGCGGCGCTGTACCTCGCGAGCGATGAAAGCTCCTTCGTCACCGGTTCCGCGCTGTCGATCGACGGCGGATGGACCGCCGGCATGTTCTGAGTCCCGATTCCAATCCAAGAAAAACAAACGCCCCGCGGCTCGGAATCGAGCCTGCGGGGCGTTGTGCTTTGGAAGAGGGAGATCGCGAAGTTTCGCGAGCGACCTGATCAGTGACTGCCTTCGGTTTCCTCGGCGTGCTGATCGCTTTCGGTTCGCTCGGTTTGGTCATCGCCTTCGTTCTCAACCTCGAGTCGCTTCAACAACTTCTTCGCGACGTACTTTCCAATCCGGCTGCCCGAGCTGAGGCCGTATTGGTTGCCGCTCTGGAAATGAATGCCACCGTAAATTCGGCTCATCCCGCTTTCGATCGCGGCGGCTTCGAAGCTGGGGTAGCTGCGCTCCACGCCCGGGAGATCCTCGTTGCCGACGGTGAAGGCAAAGTGCGGGTTCTTGAAGAACCGGGTCAACACGGCCGATGCCGCTGCGGAGAAGGTCGAATGCCCGGAGGTGTATTCCGGGAAGTTCGGGGTGACCAACAGCGGCGTCCAAGTTCCGTCCACGAGGGAGGCGGTCTGGGGAACGAGGTCCGCACTGCGAATGGCCGAGATGGGACGCCACAGGTTGTACGTGTACTTGGTCTGCCAGGCCACGATTGCGGCATCGGCCATCGCCACGTTCAACAGCGCGAAGAGCCGCGCTTCTTCACCCAGCGTCAGGCCCGAACCCACAATCACCGTGCGCGCAATCTGGTTCCAGTGGCCCGGAGGCGTCGAGGTTCCGGCGCCGTTGGCCCAGAACTTGGCGATCTGGGTCTGGTCCGCCGTACGAATCGCGCTGGTCGCGGATCCGAGAGACTTCACTTCGGCCACTTCGGCCGCGTACTGATCGGAATTCAAAGCCGGCGGAGCAGGAGGCACGTACTTGGACGCGTCCAAGATTCCGAACGGCTTCACACCACCCCACTCCGGGAGAAGCGCGGGCAGGAAGGCAGGAGGAGTCGGCACCCAGTAGCCGGCGCCGGTGCCCGGGGTGTACGTCACCAGGGTGGTCGAACCATCGGCAACACGGCTGGCAAGAATCGCGGCGGCCACCGAATGACCCCAGGCAATCCCTGCGGTCTTCTCCGGTCCGGAGGAAAGGGTGTCCAAGTCCAGGGAAAGCTCGGCGTCAAATCCACCCACGCGGGCGGGATAGAGTGCCGCAAGCACATCGTGCGCTGCGGTCACAGCAGCGGCCACGTTTGAGGCCGGACCGGTTGGCTGCCCCGTCTTCACCCAATACTGCTGGTAGTTGTTATCGATCCCGTTCACGGCGTCGTGAATCGCCACGTGAAGCATCGCCAGAGCGCGCGAAGCCTTGGGGGGAGGCGTCTTCTCAGCCCGGATCGAGCCGAGGGCCTGTTCGTTCCAAATCGCTACCGGCGTGGTGGCGGCAGGCAACGCGGCGGAAAGACTTGCAGACACCGCGGCAAGTCCAATCCAGCCGGCGGTGATTCGAACGAGTTGATTTAACAGGATCATCTGCATCATTAGGGATAAAGACATCAACCATGAGCAAGAAGTAATTTACCCCGAAGTGATACGTAACAGAGTTAGGGATTCTCCTTAGGATTAACGCGGCGATGAATCAGGAGGGAGGAAGGTGGGTTGGGGCTGGGATCCGGCAACCGGCGGAGTGCTAATGAACCTCCTTCACCCGCGTCGTCTGCAACAATCGACCCAGACGCAAACGCCCCGCGGCTCTGGTTTGAGCCCGCGGGGCGTTGTGTTTCGATGGAAAGGGATCGCGAAGTTCAGCGATCAATCCTTGCCTCAGTTCCCGCCACCGTGGCCGCGGTTGATCGGCTTCAACAACTGATTCGCGACGTCCTTGCCGATATCATTTCCGGAGCTGAGGCCAAACCGGTTGCCGCTTTGGAAATGAATGCCACCGTAGATACGGCTCATACCGGCTTCTGCGGCAGCAGCCTCAAAGCTGGGGAAGCTGCGTTCCACGCCCGGGAAGTCTGAATTGGTGGCGGTGAAGGCAAAGTTCGAGTTGTTGAGGATCCGGGTCAACACAGCCGACGCCGCAGCCGAGAAGGTCGAATGCCCGGAGGTGTACTCGGGGAAGTTCGGCGTCACCAACAACGGAAGCCAGGTTCCGTCCACCAGGGAGGCGGTTTGGGGAACGAGGTTCGCGTTTCGAATCGCCGTGACCGGGCGCCAGAAGTTGTACTCGTACTTGGTCTGCCAGGCCACGATCGCGGCATCCGCCATCGCGATGTTCAACAGTGCGAAGAGGCGGGCTTCCTCAGACAGAGTCAGACCCGATCCCTCGGTCACCGTGCGGGCGATCTCGTTCCAATGGCCCGGAGGTGTCGCGGTTCCGGCGCCGTTGGCCCAGAACTTGGCGATCACGGTTTGATCCGCCGTGCGGGTCGTACTGGTGGCCGAACCGAGAGACTTCACTTCGGCCACTTCGGCCGCGTATTGGGTCGAATTCAAAGTCGGCGGCGCGGGGGGGACGTATCTGGAGGCATCCACGATACCGAACGGCTTCACACCACCCCACTGCGGGAGCAATGAGGGCAGGAAATTGGGGGGCGTGGGCACCCAGTAGCCGGCGCCGGTTCCCGGGACGTAAGTCACCACGGCGGTCGAACCATCGGTCGAACGGCTGGCAAGAATCGCGGCAGCCACCGAATGACCCCAGGCAATCCCTGCGGTCTTGGCCGCATTGGAGGGCAAGGTGGCGAGATCGGCGGCAAGCTCCCCATCAAACCCGGACAAACGCGCCGGATAAAGGGCAGCCAGCACGTCGTGGGCCGCAGTCACCGCAGCAGCCACATCGGAAGCGCCTTCCGTGGGCGCGCCGGTGGTGACCTGATACTGCTCGTAATGCTTGTCGATCCCGTTCACCGCATCGTGCATCGCCACGTGAAGCATCGCCAGAGCGCGCGAAGCCTTGGGGGGAGGCGTCTTCTCAGCCCGGATCGAGCCGAGGGCCTGTTCGTTCCAAATCGCTACCGGCGTGACCGGGGTGGGTGCTGCACCGAGTTGGGCGGTGAACAGTGAAAGACCGATCATCGCGAACGACCCCGTTTTGAGATTCATTTTCATTCTGAGTTTGAGTTTGGTTTGTGTCCCTTGCGTTTCTTCGGGTCCAACTATTGCGGATTCGCCGAATGCGCCTATCTCTTCGTGGTAACAGGGTTGAGATCTAACCACTTGCTTCCGAAGGCGTAGTCCACCCATCACCCGGCTCAAACCTCACCCGCAGAAGGGGATAGAGGGTCTGATGGCATCTGCTTTCTTCACCTCACTGGTGAGTCACACGTCACTTCGTTCGGTAATTTCGACTCGGAACCAATCAACGTGAGTTGGGCCGTCTTCTCCCCAGGGCTGCCAAATCGAGCATGAACGTAGAAACGGCAGTTCGAACCGCAATGGACGCAGATAAACGCAGATAAACGCAGATTCGAACGCGCGGAACGGAGGCCATTGAGATTCACCCCGCAGGTGAATGAATGGGAGGCGCATCCAGCGACCTATCTCCCTCTCCATCAGCGTTGATCTGCGACCATCTGCGTTTATCTGCGGTTGTTTTCCATCTCAACTGCCGGATTTAGGGGCGAAACATGTGTTGCCCCTTGGAAGAAGAGCTTTGCCTTACAGACCTGACGGCCGATCGAGGAAGGTCCAGGGCACGCCGAATTTCTTCGAGAGTTCTGCAGCGAGGGCCTTCACGCCGAAGGTCTCCGTGGCGTAGTGGCCGCCGTAAAGCACGTTGATCCCCGCCTCCTCCGCCAATGCGGCGGTCCAGTGCGGTCCCTCGCCGGTAATGAAGGTGTCCACTCCCTCCGCTGCGGCCTGCTCCAATTCCGCACCCGCACCGCCGGTGCAAATGCCGATGCGCCGACACGTGGCCCCTCCGCCCCGGAGCACGGTGGGTTTCCCGCCGAGGGCGGCGGTCATGCGCGATGCAAGATCATCGAGCGCGATCGGTTTCGAGAGCTTAGCCTGCACGCCGAGGGTCGTTCCTTTGTGCGCGAAAAACGGAACGCTCCGCCCCAATCGCAGGGCCGTAGCGAGCTGTGCGGCGTTGCCCAATTTTGGGTGACCATCCAGCGGCAGATGCTGGGAATAAACCGCGATGTCGGAATCCATGAGCCTGCGGATCAATTGATACCGGCGACCGGTCCACGGGGTGGTCTTGGCCCAGAAGAGTCCATGATGAACGACCATCAGGTCCGCGCCGGCATCGGCCGCCATCTCCACGGTGGCCAGGGTGGCATCGACGCAGGCGGCGATCCGATGAACCGAGCCGCGATTCTCCACCTGGAGTCCGTTTACGGCGCGATCGTAATCGGTGAACTGCTGCGGTTGCAGGCGCTCTTCGCAGTAGCGCACCAAGCGATCGAGAGGAATGGAACCGTTCGGCATGCCGCGATCCTGTCACCGGCAGGAAAAGGAGGGAATTTGGAAAGCATGAAAGCAGGAGCGGCAGTTCGAACCGCGGATGGACGCAGATGAACGCTGATGGAGAAGGAGGCGAATGATCGGATGCGCCTCCAATTCATTCACCTGCTGGGTGAGCCTTAATGGCCTCCGTTCCGGGCCTTTGAATCTGCGGTTTCTAGGTTGAAGGGTTGAAAAGTTGAAGCGTTGAAGAGGATCCCGGATGCAAAGCGCCAGAGGACTGGCGCACTCCACGACGCTGTCGCGACTCCATCGCCCTCGCGTCGAAATCCGCCAGGTCTTGGACTGCGGTAGTCCTCTACCGCTTTGAACGGAGCCAATGCCGCCTCCCTAAAAACCGTCGTAGAAACCGAAGAGCACCGCGGATTTCAAAGAGAACTAAGAACTGCTTGTCCCTCAGAATCCCTCACCTGTGGGGGAGCCCGTAATCCCCCCCGTTCCGCGCGTTCGAATCTGCGTTCATCTGCGGTTGTTTTCCCTCTCAACTGCCGTTTCCAAGATGAATGCAGGAGCGGAGGAGTCATCCGATTCAACCTGCAGGCTGAGGTCCAGCCTCCCTCTTCGGCTCCTGCTTTCATGCTTTCCAAATTCATCCCTTCCGCCCTCCGCCTCGCCGGTTGCAAAATGTGACTCAGAAGGCCTCAATGACGCCGCTTCATGGATGCCCCGAATCTTTCCCGGCCGCCGTTGTCGATCGTGATCCGGTCGCTCAATGTCGCGTCCACGCTGCCCCGGGTGCTGGCCGCCTTCGACCGCATGCCGGAGGACGAACTGATCCTCGTCGATTCGGGCTCCACCGACGGAACGCTCGACATCGCGCGTCGCGCAGGGGCGAAAATCGTCACGCTCAAGGCCTCGGAATTCACCTACGGACGCAGCCTCAATCTGGGCTTCCGCGCGGCACGACACGAGTGGGTCCTCGCCCTCAGCGCCCATGCGGTTCCCACCCGGCGCGATTTTCTCGACCTGTACCGCGAGGGCATCACCCGGCGCTTTCCCTCGCACGTGTCGGCCGCAGTCGGCCCCATGCTGTTGAGCGATCTCGACCGTCCACTCCCCGGCGGGGTGACCATTTTTGAGGCGTCTGATTTTGCCTACGGCTTCGGCTTCGGCGCGGGGAATCCGAATTCGCTCTACCGTCGCAGCGACTGGGAGGAAATGCCCTTCGATGAGGCCACGGGCGGGGGTGAGGATCTGGAATGGTACGTCCGCTCGATGCGCCAGGGACGGGCGGTGGCGGCGGTGCATGCGGCGGCGGTGCATTACATTTCCCGCCAGCCCATGAAGGCCTTCTACCGCAAGGGTCGCGTGGATTTCCGGGCCTCGGCCCGCTGGATCGAACCTCACTCGCCGTCGATCGCGGGATTGATCATCCGCATCGCCAAGCTGGTGTTGTACGCCGCGCTCGGGCGGACCGACTGGCAGGGGGCCAAGAGCAGCATCGCCCACGGCGTGGGAAATTACGTCGAGGCCCGCGCGCTTCGCCGCGCGGCAAACCCGCCCCCGGAACGGCGCTGACGCCGTCTTCAGACTTCAGCGCACTCCGCTTCGCAGGGCAGTGGCCAGGGCCTTGAGATGCGCGGTGAGGGCGAAGCGGCGCTCAAATTCGATACGCTCCAGGGTTCCGTCGGACCGCGTGGCCATGGTCACCAGAGCCTGGGCGCCCGCTTCGGGAACGCGCGGTTCCACGAGACCGGGATACCCCGCGGGAAGCAGCCCGGGAATCGCCCTCCAGCGCGTGGTGACCAACGGGAGCCCGTGGGCCATCGCCTCGAGGAGGCTGAGCGGCTGTCCTTCGGCCGAGTAATAGGTGGGAAAGAGGAAGAGGTCCGCCGCGCGCAGCGCTGCGAGCTTGTCCTCGCCTTGGACGAATCCGATGCGTTCGACCCGATCCTGGTGTCCGAGTTCGCGCGTGCGTTCATCGAATTCGCGCTCCAGTTCGGGCGTGGGAAAGGTGCCGGCGACGACCAGACGGAACCGCAGGGTGTGACGTCCGGCAGCTCCGGCCGCGTTGGCCAGGGCCACGCTTTCCAGGGCATCGAAGACGCCCTTATCCCGCGAGCACAGCGCGAGAAACAGCACCCGCACCTCGCCGCCCTGTTCCCGGCGTTGACGGAATCGGGCCGCGCGCTGAAGTCCGAGGGATTTCGAGTACTCGGGAACCGGGTCCGGAATGCCATTGCCCACCACATGGGTAAACTGCGGACGCAGCTTCGCGGCATCGGCCCGGTTGAAATCGGAGAGAACAATCGACCGGTGCATCCCGCACATCAGCGCGTGCGAAATCCAGCGTTCCCAGGGACGGGCCGTGGTCTCCAGCCAGGTGCCGAGCCCCACTGCGTGCCAGTGGAAATGGATGCGTCGGAAAAAGGGCCGGAGGAACAGAAGGACCAACCAATCCCGGTACAGGGAGTTTCGCTTGGGGGGCGAGGGAACGTAGTAGAGGTCGTGGATTCCGTGTTGAATCCGGAGTTTGAGGGCCTGCAGCACGAATCCCATTAGACGGGAGAGCTTGCCACCGCGGGCGGATCCGACGTCTTCCAGCGAGTCGGAGAGCCGTGCATCCACGTGGTACACCTCGATGTCGAGGCCGGGGTCCGCGCGGAAGCCATCGACGAGGTATTGCACCATCTGGCTCTGTCCATGGACCGGCGGGGGTACGTGGGCAAAGACGAGAAGCTTCATTCGGGCGCGCGGCATTGGGACGGATTGCAGGGAAAATGAAAATCCCATTCCGTCGGTTGATGGAGGAACTTTGCGGTTCGCAGCCGAACGGGTGGCGCCTTTTTCCTGCCTTCTGTTCCCGCCTCTGATACCTTGTTCCCATCGTGGCCACCCCAGCCCCAGAAGTTCGTCTCCTCCAGGAATTGATTGCGATTCCGAGCGTGAATCCGGCGTTTCTTCCGCCGGGCAATCCCCGTGCCGGCGAGCGCGTGGTGGGGGAGTTTGTGGCCGACACCGCACGCCGCGGCGGCCTTTCCGTCAGCACCCAGCCGGTGTTCGAGGGCCGCGCCAACATCCTCGCCCGGCTCACACCCGCGGGAAAAGTGCGCCATCGCGTGCTGCTCGCGCCGCATCTCGACACGGTGGGATTCCCGGACCTCGACGCGCTACTGAAGCCGCGTCTCAAAAACGGTCGCATCACGGGTCGCGGCGCGTGCGACACCAAGGGATGCGTGTCGGCAATGCTCTCCGCCGTGCTCAACGTGGCACGGTCGGGAAAGCGTCCGTCATCGACGGAAATCGTGTTCGTGGGATTGGTGGATGAGGAAAACGGCCAGGGAGGGTCCCGTTATTATGCGCGTCATGGCGATTCGGCGGATCTCGCCGTGGTGGGCGAGCCCACGCGCCTGGAAGTGATCACCGCGCACAAGGGCGATCTCTGGCTCCAGTTGAAAACCCGTGGACGCAGCGCGCACGGAGCGACGCCGCACCTGGGAAAGAACGCGGTACTGGAAATGGCGCGTGTGGTGGAGGTGCTGGAGACGCGCTATGCCGAGATGTTGCAGGAGCGGAGTCATCCGCTGCTGGGCTCGCCCACGGTGAACGTGGGTGCCATCCGCGGCGGCACGCAGCCGAACATCGTTCCCAACGAATGCGTGATCTCGATCGATCGACGCACGCTGCCCGGTGAGACCGAGGCCGGGGTGAAGCGCGAGATCCAGACGCTGCTGCGATCCATGGGGCTCACGGCGGAGTTCGACAATTTGCGTTTGTCGGAATGCGATGCGCTGGAGACTTCGCCGGAGCTTCCGGGCGTGCAGGCCCTGTGTCGTGCGGCGGGGCGTCGCCGGACCCGCGGCGTTCATTATTTCTGCGACGCGGCGCCACTGGCTGCGGGTGGGATTCCGAGCGTGGTGTTCGGCCCGGGCGACATCGCGCAGGCCCACACCGCGGATGAGTGGATCGCGGTGGAAAGCCTCCAGCGCGGCACTGCGATCCTCGAACGTTTCCTGCGCGAACTGGAGTGATTCCGTTCCCCGGGGAAATCGAACTCAGCCCGGCCCCTTGTGCGCATCGCCTTCCTGACTCACGAACCGTTTCATCCGCCCAGCGGCGGAGGATCGGCGGAGGCGGTGTATCTGGTTCGCGAGTTCGTACGGCGCGGCCATGCGGTCGATCTCTTCTGCCCCGACTTTGAGAATCGCGCGGCCGTGGCCGCTGAATTCGGTGTGACCATCCATCCGTTCCGAGCTTGGAAAATGGGACGCTACACGCCGCTGCGAAATCTTAAATACCTGCTCTATCCGATCGCGCTCACGAAACAGGTTGAATCGGTCGTGCAGGGACCCGGCGGACCCGGCTTGCCGGATCTTTTGTTTTCCCAGCACACCATCGCCTCGGTCGCCGCGGGTCGTCTCAATGCGCGGCTGAACCGGCCCACGGTGTTCAACTTCCTCGATTGCCTCACCGGCTTTATGGAGACGTGGCCCGCGTGGAAAGCGCCCAGGCCGCTGGTCCGGTTGCTGACCCAGTTTGAGTTGGGCATGCCGTCGACGTACGCGGTGAATGGCATCCTCACCGTGTCCACGCCCCTCGCCGAGCGCTTCGTCCGGGCGGGATTCCCGGCGAATCAAATTCGAGCCATTCAGTACGGATACGACGCCTCCCTGTTTCGTCCGAATCCCGCGCTGACTTCGCAACGTTCGCCCAACGATCCGCCGGTGGTGGTGATGCACGGCTCCTTTGATCAGCACCATCTGGGTCCGATCGCACGCTCCGCCGTGGCGCGCATCGCGGCCGCGGTGCCCGGAGTGGTCTTTCGCCTGGTGGGCAAGGAGACTGCCGGATTGAAGGCCTTCGTCGGAGCCATGCGGAGTCAGGTGCCGGGAATCCGCATCGAGTGCACGGGATTTATTCCGTACGCATCGGTTCCGCACCAGCTGCAGACCGCCGATGTGGGAATCGTCCCGTACGAGCCCTCGACCGGCACGCACTGCGCGTTTGTGGCCAAGGCGGTCGAGTACCTCGGCTGCGGGCTTCCGGTGGTGAGCACGTCGCTGGAGAATCTCTGCCGGCATTTCGCGGAGGAACCAGCGATCCGATTTGCCGGCTTCGACGGCGAGGCGTTTGCCCGTTCGGTGATCGAGGTGCTGAAGCTTCCCCGTGCGGAACGCGATCGCATGGGCCTGGCCGCAAGCGCGCGTGTGGAGGCAACGCTGGATTGGAGCCGGGTGACGGCCCATGCGGCGGAGTTTGTTGAATCAGTCCTGATACCATCACAACGCGCGAACGGGCTTGGTTCGCGTGCGAGAACCTGAGATTCAAGAAGCCCGATGAGCGATTCAAAACGCAGCTTCGTCCGCCAGGGGGCGTGGATGGTCGTCGCCACGCTGGCGGGCGGCGCCGGAATGACCGCCGTGCACGTGGTGGTGCAACGGTACGCGCTCGAATCGTACTCGCAGTTCAAGGCGTTGCTCGGGTTGTTTTATCTGGTGGGGGCGGCGCAGGGCGGGTTGTGGAACCTGTTTGCGCAGCAGACCGCCTCGGCCCACACGCCGGCCCAACACGCGGCGGTGGCGAGCGCCGCACGGCGGATTTCCATCGGCATCCTCCTCTTCGGACTGATCCTCGGAGGAATCCTCCAACTCAATGCCGACGCCTGGAGCCAGCAGTTCAAGCTGCCCAATTCTGGTGCCCTCTGGGCCACGCTCGGGCTGGCCATTGCGACGCTGGAGTTGTCGATCCTTCGCGGAGTTCTCCAGGGTCAGCAGAATTTCATCGGGCTCGGATTGGTCACGATCCTCGACGGATTCGGCCGCTGCATTGCCGTGGCGGTGATCCTGATTCTGTTCCACGGACAGGCGGCCGGGGCGATTGTCGGCGCGTTGATCGGCAACATGGCCGCACTCGCGGTCGGCGGTTGGACCGGCCGGTCCGCATTCCAGGGACAGAGCGGTGCGGTTCCCTGGAATTCCTGGGTAGGACGCCTTGTGCCGTTGATCCTGATGGCGGCGGCCATGCAGGTGCTGACGCAGTTCGACAATGTGTTCCTCCAGGGTTTGGTGCCAAAGGATCGCGTCGGCGAATTCAACCTGAGCGAGCGTTATTCGCCCGCGGCGCAAATCGGTTTCGCCCTCACCCAGTTCACCGTGCCGCTGGCGCTGGTGATGTTCCCCCGCATTGCGCGAAGCGCGGCGAGGTCGGAAGCGACCGATGCGGTGAAGATCACGTTCCTCAGCACGATCATTCTTGGAACGCTTGCCGCGATTGGTTGCACGCTGCTGCCGTGGCTGCCGGTGCGCGTGCTGTTCTCCAAGGCGAACCTCGCCGTGGCCACGCCGCTGGTGCCGTGGTTCGCCTGGGCCATGCTGCTCTACACACTGGCCAATGTGCTCCTGAGCAATCTCATCGCGCAGGCCAAATTCCGCATCGTGCCCTGGATGCTCGGGCTCGCAGCGATCTACGTGGCCACGCTGTGGGGACTGCGTGGCCACCTGCTCTCGATCCCGCCGACCGATGCCTGCCGTCTGGTCGCGCAGGTGATCGGCGGCTGCAACGCGGTGTTGCTCGGACTGGCCGCCTGGATGACCTGGGGCGGGACTAAAACACCCGCGCCCAAAGCACCTTGAGGTAGCGGCTCTCGGGGCAGTTCGACATCACCGGATGGTCCGCGCCGGCGCCGGTGCGGTCTAGGAACTGGAGCTTGCGTCCCACGCGGTGCGCGCTGCGGATCACCAACCGTTCGAAATCCTCGGCGCTCAACTGACCCGAACAGGAGCAGGTCACCAGCAGCCCGGCGGGCTCGGTGATCACGATGCCGAGGCTGTTGAGATCCTCGTACTTGGCGATGCCTTCGGCGTGGTCTTCCTCCTCGCGTCCCTCGATCAGTTTGGGCGGATCCAGCACCACCACGCCGAATTGCTTGCCGTCCTTGCGCATCTGACGCGCGTAGGCGTAGGCGTCGCAGTGCACCCATTCCACGCGGGCCTGGTTCAGATTGGCGTTGCGACGCGCGGAGGCGATCGCGGCTTCATCGAGGTCCACTCCGGTGACTTCCGCCGCGCCGCCGAGCAGCTTGGCGGTGATGGAGAATCCGCCCGAGTAGCAGCACAGATCGAGGACCGACTTGCCGCGGACCCATTGGCCGAGGCGGCGTCGGTTTTCCCGCTGATCGCAGAAGAAACCGGTTTTGTGCCCGGTGTCGAAATTCACTTCGTAGCGGATGCCGTGCTCGCGGATCTTGGTGGAATTGATGCGGTCGGAACGGTGTTCCTCCACGCGGATTCCCTCGTTGCGGGCCACGCCAGGATCCACGTCGATCACGGTCTTGGTGGTGCCCAGGCGCGCATGCAGGCGGCTCAACAGGGTGGGCAACCGCTTCCAGATCCCGAGCGAATGCACCTGCACGCTCAGCACTTCGCCGAACTTGTCCACGATGAGTCCGCTGAGGCCGTCGGCATCGGAATGAATCACGCGGAAGGCGTCGGTCGAGGCCGGCAATTCCAGCAGGTTCAACCGGAGATCCAGGGCGCGGTCGATCCAGCGTTCGAAGATCGTTTCATCCACCGGTTCCTCGCCGTGGTGGATCACCCGCAGCGGGACGCGGGAGTATTGATTGTACAGGCCGGCGCCGAAGGGGCGTCCGTTCTTGTCGTACACGTGCACCAGTTCCCCGGACTTCGCCTGCGGGGACACGTCGCCCATCATCGCGGGATAGATCGACGGCTGATAGCTGAAGGTGCGCATCTGCACCCAGGGCTGATTCCAGGACTGGCTCCCGGCCGGTGCGAGCTTCGGCGGCGCGGGCGGGCGAAACGGCTGGGCATGAAAGCGCGTGGGGCGGGGAGGACCGCCGGGACGCGGGGATCGTGCCGGATAACGGCCGGAATCAGAACTGTTCACCCACCCTGCGTAAGCGGTCCTGCCCCTGCGAGGCAATGGCTTTCCGCGACCATTTTGAAATCCCAGCCGGCGCCGCGGATCAGAATTGGTGCTCCATGTAGAACGCCCGGCTTCCGTTCCGCTCGATCCACAGCACCTGATTCGGCCTCTGCCACGAACGGTAAACCGTGAACGCCTCCGCCGGCTCGGGCTTGAACCACGCGGGCCGCTCGGCGGGAAATCCGACCCCCAGTTCGGCCAGATTGGTCGTCATCGAGAGGTGAAGATCCCGACCGCGGGTCATCACCTCGACGCCGTTGGAATCAAGGGAGAGCTCGAAGAAGCACAGGTGCCGGTCGGTGAAATGCGGGGTTCGCTTGTACCAGGAATGAACCACGCGGATTCCCTCAAACGGACGCGGCTCATCGAAGGTCCGGGTCCAGTTGTTCGGATCATCGGTCCACTGGCCCGATTGCATCACACCCAAGCCCAGGCGGATGAGCCCCGCCCCCAGTGTCGCAGCGGTGAGAATAGCCAGCGGGGCCACGCTCATCAGGGAGAAGGCCAGGAGCACCACCATGCCGCCGGTCATGGGGCCACCACGCTGTTGCCTCCTGCGACGCAGCCAAAACACGCCGGCGGCAACTCCCGCCATTCCCAACATCAAAAAGAACCCGGCAACAAGTGTGATCAAACTGGTTGGAATCATTCGAATCTCCTTTGGAATTAGAAACCGGCGTGGAGCCTATCGCGCTTTTTTCCGGCTCCGCGACTACGAAAAGTGTGTTTTGCGTGCACAGGGGGTGTGGATTTCGTGTCACGAATTCCGCGGGTTGGACCATTGGCTTGGGAAACCGAGAACTGCGAACTGCGAACCCCCAACCGATCATGACCCTGTCCCCTGATTCCGATCCCCGCTCCGCGGGCCCGCGCGCCGGCTTCCCGATTGACGCCGCGGGTGGGGCGGGGCGTGATGCGACGTCACGATCCCGCATGCCGTCTGAATCCCCATCCGAGTCGCAGCCCGAGTCCGACCGCGCGCTCCTGGAGCGAACCGAGGCCGGGGATCGATCCGCATTCGGACTGCTGGTGGCGCGGTATCAGACCCTCGTGTGTTCCATCGCGTACAACGCCTGCGGGGACTTCGCGCAAAGCGAGGACGTGGCGCAGGAGACCTTTCTCGCCGCCTGGAAGGACCGTTCCAAATTGGATAATCCGGAACGCTTCCGCGCGTGGTTGTGCGGCATCGCGAGAAATCTGTCGGCCAATGCGCGACGGCGTCTCCGGCGTCAACCGGTTCACGGCGCGGAGCCGGAGACCCAACTCGACGCGCACGTGTCCGAGTTGCCCGATCCTGCGGAGTTCGCCGTGTCGCACGAGGAATCCACCGTGGTGTGGTCGGCGTTGGAGCGATTGCCGGAGTTGTATCGTGAGCCGTTGATCCTGTTCTACCGCGAGGGGCACTCCATTCCACGCGTGGCTGCGGCCCTCGATTTGAGCGAGGAAGCGGTGCGGCAGCGGTTGTCGCGCGGACGCTCCATGCTCCGCGATGAAGTCACCCGCACCATCGAGGGGGTGCTCACGCGGACCATTCCTGGTGCGGTGTTCACCGCGGCGGTGTTGTCGTCGCTGCCCGGGCTTGGCACCGAGACCGCGCGGGCTGCGGCGTTTGCCGGTGGTTCTGCAGCGGCGGCGAAGGGTGTGGCGGCCGCAGCCAAGGGAACTTCGCTGATTGCATTCGCCACGATCGCAGCCGGCCCGCTTCTGGGGTTGCTTGGCGGGTATCTGGGATTTCGCGCGGGACTCGATCGGGCCGGATCGGAGCAGGAGCGGCACTTCATCGTTCGCTCCTACCGGATCACGATGCTCATGGTGCTGCTGGTAACCGCAGGATTCGCACTGACCCTGCACGGGGCGCTGTCGATGACCACCACGGATTGGGCAGGTGCCATGGTCTGGACCCTGGTGGCCTGCTTCACTTTCACCCTCGGCATCACGGGGCTCACTCTCGCGATGAATCGTCGATGGGGTCGCCTGGCTGCGGTCACGCAGACCGGCTCCGCCGTTCAACCCATTCGCGCCAACGCCATCGTTTGGGATTCTCCGGCCCGATTCCTGGGCATTCCGTGGATTTCCATCCGCTGGAATCAGGGAGCGTTTCGGGGACGGCCAGCGATCGGGTGGATCGCGCTCGGTGATTTTTCCATCGGGTTGCTGGTTTCGATCGGAGGCATTTCGGTGGGCACCTTCAGCTTTGGCGGGATCTCGCTGGGGGCGTTGTCGGCCGGAGGACTCGTGGCAGGCGGAATGGCCTTCGGGGGCGCGAGCCTTGGATACTGGGCCTTCGGGGGAGTCGCGCTGGGGCACATGGCGATCGGTGGAATGGCCATCGCATCGTATGCCGCGCAGGGCGGGCTAGCGATCGCCGAATATGCGGCCAACGGTGGAATGGCCATCGCCCACGAACTCGCCGTGGGCGGCAAGGCCGAGGCGCTGCATGTCAACGACGCCATCGCCCGCCAGTGGTTCGCCGATTCGCGATTCTTCCAGGCCGGAAACTGGATCACCCGGAATATCTTTTGGTTCCAGACGCTCCTGATTCTGCCCTCGTTGTTGCCCGTGCTTTACCCCTGGCTCCGACGTGTGGTCAGTCGGCAGACGCCGCCATCCAAAGTCACCAAGGGATCGCTGCGGTGAATCGCAACACCCACCGACACGCGCTTCTCCGGGCGTGACCTGCGGGTCGGGTCGGATAGGATCTCGAGGTGACCCGTTTTCCAGCTCGTGCGATCCGATCGTGCCTCCTGAAGTCGCTGCCGGTGTGGATGTCGTGCATCGGCCTCGCCGATCCCCAGCCCGGCTCCGACCCGGGAGCCGCGGGGGTGACGAAGGTCGCGTCTGCCGACGCGACCGCCGCGATGTCGCGGCTGAAGGTCGCCCCCGGGCTCAAGCTCTCCCTCTGGGCCGGTGAACCGCTGGTGCAGAACATCACCAGCTTCGGCTTCGATTCCCTCGGACGCGCCTATGTGGTGGAGACCGGGCGGCGTCGAACGAGCGTGTTCGACATCCGGAATTTCAAGGACTGGGTGGAAGACGATCTCGCCCTGCGGTCGGTCGAACAGCGAGAGCAGTTCCTCAGTGGAATGCTCGCCACCAACCGCGCCTTCCTCGCCGCCGCGGCCCCGGCACGTCCGGGGGCGTTCACTGATTTCAATCGCGATGGCGTGATCGACGGACGCGACCTCGAGGTGGAATCGGAGCGCATCCGGCTGGTCTGGGATGGATCGAATTCGGGTCATGCCGACCGGTCGATCGTGTACGCCGACGGCTTTAACACGCGGGTGAGCGGCGTGGCCGCGGGTGTGCTCGCGCAGGGGAATCAAATTTGGTTCACCTGCATTCCCGATCTGTGGCGCATGCCGGCAGCCGATGCGAAGTTGCCGACGACGGCGGCCACTCGGGATCGGCTGCTCCACGGCTTCGGAGTGCATGTGGCGTTTGGCGGACACGATCTCCACGGACTCATCAAGGGACCGGATGGCCGGATCTATTTCTCCATCGCCGACCGCGGCACCTCGGTGACCAACCGCGAGGGACGCGTGATCCACCTCCCCGACAGTGGAGCAATTTTCCGCTGCGAGCCGGACGGTACCAAGCTTGATCTTTACGCCCGCGGTCTCCGAAATCCACAGGAGCTGTGCTTCGACGATGCCGGCAATCTCTGGACCGGGGACAACAACGGCGATGGCGGAGACAAGGCGCGCTGGACGCTGGTGCTGGAGGGGGCGGACTACGGATGGAGCATCGGATGGCAATGGCTTCCCAAAATGGGGGCCTGGAATTCCGAACGCCTCTGGCACACGCGGGAGAGCAATTCTGCGGCGTATCTCGTCCCGCCCGTGGCGCATGTCGGACACGGTCCCGCGGGAATTGCCCATTATCCCGGCACCGGATTGCCCGCGCGTTACGACCGGCACTTCTTCATGGCCGATTTTCCGGGCGGCGTCCGGACCTTCACCGTCGAGCCCGACGGCGCGTTCTTCCGCGTCGCGCAGGATCCGGCAGCGGGCGGTTCGTGGAAATGGCTCGAAGACAATTCCGCGGCCAACCGCACCGGAAAACTGCTCTGGGATTTGTCGCCCGTGGATGTCGCGTTTCCGCCCGGCGGAGGCGTGGTGGTGGCGGACTGGGTGGAGGGTTGGGAAAAGACCGGCAAGGGACGCCTGTGGAAGATTTCCGATCCCGCGCTCGATCACGATCCACTCATCGCCGAAACCGCGAAGCTGCTCGCCGAAGGCATGACGGCCCGAACCGAGCCCGCCCTGATTGCACTGCTCGGGCATCGCGATCAACGCGTCCGGCTCGAAGCGCAGTGGGAGCTCGCATCGCGCGGCGGGAAAGCGGTCGATGCGTTGATCAATCTGGCCGAAGCCGATGGCCCCAGCCTTCCTCGATGGCATGCGCTGTGGGCCTTGGAGCAGATTCATCGGAACTCCAAACCTCCTGAACAACTGATCCGTCTCCTGGGATTGCTTGATGAATCCGATGCGGAACTTCGCACGCAGGCGGCGTTGTTTTTCGGACGTCTCCGTTTTGGCAATGCGAGCCCGGTCCTCGCCGGAATGCTGAGCGATCCGTCCCCGCGCGTTCGTGCGGCTGCGGTCGAAGCGCTCACCGCGTTCATGGGGGACTACACCGCCTACCCGGAACGGCCGGTGTGGGTCGCAAAGCTCAAGGACAGCGTCCGACGCCGGATGCAACTCGACGGCCGTCCGGGCGATGCGCACTCGGACGACACTTGGAGACTCATTCCCGCCGACATGGGCAACGACCCGGTGCTGCATCATGCGCTGGTCCGGCAGATCGAACGCTATTGCCGCATGGCGAATTCTCCGACGATGCAGGCCACGCGGCTTCGCGAGTTTGCGAAGAATCCATCCGCGCCCCTGCGCCTCGCCGCCGTGGTAGCGGGTCGAAAGCTCGGGTCACTTGGCTTGGTCCCGTTTCTCAAGGACCGCGATCCGCAAATTGCCCTCGAAGCGGTTCGTGCCATCCACGACGCCCCAGTGGACAAGGCGATGCTCGAAGTCGCGCGGATTGCCACCGAAGGTCTGGAATCGCTGCCCAGCCAGCGCGAACCCTGGCCGCGGGGTCTCAACTTTACCCGCGATGAATGGAGCACCTGGGTGCTGCGTCGCGCCGTGAACGCGGCACTGCGAATGGGCGGCGACTCCGATGCCGCCGCGCTGGCATCGCTGGCATCGCGCACCAATGCGCCGGAGAACGTGCGCGTGGAAGCCCTCGAAGCCCTCGGTGAATGGGGTGCTCCTTCCCGACGCGACAAGGTGGTGGGGCTCATTCGTCCCATTGCGTCACGCAATCCCGCCCCCGCGCGCGTGGCGCTCGCACGCAGGATGGATTCCTTCCTGTCCGACGCCTCAATACCTGTGGTGATCGCAGCCTCCCAATCCGGAGCGGCCCTGCACGTCGATGGACTCGCTCCGCGGCTGGAATCCCTTCGCACCCATGCATCACCTTTGGTACGCACCGAAGCGGCGCGTCTCCTCGCCGCGAGCCGGCCGGTTGTAATCGCGGAACGCATCGCTGTGCTGCGCCAGGGCGGCGTGGCGGAGCGGCAATCGGCGCTCGCCGATCTGGGTGCTTCGTCCGACGCGCAGGCTCGCGCCGTGTTGGGCGAATGGGTGCAACGATTGATCGCAGATCAGGTGGAGCCGGCGCTGCAGCTCGATGTGATCGAAGCGGCCCGCGCTGCGAAGCTGCCGTTGACCGCCTGGACCAACACGCTTTCGAAGACGGATCCTTTCGCAGCCCTTCGTCCCGCACTTCAGGGCGGCAACGCGGCGCGTGGACGCAAGGTGTTCGTCGAACGACAGGACCTCGCCTGCTTCCGCTGTCACAAGCTGAAGGGCGAAGGCGGCGACGTGGGACCGGAGCTCGCGGGCATTGGGAAAACCCGGGGACGCGAGTACGTGCTGGAATCGATCCTTCAGCCAAATGCGCAGATCGCCCAGGGCTTCGAGAACGTCGTCCTCACCCGCAAGGGCGGATCGGAAGTCAGCGGCATGCTGAAGTCGGAGTCGGTGACCGAGCTGGTGGTGCAAACCGCCGAGGACGGACTGGTGAAGGTTCTGAAATCCGACGTGATGTCGCGTCAACGCGGCCCCTCCTCCATGCCCGAGGGACTCGGCGATCTGATTTCGCCGCTCGATCTGCGTGACTTGATTGAGGCGCTCGCGGAGTAGGGGGGAGTGGAGGTTGAAGGGTTTAAGGGGGAAGTGGAGGTCCTCATCGATTTTGCTCTGTTGGTTCCACGACGGTTTTCCCTTGAGCGGCGTTGGCTCCGTTGAAAGCGGTAGAGGACTACCGCAGTCCAAGACCTGGCGGAGATCGCCGCGCGGGGAACGGAGTCGCGACAGCGTCATGGAGTGCGCCAGTCCTCTGGCGCTTTCAGAGGCAGGACGCGCTTCCGAGCATTCCCTTGTGTGCCTCCGCGTCTCCGCGTCTCCGCGCCGTTAGAATTCCAGTTCCAGAATCCGCGGGCGCGACTCGTTCGGGAAACGCACGTGGAGGAGCCCCTCGGCAGGATCGAAGTGAACCGTGTCCAGGCCGACGTGATCGAGGCGTACCGATTTTGGTGCCCTGGCAGCGGAGAACAGGAACACGGCCGGCGTGTTGCCGACGCCTTCGACCGTCCACGATCTCACGTTCCCGGCAACGGGCCGCGGCAGGGCCTTCGCGGCCGATGCCAGCAATCGAGGTTGTTTCGAACTCACCGCATCCAGATCGAGCAGGAACACACGGGCTCCTGGATTCAACGCCACGTTGCGCTGCACACGCAGCTCGGGATCGAAGAGGTTCACGAAGCGCCCTTTCAGCACCTTCGGCGCGCCGGGAATGGATTCATCGAGTCCGCCGCCGATGACGTACGGTCCGCGGCGAATCGCCAGGTGCGCGGTCTCGGTCCATGTGAGTCCCGCACGCTTCGCAGCGGCGCGGTAGATGTCGGTCAATCGCGCATCCGCCTCACGGCTGAGTGCAAACCGGACCGGCGTTTCGCGCACCCACATCACGGCCCCCTTGCCCACGCGCTGGGTGGGCAGATCTCCCGTCGCGAACGCCTCGTCCTTGAGACCCAGCTCCGTGAAGAGGTGCTGACGCGGGATCGTGCGATCGCCGCCCTCGTGATTCCACCATTCGCGAACGCGGTTGTACGGATCGGAGTCGTCATCCACGACCACCAGCACGCCGCCGCGTCGAACCCACGCCGCGAGCGGGGGATGCACGTCGGCGGAAAGCGGTTTTTGCCCCTGATACGAGAGCACCAGCACGCGCTGGCCTTCGAGAAATCCGGGGAGCATCACGTTCTCCAACTGAACGGGCGTCACCGGAATGCCGCGCTTCACCAGCGGGAGCGTAAGCCCGTAGAACTGCGCCATGTTGGGATCACTTGGTGTCGGCTGCTCACGCTGGAACATCATGGAATCGCTGATCAGCACGCCAATGCCGCGGGTGCCGCTGTCCCACTGGACCTTGGGCTGGCGCATGTCGGCCAACGCCTGCATGACGACCTGAAGTTCCGTGGCGTATTCGGGGGGAATGGATTTGCGATCCTCCGGCTTCGCCGTCCGGGGATACTTCCCGCCGAAGATTCGCTCCGGCCACGGGGCAACCTCGTACTGCCAGACGTCGGGCTGGAGGAGAGAGGCCACCAGCGTGGATTCCCAATTGGTGCGGTAATCGGTCCAGTCGTGGCCGGGGTTGTCCTCGATCGGATCGTTCAGGTACCAGACCGATCGGCCGGTGGCCCGCACCAGATTCTGCATCGCGCCGTATTCCAAGAACGCGGTTTCAAAGGTGCGTTCCTTGCGCACGCCGCGGAAGTGATTCGGCGTCCGCGAGGTGCCGGTCCACACCTGCGCAATGTATCCATCGCATCCAGCGAGCTTCGCCAGGCTCGACTCGGGACTGACGATGCACCAGTGCGCGTAGTTGATGAGGCTGTGGGTCGGGACGTAGCAGCGAACCTTTTTGCCAGTGCGCTGATTGAACGCCTGAACGTGGTCGAACACCTGTTGCAGGGCGCGGCGGTAGAGGAAGTACTTCAGCTTGGACGCGCGCCATTGGCCGTCGACGCTCTCGTGCGGCGGCTGCCAGGGCTCGTGGTAGTACGACTGCCACTCGCGCTTGAATCCCTCGGAATATCCGGCACGGGCCCAGAATTCCGGCTCCTCCAAATGAACGGCCTCCACGCCGGCATCGAGCGCCCGCTGCACGCCAACGCAGAGAAACTTCCCGAAATTCTCCGCGGGACACATGTAGTACACGTCCCCGCCGTGACTGATCACGCGACCGCGGCGATCGGTCTGCGCATTGTCCACGTGGTTCACGCCGTCAAAGCGGCCGTAGAGGTAATCCTGGTATTCCCCCCACGAGACTCCGGTCATGAGATGCACGCGATAACCGCGATCCCGCCAGCTTTTCACGCGATCCGGCATGGTGGGGCCGAGTCCGTACACCATGGCCACATCGGCCCGAAGATTTCCGTCCGGACTCCACGGCTTGGAAGTTTGGAAACTGGTGCGTTCCTGAGAGGCGGCAGGATCCTCGGGAAACGCCGGCGGATCGGCCCGCATGCAGAAGACTCCGGCGACGCATGACAAAGCCAGGATCAGGCATGGGTAAAAGCGGCGAGACATCGAACAGGAAGTACCCGCAGGGGGCCGACCCAGCAAGCCGGGGCTTGGAAGCTCGAAGTTGAAGGGTTGAAACGTTGAGGCGTTGAAGGGGTGGGAAGCGGATCGCGCGTACTCGTATGGAGTACCGCGTTTACGCGGCTCTGCTGTTGGACGGGAAGTCTGACGGAGGGGCAGAATTCAATCTCTCGTGTGGCCTCATACAGGCCTCCCCGAACCGTCTGAAGACGGGACTCCAAACGAGTGAGGGCGCACTCGCGAAAACGGCGCATTCCCCTTCAACCCTTCAACGTTTCAACCCTTCAACTTCCGCATCGCTTCCGCATCGCCGTTCTTTTCTGGCACCGGGCTACGGTCCTTGGGCATGCTGAACTCATGCGTTTCCGACTCCTCCCGTTGCTTGCAGTCGCGCTTGGAATGAACTGCCTCGGCGCCGATTGGGCGGAGTTCCGCGGGCCGACCCGCGATGGTCATTCGACCGCCACCCACGTCCCCGTGAAGTGGTCGGCCACCGAGAATGTCGCGTGGAAAACCGCCATCCCGGGATCCGGATGGTCCTCCCCGGTGGTGTCGAACGGAAAGGTGTACCTCACCACCGCCGTGCCCGTGGATGAAACCAAGACGCTCTCTCTTCGCGCGCTGCAACTCGATGCAACGTCGGGCGCAATTCTGTGGAACGTGGAACTCTTTCAGGAGGACACCGCGAAATCGCCCAGCATCCACGGCAAGAACGGTCATGCGAGCCCGACCCCGGTGGTCGCCGAGGGCGTGGTCTATGTGCACTTCGGCCACATGGGCACCGCGGCGCTGGATCTCAAGGGCAAGGTGCTCTGGCGGCAGGAGTCGCTTCATTACACACCGATCCACGGCAATGGCGGTTCGCCCCTGATCGTGGGAGATCTGTTGTTCTTCAGTTGCGATGGCGGCCGCGATCCGTTTGTGGTCGCGCTCAAGCGCAAGACGGGTGAGGTGGCGTGGAAGACCGCGCGCGTTACGCCCTCGAAAAACAAATTCTCCTTCAGCACCGCGCAGGCGATCACGGTGGAGGGCAAACGTCAGATCATCAGCCCGGGCAGTGGTGCGGTCTGCGCGTATGATCCCGCGGATGGACACGAACTCTGGCGCGTTCGATATGGCGAGGGATATTCGGTCATCCCGCAACCGGTGTACGGACACGGCCTGCTCTTCATCGGCACCGGCTACGATCATCCGCTGGTGTACGCGGTGAAGCCCGGCGGCACCGGGGATCTCACCGATTCCAACGTCGCCTGGAAGACCGCCAAGGGCGCGCCAAACACGCCTTCGCTCCTGCTCGTGGGCGATGAATTGTATTTCGTTTCCGATGCCGGAATCGCCTCCTGCGTGGATGCGCGCACCGGCACGGTTCACTGGAGCGAGCGCCTCGGTGGCGACTTCTCCGCCTCGCCCGTGTTCGCGGATGGACGGATTTATTTTCAAAATGAATCCGGCGTCGGCTTCGTGGTGAAGCCCGGAAAGACCTTCGAACTCCTCGGCAAGAACGACCTCGGCGAACGCAGTCTGGCCACCTACGCCGTGACGGATTCCGCGCTCTTCATCCGCACCGCGGAACACTTGTACCGAATCCAAAATCGGTAGTCCGCCCCGCCTTTCCGACATCGTCCACTCGCGGGGGCCATCGACTTTGGGCTTTGGACTTTCGACTCTGGACTCCCCGTCCCTTGTTTGCCAATGGGGAGGCGTGCCGTAGGGTGGCGGCGTGACCGTCGAATTGATCAATACCGGCTCCGAGTTGTTGTTTGGAAAAATCCTCAACACGCACCAGCAGTGGCTGTGCCGCCGTCTGACCGACCTGGGGTATTCCGTCACCCGTCAGGTGGCGGTGCCGGACACGGGGGAGTCGATCGAAGCCGCGGTTCGTGACGGTCTCAGCCGCGCCGACCTGGTGATCACCACCGGCGGACTCGGTCCCACGTGCGACGATCTCACACGCGAGCGCATCGCCGCGCTGCTCCAGCGTCCGCTGCATCCGGACGCGTCGGTGGCGGAAAACATCGCGCGCTATTTCGCCGGCCGGAGACTCACGGTTCCCCCGAGAACGCGGGTCGAAACCATGGTGCCCGAGGGCGCCGAGGTGATTCCGAATCATCACGGCACCGCGCCGGGGCTGGCCATGACGGTGGATCCCAATCCGTTCCGACCCGGCGGCCAAGTATCAAGATTGGTCATGCTTCCCGGACCGCCGCGCGAGCTTCGACCGATGTTCAACGAGCTCGTGGTACCGCTGCTGAGCCGATGGTTTCCGCGGGAGGAGGAGTTCGTCTGTCGCACGCTCAAGACCACCGGCATCGGCGAATCCTCGATGGAGGAGCGCATCAACGATCCGCTGCAACCCCTGGTGGATGCCGGCATGGAGCTCGGTTATTGCGCGCGGGTCGGCGAGGTGGATGTCCGGTTCGTGGCCCGCGGCAAGGGCGCGGCGGAACGGGTGGCCGAGGCCGAGGCGATCACGCGCCGGTTGGTGGGAAGCAATGTGTTTGGAGTGGAGGACGATGTTCTGGAATCGGTGCTGGTGAATGAATTCCGGAAGCGCGGACTCACCCTGGCCCTCGCCGAATCTTGTACCGGGGGACACATCGCGAATCGAATCACGAACATCTCCGGTGCCTCGGCGGTGTTGCTTGCCGGATACGTGACCTATTCCAACGAATCCAAGGTTCGCGACCTCGGGGTTCAGGAGGCCACGCTGACCGCACACGGGGCCGTGAGTGAGGAGACAGCAGTCGAAATGGCCGCGGGCGCGCGCGCCCGGGCGGGGACGGATTATGCGATCGCGGTGACGGGCATCGCCGGCCCGACCGGAGCCACGGCGAACAAGCCAGTGGGGCTGGTGTTCATGGCGGTCGCCGGACCCGGAGGCGTGGTGGCGCAACGCAAGGTCAACGCGTTCGATCGCGAGACCTTCAAGTACCTCACCGCCCAGCAGGCGATGATGATGCTTTGGAACGCACTCCACGCAGCCGCGTGAGCCGGCGCGGGCGTGGGATGAGAGCGAAGGGCGCCCTGGAGCGCTCGTCGTCCTGCCGGGAGATCAGGCTTTCTTGTCCGACGGCTTGCCACCAGTTCCCGCGACCTCCGCGTCTTTGGCCTCGGTCACCTTGGCATCGACGTTGATGGTCTTCGAATCTGCGGGCTGCGACGGCAGCCGACCGGCGGCATCGGCCTCGCCCTGGCTCTTGGCATCGGGATAGACCGACTGATCCGGGGTGAGCGGACGGTGGTAGTACGACGCGTAGTAGTACGTCGTGTAGTAGTAGTACGGATTGTCGATCGGCACGCCATTGACGATCAGGCCCAGGATTGGGGCACCGCGTTGATGGATCGTGTTGATGCCCATTCGCGCGAAGCGGATGGAGGTACGCCCGGCACGCACGACGAAGAAGAGACCGTCGAGGAAGGTGGCGACCGAGAACGTGTCATCGATGGCGGTCAACGGCGGGCAGTCGAAGATGACGTAATCGAACTCCGCGCGGAGATCCTTCACCAGTTCCTTCGTGCTGGGTCCGATGAGGAGTTCGCTCGGATTCGACGGACGTTCACCGGCGCGGATGAAGTACAGGTTGTTGATGCCGGTCTCGCGGGTGGCTTCCTTGATCGAGAGCTTGCCCTGGAGCACTTCGGCGAGGCCGCCTTCGAGCGGCTGTTCGAAATAGCCGTGGACGTTGCCGCGGCGAAGATCGGCGTCGATCAGGAGCGTCTTGTTGCCCGCGTTGGCGAGGGTGATGGCGAAGTTCGCGGTGAAGGTGGTCTTGCCGTCACCGGGCACGGCCGACGTGACGGCGAGCATGCGCTTGCTGCTGCCCTCGGGGCTGAGCAGGAGCGACGAACGGACGCCGCGGAGGGATTCCGCGAACATCGTGTGCGCCTTCATGCGGCTGAGCAGGAGGTAGCCTTCGGTGTAGTGCTTCTTGTCCACCTCGGGGAGCTGTCCCAAAATGGGCTCTTCCAGCTTGGATTCGATTTCCTCCGGGCTTTCCAGACGGTCATCGAGCCGGTGCAAAATGAAGATGATTGTCGCCGCGAGAATAAACCCAATACCCGCTCCGGATCCGATGATGTAGGGGCGGTTCGGGCCGACCGGCGAGGCGCTGCCGCCGCCGGCCTGGATGATCTGGAACTGCTCTTCCTCCAGGCCGAATCGGGACATTTGGAGCTCCTGCTGGTTGAGCTCGTCGAGTCCCTGCTTGATGCGGGCTTCCTCCTGCTGGAGGCGTTGAAACTCGATGCGCAGGGAGTTGGATTCGAGAACCTGCTCCTTGAGTTCATCAATCAGCTTCGGATAGCCCTGGGCGCGCTGCCGGAGGGCCTCCACCTGCGCATCACGCGCACGGGCGACAAGCTCAAGATCATCCTTGATGCGACCCTGAAGCTCGTTGGTCTGGCGGCGGAGATCGATCATGTAGGGATGCTTCTCCTTGAGCTTCTCGCTCCAGAGGGCGATCTGCCGCTCCCTTGACCGGACCTCACGGATCAACTCCGGATACCGGGAGCCGGAACTGAAGCGGTCGCTCGAATCACTGGAATCGTTGGAGTCATCGGTCTTGTTGTTCCGGGCCCTGGGTTTCTCCACGTTCGAGGCACCAAGGCTTCCGATGCCACCACGGGCGGCGAGGTCCTCCACCTTGATGTTCTCGTAGAGCTTGATCTCGAGGATCAGCTGATCGTACTCGGCGCTCTTGCGTTCGAGGTTGCGCTGCGCGGAGATGCCGGCGTCTTCGAGGCTCGCGATGTTGTTCTTCCGCTGGAAGTCATCCAACGCCTGCTGGGCCTGCTCGAGCTTACGTCCGAAACTCAGGATCTGCTGCGTATTTTGCGCCTGGCTGTTGTTGATCTGATTCTTGCGCTGCTGCTTGGCGAAATCCGTGAACTCATGCGCCCAGGCGGCGGCAAACTGCTGGGCATAGTCCCAGTTGGTGCTGGTCACCGACATCAGAAACGTTCCGCCCGGGCCCTGACGCGCATCGAGCTGCGGACGCACCAGCTTGTTGGTGTTTTCCCGGCCTTCCTGAAGTTTTCCGAGCGTTCGCTGAATCACCACTTCCTGAATCATCAGGTTGAGGACGCTGTCCGCCGAGGTCGGTCCCTCCTGAATGCTGCCACTGCCGCCGACGGTGATCTTTTGCGGAGTGCTGAGCGTGGAAACGGAGCGATACGTGCTGGGCTTGGTCACTGCAAGCCACACGCCGATGCCGGTGCCCGCCACCGTAAACGTCGCCAGCAACAGCCAGCGTTCGGTGATGATTTTGAAATACCTTCGGAAATGGAGGTAGATGTTGATCCGATCGATCAACGACGTGCCGTAGCCCGGAAGCGGCGCGGAGTAGGATGAGAAAGGGGTTTTCATGGGGTGGGTCTCAGATCGGGCTAGAACAGCCCCTTTTCTCGCACTTCAACCCGGTCACCTGCCTGCAATACCTTGTCATCGCGCCGGTCGCCCTTCTTGAGGATTTTTTCAACGTCCACGACGATGATGTTGTCCCGTCCGGTTTCCTTGTCCAAACGGTGGATCTTAACCTTCCTCAGGTCTGCAAATTCGCTTCGACCCACGCGAAGGACTGCCTCAGAAATGGTCAACTGTTCGCCTTCGTTGATGGCCACCGCCCCGGACATTTCCCCGTAGAACGTCACGCGGGCGGTCTGATCCACTGCGCCGCCGCGATTCACCTGAACGAGGTCGAGATGGATCGTGCTGTTTTTGTAATAGTCCTGATCCAGCCGTTCCTTGAGCTCCTTGCGGACCTCGGCGATTTTTCGACCGGCCACATTCACCTTCACATAAACCGAGCTCGATCGGGACACCGGAAACATGGCCTCCCCGCCATCGGAGACAAACACCATGGAATCCAGCGATCCACCGCCCTGGGCTGAGGGCGGATCCTCGTCGATGCTGAAACGAAACCCGTCGCGGGGTTTCAGCTCCCGGGACTCCGGGTCCACGACGGTGGTGCTCAGATATTCCTTCGCCGGTTTTCCCGTGCTGTTGGTTCCCTCGGCGGCTGCCCCCCCGGCGGCGGGCTTTGACGGCGCCACGACAGGCGCAGCCGGCGCGGCAGCATCAGCCCCCCGGGCGAGAAGTGCTCCGGCAACCACCAGGGTTAGAAGGACGGTTCGCATGCGTTTTATCGGGTATCGGTCAAAACTGGTAAGAAAGTGAGAGCGTAACTGTGTTCAACGAATATCCGTGTCCGGTTAAGTTTGAGAGTCGAATTCCATGGGAATAAGACAAGCCCGCGCTGAGGTTATCCGTGAACTGATAGGAGGTGCTCCAGGAAAGGTTCACCATCCTCGAATGTTCCGGCGCATGCGGCTCGGCCAGCAGCCCGTCCGGCGTGAGCAACGTCCCGGGCGGCAACGGAATCAGCCCGTTCGCGGTCAGGAGCTGCGGAGTCGCTCCGGAGACAAACAACGCCCCGTCCGGGATCGGGCGAAAATCGTACCCGATGCCGGTTTGAGCGGTATCGGTGTAGATCGCCATGAACGTTAACGGGATCTTGTTGGTGACTCGCCAGCTTAAATGATAGTTCGCGCTAAGCGTCTTGGCAAAATTGCTTCCGATGCCGAGATCGACATGACTGCCTCCGCTGATGCCATGGGAAACCTGGCGGCTGAGGTAATTCTCAATGCTCAAATCGTAGGTGACGCCAGCGAAGCCATGGGTGTCGGCCACCACGCCGGTTGCCTGCGAATAGCCGACCGAATACCGGGTGGAGGCGCTGACGTTGAACCTTCGATTCGGCTGCCAGGTCAGGGTCGGACCCACCCCATATCCCTTCGAATCATTCTGGAATCGCTGAAAGAACTGGTTGAGGTAGGCCGAACTCGAAAGCCCCACCGTCCAACGCCGGTCGAGCCGCTCGAACAGCGCCAGGCTCACGCTGTGGGTCAGGTGATCCTGCTGCGAGAAGGCGTCCCCCATGCCCACATCCGTGTTCAGGGAGTATCCCATCGAGATGGTGGTCGATTTGCCCTGGGGCAGGGAGGCCGAGAACCCTGCATCATTACTGAAACGACGAAAATCGACGGACGTATACGATCCCGTACCCGAGAGCTGCGGAGAGGTCCCGACATTTCCCGGCGTGGCGATCCGGTCGTAAATCGTAAGCCTCACCGGACCGAGCGTTGTTTGATAATCCCAAGCCGAGGCCGGGGAGATGGTGATTTGGTCCGGAATGTTCTGGTTGAAATGATGGACGTAGCCGAGGCCGACGTTCAACTGGAGCGAGTTCTCACGATCGAGCGGCATTCCCAGGCCAATGCTCAAACTGGTGGCGACCGCGAAGTCGCCCTCCGATGACGCACCGGATCCGTCCCCCACCAGGTTGCCATTGTCGGTGTAGGTCATCGAGACCCCGGCGCCAATGCTTGCCGTGGCCCTGCCCAGCTTCATCCGGTACCGACGCGGCGCCCCCCGCGCCACCACGGGATTATAAGGCATCCCCTGCTGGATCAGGAAATTGTCGCCGGCATTCCCATCCGTTCCGGGCAACTCATTGAAGCCATTCGCAGGAAAGGCAGGAAAAGGAGTCGTCGCCCCGGCATCGGAAAAGGGATTGAAAAAACTTTGGGCCCGGCCTGCCGATTCCGCGCATCCCAGCAGGCACAAAATGCCCAACCCCCGCCCGGCCCCGTTCCACGGAAACAGACGCCGCACCCATCCTGAAACCCAGACCCGGGTTCCCGGATTCCGCGACGAATCGCTCCACTTGGTCAATTGGCCGTGCACAACGATCCGCGAAGCATGCAGGAGATCTTTCCTAGGAGCAACGAACCCTTAGGAGCGTATCTATTTTGGAAATGCCCTCCGTTGCCCGCGGAAGCGGACTCATTGAGCGTCCCGAATCTGGTAAAATCCAAGCGTTTCAGCGGGAGTGGTGTCGAGGAATTGAGCGGTCTCCCCGGACGCCGTCACCGGGGCACCCACCGGAATCCAGGCGATGGCCCCCCCGAGCGATGCTCGACGATACACCTGATACTTACGTCCCGGGGCACACTCCCAGGTCACGGTGGTTCCGGTGGCGTCCAGTTTGACACGGGTGATCCGGTAGTTGACCGAAGCGGCGGTGGTGGGGTCGCTGCCCATCGCGTATTCCCGCCGGTTCACAAAGCCGTCGCCATCGGGATCCGCATTCGGGGCCGACTCGGCCCGGGTGAACGGGGACCAGTACCGGCGCTGGAACCGATCGTCCAGGCCGTCGAAATTAAAGTCTGGAACCGTGGGAAGAACCTCCAGAAACCCGTTGGCCCAGGCCGTGTAGCCGGCGGCGGTGACTGAGATGCTGCGGATTCCCGGGGTGGCGTTCGGGGCTACATCCACCGGGGCCTGGATCAACGCCATGCCTGCGAGCGCATTCGGCACCACCACGACGGTTCCGATGGTCAACCCTCCCCCGGTGATGCGGAGCTGGGCCGACGACGCCGTGAAGTTCGGGACATACACCCCCACCCACGCATTCGTCTGGCCGGGATTCAACTGGACGGTGTAGCTGCCGCTGGTGCGGTCCGACGGCGTCAAGGCCAGACGCGTCTTGCCAATGCGGAACGGCGGCACCCCGTTGGTCACCGTGAAGTTCTTCACCAGCGTCCCCCCTGCGGCCAGCGTGATCGGCTGATCCGGTACGGGAAGAAATCCGGTGTTCGCGTTCTGGTACTCCAGCCGTTCGGAGGTGTCCAACTCCGCACCGCCCACGAGCCGACTGGGGCCGGCGGGATCCAGGGGAGTCACCCGCACCACGCCCGGGCCAGGAGGAAGACCGACCAGCTCGTAGGCCCCATTCGCGCGGCTTACTGTCGATGCCACCAGCGCGCCGGACCCATCCTCCAATGTGACAATGGCCCCCAGGACCGGCGTGCTTCCAACCAGGACCGACCCCTTAAGAGTGGACCGTTGCCTAAGCACTGCCGGATCGCCGTACTGGGAAAGAATCGCAGTCGTATCGTCCAGAGACAGCCCCGCCGTGCTCGACGAGCCGGTGGCCGTGGTAAAGAAGAGGGTGGACCCGCCGGCCGGGGAGTGGTTTAGACCGAGGAGATGCCCGATCTCGTGAAGCGCCACCGATTCCACCGAGAACGCGCTGCCCGAGGTTGAATCAGGATCGGTCGTCCACTCCAGACTCGCGTTCAGGACAATGTCCGCCTCCGCGATGAACTCGTCGGTGACCGACCCGGTCAACACCGTGATCCCCGTCGAGGTGGCGCCAAGAAACGTGTGGCCCTGGTTGATGAGTCGGTTCCCCGAAAGCCAGACCACCGTGTTCTTGAAATCGTTGGAGTCCACGTCGGAAACGGACCCCACGGTTGCCGCCTCCTCAAATTTGACACGGCAACCCGGAACCGACTGCCACTGCGCAAAGGCGGAGCGGATCGCATCCAGCTCCTTCGCCCGGTTCGCCGCCGACCAGCCCGACGCCATCAGATGATACCGCAGCGCGAGGGTCACCGGGTTCTGGTCCGGAGCCAGGTCCGGATCATAGCGGTCGATGTTCCAGCGCAAGGGAAGCCCGTTATCCGCGAACCGGTACACCCCCGCGGCGCACGAACCCGCCAGGGCCAGCGCAGCCGTCAGGGCACAGCTCCACTGCACGCCGTGATTCCCTTTTATATCCCACTTCCGATTCCGATTCCTCGCGTTGTTCATGCAAATCCAGATTCAACCTTCAACCATCCTCAATCCAGCATCCAGGATCCCGCCAAGGTCCACCCTCGCACGCCCGTCCCACCGCAACACCCATGAGGCGGAGGGATCATTTTTGATCCACCGCAGCCTTCACCCGTTGCCGCAGCAGTGCCAGCGGGAGCCTGCGCTGCGCAGGGGTCCGCACCTGGGCGGTGCGAACCGATTCCGACTCTCCCAGAATGCCGTTGTCCGCGTGGCGCTCGCCGGTCCTGGCATCGGCATGCACCGCGAACCGGGCCTGCACCGGGTCCAGCACGACCGCCTCGCCCGCGGCGTTCCGCACGGCAAACACCAACAGCTCCTCGCCCATTCGATAGGGCTGCTCCCCCGCCACCCGCACCCACCGCTCACCCAGCACGGTCGTCCCGCTGGCCAGCACCAGACGGTTCGTGCCCGCGCCCTTCCACACCTCGACCGGGGAGAGCTCGATCCGCGTGTACGGATGCCCGGTTGAATCGCGCAGGCTTTCCAGGCTGGCCACTTTTCCCACGGCAATCACTTCCGCCCGCTGCGCCATCGCCTCGACGGTCAGAACGGCACCGCCGGCCGCGTGGATCAAAAATGGAACAAGCATTCCGGCGAGCAGGGCCGCGGCCTGCGCACAACCGGGGCGGCGACTGGCGTGATCGCGAATCATCCGTTTTCCAGTACCGTTGCAAAATATCCACCGCGCGCCACCAAATCCTCCCGCGTGCCTTGCTCCAGCAGCGTGCCGTCGCGTACGACAACAATTCGATTCGCCACCGAGAGGGTCCGCAGGCGATGGGCCACCATCATCACCGTCCGTCCCTTCGACCACGCGCGCAGACTCTCCAGAATGAGCGCTTCGCTTTCCGAATCGAGCGCGCTGGTCGGTTCATCCAGGAGGAGAACCGGAGCGCGTTTCAGAAAGGCGCGGGCGAGATTCAACCGCTGCTTCTCGCCGGAACTCAGCCGCGCCGCCCCGTCGCCCACCTGGGTGTCGTATCCGGAGGGAAGGCGTTGGATGAATTCATCCGCATGGGCCGCGCGGGCGGCCGATACAATCTCCTCGCGCGATGCCCCCGCGCGTCCGAAACCAATGTTCTCCGCCACCGTGCCCGGCAGCAGAATCGGCTCCTGCGGCACCCAGGCCACCAGCACACGCAACGCTTCCAGCCGAAGCTCACGAACGTCCACGCCGCCGAACATCACCCGGCCCGAATCCGGATCGAGGAACCGGGAAACGAGGCTCAACAGCGTGGTCTTGCCCGCGCCGCTCGGACCCACGATTGCCACAGTTTCACCCGCCGGAATCGTGAGATCGAACTGCTTCAAGACCGGATTCCCCTCGCGGTATCCTGCGACAACCGTTTCGAACCGAATTTCCGGAGGAGCGGCCACCCGCGAGGAATCCAGCGTGCCCTCTGCAGGACCGCCCGACGCGGCATCGAGGAATTCCAGAACCCGGCCCGTGCCCGCACGTGCGACCGACACTGTGGCCCCGACGTTGGACAGCTGATTCAGCGGTTCGTAGAGCTGACCGAGGTAGGCGAGGAACACGAGCAAATGCCCCACGGCGAGGCGTCCCGCCGCCACTTCCGTTGCGCCGGTCCAGGCAATCGCCGCAGTGCCGGCGGCGAGAATTCCCGCAACCACGGCGAGGTACAGCACCTCGGTCCGGTGCTGGCTCCAGCGCGTCGCCAGCGAACGCTCGGTCCGCTGCTGAAAACGCTCCGCCTCGCTTCGCTCACGCGTGAAGCTCTGCACCAGCGGCAGCGCCGCCAACAGCTGCTGCACGGAAGTCGCGATTCCGGCATCGGCCGATTGCGCCTCCCCGGCCAGTCGTCCCATGCGCGCGGAGAACCCGCGGATTCCCCAGACCAAAATGGGTACGGTCGCCAGCGCCACCAGGGTCAACCGGCCGTTCAGCTGCATCATCACCAGGGTCATCGACACCACGCCCACCGAGGCCGCGATGCTGGTGAACACGCCGTGCTGTACCAGGGTTTGAAAGGCGCAGGCATCCCAGGTGGCGCGGTAGATCAGGTCGCCCGTTTCCAGGTTCTGCTGGCGTTTCAGCGAGAGGCGCAGGAGTCCGTCGAAGATGGCGCGTCGAACCCGCGCGAGTCCGCGGAGGCCAATGAGGATGATCGATCCATTCTGGAGCGCCGAGGCTCCTGCGTGTCCCCAATGGAGCGCGGCGAGCAGCGCGACGAGCAGGGTGAGCTGACGCGGCGATCCGGGCGACCCGAGCCATGCGGCGAGGGGTTCGGGCAGGGGACGGTGTCCCAGAAATGAGTCCACGATCCACGCCAGCGGCCAGGGCTTGAGCAACCCGAGGCCCGTGCTCACCGCCAGCATGCCAAGCGTGGCCAGCCCCCGCGGCCAGTCGGCGCGGAAGAAGGACAGCGATCGCATCAGGGGCCGCATGGGATTGAACTCTACCCGAATTCCAAAAGCGCGGACAGCCCGCGATGGGCCGGATTCCCGCGCGTTTCCCGGGGACGATTCGCTTCAGCGGAAGGGCAGTTCCACCACCGTGACGGGGAACTCCGCGCCGGCCGCGGTCTTCACCCGCAGTTCGGTTCCCGGCGCGTTGCACTCCTTGCGCACATAGCCGAGGGCGATGTTTTTTCCAAAGGCCGGCGAATGGATGGCGCTGGTGATCTTTCCCACCTCGCGTCCCTCGCGAACAATTTGATCCCCACGCACCGGCAGCACCGCGAGATCCGCCGGCAGCGCCAGACCGCGCAGGGCCTTGGTCACCTGCCCGTAGGTGCGGATCCGCGCAATGGTCTCCTGACCCGTGTAGCAGCCCTTGGAATAGCTGATGGCATCGCGATCCATTCCCGCCTCGGGCGGCAGGTTGGTTTCGTCCATGTCCACGCCGAACCGCGGAATCCCTGCCTCGATTCGCACCAGTTCCAGCGCTTCGAACCCCGCGGGACGACCTCCCAGCGCACGCACCGCGTCGAGCAACGCCTTGAAAACCGCGGCTGTGGCATCGATCGGCACGAACAGATCAAACCCGGTGGCCGCACCGCGCGGACGGCGTACCAAATAAAGTTCACCCCATCCCTCGATGACGGCGGACACGAGGGAAAGCGCCTTGGTCGGAAGCTCCGGGAACCATCCCGTGCCCGTAATCAGGGCCTCGGACTGCGGTCCCTGCACGCTCAGCAGGTTGTAGTACGGGACCACGTCCACCACCTGGACATCGTCGGCCACGATATGGTGTTCGAGCCGGGCGAGCAGGGCGGCGGAGGTGCCGGGGTCGACATCGAGGAGGATTTCCTCCTTCAGGGCGTAGATGAAGGCCTCGGCCACGAGGCGGCCCTTGGCATTGCAGAAGGCGGCGCGGCAGCCGCCGAAGACGGGCAGGGTTTTGACGTCCTGGGTGACCTGGCCGTTGAGCAGGCGAACGCGGTCGGCACCGGTGAGGCAGAAGCGTCCGCGCGCGCTGAGGTCGAGCAATCCAACCGTTCCACGCAGCGCCGCGTGTTCGGCCAGTCGATCCCCGTAATGGGCCACCAGCTCGGCGTCTTGAACCGCGAGAAACGTGGCCCCGAGGGCGGCGTGTTCGGCGTGCAGCGTCAACGATTGCATTGCGGCGACCCTAGCCCAAATCCGTCGGTGGAAGAAGAATTCAACCACAGATGGACACGGATGGACACAGATCGAACCGCGGAGGCCGTAACGAATCAAGGAGAGCGAAAAAGGCAGCGGCTTCAGAAACGGGCCAATCGCCGGGTCCCTCCCATCTGTGTGAATCTGTGTCCATCTGTGGTTAAAGCTCTGCGTTTCGAATTGGCCAGTCTCCCAGGTCCGGGCAAAGGCTCCGCTCTTTCGGCTTCGCGGAACGCCACTTCCCCGGCATGCTGCACCGGTCATGTCCCTGCAGGAACATCGCCAAGCCATCGACGCTCTCGACTCACAAATCGTGAAGCTGTTGAACGACCGGACGCGCCACGTGCTGGAAATCGGCGCGATCAAACTTCGCGCCGGTCAGGAAATCTATGCGCCCCACCGCGAGCGCGCGGTGTTTCAAAAGGTCACCAAGCTCAACAAGGGCCCCATCACTTCGGAGAGCCTCCGGGCGATCTACCGTGAGATCATGTCCAGCGCCCTCTCCCTGGAGAAGACGCTGACCATCGCCTACCTCGGACCCGAGGCGACCTACACGCACGAGGCCGCGATGCGCCGGTTCGGGGCCAGCCTTCAATACGCGCCGCAAAAGACCATTGCCGACGTCTTCAACGAGGTGTCCAAACAGCGCGCCGACTACGGCGTGGTGCCCGTGGAGAACTCCACCGAGGGCGTGGTCACCCACACGCTCGACATGTTTGTGGAGAGCGACCTCAAGATCGTCTCCCAGGTCGTGCTGCCCATCCGCCACTGCCTCGTTTCCATGGGGCCGCGCGAGGGCATCAAGCGCCTGTATGTCCATCCGCAGACGCTCGCGCAGTGCCGCGGTTGGATCCAACGGCAGCTCCCGCACGTGGAGTTGATCGAGACCAGCTCCAACGCCCGCAGCGCCGAGCTCGCGGCCAAGGAGAAGACCGCCGGCGCCATCTGCGGCGTGTTCGCGGCCGACACCTATTCGCTTCCGGTGCTGGAACAGGACATCCAGGACAACGCGGCCAATGCCACGCGATTCCTCGTGCTCGGCCGTCAGTGCCCGCCCCCGAGCGGCAAGTCGATCGACCGCACCAGCCTCATGTTCAGCATCCGCGACGAGGCCGGCGCGCTGCACAAATCGCTCGCCCCGTTCCGCCGGTTCCGCATCAACATGACCAAGATTGAGTCACGTCCCAGCAAGCGGAAGGCTTGGGAGTACTTCTTCTTCGTCGATTGCGACGGACACTGCGAGGAGCCCAAGGTGGCCAAGGCCATCGCCCTGCTCGGACAGCACTGCAGCTTTGTGAAGGTGCTCGGGTCGTATCCCAATTCCGACTGACCGCGGTTCCGATCGGTTTGAGCCTCATGCGCACCCTTGGCGTCACGCTTGGCGACATCACCGGCATCGGCCCGGAGGTCGCCCTCAAGGCCATCGCCCGCGAGCTCGGGGCCGACACCGACACTCGGTACGTGGTGATCGGCACCGCTGCGGTGACCGATCATTTCTGCGGATTGCTCGGGCTCGAAGGGGCCGTACCCGCCTGGGCGGATCGTGAAACCCCCGAAGGTTCCGGCAGCCGGTTGTACGTGCTCGACCCCGATCCGGTTCCGCTTCCGCTCGATCTGCCGATCGCCGATCCCCGCGCTTCGTTGGCCGCCGTGCGCTGGCTCGAGGTCGGAGCCCGGCTCTGTCTTTCGAGCGAATTGCACGGAATGGTCACCGCCCCGGTGAGCAAGCAGTCCATCCTCGCCACCGGAACTCCCTTCGTGGGCCAGACCGAATTTCTCGCCGAAATCGCGGGTGTCGCCGATCCAGTCATGATGCTGCTCGGGCACGACGACCGCGGGCGCTGGCTCCGCGTGGTGCTCGCCACCACGCATCTGCCGCTGCATCGCGTGGCGTCTTCCCTCACCACCGAAGCGGTGCTCTCCGCAATCCGTCGCGCGCGCGAGTCCTGCCAATGGCTGCGGCTGGATCGTCAACGCATCGCGGTCTGCGGACTCAATCCGCATGCCGGAGAGGGCGGTCGGATGGGAACCGAAGAGGGCACGATCATCGAGCCGGCGGTGCGACAAGCCCGTGCAGAAGGCATCGACTGCCACGGTCCGCACTCGGCCGACACCCTGTTCCATCGCGTGTTTGTGGGAGAATTCGATGCCGTGGTGGCGATGTACCACGACCAGGGGTTGGTGCCGTTGAAGATGGTGGCCTTTGAGAGCGGCGTGAACTGGACGCTGGGGCTTCCCTTTATCCGCACATCGCCCGACCACGGCACCGCGTACGATCTGGCGGGACGCGGTGAAGCCGATCCTTCGAGCATGTCGGCGGCGATCCGACTGGCCCGCGAGCTCGCCTCAGTGGGAAGGCCGTGAGCCGCGGAAGCGGCGGTTGAAAGGTTCAAAAGTTGAAGGGTTGAAGGGGAACGTCGGGTTCCGCTCACACGTATGGAGTCCCGCGTTTACGCGGCTCTGCTGTTGGGCGGAGGCTGCAAACGCGGGATGACTGTCGATCTCCGAAATGATCTCACACCCGCCCGCCCGAACCTTCGGCGATCGGTTGTGAGAATAGCCCAGGCCTTGAGGCCTGGGTTCAGATGCGGTGGGTGTCGTCGAGTCCCGCAGGGACGACAGAGGAGTCTTTCTGCCGTCCCTGCGGGACTTTTTCCGTGTTTAGGCCCAATCCCAGGCCTCAAGGCCTGGGCTATTTTCACATTCGCCTCCCCGAACCGTCAGAAGACGGGACTCCAAACGAATGAGAAAACCCTCGCAGCAGCGTCGAATTCCCCTTTAACCCTTCAACTTTTTAACCCATTGGTGTCCGAAGCCGGTGACTAAAGGGAAGCGAGTAAAAGGCTGAGACGGGGCACGGCGGCGGTTTCCGTGAGGTGTTCGCGGACTGCGTGCCTCAACCACCGAACGAACTTCACGGAGCGCTGGGTAGCCTTCCTGGTGTCG